>CAUZFZ010000067.1:0-48290 GCA_963579025.1 Planctomycetota bacterium | reverse complement strand
ATTCACCAGACTCTCGGTTACAGAACACCTGACGAATTCGAAGAAGAACACCGCACTAAACTCGCCGTCTAAATTCTATTTCCGGTGTCCACTTTCATTGGTCTATCGCAGAATATTGTCTGGCAACTTCAACACCCCCCTCATCCGGCCTACGGCCACCTTCTCCCCCTCGGGGGAGAAGGAACATCATTCGCTAAGAAGGGGGAAGTCCGAATGACTTCGCCGCGCAACTGGGTGATCATCGGGGCGGTGCTGGCGGCCATCGGAGTCATCTTCGGTGCGTTCGGTGCACACGGACTTGAGGGACGTTTGGAAGCCGTATACGGGGATGCCACAAAGTCGATCGCAGGATTAAAGGTCCCCGCAACGTACAAGTACCTGCGCGATTTCAACACGGCGGCTGAATATCACATGTATCACGCCTTCGGGCTGATCGCACTGGGGTTGGTGGCACGGACGCCGCCGGCCCGTGGTCACATCGTCGCGGCATGGTGTTTCATCCTGGGGATCGGACTGTTTTCCGGAAGCCTGTATGCACTCGTTCTGACAGGCGTGACAAAACTGGGAGCGATCACTCCGATCGGCGGACTCCTGATGATCATCGCATGGATCAGCATGGCACTGGGATGCCGAGGCCGTGACCAGACTGGGTAATCGTCTGCGACAGCAAGCCAGAAATCCAGGTCAGTTGGCCATTTAACATCAGAGAGAACACCACATGACACATCAACTTTCTCGACGTGGTTTCTTTGCCGCTGGAGCGGCTGCCACAGCAGCGCTCAATTCGTCGACCGCTCATGCCGCCGGACCACCGGAACGCAACGGTCAGTCGCATATGAAGCTCAGCCTTGCGGCTTACTCCTTCAACAGTTTGCTTCCACGGGGAACAAAACCCGGCGAGATGACGTTGGATGACTTCGTGGATTTCTGCGCCAAATTGAATCTGGATGGAACGGAACTGACGTCGTACTACTTTCCGCCGGATGCCACGCACGAGTTTCTGCTGGGATTGAAGCAGCGGGCGTTTCGACTCGGACTCGACATCTCCGGCACTGCCATCGGCAACGACTTCTGCCTGCCGGACGGCGAGAAACGCGACGCACAGATTCAGTCATGCAAAACGTGGATCGACAACGCCGCCGTCATGGGAGCCCCGGTCATTCGCATCTTTGCGGGTCGAGTGGCGAAGGGCGACTCCGAAGAAGTCGCTCTGGACCGCTGCGTGGCCGGTATCGATGAGTGTCTTGAGTACGCCGCGCAAAAGGGCGTCTTTCTGGCGCTGGAGAATCACGGAGGAATCACTGCCACTCCGCAGCAACTGCTCGCGATTGTCGGACGTGTGAAAGATTCACCGTGGTTCGGTGTCAATTTCGACAGCGGAAACTTCCGGACTGACGATCCCTACGCCGACCTCGAAAAGATCGCTCCCTATGCCATCAACGCCCAGCTCAAAGTCATGGTCGGGCCGAGAGGCACGGAAGAGCATGCCGACCTGAAGCGGATGGTGGGGATTCTGCGAGCCGCCAATTACCGCGGCTACGTCGTGCTTGAGTACGAAGAGAAAAAACCGTGGGAAGAGATTCCCGGTTACATCAAGCAACTGCGTGAGCTGATTTCGTAGTGCTTCGTCAGAGTCAAAAGTCAGGGTGGCTGGGGTCGAACGAAGTGAGCCCCCAGTCCGACAACGCTGGGGGCTCGCTTCGCTCGACCCCAGCCACCCAACCCTAAGTTTCCACCATGACAAAGCACTAATCACGCCTGACAAAGCGCGGGTCGTACGCGTGCAACTGCCGCTCTCAGTTGTGCGACATCCACAGCCGGTGGATGACTCGCCAGCGTTCGGACTCGTTGGGCAGTCCGGCGGCGTTCAGGATGCGCTCGACGTGGAACCACTTGAACGACTCTTTTCGCTCCACGCGGTACAGGTCGCGGAGCAGCACGGAATAGTTGAACGGCAGCCGGCGACTGAACTCACGCAGCGTCGGCGCGACCTGAGCAATCAACAACCGCAATTCAACGGCCAGCAACGAGTCGCTCTTCGACTGAAGCTGGGCGCGGTAGCGGTGAATCCAGTTCACATGGACGGCCTGCAGTTTTTCCACCTTGCAGGTGTATGCGATCTGCTGCAGCAGATACCAGGTGGGAGTTTCCTCTTCCTGGACATAGGACCGCAGTCGTGGCGGCGAAATGCCCTTCAAGTCCGCCTCTCGGAGTACACGTGAGAGCGGGACAATTCCGCCTTCACGGCGGGCCAGCAGCGTGATCAGGTCCGTCACCGAGCTCGGTTCTTTCCAGGCAAGACGCTGCACGTCCCGCGCGTCCTGACGCGCGAACACTTCGTGAATGCGACGATGTCCGTTTTCTTCAACCGCATCGAGAATGCGCTGCCGAGCCGAGTCTGTCAGCGATTCGATGCCGCGTTCGATTTTCTGGTACTCCAGACTGGTGTAGCCCAGTACGTGCGCCGCCTCGGCCACGTCGAATCCGAAGTATTCACGCTGCAGTCTCAGGTCGAGCAGCATTTCGGGGCGGTGGCGCAGATGAAACCGCACGCGTCGCCGTTCCCACAGCTTCCGGAGTTCCGCGGCGGACTCAGTCTGCAGGTAGCCGTTCCAGTCCGCATTGTCACCGGTGTCTGCGTCTCTGCCTGCTGATGCCGGTGTCTTGTCGCGGTCGGTCAACAGGGCGACGAGTCCACCGGGAAAAGCCTGCTGCGAATAATGCCCGTCTTCTTCAATGTGTTTGATGATACGTGCAGGTTTCTTGCCACCGATCAGGAAGAGATCCGCCAGCTCGCGACGAGTCACCTCGTACTTCTCTCGCAGCCGTTTCAGCTTGTGTCCGAAATCGTGCAGGCCTTCTGATTTCTGATCGCGATAATCGTCCTGCCAGATGTCTCGGAGTGACCGCAGTTCCTCGTCATTCCGGCACATCGCACGAGCGACGGCAGCCATGCGATTCCACGGCAGCAATTCCAGATAGCAGAGTCGTCGCAACTGAGCGGTCCCCAGTCCCAATTCCAGCAGGTCGGACTCGGCATGTCCCGACCGCAACCGCAGCACGCAGAATTCCGCGAGTGCTTTTGGAAAACCGCGGCCAATAAACCGCTGCCGTTCCGAGTCGTGCCACAGCGATTCTGCCAGCTCGAAGTCCTCGCCGACGGCTTCGCACATTTTCTTCAGGAGCGCGTGTGGGACGGGAAAGTTTCCGCGACGGTATTCCCACAGAGTGGCGGCACTGATACCCACTTGTCGTGCCAGTTTCGGCGACGATCCGGCCCGCAGTTCGAGCCGAGCGATGAAATGCTCAAGCGAATCAGCCGGTCCTGCGTACAGATCACGCAGCGATTCGATGCAGGTTTCGTCGACACGTCGTGCCTCGCAGAACTCGATGAAGCGTTCCAGCGTGTTGCGTGTCGGCGTGTGAATCCCCAGTTCCAGATCGCGGAGCGCACCGCGACTGATACCCGATTGCCGGGCCAGTTCGATCCGCGTCATGTCAAGTTGATTGACGCGAACTTCGACCGCCATACGGGCCAGTGGAGGTGCCGTCCGAGAGCGCTTCAGGGACCTTTTCCTGAGGTTCGCATTTCGGAGGGCGTGGCCGCGTAAAGGCTGAGTCGCCTGGGATATCTGACCCCTCATGGGCCTCTCCGCTGGGCAGGACATCAGTGGGGGAAGGATTAACAACGGTGGGAGCATCATCGTATCGGCCACTTTTGATATGTTCAATGGACTGCGAAGTGACGGAGGCTGTGGCGTGCCCAAGGCTCGAGTTCGTGTGCCGGCATGATTCGAACTGACGTTTCCGTTGCCGATCACGGGGCTGGTAAGCGAAATCAGCCAGGCATTGCGAGCGACGATTGACATGCGCACAGAAAAACCCGCGTCCGTGTGAACGAACGCGGGTGTGGATTTCCGCCGTGTCAGACATTCTGTTCAGAAATCAGAAACCACCACCTCCACCGCCTCCACCACCGCCGCCACCTCCACCGCCACCGCCACCACCTTGGCTTCCGCCATTGATAAAGCGATTAAACGTCCGTACCGCCTCTTGACCATTCTGTCCGGGGTCGTATGCCTGCGAGACAATGACGCGGGCGCTGGCGTTCGAAACGCCCTTTTCAGCCAGCATCCAGGCGATCATCTGGCGCCGATGCTGATCCAGTTCCGGATCCGAATTGTTGACCGATCGCTCGACGAGAATCGGGAATGGAGCACTGCGAGCGCGGGCCGCGATCTCCAGCAGATGGTCAAGCCCGAAACCGTTCAACTCGGCTGATTGGCGAATGAACTCGAAGCGATGAATGACGAAATCCATCGCTTCCCCGTTCGTCTCCATCGTGTGGTAGTGAGCCCGCACGATGCTGCCCAGCGGATACGTGTCGGGAATCGCCAGCGGTCGGCGCATGGACAATGTTGTAGGAACTAACTGGATGGTTGGCTTGAGGCAGCCGGCAACCCCCAATAAGCCCGTTGCCGCCAAACTCAAAGCGACACGCCTTCCGTTGCGTGATCCAAGCATGATCGTTCCCCCGTGTAGTGGACGTATTCAGTACCGCCCGTACTGCATTCTGTGAGTTGATTGTTCGTCTCGGAGAGTGATTGTCGGCCGCGGACGAAAACCTGCCTGCTTTTTGTCTTATCGTGAGTAGCGTGAGGCTGTGTTGTTCGTCTGACGTTGCGGCGTGCCAGGTGGCGGTTGCCGGTTGCTGTAATTCGGCCGCCCGCTGCCGAGTCGAGAATCAGTGCCGGAACGCAGACTCGGGACGGTTGAATTGGTCGAACGAACAGCCGGATTATTCGGACTGACTTGTGGTGTCCGTTGACGCCACCAGTTTGTGATCGGGTTGCCCGACGCCGGTCGTTCATAACTCACCGGCTGAATCGCTCCCATCGGCTGAACTCCTGGCTGCATGCCCGGATCAGGAAACGGCTGCATTGGTTGACCAGCGGGGGGAGCCATTGCAGGTTGTTGTGGTTGAGGATAGCCACCAGCACCACCCATGGGCGGCCCTGGATAGACAGCTTGCGTCTGTGGCTGCATCACCTGGCCACCGGGCCGAAAACCTCCGCCCATTCCGCCTGCGAATCGGCCACCTCCACCGTACGGAGTCGGGCTGCCGAACGATGCTGGATTAAACGGCCGATAGCTGACCTCTGTGGCGTAACCAGGCCCCCAGCCATACGGACTGAGCTGGTAGTAACCCTGGTCCGGATATCCCTCGGTCTTCGCATAGCCGTACAGTTCGATGTCGTTGGGCGACGTGACATAGAAGCCGGGCAATGGCGGAACTTCTTCCGGGTCCATGGGGCGTACCAGTTCTGGCGTCACCAGAATCAGTAATTCGTTCTCACCGCGGCTGGCCGTTTTTGACGTGAAAATCGCGGGCCCGATTATCGGCAACTCACCAAGGAACGGGATTCGATTCACCGTGGCACCCATCGAACTGCCGTACAATCCAGCTAGAACGATGGTCTGGCCTTCGCGGAGCTTGACCGTTGTCTGTGCCCGTCGCGTGTCGAGTCCAAACCCGCCCCCCCCGCCGCTAAGCTCGGCATTGATCGCACTGTATTCCGGCGTAATCTGCAGTTTGATCCAGTCCTTGTCGATCATCTCCGGCTGGACAAGCAGCGACGTTCCGAAACCTCGGAATGACGTCGTTGTGCCCGCTGCTCCCCCAACGCCCACGATTGTGGGGACAGGAAACTCACCGCCAGACAGGAAGCTCGCCGAATGCCCGCTGAGTACTGTCAGCGTGGGGGCCGCCAGAACTTTCGCTGTGCCGTGTGCGGCCAGCCAGCTCAGTAACACGTCGATTTCGCCGTTCTCAAACACACCGGTCAGTGTGGATCCCACAGTCCCACCCAGAACGCTCATGAGTTGGTGTCGACCATTGCCGGTCAGGTCGTCCAGATCCAGATCGAGAGCAAGCCGTCGCCCTTGAGTACGGGTGATTTCCGCGATCTTCACGTGCAGCATGATCAAGTGGTTTCCCGGGACCTCCAGCATGTTGACGATAAAGCCGTTGTTGCCATTGTTATTATTGTTGTTGTTGTTTCCGAATCCGCCAGCACCACCACCAGCGCCGCCACCACCACCACCACCAAATCCGCCGACGCCTCCAGCACCGATTCCCGCCTGGTTGCCGAACTGGTTGCCGAACGCTGACTGCACGATCTGCAGGATGCGGGCGGCTTCCTCTGCATCCCGCGCCTGCCCTCTGACAACCAGCCGCTGCTGCAGTGGGATGAGCTGAACCGTGCTGAAGGGGAATAGAATCTGAAGCTGCTTTTCCAGCTTACCGAATTCGGTCCGCAGCCGATCCTCGGAGGTCGGGTCCCGAATCACTTCGATCAGATAGATCAGCGGCTCGGGGCTGTCATCAAACCACAGGTGTAGATTGGTCGTCCCGATCGCCAGGCCGATGATGCCAAATTCCGTCGGGCTGTACTGCACCACATCGATGACCGTGTCGTCGGCGATCGCGATGCGTGAAACGGGCGTTTTGGCGACGACAAGCTGACTGCGACGATGGACGACATCCATCTCTTCCATCACGCCTGGAAGTTCGGACAGTTGAAACGGCAGAGGTCGTTTGGGCTTGGTGTCGTCGGCGGTCACCACACGGCGTCGCTGGACAAGCTGAATCGGCTGTTGCCCGACTCCAGCTGGCTGTTGCCAGTTCTGCGCAGGCTGTTGATAACCCGGATTCGCGCCAGTCCAGCCAGGCGGTGCCTGTGCACGGAGCGAATCAACGCTTCCCGCCACAATCACTGAGGCGAGCACTGGCAACAGGATCCCGAGTGATCCTGTTGAGCGATGGCTTGGTGTGAATCGCATGAATGACCTCGACCTGGACAGTTCCAACCCGTCAGTTGCCGCGTAATTCAAAAGGGGGCCCTGCTGCACACCACGTTCGTAATGCCAGACACGGGATCCCGCGCAGCCACCACGGCGTGGTGTAAGCTGTATCGGTTATTCCGATTCGCCGAATTGAAACGGAAACACCGACTTTGACGGTTTTGTGGCCTTCGACGCGGGTGAGCACTTGTTTCAACTGTGGTCAGCTGCGTTTCGACGTGGTCACACGTGCCAAACGTGCGATTCAAAGGCGAAGCAGGCCATACCCGAGCCGTAGTCCGATTTCTCCGAAATCGGGACCTGCCGAGTGCGGATTTCGGAGAATTCCGTCTACAGCCGCCGTGCCTGGCGTATGCGTCGTTCCACGGGTCAATGCTGGACGATCAAACAGCTCAGACGCTGTTCGAGCCGCGCAACTCGGATGCGCTCGAGTCAGTGGGGTCGACCATTTCATCCGATAGCTCGCGATCGTGCTCCATCGGATCTGGACGAGGAATCTGGCCGGAGCCGAATCAACTGAAGAGATCGTGGACGACCTTGCCGCCTTCCGGTCCGGTCAGCCGGTGATCCCGGCCGGCATGCCAGAACTTCAAATCGTTGGCTGGAAGCCCCATCAGATGCAGGATGGTGGCATGCAGGTCTCGGAAGTGGACCTTGCCTTCTACGGCGCGAGCACCAGTGTTGTCCGTTTTTCCGTGAACGTAACCGGACTTGACTCCACCACCGGCCAGCCAGAACGTAAAGCCATTCGCGTTGTGGCCGGTGTAGTCCTTGCCGTCACCAGGAGTCAGCCCCGGGCGGCCAAATTCTCCGCCCCAGACGACCAGCGTTTCGTCCAGCAGCCCGCGCTGATCGAGATCGTCCAGCAATGCGGCGATCGGCGCGTCCGTGGCCTGGCAATTCGCCGTCAGATCGCGACGGTGGTTCTTGTGCTGGTCCCAGCTTCCGTGATTCACCTCGATGAACCGGACACCCGCCTCGGCAAATCGTCGCGCCAGCAGACACTGACGACCGAAGTCGGTTACGCGACACGTTCCCACCGATTCCTTCTGCCGACCGACCTGATAACGATCCAGTGTGGCTTTCGTCTCCGAGCTGATGTCCAGGATGCCCGGTGCCGCAGTCTGCATGCGGAAGCCGAGTTCCATCGACTGAATGACACTCTCCAGCCTGCCATCGCCCGGTCTTTGCGACAGGTGACGGCGATTCATCATCTGGACGAAATCAAGCTGTCGACGCTGCGACGTCAGCGGCAGATGGGCACTCGCCACGTCGCTGATCGTGGCGGCGCTCATGTCTTCGCCATTCACTCCGATGGGAGTGCCGTTGTAGATCGACGGCAGAAACGCACTCGAATAGACGGAACTCTTGGAAGTATTGAGGCTGATAAAGCCAGGCAGATTCTGGTTCTCTGTCCCCAGTCCGTAACTGATCCACGAACCGAGACTGGGCCGCTGACGCAACCGGTCACCCGTATGCAGCTGCAGGAACGACTGAGCGTGAATACCTGTGTCGGCATGCATCCCGTTAATGACGCACAGCTTGTCTGCATGCCGAGCCGTTTCAGGTAGCAGGTCCGAAATCCAGAGCCCGCTTTCTCCCCGACGCCAGAACGGGACCACGGATCCCGGATGCTGCTTTTTGCCCGTCTGCGGCTTGTAATCGAACGTGTCTAAATGAGCAGGTCCGCCGCTCATGCAGAGGAAAATCACGCGCTTTGCCCGAGCGAACAGCGGGGGTGTCCGCGGTGCAAGCGGCGCGGTGGTTGCCGCCGAGGCCTGTTCGCCACACAGAGCCTGGAGTGCCAGATAACCGAATCCGCAGGACGCGGACTGCAGCATGTTGCGTCGAGAGTAGTTCATGCCGTGATTCTTTCCGTTGTATTACCGCCGTTCGGCATGACACCGCTCATGCCAACGGTTTGAAGTCGGCACGTAGTTTATCAATCGACGTATCGAAACTCGTTGGAAACAAGCATCGCCTGACAAAGGCTGGCCCATGCTCTGACATCGGATTCCAGGTCGGACTTCGTGAGCCGCACAAGTTCGATCGCCTGCTCGACTTCGCTTCGATCCGGTTCTCGACCCAGCGCTCGTCGAAAGGCAAGTCGCACTCTCGCTGCGTTGTCGTCTGCCTCGCTCATGACCAGGCTCGCAAACGAGCTGGCCTGCTCAATCACGAACGGACTGTTGTAGAGATACAGTGCCTGACCAGGAATCGTACTCAGGTCGCGTTTTCCCGTGACCGTGGTGAAATCCGGCAGATCGAATGCGGCCAGCTCAGGCGGCGGGGAACTTCGCAGATAACAAAGGTAGACGCTGCGGTGATTGCTGGGCTCATGCAGGTTCCCCGCGAGATTCACCAGAATGTCTCGATGTCGAATGATGGAACCGTCAGCCGGCTCCGGGTCCAACTGGCCGCTGACCTGCAGTATTCCGTCCCGCAGTGACTCCGCATCCAGACGACGTCTATTGTGCCGCGCGAGTAATCGGTTGGTCTCGTCGGCCCGGACCAATTCATCCGAAGCGTCACTGTCGAGTTGATACGTCCGACTCAGCACGATCGAGCGAATGAGCCGTTTGACGGACCAGCCCTCGTCGACGAACCGAGTTGCCAGGTGATCGAGCAGTTGCGGATGAGTCGGCCGTTCGCCGTACACGCCAAAGTCATCAGGCGTCCCCACGAGGCCCTCACCGAACAGGTGCAGCCAGATGCGGTTTGCCATCACTCGAGCTGTCAGCGGATGGCGTCCGCTGGTCAGCCACTCCGCCAGTTGCAGTCGTCCACTCTGCTTGCGGTCAACTTCAATCGCGGTCGCCGGTTCGGATTCGAACGTCGAAAGAAATCCGCGCGGCACAGCCTTGCCCAGTTTCTTCGCGTCTCCCTTGATGTTGACTTTGCAGTCCGCCGGCTTGCTGCGATCGCGCACGCCCATGGCTAATGGTGTGCCGACCGGCCAATTCGGTTTGGGGAGCGGTTTCGGCACACCCGTGTTGGATTCAAGCACAAGCACCGTTTCCACAAAGCCTTCCGGCGGCAGAACATGCGGTGCGGCTTTCAGGACATGCAGATCGGTGGCGGGCGCCGTGAGCTTCTCGTTCGCAGCGACTCCCCACATCGTTTCAGTACTCGTGAACATCCCAGCCAGTGCGTAGTAATCCCGAGTCGGAACCGGATCGAATTTGTGGTCGTGACATCGAGCACAGGCCACGCTCAGACCCATCACTCCGCTCCCAACCACATCGATCTGATCGGCGACGACATCCATGTCGAAATTGTTGTTCATGGCCTTCGCCGGCTTCGATGCCATCGCCAGGAAGCCAGTGGCGATCAGATGCCGATCACGCTGTTCCGGCGAGTCAGCCGGAAGCAGATCGCCAGCGATCTGTTCGGTCAGAAAGCGGTCGTAGGGTACGTCTGTGTTGAACGCGTCGATGACGTAATCCCGGTAACGCCATGCATGAGGAAACGTCGGGTTACGGCTCAGACCGTCGTTGCCGTTCGATTCGCCGAATCGAGCCACATCCAGCCAGTGCCGTCCCCAGCGCTCACCGAACTGCGGACTCGCAAGCAGTGCATCGACCAGCTGCTCAACCGCCGCCTGGCCGTCTCGCTGATAGTCGATTACGAACTGCTCGACATCATCCATCGATGGCGGCAGGCCAACCAGGTCATATGACAGCCGCCGAATTAACGTGTGCGCTGGAGCGTCACGAGTCGGCGATAGTCCGGCCGTATTCAGTCGAGCCAGGACAAAGTGGTCCAGCGGGCCGCGCGGCCAATTCTGATTCTGAACTTCGGGCACCGGCGAATTCTTAACCGGCTGAAGCGACCAGAGCGTACTCTTATCAGACGCTTCTCCGGGCGTGTCGGTTGATTTGACCGACTGCGGATACGGAGCCCCTCGTTGAACCCATGTCACGAAGTCGTTGATCACATTTTCCGGCAGCGGTTGATCGGGCGGCATTTCGACACCGTCGAAGCGCATCGCCTGTACGATCAGGCTGGCGTTCGGCTTCCCTCCGATCAAAGCCGGCCCCGATTCGCCGCCCTTTAGAATCGCGTCACGAGTGTCGAGCCGCAGTTTGCCCCCGAGTTCCTTCGAATCGGCCGCATGACACTCGTAACAGTGCTTCACCAGGACGGGCCGAATCCGCGTCTCGAAGAACTTCAGATCATCAGCCGTTGGCGATTCGCTATGCGCACGTGGCTGGTTCAGCGACGTGGTCAGGACCAACAGCACAACGATGTGGATGGCGGGTTTGTGCATGGCAGAAAGCCGAAGGGAGGGATGAAGCGGAGGCCTTGGATTGTAGCACGGCGATCCGTCGATTCTCATTCCACAGTCCGACTTTCCCTCTGAGTGGGATACCGACACTCGAACACCTCAACCTGGAGAAGCACATGCCGACCCGCCGCGAACTATTGGCAGCCACGAGTGCCGTTGGGATCGGAGCACTGGTGGAAACAGCGACCCTGGCGAGGCAAAGTGCTCCTGAAGATCGTCGCAAGGAGCCCTATCGGATAGGCGTAATCTCAGCTCGAAATCAAGGACAACCGCAGCGAACGAACGGTCACACGTGGCAGTTTACCGAGAGCTTTCATGCCGACTGCAACATGGATGCGATTCGGAAACTACTCGACCCGGGTCGCGTGGAACTCTTTGAAAAGCACCTGAGGAATCCGCGTGAGCATTTCAACATCCTGCCTCATCGCGACGTGCGCGTGACTCACTATTACGAGAAAGACCCGGAAATCGCGAAGCTCTACACCGAAGCGTTTCCTGGAGTTGAAGTCGCCAGCAGTGTCGAGCAGATGGCAAAGGAAGTGGATGCCGTGTGGCTGGGCGATGGCTCGGGAGTGGGTGACGACCATTTCGACTTGATCGCTCCAGCTCTGGAGCGAGGCCTGCCGGCGTTCTGCGACAAACCAATCGGAGGAACCGTGGCCGGAACAAAGAAGATTCTCGAACTGGCTCGGAAGAACAAAGCTCCGATCATGTCGTCCAGCCTGTTTCGCCATCAGTGGGGCACTGAAGAGGCAGTTCGTCTCCGAGATGCCGGCGAGTTCGGCGAGCTGGAATACGTTATCGCCAGTATGGGAGGTCGTTACTCGGCAGATCGCTGGGCTGTCTATGGTCAGCATCCTGCATGGACGGTCATGACGATCTGTGGGCCGGGAGTCGAAGCCGTGAGCGCATATGCGGTCCCCGATCGGACGTGCCATGCACTGGTGACCTACGCGGATCGTCTGCCGGCCGAGATCTGGTTCGGACGTCCGGACGTGAGTAACCGCTACAACGAAACGTCGGTTCATTTTACGAAGGACACATACACCTACTCTCCCGCCATCGAAGGAAATCGCTGGTACGGGCATCACTATCAGATGATCAACATGGCCAACGTGTTTCTCGATATGGTCCGGACGGGAATCGAGCCAGTGCCGCATCAGGAGATTCTGGAAGTCACAGCGATCGTCCACGCCGGCGTCAAATCGATGAAAGAAAAGAGCCGCCTGGTCTCACTGGAAGAAGTGATGGGCTGATCCACACCAGCCGTCGTCTCGCGTGCCAGTCTCGTTCAGCAAAACACCAGCCCAGGTACGACTCATGTCTGACAAACACTCCTACTTCAAAGGTCCGCGTCCGGAGACCGATAAGTTTCCCAACGCAGTGCGGAAGGGCGATCTGGTCTTCACGTCCGGGTTTGTCGCGATCGACGACAACTTCGCTGTGATTGCTCCTGGAGATGTCGTCGCGCAATCCGATCTGGTGTTCCGCCGTCTGTCCGAGCTTCTGGAACACGCCGGTTCGAGTATGGAGGACGTCCTGAAAATATCGGCCTATCTGGTCGCCGATGCCGACTATCCACTCTACAACGAAGCCCGACATCGCTGGTTTCCGAACGACCCGCCTGCCAGTTCCACAGTAGTTGTCGCGTCGCTTGTTAAGGCAGGACTGGTAGTCGAGATCGAGGCAATCGCGTGGGCACGTTCAGCGAACTCGGACTAACTACATCTCGACGACCTGACCGAGATTCTCTCGCTCTGCAATCGCCAGAATCTCTGCAGCGCAGACGATGTCCTGAGCGGCATTGCCGACTGACTTAAAGAAAGTCGTCTGCTCGACACTGGTCCGTCCTGGTCGCTGTCCGAGAAGGACTTCACCAAGTTCCGCCGGCGAATAATCGCCAGGCAGCCGACCGCGTTTCATCGGGTCGACGATGTCGCCCGCCTCGCGGAGTGCGGCCTCGCGATGATCGACAAATACTTCGGCGCGGATGACCGTTTCCACTGGGACCTCAACCATGTCGGGGCGGAATGAACCAACTCCGTTGATATGCACTCCTGTTTGAATTCCTTCATCTGCGAAGACCGGAGTCGTGCTGTTTGTGGCGGTCGTGATGACGCCGCATTCCTTCAGGACGTCTTTCGACAATGCTGGCACAAGACGGCACGCTCCGGCCGATGCCGCCTGATCGCGGCAGAATGTCTCTGCGTTGGAGAACTTCCGCGAGAAGACATGCACGGTCTCCAGCGGCAGTACTTCCAGCATGGCCTGAAGCTGGCAGGCCGCCTGGCCACCAGTGCCGATCAGCGCGACGACCGTTGTGTCCGGATTCGCCAGCAGTTGAGTTGCCAGGCCAGACGCGGCCCCGGTCCTTAGGGCAGTCAGGTATTCGGCGTCCATCAGAGCAAGCGGCAATCCCGTATCGCTGTCGTTAACCAGCATCAGCCCCGTAGTGACCGGCAATCCACGCTCAACATTGCCAGGGAATACTGAAACGGCCTTCAGACCGAATAGCTTCGATGAAGGCATCAGGGCCGGCTTGTAAAGCAGTGTTCCTGCCGCATTACTGATATTCGTTCGCACCGGAACCTGAATGGCTCCTTGCGTGAGGGCAACGAATGCTTCCTTCATCAGTGCGATAGCCGAGCCCATTGTGAGTGTTTGACGAATATCGTGCTGACTCAGGAGGCGAAGCTTCATTGTGGCTGCAGTCGATTCTTAGGCGTGTTGATCGATCCCGAGATCGGACCGCTGGCGACGGCGGCACGCGTCGAGCGCCGTCTGAACGAGTGCTCTGATCTGCTGGTGCTGTCTTGAGTCTTCGGATGGGCAGAGCGATGCATCGAGTCCATCCAGAAGCGGCACCATTTCATGTGCCATTCCTGTCCCTGTTCCCGATCGATAAACTCGCCTGACCAACACCGTTTCGTTGAAATCCGGAGACCAGTATGTCGTTGCCTGTGACGACCGTCGATGCTGCATTCAAAACGTGCAACCCCGTCGAAAGTCTGGCCGCGGACGACGAACGTTACGTCGATTTTTCCGCGGCACGCGGAGATGACGGGATGGCGGCGTCCCTGTGTCGGCGACGAATCGAGCGGTCTGACGTGCCTCTGGTCCAGCTTCTCGCAGGTCATCGGGGATGTGGAAAATCGACGGAACTGCGGCAGCTCCAACAGGCGTTGATCAACTCCGGATTCGTCGTGGCGCTCGTCGATGCGGAAACAGATATCGATATCGAAGACACGGAACCAGTCGATATCCTCCTGTCTTTCATCCGCGGCCTCGAAGACAGCCTGCGAGAGCAGAAGATCAAACTCGATCAGAAGACCCTGGAGTCGCTTCACAAATGGTTTGCGGAAACCGTCGTCGAGGAGACGGCTCGCGCGTCATTCGAACTGGAAGTCAAGTCCGAGGCGGAGCTGAAGGGAGGCATTCCGTTCTTTGCCAGCCTGATGACGAAGCTGACAGGGATGATCAAACGCGGAACCGATTCGAAAACAACCGTTCGTCAAAAGCTGGAACCACGCCTGTCGCAACTGCTTGATCGAGGAGCCCTGCTGTTTCAGAAGGCGCGGGACAAAGTTCGCAAACAGGGCAAACGCGACCTGGTTCTGATCGTCGATGGACTGGACCGGATTTCGCTGAAGGAGAAGCCGAACGGCCTGACGTCCCACGAATGGCTGTTCATCGAGCGGGGTGAGCTGTTCAAAGGCTTCGGCTGCCACATCGTGCTGACGGTCCCGATTTCGCTGATGTTCTCCGCGCGGAGCGCCAATCTGTCGGCGGTCTTTCCCGACCACCAGGTCCTGCCGATGATCAAGATCAACAACCGGGACGGGTCGCGTTATGAGCAGGGCCGGGCACTGCTGGAGATGGCCTTGAGTAGGCGCGTCGATCTGAAGCAGGTCTTTGAAGACGGAGTGGTCGATCTGCTGATCGAAACCAGTGGCGGGCATCCGCGTCAACTGATGCTGCTGGTCCGGTATGCGATCGACTTTGTGGACGAGAATCCCGTTACGATGAAGGCGGCGAAGCAGGCGGTTCGGAAGCTGATGCATGACTACGATCGCTCCGTTCCGCGGGACCACTGGCCGCTGCTGGCCGAAGTGGCACGCACCAAAGCCGTGCAGAACGATGGGGATCATCAGTTGATGCTCTACAACCTCAGCGTGCTTGAGTACCAGAACGACGCGCGGTGGTGTGACGTGAATCCTTCCGTGCGTGATCTTCCACAATTCGTCAAAGCGGCCGGGCCGAAGAAGAAAAAATCCGCAACGCGAAAGAAAGCGGCCAGGCGGAAGAAGGCTGCCAAACCAGCGAAAGCTGCCCGGAGAAAGAAGGCAAGCGGCCGATGAGCGATCCCGTTCGCAGACCAACTCCGGACGCTGTTCAGCCACCTGACCGTGCCGATCGGTCGGAGACGTCGCCACCGCTGCCGGAATCGCTGGCTCCATTGCTGCGCACCATTCGACGGGCTAACGGGTTCACGCTGGCCTTTGTCGTGTGCGGTACGGATGCCCTCGAACGTCAGATGCTTGATCAGGTGACGGCGCAGATTTGCGATCGTCATCCCGTACGCCATGTCGCGGCGGGCGAATCCGCGAACGACCTGATTGTCGACATCGTTTCGCCGGAGACACCCGATCAACCGGGAACGGTCGTCTTTGTCACCGGGCTGTCCGCGCTGGTTCCCAGTGACGTCGAGTATCCGCCCGTGCTGGCTCTGTTGAATCAGTTACGGGAACGGTTCACCCGGGTACCGGCGACGGTCGTGTTCTGGGTCCCCGGCTATGTCCTGACGCGGCTCACTCGGCAATCGCCGGATTTCTGGGCGTGGCGGTCGGGTGTGTTTACCGTCGAAGCGCCGGAACGACAGTCAGAGCGGTCCTTCGAATCCCCGGCGCGTATCGTGGATCCCGAAGATTTTCATAACCGGACGCTGGCGGAGAAGGAAGACGATTATCGAGTCCTGTCCGAACTCTATGACGAACGTGCAAAGCGACCGGCGGAAGACCCGGCGAAACAGGTGGAGCTGGCCTTGCGTCTGGGAATGCTGACCTTCAGCCTCGGCCGCGAGAAGGAATCACGCGAGTTCCTGGAGGCGGCCGAACGGCTGAGTACTGAGCACGACGTGCCGGATCTCGAATGGCAGCTCGGGAGGATCGCCCAGGAGCAGCGAGATTTCGCGGCGGCCGAACAGTGGTATCGCAAGTCCCTGGAGATCGACGAACGTCAGGGCAACGAGCACGGAGCGGCAATCGCGTATCACCAGCTCGGGATCATCGCCGAGGAGCAGCGTGACTTCGCGGCGGCCGAACTGTGGTATCGCAAGTCCCTGGAGATCAACGAACGTCAGGGCAACGAGCACGGAGCGGCGCAGACGTACCACCAGCTCGGGATCATCGCCCAGGAGCAGAGTGACTTCGCGGCGGCCGAACAGTGGTATCACAAGTCCCTGGAGATCAAGGAACGACAGGGCAACGAGCACGGAGCGGCGAGCACGTGGTTTCAATTAGGACGCATCGCCGAAGAGCAACGTGACGTTGCCGTGGCCGAGCAATGGTTTCAGCGTGCTCTGGCAGTGTACAGAAAACTCAACGACCCGCATCATGGCGCGATGGTGGAACAGGCATTGGCTCGAATCGCCGAGCTGAAACGGCAGGCCGCCGCGGACGGAGACGGCGAGTAAGGGCCTGCACCGGGAATGCGGGAATGGAACTGAACGCAACGACGATGCCATGAAGTTTCGGGTCGTCAAACGGGCTGGGACGTGTTCGGGGCTATCAAATCCAGCATCATCTCGACGGCCTTCGCGGCGAATGTCGGGTCGTTGATGTTGGCTTCGATTTCCACAACCGGGACGTCGTCGCGGACGTTGCTGCGGACTGCATCGAAGAACGCCTGATCTGCTTCACGGTCGCAGAATCTGTCTCCATCCGCGTCCAGCATCGAGACGCCGTTGAGCGGAAACAGGAACGCGATCGGCCCAGTGGCCGCGTTGGCCTTGGCTGCGAAGATTTCACCCAACCGCCGGTTCTCCTCGACGGTGGTGCGCATCAGAGTGACTTCGGGAGTCCATTCATAAAAGTTGCGGTCGCCGTTTTTGAATTTCTCAGGCACGCCGCTCATGGGGCCGAAGTTGCACATGTCGATACAGCCAGGAACGATCAGGTGCGGCAATCCCCGTCGCCCCGGTGCATCCAAACGGTGGGGACCGGCCGACAGGATTCCGCCGCATAGTTCGTCGGCCCATTCAGTGGTCGTGATGTCCAGCACGGCGTCAACCAGCGATTCATCAGCCAACGATTCGAGAATCCGCCCGCCGGTGCCTGTCGCGTGAAACACCAGCACTTCATAGCCGGCCTGGTCGAGTGCTGCCCGGCAGGCGTCAACGCACTTTGTCGTGTTGCCGAACATGCTCGCGGCGATCAGTGGCCGTTCGTCGTCCGCGGGCGGAATCTCAGCAGCCACCATCCCGCAGATCGCACCCGCGGCACGTGACAGAATCGTGCGAGAGATTCGGTTGATACCGGCGACATCGGCAATCGCCGGAATCATCACGATGTCCTTTGTGCCGACGAACGGAGAGACGTCTCCGGCGGCCAGCGTCGACACGCAGACTTTGGGCAGTCCGACTGGCAGACCGCGCATCGCCGCGGTCACAACGCCAGTCCCGCCCGATCCGCCCATTCCGATGATGGCATCAAACCGCCCTTCGTCGAACAACCGGCGAGCAATCACGGCCGCACCAGCGCTCATCGCCGCCATGGCCTGACCGCGATCTCGATCGCTTCTAAGTGTGTCCAGTGCCTGACCACCCGACTCGGCGACAGCATCCGCTTCGACCTCGACGGGAAACAGATCGGTCGTGCCATCGACGCCCGCGTTCATGGCGACCACTTCACAGCCACCAGCCAGAATGCGCTCGCGCAGGAACGCATACTCCACGCCCTTCGAGTCAAACGTCCCGACCATCAATACACGACCAGCCATACTTGAATTCCTCCAGCTCAGACGTCACCCGGTTCTTCCCAGACCGTGTGGTACGCTCCGATCGTCTCGAAGTACATCAACAGGTCGGCGAAGAATTCGTTTCCGCCCAGAGTGCTGCTGTCGCCCACAACGATCAGTTTGCGACGCGCGCGTGTCAGTGCGACGTTCATTCGTCGCCTGTCTGCCAGAAAACCGATCTCGCCGTCCGAATTCGATCGCACGCACGAGATAACGACGGCTTCTTTCTCACGCCCCTGAAAGCCGTCGACCGTGTCGATTTCGAGGTCGTCCATATCCCACTCATCACGCAGCCAACGGACCTGGGCGGCATAGGGAGCGATGACGGCGATGTCACACGAACTCAGACCGGCCTGCTGCAGTTGCTGAACTTTGCGCAGCACGAGTGCGCCTTCCTCGGGATTCCGCTTGCTCTCACCATCGGGCTCAAGTTCCTCGTTCCAACCTGAACCGGCGGTATCAATGAACGTCACCGGTTCGCTGACGAACGAACCGGGTTCGACTGCTGGCAGGTCGCTTAGCAGGTGCGACGCGACCGATGCATGCGCCTCCAGCGTACCTTCGTAAAACTGCTCGGAGGAAAACTGCATGATGTCTGTGTGCATGCGGTACTGCACATCAAGTCGACAGGTCACGCTGTCACCGTAACGCTCAACAAGCCGTTCGAGCAGACTGGTTTCCAGCCCCTCGCGCGCGGCCTTCCGCGAAAGAACCGTCGGCGGCAACTGACAATGATCACCCGCCAGCACGATCCGCTCCGCTCGTAATGCCGGGATCCAGCAGCCGGGTTCCGTGCTTTGACAGGCCTCATCGATCACCACCAGTCCGAAACGGCGATCGCCCAGCAATACTTCGTTGAAAGTGGTCGTCGCGCAGATCACATCGGCCCGGTCGAGTACGGACTCAACCGCCTGCTGCTCCAACAATCTGATGTCGGCTTTCAGTTGGCGAGCTTCGCGTCGCATCTCCTGCTTCGCGCCGTACTCGGGTTTCGATCGCGTGAAACGTCCGGCCTTACGGAACAGGTTGTCGACGTCACGCTGCATCTCGCGCACCAGCCGCATGACCTCGTGATCCGTCACCTGAATATCCAGACTGAAATCTCGCAGCCGTTCGTCGATACGCGCCGGGTGCCCGATGCGGACGACTTTCTGGCGGCACGCGACCAGTCGTTCCAGCATATTGTCGACGGCCGTGTTGCTGGGAGCACAGGCCAGCACTTTGTCACCTCGTGCAATGGCCTGGCAGATCAGTTCCACGACGGTCGTCGTCTTGCCAGTTCCAGGAGGGCCGTGAATGATCGCCAGATCCTTCGCAGACAAAGCCAGGCGGATCGCCTGCTCCTGCGATGCATTCAGGCTGGCAGTGAACTCGCAGTCCACAGTCGGGCCAAACTCGGGCTCTGTTTCGCCGAGCAGGATCCGACGTATTGCCGCCGTCCGACCGCGTGCATCCCGAGCCGCTCGCAATGCGCCCTGCTGTCGTTTCCGAGTAATCTCGTCAGGCGAAAGATCGACACGAAAACGGTCGCCGTCCGGCCATTCATCGACCGAGACTTCGATCGAATCATTCCGTCGCGAACTGACCACGCCGTTGATCGCATCGCCGTCGCCATTCCCTGACGTCAGCACAACCGGCGAACCCACACGCAACCGATTCCATGGCAGCCGCAGTGACCGGTTGCGTTTGACGAGCGTCAGCAGAGTGCGTCCGCCGAGGCCTGGTTCGTGACTGGTAACCACGAGATCCAGCAGAGTGTCACCGGATTTTTCGGCGTTAGCTTTCGTACCGCGTTTACGACGCTCGGCCAGACGCTGCGATTCCGCTTCGGCCTCCAAGTCCAGCCAGCCGGACAGCCGGGCAAAATGATCTTCAGTAGCGATGAGAGGTTCCTTCCGGTGGGCTCGAATCAATCCCGCAGTGCCAGCACGATTTCTGTTCGGGCCGCCTGGAAAGCGGGCAGTATTCCCGCGGCAACACCGATGACAAGGGAACTCACAATTCCACTGACCGCAAGGCTGACCGAAGGTGCAAACGCGATGCTGACGGCTTCCGCTCCAACGGACAGGCCCGCCGAGGCCAGAGTCAGCATCGCCAGGCTGACACCGACCAGCCCACCAAGCAGGCTCATCAACGTGCTTTCCGTCAGCACCAGCGAGAAAACGCGGAGACCGGTATACCCCAGCGTCTGCAGCACGGCATGCTCTTTGATACGGTCCTGGACGGCCATGAACGTCGTCGTCGAGACGAGCACGATCATCAGCCCGATGCAGGCGTAACCGAGGTAATGTGCCAGCTCGATCAGCTCAACCAGGTCAGCGAGACTGGATGCCTGAAAGGCCCCTTTGCTGCGCGTGTCCGTCTCAACCGGACCGGCTCGGAATCGATCATCGATCTGACTGGCCACTTTCAGCGCGTCGAATGTGGGGTCAACAAACACCTCGTGCTGAGTAACCGTTCCAACGAGGTCCAGACCTCGGGTTCGCTGCAGAAAATCGAGGTGCGTGTAAACGTAGTTTTCTTCGGATCGACTCTCACTCGCGAAGATACCGGCGACGGTCACCGTGACATCACCGACCGAAAAGCGGTCTCCGATTTTCAGCTGGCGTCGATCAGCGACTGACTTGCCCACGATGCCAGCGTCCTGGTTGTTTTCAAATTCGCCCCAGCTTCCGGTGATCAGATCGAAGTTGCGGACCTTCTGCACCTGTTCTGGTAGCACTCCATAGAACACGACCACATCCAGGCTGGCGCGACAGTTGTTGGTAAAGACCTGAATCGGAACGACGTCACGTACTCCGTCCATCGTCTTAATGATCTGATCGTAGTCCTGCGGCAGGTGGCTGGTGGCTGGACAGAACTTGTTGGCCTGAAAGACAACCAGAGTGGAATCGCTCTGGGTCGTGATTCGATGCAGGCCTTCCTGCACGGAATCGACAAAACAGAAGACGAACAGCGCGACGGCGGAACCGCTTACGGTCAGTCCCGTCCGGACGCGGTGTCGCCACAGTGTCTTGAGTAGATAGGGCGCGAATTTCAGCACACTGGTTCTCCCTGCCCGGCGGCATGGACCGCGCTCTCGACAAGCCGTCCGTCGTCGAGACGCAACTGTCTTTCGGCAATGGCCGCTGCCTCGATGTCATGCGTCACCATCAGCAGTGTTGTGTGCAGCTCGGACTTCAGTCGCTGCAGCAGATCGAGAATCTGTGCTGACGTGACTGGATCGAGGTCACCGGTTGGTTCGTCCGCCACGACAACAGTGGGATCGGTCACGATGGCGCGGGCAATGCCCACTCGTTGTTCCTGACCGCCCGACAATTGACGCGGGTAATGCCCGGCTCTGTCCAGCAGGTCGACGGCCTCCATCGCGACCTGCACACGCCGTCGACGTTCCGCCCGTGTGAACGGCAACAGCAAGAGCGGCAATTCGACGTTCTCGTACGCAGTCAGAACCGGGATCAGATTGTGCGTCTGGAATATGTAACCGACGTGTTCGGCGCGCCAGTGGGCCAGCCGCCTGCGGGAGAGCTGTGTAATTTCCAGACCATTGACCGTGATCGTCCCTTCAGTCGGCCGATCGATGCCTGCGATCTGATTGAGCAATGTCGATTTTCCGGTCCCGCTGGGGCCCATTAACGAAACGAAATCACGTTCATCGATGTCGAGATTGACATCGCGGAGCGGCGTGATGACGTCGTCCCCTTTGCGGAACTGCTTTGTCAGATTTCGAATTTCGATCAAGGGCATATGTCTGTCCAGATTTAGTCGATTGGCGAAAGGCTGGGAGCCGTAGCAGGTCCCTGAGCTTCCCTGGCTGTGATTCGGTCGCCGTCAGCGAGACTCTCCGTGCCGGATGAAATCAGCCGGCTGGCGACTGTCAGTCCTGAGGTCACTTCCACAAAGCGACCGGCCGTGTTGTTCGCGACAACCACGCTTTGTCGCCGAGCGACACCGGCGGCCAGGTCGGCGAGCCAGACGAATGCATCCGCTCCGTCCTTCTCGATCAGCTCGCGGGGCACAAACACGCGCAGGTCATCGCTTCCGTCGCCCTCACTTCCGTCGTCATCCGCTTCCGGGCTGAGGAACGTCACGTCGACCAGCATGTCAGGCTTAAGAACTTCGGGCGGGTCATCGATCAGGACTTTGACGGACAGCGTGTTCTTCTGAATGTCGGCAAATCCAGTGGGAAACAGCACTCGCCCGGGCATCGGTTCGGGTACGGCCGGGCTCTCGACCAGGACGGGCTGATCGCGTCCCGCTCGCGGCAGGTCTTCGAACCGCACGTCGACGCGAACCTGCAATTGCCCGCGCTGATAGAGCGTGACAACGACACCGCCATCGTGCTCACCCATGCGTCCCTGGCCTCCCGACAGGTGAGTTCCCGGGCTGGTCAGTAGATGCAGCACACGCCCATCGACCGGAGCGCGAATCGTCATGCGGTCGAATCGCAACTGGGCCTCGGCGAGGGCAACACGTGCCTGTTCGCGTCGAGCGATTGCCGCGTCGAGCAGGGCTTTCGATTCGTCCAGGGTACGCTTCTCGTCGGTTTTCAATTCGAGTCGGCGTCGCGCGGCATCGCGTTTACCGGACAGCGCCGCACGCTCGGCTTCCAGAGACGGTTGTCGCTTCAGCATCTCCTGAAGTTGAGCGCTCGACGCATCGCGAGTGCTGCGGGCTGCAACAAGTTCGATCCCCGATACCGCATCACCTGCGTCGATGCGACCTTTGAGATCCGCTTCGGCCAGTCTGAATCGAGCCTCGGCAGCCTGCGTCTGGAACGGGAGATCGGTCAGTGCGGTTACGACCTTCGCAAGGTCCGCGTCGGCCGCCGCAGCGAAGGTCTGCAGATGAGTCGGCTCGTCGTAATTCTGATGAGCGGCTACCAGTGCCGCCTGACACTGCTCGAATTCGGCCTCGCGCAGGTTCAATGCTGCCTGGGCCGCTTCCCGATTGAGGCGTGCATCATCATCCACGAGGTACGCGATCGGATCACCTTTCTTCAGTGCCTGATCTTCAACGACCATCAGCCGGTCGATGACTCCCTCGGCCAGTGCAGCCACGCGGATCGGTGTGGGTCGCGGTTCGACCCATCCCCCGGCTTTGAATAGCGGCGTTCCCGCTTCCTGAACTTCCGCCAGGCTGACGAGCACGGGCACGACGGTCACTTGTGTTCGAGGCAAGAACGCGTCGCGTGCGGCCCAGGCCAGCATCAGGATGAAGCCGATGATCAGGACACTCGGCAGAACATAGCGAGAGGCGATGTGCCGCGAGGGCTCAATCGACCGGCCACTCGGCTCGGGACGTTCCACCGCGAGTTGTTTCAGGTCGATTGGCATCGGGATGAGTCCGGCATTCGTGACAAGATCGGGTTAGACCGCAAAGCCGAGCGAATTCCGCCATACAAGCCCGAAGCGCAAGCGAGTGAATTCCGTACCATGCTCGGAGTTCACTCGCTTGCGCTTCGGGCTTGTATGTGGCTGACACAGCATCAGGTCGGGCCATCCGTGTCCGACGGCTTCGGATCCTCAATGGTGTCCTGTGACGGCTGGCCGGTTGTTGCCGGTCGCACAAAGATGCCGGTGGCAAGTACTGTCAGGTTTCCGGATTCGTCACGTTTCGCTTTGCCGCTGACAACTACCGTCTGAAGAGCAGACAGGTTGAGCAGTTTGCGAGCATCGGCCTTCAATGGACTGCCTTTGTCGTCCACGAATTTGATCAACGCCGTCGACGACGGCAGCCGGTCTGTTTCACAGCAATAGTCCCATGGCTTCGGACATTCGTCGCCGGGAATGTCGCTGCACGCCTTCAGTGACGGATCGACAATTGAAAAGGCCGCACGGCCGTCGATCCATGGATTGGCGCTGCCGCCGATTCTTCCAACCAGAACAACATCGTCACCGTCCTGGGATTGTTCACGGACAGCTCGGACAGGTTCCGCCCCATCCGGTTCGTTGGACAGCACGTAGGCCGAGCCGTCGATGGACACCGTCGATGATGGTCCCGCAGCGTCGTCTGGCTGCGTACTACTTTGAGTGCAGCCGGAGGCGACCAGTGTCGCGCCAAGCAGTAGTGTCAGGTGAGATTTCATAAATCACTCCGTTTCTGATGATTGAGACTGTCGATGTAAGAAACACTCTCCAGAGTGTTCCTGGTAACCGGGTTGCTGTTTTGTGTTGCTCATACCGCTTTCAGACCTTCGACGACGGGAAGACGCAGAACTCGAATGGCGGGAGGCAGTGAGCCGACCATTCCCAGCGTCAGTCCCGTGCCATATCCAATTAACAATGCGACGCCGTCAATCTGTAGTTCGAAGGCTCCCATGGTGAAACGGACGGCTGCTCCGTTGACCAGCACGACTGCAACAACCGACGCCAGCAGCGATGCCGTCACGGCCAGCAGCGTTCCTTCCTGGACCAGACTCACTACGGCGGCCCATCGTGGAAATCCGATCGCTTGTAAGGTGGCCAGTTCCCGGACACGTCCAACCACAGCGCCGTACATTGTGTTGAGCCCGGCAAACACACCGGCTCCTGAGATCAACAGCACGACCAGCCACGCCAGCATGCGTACCGGCTGGTAGTCCTCACGGAGTGAGTCGAAGTACTCGACCTGTCGAATGGCCTGCAGTTCCAGATCCAGCCGCTCTTTGCAGAACAGATCGACATCCGCGAATTCGGCATCGCTGGCAAGCGTGACTGCGACAAGGCTCAGGTCCTGCCGCTTCATCGCCTGTTGCAGATCGTCCAGGCGACACCAGAGTTCCGATTCGAACACAGACCCCGCGGCAGTGAAGACTCCGCTGATTCGCCATTCGCGACCTTCCAGCCACAGCGAATTCCCAATGCGCACATCGTCCTGGGTCGCTCCGAATTTCGTCGCGGCCAATCGCCCGATCATGATTTCGTCCGGACCTGGCCAGTCACCGGCAATGATCTCGACGCGCGAGTGAACGAGCAGAGCTGCCGTGGTCACGCCGCGCACAAGTCCCATGCCGGCAGGTCCGTTCTGCGTCGTGCGCACCTGAGTGCCCAGATACAGCTCGGGAGATGCGTACCTGTTTCCATACCGCTCCTGGATTCCGTCGATGCTGGCCGCAACCAGGTCGGACGTGCGCATGGGAACCGATGAGTATTCCAGGTTCTCTCCCATGCCGAGTGAAAACACGATGACCGTCCGCGGATCACCGCTGACAGACAACGAACGCTCCAACCCGCGAATAAAGCCCACAACGACTAACACCAGCAGCACAACGGTCGTCAGGCCCAGCAGCGTGAGGCCACTGCGCAGCGGTCGCCGCAGCAGATTTCGAACGCCGTATTCCCAGGGAAGGAACGTCACGGGTTGAGTCCGGAAAGCAGTAGATGGTCGTGGGACAGCGCGGCTGGCAGAGGATTGCCGAGAGAGATCTCAAGCGGTTCAGGCTCTTCTCTCTCGCCTCTGGGCGCTGGTCCCTAAAGCAGCAATGACATCTGTTCGATGCGCATTGTCAGGCCGGACCGAGGCTTGAGCGGGCGATTTGCGGACCAGATCGACTGGTCGACAACGACCGGCTCAACGGATGACAGCGCCGCGATCGGTGGGCAATCTGAGATCACCATCGCACGGGCAATGTCTTCACAAGCGGCAACCGCACCATCGCACAGACAGTTGCCCGGGCGCCGCTCATTCCGCCCGGACGGCTCCGTCGGTTCGTTTGAATTCCCGGTTTTGTCACACGAGGAATTTGATCCGGACGCATCATGGCAACAGTGTCGGGACTCGCCGTTTCCCTGACTCGCATCACCAATCGCCTGGTCGTTGCCGCAGCACGCAGCGGCGCCCGTGCCACACAGCACGGGGCAACTGAGCAGCATTGCGACCAAAGCAAGATGTGCGAGCAGACGTGTCATACTTTCGATTGTGCAGCGAGGGACCATCCGGGGCAAGACGAGTGTTGAAGATCACTACTGGCCAACGACCAGACCTTCCAGTGCGACCTGACTGATTCGCATATCGCGCAGGGCATCGAGTTGGGCGAGATGCATGCGGATGTAGGTCTCGTGTGCTTTGAGCAACTCCACATCTCCAACCTGCTTCGCGGCGTAAGCCTGCTGGGTCAGTTTCAGTGACTCGGTGGCCTGCGGAACGATCCCGTCGCGGTATCGCTGATAAGCCACGCGAGCATCCGCGTATCGACGAAATTCACTGGCGACGCGATCCATCAGTTGCAGCCTGATTCGTTCGACAGCCCAGCGGGCAGCCACAACGTCTGCCTGGGCCCGATCGACGTTGCCTTCGTTTCGATCGAAAATCGGGATCGGCATGCCAGCCTGAATGTTGACGACGTCGGACTTTGTAATGTTGTGATACCGGATGCTGGTCGACACATCGATGTCGGGAATCCACTCACGCGACGCCCGCAACAGCTTCGACTCTGCAACGTGAACCTGCGCTTCTTCCGCGGCCAGTTCCGGACTTGCTGAGAGCACGACGGCCAGTCGCTCGTCGAATTCGTACTCATGCAGATCCGCTTCGAGTTCACCTTCGAGACCTGTTGGCTGCAGTTCAGAATCTCCAACGGCGGCGGCCAGGCGTCTCCAAGAGGCGACATGATCATTGTGAGCGCTCTCCAGTTGGATCTCGCTCGAATCCAGGCGGATCTGCGCCTGCAACAGCTCGTTGCGTCCTACCAGCTTACCGTCGAACAGGCGACGGCTGGCGTCGACCGACTCACTGACAACGCGGACAAGCTCCGTCATAAGTTCAATGCGACGTTGAGCGATCAGGACCTCATGAAACCGGACGCGCACATCATTCAGCAGCCGTTGTGCTGCCGTGTCGAGTTCACGGTTGGATTGCTCAATCTGCCGAGCGGCGACAGCCTGGTCGAGTTCCAGTTTGCCGCCGGTAATAAATCGTTGGCCGACAAAACCGCCCTGCTGACCAGCCGTGCCGAGATTGCCGACTTCGGTCGCGTGATATCCCGCGTGTGGATTCGGATACAGCCCGGCCTGTCGATGTGCCCCCCGAAACGCATCAATCCTCGCGGCGGAAACACCGAGCTCCGGATGTCGGGTCAGGGCGAGACGTTCGAGCGAGAGCAGCGTTAAAGGCTGAGTCGCGGGAACGGATGCGGAATTACCGAAGCCGGATTCGGGAGACTGCAGTTCGTAAGAAGTCGGTCTGATTTCAGCGACTGGAGAGTGCGTCCCGTCCGGAGGCATTTCTGGCGTAACGGACGGAAGAGGGTGAGACGGAACTCGGGCGCCATGCTCATCGACATGCGCGCAGCCGTGGGCAAGACATAGCAACACCGCGAAGATTGTTTGCACCAGCCTGTGACCCATGAACACATCCCGTGCTCCGGTTGTCCTGCAGCTCTCCGCCCTGATCCGTCCGCCCGTGCTACAAGCTCCCCGTGAGCAGCAGACCGTCGATCTGAACAGTCGCCAGCCAGAGTTGCTCCACCGCATACAGCCGTGCGAGCTGAGCCTGGAAAAACGTACGTTGCGTCGTCAGAACGTCGAGGTAGGAGGCGTCGCCGCTTTCGTAACTCAGTCGGCTGAGGTCGAGGTTTTTGCGAGCCTTTGGCAGGATGACTGTGCCGTATCGCGTCGCCTGCAGCCTGGCCTGCTGGTATTGCTGGAAGATGGTGGCCAGTCGCTCCTGCAGACTCAGCTCAGCTCGTTGCATCGACTGTTCGGCTGCAACGACATTGGCCTGGGCCTCACTGATGCCGCCCTGATTCCAGTCGTAGACAGGCAGAGGCATCGACATCTGCAGCGAGGCGAACGGGTCGCTCGATGCGTCGTCGTAGAACAGTCCCGCCTGCACAGTCACGTTGGGGATCGCCTGAACGCTCGCACGATCGAGCGCTGTGCGGGACTGCTCGACACTGGCTGCCGCGGCCATCAGCTCCGGACTTTCGCGGCGCAGTCGATCCAGTGCTGATTCCCAGACAATCTGAGGGGCCTCGCTGTTCAGGTCACCGTCCAGATTCTGTATGGGCAGGTCGGGCTGACCGATGGCCGCTGACAGTCTTCGCCACTGAGCGACGCGTCTTGTCTCCGCGTTCTCCAGAAGGATTGCCGCAAGTTCTGCTTCGATCTCTGCCTGTCCGAGAACGGAATCGGGTTCCTCAACCTTGATCAGATCACGCGCCTTCTCCACGGCCTGCATCGCGATGGAATGCAGCTCTTGCGCGACACGTATTCGTTCCTGCGTGACCAGTACCGAGTAAAAACCGATCCGCACATCGGTCAGCACACGCAGCCGTTGTGCGGCAAGTTCCTGTTCTGTTCGAGCGATTGCCCAGTCAGCAGTACTTCGATTCAGCTCAAGCTTGCCGCCGCGGACGAATTCCTGGCTTGCATACGGACCGTACTGCCCGGCCGCGTCTTCATTCCCTAATTCCTGTACGGAAAACCCAACACGAGGATTCGGCCTTAGCCCGATCTGAATGCGACGACCGTTGGCGGCATCCACACGCGCCTGTAATTCAACCAGCGAGGGGTTGGATTCGATCGCGAGCGATTCGAGAGCAGCCAGTGTGGTGGAGGGCGATGGTACTGCCGCGACGGACGGGCCGGCTGTCTGAGAGGCAGCGAGTTCCGCGGAAGTCGCGTCGCTGTTCGTACGGTGCAGCGACGTCCGACGCCAGCCGGATGTCGGCTCGTTCGCGAAAACCAGGTGCACGGGCACAGCCTCGGCCGTACTTCCTTGTGGGTCATCGGGCGTCGCCGATGTCGATTCAGCCAAAGCCGCGGTCGGCAATGCCGTCTCTACACTCGTCCCCAACCTCTCACGGCACTGAGGCGAGTGTGCGCAGCCGCCCAGAATGAGCGTGCACAACAGGCCGGGCTGTAGAAGCGGTTTGAGCATTTTCGACGTCCATGTCTCGGTATATCGGACATCGTCGAGCCTGGTCGTGGAATCCAGTCAGACAGTGCCGGTTGATCAATCTGGACGGCATCCCGTCGAAGATTTCCGGAAAACTCACCGTGTCTGCCCGTCTTAACTCAAGAGACCCGTCCATCTGCGTCTGCGATTCGAGAACTTCAGTCGGCCGGGACGCATCGGTTGTCGGCCCATGCCCGCGCCGAACAGGGGGATCGAGTTACCTGGGTGTCGACCGAATCTGACGCGACAGCTCGATGGAATAGTCCGTCAGAATGGCATCCATGCCACGCTCGACCACGACGCGCCAGTTTTCGTGTTGCAGTCCAGCAACCGTCGATCCGGCGATGAACATTCTGCGGCCCTTGGCATGCACCGCACTCACTTCATCCGCGGACGGTACGTATCGCACGTAGACCCAGTCCGAATCGGGGTCTTTCAGCGCCGTCGGGAACTCGGCCGGATTGTTGGCAACGGTTGCCACATGAGTCTTCGGATTCGCCAGACGTAACCGCTTCCGTACCTCGGGAGCCTGGATCGTCCGGCCAATCATCAGCAGGTGATCCAGCACATCGTGCCTGTCTGCCAATGCAACAACGTCCCGCTCGATCTGGGCATCGTCGCCTTTGAAATCCACAGCGATAAGAACGGGAGATTCTCTGTAGTGGCCGAGCAGCTTGAAGACTTCATCGAGGGTCGGAATCCGCTCGGCACGAAAAGACGCGTTGAACCATGAACCGGCATCGAGCGATTTCAGTGCCTTCAGCGTCAGCTGTGAAACCCGGCCGGTGCCATCGGTTGTCCGGTCGACAGTCGTGTCATGGACGCATACCAGATGCCCGTCCCGACTACGCTGCACATCGAGTTCAAAACCCAGTCGCAGCTCCAGACATGCTCTGAAATTCGCCAGCGTGTTTTCCGGCGCGTCGAGCAGCAGTCCTCGATGTGCGACGACGAAACAGGGTCGAGCCTCATCCGCATGCGCCGCATTTGAAAGCCACGATGCTGTCAGAAAAGCCAACACGTAGAACCGAGTCTGATTAAGCCACATGATCGTGTCCGTTCTGGATCGTCTGACGAATAGAATCCGGATAGTCTGAGATGTGCATAGATTGTGCTCCAGGTCATCGTCCCCCGCCACTTTGTCGACCGGGACGAGTCGAAAGGTCAATCCACCGAATGCTTCAGCGAAAGCACAACACGTCACGCTGCCTGGCCATCGCACTCGTGATTTCGTCCATCGGGACAGTCGCGGTTGCGGATGACGACTACTCGTTTTTCGAAGCGAAGATTCGGCCCGTGCTACTTGACCAGTGCTACAAGTGCCATTCAGCTCGGGCGGGCAAGCAGGAGGGCGGGCTGCTGCTCGACACACGCGACGGCATTCGCAAAGGCGGAGCGAACGGCCACGCGATTGTGCCCGGCAGCATCAAGGACAGCCTGCTGATCGCAGCACTGCGGCATGAGACCGTAGAGATGCCTCCCGGAAAACGACTTCCCGCTGACGTGATCGCTGATTTTGTGAAGTGGGTGGAAGACGGAGCCGCCGATCCGCGTGACGGCGTGTCACGCCCACCGACACAGATCGACGTCGAAGATCACTGGGCGTATCAACCACCCGTTGCTCAGCAATTGCCGGATGTCAGTCATGCCGACTGGCCTCGCGACCGCACCGATCATTTCATCCTCGCGGGACTGGATGCGGCCGGTCTGCAGCCGGTTAAGGACGCCGATCGTCGCACATTAATCCGACGTGCGACTCTGGAGCTGACCGGCCTGCCACCGACAGCAGCAGACATTGAAGCGTTATTGACCGACGCGTCCCCGGATCACGAAGCGTTCACACGAGTCGTCGATCGCCTGTTGGATTCGCCGGCGTTCGGGATTCGCTGGGCACGTCACTGGCTGGACGTTGCCCGGTATGCGGAATCCAGTGGTTACACGCGGAATATGACGTATCCACTCGCATGGAAATATCGGAACTGGGTGATCGACGCGTTGAATGCTGACCTGCCCTACGACGAATTCGTTCGGCAGCAGATCGCAGGCGATCTGATCGTTCGTAGTCGCCCTCGGACGTCGGACGAAGAATACGACTTCAATGGCCCCATCATTGCGACGGCGTTCCTGACCATCGGGCCAAAGACACTCAACGAAGGCGACGTGCTGCAGTTCGAACTCAACACCGCTGACGAGCAGATTGACACTTCACTGCGCGCATTCATGGGACTCACGGTCAACTGCGCCCGCTGTCACGATCACAAATACGACCCCATTCCAACGCGCGACTATTACGCGCTCGCCGGCATCTTTCGCAGCACGAAAAACCTGGCTGCCGTCGAAACGAATGTCCGCAAGGAGCACGGTGGTGAGTATCCACTCGGGCCGACCGGCTGGCAGCAGTTGGCCGCTTTCGACGCGCATCAGGCGAAAGCTTCCGAGGAACAGACGATCTACCTCGCCGTCATTAAGGGACGTGAGCAATACCGCAAGTACTGGACGGAACAAGAACTCGAATGGAAGCAGGTCGACGATTCTGACCTCGTCGCGGCCGAAGAACTCGTGCAGGCTCAGAAACGCGTCGTCGAAGAGCTGCGAAAGCAGGCACCGAAATATCCCGAGACCGCGATGGCCGTTGTGGACGCCGATCAGGCGGTCAACTCGCCGCTGTTCGACAAGGGCAACCGCAAGGCTCCGCTGGATGAAGTGCCGCGTGGTGTTCCGCAACTGCTTGGCTACGACGCCCCGAAGATCGCCGCCGATCAAAGTGGACGACGGCAACTCGCCGATTGGATTGTGGACCGTCGCAACCCGTTGACCTCGCGCGTGTTCGTTAACCGCATCTGGCACCACCTGTTTGGGATCGGACTGGTCGACACCGTTGATAACTTCGGAGCCCTCGGCGCGAAGCCAGTCAATCAGGCATTGCTCGACGATCTGGCGATTCGATTCATGAACGATGGCTGGTCGATCAAGCGGCTGATTCGCAGCCTCGTGCTGAGCCGTACGTGGATGCTCAGTTCCGAGCACGACGGTGAGTCTTTCGCGATCGACCCAGGCAACCGGCTCAATTGGCGGTTCGCGCCACAGCCACTGGAAGGCGAGGCGATTCGGGACGGAATTCTGGCGGTCAGCGGCCAGTTGAACGTGAGCATCCCCGCCACTTCACTGATCGCTCAGTTATCAGCGTCAAAGAGCAAGCAGCAAAGCGAAATCGGACGCCGCGACTTCGTCATCAACGACCTGACCGACGACATTCCGCACCGCAGTATTTTTCTTCCATCGGCGCGGGCTCATCTGCTGGACGTGATGACGATCTTTGACGCCGCCGATCCGAATGGACTCGTCGGTGCACGCCGTCTGACGACTCTGCCGAAGCAGGCCATGTTCCTCATGAACAGCGAATTCGTACTAAGTGCCGCCGGGAAGGCGGCTGAGCAACTGTTCGACGCGCCCGATCCAGTGGGCCAGGCCTACGTACTGCTGCTGGGCCGCGAACCTGGCGCCCGCGAGCGGATGGCTGTGACAACTTACCTCGATTTCAACGAGGACCGGATTGCCGGACTGGCCCGTCTCTGTCAGGTACTGATTTGCAGCGGCGAATTTCGGACGGTCTACTGACAGATTCCGCTTCCCGTTGCTCATCCTGTCCGGAATGATATATACGTAATGGTGTATTCTCGCTGAGGAGAAGGAAAGCACATGGCGATAGCAAAGGTCTTCATGAACGGGCGAAGTCAGGCGATACGACTTCCGAAAGAGTTTCGTGTTGAAACAGACGAAGTCCACCTGCAAAGGACGTCAGAAGGATTTACGGTGACACCCCGAGACCCTTGGGAAGTGTTCGAAGAAGGCGTCAAGGAACTGTCGGATGACTTCATGTCAGAGGGCCGACAGCAGCCAGAACCGCAGCAGCGGGTCTGGGATCAATGATGTACATGCTTGATACAGACACGTTGGTCTTCATGATCCGCGGATTGAAGTCCGGGCAGCGTCAGGTCTCCCGCCGCAACCGCGCACGCAGGCTTGTGGATCGGTGCCGTGAAGCTCAGTCCCAGGGCGACACGATCGCCGTTTCTGCAATCACAGTGTCGGAACTCGAGTATGGCGCCCACCGCAGCAATGAGTTTGACAAGGAAATATCTGCCATCAGAAAAGCGCTGACGCCGTTTGAGAGGATCGACTACGACGCACGGGGATGCGCAGAAGAGTCTGGTCGAATCCGACATGCACTGGAGTCGGTCGGTCAGCCGATTGGTGGAATGGACCTGCTGATCGCAGCACACGCCGTGAGTCTCAACGGGACACTCGTGACGAATAACGTTAAGCACTTTCAACGTGTGGAAGGGCTTGGGGTTGTCAACTGGAGCCGGGCATGAATCACTTGGTTTCGCGACGCGAGATGCTGCAGACGTCTGGTGCCGGCTTCGGCTGGCTGGCCCTGCAGAGTCTCCTGAACGAAGCATCCGCAGCGGGCAACCCATTGGCTGCTCAGTCTCCGCATATCGCACCGCGTGCGAAACGCGTGATCTTTCTGTTCATGCGCGGCGGTGTCTCACAGGTTGACTCGTTCGATTACAGACCAGAGCTGTCGAAGCGGCACGATGAAGACCTCGGCGGCGGCCGGAAGTACTTTCAATCGCCCTGGTCATTTCAGCGATACGGCGAGTGTGGTTTGCCCGTTTCCGAGCTGTTTGCGCAGACAGCGAAACACGCAGACGATTTATGCGTCGTCAATTCGATGCACACGGACGTCGGCAATCATCCTCAGGCCATCCTGCAGATGCTGACCGGCAGCTTTCAGTTCGTGCGTCCGTCGGTCGGTTCGTGGGTCACCTACGGGCTGGGTACGGAAAACCAGTCGCTGCCGGGCTTCGTCACGTTGAATCCCGACTTTTCGGCCGGCGGCGGGCAGAAGTACGGCAGTGCATTTCTCCCACCAGCGTGCTCGGGCACAGCGATCGGTAACGGTGGCGTCGGTGACGGCAAAGGGGCGCGATCGATCAAAGACGTGTCGCTGCCGTTCACGACAAACTCGAAATTCACATCGGCCGAACAGCGGCGACAGCTCGACCTGCTGCGGACCATCAATGCCGAGCGACTTGCTCAGGATCAAGTGAACGAGCGTCTGGAAAGCCTCATCCAAAGCTATGAGCTGGCTTTCCACATGCAGAGTTCCATGCCGGAATTGATGGATGTCGAACGCGAGCCAAAACACATGCTGGACCGCTACGGAGTGAATCAGGAACCCACCGACAACATCGGTCGGGCGTGCCTGATGGCGCGACGGTTCGTGGAATCGGGCGTGCGGTTCGTCCAGGTGAATCACGGATTCTGGGATCACCATGTGGACATCTTCGAAGGGCATCCCCGGCTGGCTCGTGCATCGGACCAGCCGGTGGCAGCGCTGTTGTCGGACCTGAAGGAACGCGGACTGCTTGATGAAACTCTGGTCGTGTGGACGGGTGAGTTCGGTCGGCCGCCGATTCTCAACAAGAACAAAGGCCGCGACCACAACAACGTCGGCTTCACAATCTGGATGGCCGGTGGCGGAGTCAAAGGCGGGCTGCGCTATGGCGAAACAGATCCGACCGGGCAGACGGCGGTCGTCAACAAAGTCCACCTGCACGACCTGCACGCCACAATGCTGCACCTGCTGGGTCTGGATCACACCCGGTTGACCTATCGCTACGGCGGCCGTGATTTCCGTCTGACCGACGTCCACGGCCGCGTCGTCCACGACCTGCTGGCATAGTGCAGTAAGAGATTGCTGAATTGCCGAGGTCGCTGGTCATGGCAACATCGTCAGGATCTCGTCGGTCTCTTTGCGAGTCTGAGTGGGAGGCTCATCGAAGTACCCGTACCACAGCAGGCCGACGACAGTGCATGCTGCAGAATCAATGCCCAGCAGATCGAAAAAGTCCGGGTGTCGTGTGACGGCGCCGGTCGTCCATTTCACGCCGATATTGTGGTTCCACAGCACCAGTGACAGATTCTGGATGGCGCAGCAGCAGGCTGCGTAATCCTCTTTCTGGCGGACTTCGTCGTCCGAGCGATCGCAGGTCACGATCAGCCAGCCCGGTACCTCGCTCCACCGCAGACGTTTGGCTTCACCCGCTTCTCGACCTTTGGCTTCGCTCACCAGAGAGGCGTTCAAATCAACAATCCGCGAAACCGTCTCCGGCCCCGGGTGGATGAAACGCCATGGTTCCGTGTGATGATGGTTCGGGGCCCAGCGAGCCAGGTCGATGGCTGAGCGGACGGCATCAAACGGTGGGCACTCTGGCTTGAACGCGTGAATTGTGCGGCGTTCACGAATCGTCTTCGCCAAAACGTCTTCAACTGACATCCCTGTTAAGCCTCCCTCGCCAGCGGCCACACCGCCTGAATCCCAAATCCGTCTTTACCACAGTCAGGCATCACGTCGATCCACCCGCCATGTTGCCTGAGAATCTGCCAGCATCGGGACAGACCGAAGCCAAGCCCGCGCCCCGCCTGACGACCAGAGAAAAATGGATCGAACAAATGTTCGGTCTCGATCTGAGACAGCCCTGGGCCGTCGTCCTGCACAATCAGCCGCGCCATTCCAAGGTCCATCGAATCCTCCAGAAGCGTAACGTTGATATGTCCGCTCGTCCGCAATGCCTCCAAGCTGTTTCTGATCAGGCACGACACGACCACACAAAACTGCTCCCGGTCCGCATTGATGCGGATTGACTCGTCCAGCTCGCAGTGCACCTCGGTGCCCTGTTGCGACAGACGCTCCTTCAGCGCGTCAATCACCGACCGGATGTGGCTGGTCGGGATCATTGCCTCACAAGCCGGTTCGGGTGGACGGGCGAACGTCATCGCGTCGCCAATCATGTCGCGGATGCGCAGTGCCTGGCCGCCGATCGTTTCCAGACCCCGCCGCCTCTCCGGATCAGTCTCAGACCTCAGCAGCAGACCGGAGCGGCCGACGATTGTGGCCACGGGATTGTTGATTTCATGCCCGGCGCCTGCTGAAAACTCGGCCATGGCTTCGAGCTTCATGTCTCGCAGACGTCGCTGAAGATCCGGCGACAGCGAATCGGTGTCCACGCGGCTCACACTGGGGACGGCTGCTGACTCTGACGTTCGATTGAGTTGTTCGATGAGTCGGGCGCTGACATCGGCAAGGCGCTCGGAATGCTCGACGTCCAGCGATCCGAACAGCAGTACTCCACCGAGCTGTCGGTGCGAAAACTCAAACGGGACCAGTGTCATCGAATCGAGAGTTGCCGAGTCATTGCAACTCGCCAGGGCTTCCGCGGCGACGCTGGCCGTCCAGGTGTCGGACGTCTGTGATATGTACTGCGATTCGCCGGCCCGAATCAGCAAACCTTCGATTCGCCCGCCGTGCAGCAGAGAAACAAAGCACCCCGTTGACTGAGTCGTTTCATCCCATGTCCGCGCGATCGCTTCCAACAGCGACGACACAGATTCGACAGGCAAGGCCCGTTGAATCAGCCGCAGCGAGTCCACGTGGCAGGTATCGGTGGTCATTTCGGCGGACGCCGAGGTTTCATGGGACGGAAACAAAAAACGCAGCAACAGGAAATTCCCTGCTGCTGCGTAGGTGGTTCAATGGGGTCAATACATGTTGACTATGTGGCCGTTGCCACGGGTTCGACATCAAGGAGCCGACAGATTCGGTGAATCAGCTTTTCGATTTCGAACGGCTTCTGCATGAAGTCGTTGGCTCCGGCATCACGCAACTCGTCGATCTTGTCAGCCTCGACCATGCCACTGATGCAGATGATCTGGCAATCGTCCAGCGTCGTATCGCCGCGAACCCGCTGGCAGACTTCCTTCCCGTTGATGTCGGGAAGCATGACGTCCAGCACGATGATGTCGGGATGGTATTCCTTGACCAACATGCCCGCTTCAAAACCGTTGTTGGCCGTGCGGACTTCAAAGCGACCGTCCATGTCCAGCACGTCTTTGATCAACTCGACCAGTTCTTCGTCGTCATCGACGATGAGCGCCTTGCGCTTGCCACTCTCCAAGGCGTCCGTCGGAATCCCGTTTTCCTTCATGAACTTGTACAGGACGTCGCGAGGAATCCGGCGAAAACGCGATCCCGGAACTCGGAATCCTTTGAGCTGCCCGGAATCAAAGCACCGGATAATGGTTTGCTGACTGACCTTACAAATTTTGGCCGCCTCGCCAGTGGTGAAGACTGTCTTCATGCTGTTGATCCATCCCTTGAAATGGACGAGCCAGTCAGAACCAGCCCGTGGGTGACGTCCGTGCCGATCCCTCGGTTGCGTATCCCAGCGGTTGTATCGACTTTACGGGTTCTACCAGTTAATCCGATCTTACCGGAATTAGCGTAGGTTCCGATTGTATCCATATTACAGAACCGGTCAACAGGCATTGTTTACTCCAGATACCCGATGACCCCCGACCTGCCCTGCCAGTGCAGAACTCTTGCGGATACCGGTATTTGCGTTCACTTGGGCGGGACTTCTGACCATTTGTCCCCGCTCGTTTCCGGACTGGATGTGGGTGCACGACCTCACCGTCTGATTCAGAAACTCCAGCCCTGAAATATCGCCCGCCGAAGCTCCGCCGTAGTCGGACGTTACTCAGATTCTCGCAGCGCGTCTGGCGGGACGAGAAGTCGGAGCTTCAGCAACACGGCATTCCCGACCGTGAGTTTCGGAATAAGTGCACGTCGTTAATTACGTGCGAGCGAGCCCACTGCTATGCACATCTTGAGACGGCTTAACTTGAGATCACATCGGCCGTTTTGAGCCTTCAAACGTGTAAAAAAAAGGTTTCTGCCCACGGATGGCAGGGCGGACCCACGGATGAAGTTACCGTCCGCGTTCGTTCATCCGTGGGCCCGCCCTGCCATCCGTGGGATTTCCCTTTTATCTCCCGCCGGATTCGACCTTGCCAGGGATGTGCACAGCACTGGAGCGGGCCTCACTCGGAGTGGCACCGCGCGTGTCTTTGACGGTCTCACGTGTGATTGCGTAACATGACGCATCAACAAGCTTGTATGCTTCCCGCCCCGAGCTTCGTCGAAGTCAACGCCCCGCCCCCGCCCCACGCTCTGCCAACTCGCCCGGAGAGGTTTCATGGCACTCGCTCAACACGCCGGTCTTCGCATTCTGCTGACGGTTCTGCTCGCCGGGACAATGGCCACGTCCGCACTTGCCCAGGTTCCGTCGATATCGAGCACATTCCCACAGGCTGTCGAGCCTGGCAAAGCCACCGACGTCAAACTGCGAGGCGGCAACCTTGTCGGTGCGGCCGACGTCTGGACCAGCTTTCCCTCCGAGGGCACGCTCACCCCGGACATCGACAAAAATGGTGAAAACGCTGCTGAGGTTAGCTGGCGGCTGAATGTCCCCGCCGACGCTGCGGTTGGCGTTCACGGTATTCGTGTCGCGACGCCCGGTGGCGTGTCTGGTCTGAAACTGATTCTCGTGGACGATCTGCCGTCAGTGGCTCAGGCAGCCGGCAATACAACGGCGGAAAAGGCCCAGGAACTGACTCTGCCCGTTGCTGTTGACGGAGCAGTCCCCTCGCTTGGATTCAACTACTACCGATTCAAAGCCGCAGCCGGCCAGCGGATCGCGATCGAGGCAGTAGCTCGACGACTTGGCTCACCGCTCGATCCGATCATTCGACTCCTTGACGTTAAGGGCCGCGAGCTGGCCTGGAGCGACGACGAACCGGCACTCCGCGGCGACGCCCGGCTGCAATTCACATTCAAGGACGCAGGCGAATATCTCGTTGAGATCCGCGACATTCGTTATCAGGGCGGCGGCGGACACCTGTACCGACTGCGCATCGGAGATTTCCCGCGTCTGTCCACTCCGTATCCGATGGCCGTCCAACGTGGCGTCGCGACAAAGGTGGCGGTGGCCGGAACCGACGCGGCCAGTGTCGCTCCCTTCGACGTCAATATCCCAGCCGATCACCCGCTCAACTGGGTGAACGTGGGAGCCCGTTCGGCAAACGGAAACAGCAGCGGATTCACTGTCCTGCACGTCAGCGACAGTCCCGTCGTCGTAGAAACCGAGCCCAACGACGAGATCAAACAGGCGACACGTATTGAAACCGGTCAGACGGCCTGCGGACGCATCGACAAGCCGGGTGATTCGGACCACTTCGTTCTGACTGCGAAGAAGGGCGAGAAGTTCACGTTTCGCGGCGTTACTCGGCGGCAGGGTTCACCTACATCGGTCTATCTGCGGCTACTGAAGGCGGATGGTGGAGCACTCGCTTCGAAAGAAGATTTTGGAGTCGGTGACCCGTCCTTCGATTACACCTTCCCGGCTGACGGGGATTACGTCCTGGTCGTTGAGGAGCTGCATCGCCGAGGTGGACCTGAGTTCGCGTATCGCGTCGAGATGCTGCCGATCGAAACTGGATTCACGCTGTCCGTAGCCGCGAACACGGTGAACATTGGAGCTGGCGGCACGGCGTCCATACAGGTGAATGTAGTACGCAAGGGCCACAACGGACCGATTCAGATTGCGGCGGTCGATCTGCCGGATGGCGTAACCAGTCAACCGACAGTGCTTGGTCCTGCTGCGAAGGCGGTGGCTCTCACCCTGACCGGTACCGGTGATGCACCGCTCAACCAGGTCGCGTCCGTGAAGATTGTCGGCACAGCGAAGATCGGTGACCGCGACGTTCAGGTCGTCGCCGACACCGAAGTCGCGATGAAGGCCGGATTCAGTGCTATTCCGTGGGCACCGGAGAACCTGAATGCACAGGTTGCTCTGGGCGTGGGTGCGAAACCTCAGATTCGGCTGCGAACTGAAGTGCAGGAAGTGGTCTTCGGTAAGCAGCTCACCGGTTCGTTGAAGGTCATCGTCGACCGTGACGAGGGTTTCAATGAAGCCGTCACGCTCGCGGTCACACCGGACCCGAAGCAGGGCGGTCTGCCAGCAAACGTGACCGCTGGCCTCAAGCCGATCCCCAAAGACAAGAATGAAATTGTGATCACGTTCGCGGGCACGGACAAAGCCGCACTTGGTGAGTTTACGGCTGCGCTCACCGGAACGATCAAACAGGGCAAGACCACCGTCGTCCAGACTGTTCCCGGCTTCACCTTAAAGCTGCAGGCACCGATGACTCTGGCTCTGACACCTGAGGCAGAACAGGTCGAAGTCGGAAAGGAACTGAAGGCCAAAGTCAAAGTCGAACGTAACCCGGCGCTCAAGGGCGAGATCACTCTGGCCTTTCAGAATCTGCCGAAGGGAGTCACTGTAGATGCGGTCAAGATTCCGGCAGACCAGAGCGAAGTTGAAGTCGTCCTGAAAGTTGCAGCAGATGCGGCACTGGGCGCCATCAGTAATCTGAGTGTCAAAGGTGAAGCGACCGTCGGTAAAGCGAAGCTTGCGGCCACATCGCCCAACGTCAAACTGACCGTCGCGGCAGCAGCGGCGGCGCCGTAGAGTTCGTATGAACGAAAGTTCGTAGTAACCGCATTTATGCGGTTCAGTGAACGGTAGCAACGGCCGGTTGCGCGTTGCGTCGAGACAAATCGAAGTCAAACTTCAACCCGATTAATCGGGTTACTGAAAACAGATGATTCGGGTTCCCACAAAGACTGGAGCGATCCCATGCGGAGTGTCCTGTTTGCCGTCGCCGTCCTGGCCACGCTGTCCGTCGTCACGCAAGCGGACGACACCCCGGGAAAGATCGTGTTCGAGACCGCGAAGTTCGAACTTGTCGGGCCTCGGGCGCAGCAGCAGCTCGCGGTTTCACTGGCCGTCGGAGCTGACGCCCGTGACGTGAGCGATTCCGAGGACCTTAAGCTGACTTCCTCTGATCCGAAGGTCGTGACCATCGACGGCTCTGTCGCAAAACCTGCTGGCGACGGGACCGCTCAGATCACCGCCACACTCGGCGGCCAAACGGCCGTGGCAGAAGTCACTGTCAGCAAATTCGGTGAACCGCATCCTGTGAGTTTCAAGAACGAAATCCTCGCGGCCCTGACGAAAGCCGGCTGCAACGCGGGCGCCTGCCATGGTTCACCGTCTGGCAAAGGCGGCTTTCGGCTCTCGTTGCGAGGCTTTGATCCGCCGCTGGACATTCTGACTCTGCGATCCGAATACTTCGGTCGCCGCGTCAATGTCGTGAATCCGTCCGACAGCCTGATCCTGCGAAAACCACTGATGGCCATCGCCCACGGTGGTGGACGGAGGCTGCATCTGGGTGGCGCGCCGTACATGGCGATGCACAACTGGATTGCCGAAGGGCTCCAGCTCGACAAGCCGGAAACACCGGACGTCGTGCGCATCGAAATCGGTCCAGACCAGCGTATCCACAACGGCGAGTCCGATCGGCAGCAGCTCTGGGTCAACGCGTACTTCACGGACGGAAGCGTCCGTGATGTCACCCCCTTGACCGTCTTCAGCTCGTCGAACGAATCAGTTGCGACGGTCGGCAACAGTGGACTGGTCGAAAAAACCGGACGGGGCGAAACGGCGATCCTCGGGCGTTACCTCGACAAGATGGACACGTCTTACATCACATTCCTCGAAGACGTGCCCGGCTTCAAATGGACCAATCCGCCGGAAAACAACTTCGTCGACACGCTCGCCTACAAGAAGCTGCTGCAACTCCAGATCCTGCCCTCGGACCTGTGCTCTGACGAAGAATTCCTGCGACGGGCTTTCCTGGACCTGACTGGTCGCATGCCGACAATCGAAGAAACTCAGGCTTATCTCGCGGACACCGCCGGAGACAAACGCGAAAAGCTGGTTGACCAGCTACTCGATCACGACGACTACGCGGAATTCTGGACGCTCAAGTGGAGCGACATTCTTCGTTCAAACAGCAAGAAGCTCACGCTCACCGGAACCCACAAATTCCAGCGGTGGATTTATGACAGCGTTCGAACCGACAAAGGGGTCGATCAGTTCGCTTTAGAATTACTGACCGCCACCGGCAGCGTGTTTGAAAATCCGGCAGCGAATTACTGGCGAGCCAGTCGCGACGCCAACGACGCCACCGAGACCACGGCACAGCTCTTCCTGGGCATCCGCATACAGTGCGCCAAGTGCCACAACCATCCGTTCGAGCGTTGGTCGCAGGACAATTACTACGGTATCGCAGCGGCGTTTACGCGGATCGGACGCCAGAAAGGCTCCATCGCCGACGAAGAGATCATTCATGTCACCCGTAGCGGCGAAATCACGCAGCCGCGTACCAAGCAGACGATGAAAGTGCATTTGCTGCTCAAAGGTGACGTTGACGTTCCAGCCGATCAGGATCGCCGTCGCGTCTTCGCCGACTGGCTGACCGGGGTCGAAAACCCATTCTTCGCCAAAGCCAGCGTGAACCGGATCTGGGGCCATCTGATGGGACGCGGCATTGTCGATCCCGTCGACGACTTCCGCGACTCCAACCCACCATCCAATGCCGCCTTGCTCGATGAACTGGCGAGACAGTTCGCCGAGAACGGATTCAGTCGGAAGTTCGCGATCCGTGCGATCATGACAAGTCGGACGTATCAGCTCAGTTCAAAGAAGAATGACTTCAACGCCGACGACGAGATTTACCATTCCCATGCCACCACGCGTCTGCTCTCCGCCGAGCAGTTGCTCGATGCCATCTGCCAGGTCACGGATGTCGCCGAGAAATTCAAGGGCCTGCCGCCAGGGACACGCGCCGTCGCTCTGCCCGATCCGCCGACCGATCATTACTTCCTGAAAGTCTTCGGGCAGCCACAGCGTGAGATGGCCTGTCAGTGCGAACGGTCCAGCGAATCGAATCTGTCGCAGGCGCTGCAGATGATCAACGGCCCCACCGTCCACAACAAACTTCGTTCGGACGCCGGCCGGATTCATCGCATGATGAAGGACGGCAAGTCGGACGAGGAGATCATTACAACGCTCTACCTCGCAGCCCTCTGTCGTAACCCGGCCGAAGCGGAAATGGCAGCCTCGCAGAAACACATCGCCGCCAGTCAGGACCGCACGCTGGCCCTGGAAGACGTCGGCTGGGCCATCCTGAACTCGAAAGAGTTCCTGTTCCAGCACTGATCCGCTGAAACCCGCCGTCACGCGGAACACATCAATAGTAATGTCGCTACAAAACGAGCCCCGGGACCGGCACCGCCAGTTCCGGGGCTTTATTAATTGTCTATGTCAGAAGTTACGAATGCGCGATAGCACGGGCAGGTTAGCCCAAGTTCCCCAGTAAGCGGCGAGTGTATCGGGTTTTCGTGGGTTTGAGGGCGAAAGTCGTCACTACATTTGCGATTGGTTTATTTTGGGGAGCCGGAGCTTGAGATGGTCCAGAAGGATCTGCTGGTGCTCGTTCGGTGTTGAGAGACAGCGGCGGCGGATTTCCACGCCCTGGCGGGTTGGCAGAACGACATCCATCAGATCCAGTTCGCTCAGCGACGACAGCACACGCCGTGGTTCGGCTCCCAGACCGGCCTGCTCGCACATCTGGCCGAGCGTCTTCCACAACACATAGGCCAGAAAGCACACGAAGATGTGAGCCAGAACACGCTCTTCCTTCTGGTGCCAGATCGGGCGGATTTTCAGATCGCTCTTGTGAATCCGAAACGCGGCTTCAGCTTCGGTCAACTGGAGGTACGCCTTCCAGAGCTCCTCGTCCGTCCAGTCCGTAACATTGGTGCGAAGCAGGTAGCAGCCGGCGCTCAGTGTGGCCCAGTCCCGTGTCGCCTTGATCTGTCTCCACTCCAGATGAGCGAAGCCGGCCTCCGTTTTCGAAACAGTGACTTCGAACAGGCGGGCGGCCCGCGTGTTCTGTCCGAGGAACCGGCCCACTTCGCGTTTCCCTCCGAGCGAAGCGGAAAAAAAGAAAATGGCATCGAATCGCGCTTCTGTTGTTCGCATCGCGCTTTCATCTTCGAGAGGCGGGCGGCGATCTTCTCTTCTGAACGCCGCATCATCGCCTCCTCCTTCTTCGAGCGATCCCGGCTGCGGCACAGAATGAAGATCTCTTTGTCACTGTCGGTCGCCTGCGCATCGTTCACGTTATCAGACTCCGCTGCCTCCCGCGGCCGGCGACACAGCTTGACTTCCAGACCGTCCCGGATCGTGTTCCAGTCGTCTGCCAGCACATCCGCTTCGAACTGCTTCAGCATCGACTTCGGAGTCCCCACGATGTAACGCCGACCGCCCGAAAGTAGAAAGTCGATGTTCTCTTCGCTCACCATGCCGCGATCCATGACCCAGATGCGGTCGCTCTTTCCATAACGATTTTCCATTGTTTCTACGATGTGCTCAACCGTCGTGACATCGGTCGTAATTTCCTGCAAACACCTCGTAGCCCAAGGGCATCCCGCACCGCGACACCACCAGTCCGATACACACCTGCTTGCAGTCGCTGCGGTTGTCACGTGAGTAACCCCGCTGAGCCAGATCGAAATTCGCCTGTCCTTCGAAGTACGTACTCGTGATGTCATACATCAGCAGGTCGTATTCGAGACCGAACAGCTCACCCATGCGGTTCTTCAAGTGAGCTTCCAGCTGCTGTTTATGCGGCAGCAGCTGGTCGAGCGTGCGGTACAGCCGGTTGTCATCAACGCGATCGACTGGCACACCGAGCAGTTCCGACAGCGCCGTCGCCGGATACCACTGCTCGGCGATATACAGTTCGCTCGACGGATGGCACAGTCGCGCCACGACCAGAATCAATGCACTCCGCCACCACGCAACGTGTTCGCGGCCGCTGGCCATGACACGACTGAGGAACTCATCGAGCTTGAGTCGCCGGACGATTTCCAGAGCCAGCCACGGCCCGCCGAAGCTGCGTTTGTTCTCGACACGCACGGCGGCCGCATTGACTTCCACCCATTGCGGTTCGACAGATGCCTGACCGTCATCGACCGGCGGATCGAACAGTGAGAGCTGCCGCGTGCTGCCCGTTGCGTGCGCATCGTTTTTGCCGGTTCGCTCTGACTCACGTGCCGCGCGTTCGACGCCAAGCCGTCCGGCTTCGTCCAGCCGGCCGAGCCGAGCCACGCCACGACACGCTGCCGCGGCCCGGCGTCGGTGCGATAGGATTCGACCAGCGCCCAATAGGCGTGTCGCTTCCCATCCTTGTTTCGAAAACACTGCCGAATAAACATGGCGGCGGATGCTACCGCTGAATTCCGGCGAGGCCAGATCAAAGGTCGTCACTACAACGCCGATCCGGTTTCTGAACGCCAGATTCCTTCGTCCCGACACCGACGCGAAAAGACTTACGTCGATTCTGTACCGAAATGTATTTCCAGAAACTCCATTTTCTCCCACTACTGGGCAACTTGGGTTAACGCGAGTCGCAAGGGTGCGGGACGGGGTTTGTGATTATGGGGTGGCTGTTTTCCTGCAGCGGGAGCGGAGGCTCGTGCGGGTTTGGGGACGGCACGACCAGAATGCGACGTGGATTGCTCGCGCTCAATTCGTCCGCCTTCAGTTGAAGCACTGACTCGCCGCCCGACTCGCTCCAGAACTTCTCGCTGCCTTTCCATGGACCTGACGGTCATTGTCTGATGCGTTGCGAGAACTCCGCATCCTCGGCGAAGCGATTGGCCTTCTCGGTAATTTCACTGGTTTGCTGTAGCCTCTCGAACGAAAGCTGACTGTCGATCAGTCCCAGATCATAGAGCAACTGGTCTGAATATCCTGGAAACAGCACCTTCAGGTTGGCGGGTAACTGTCGGTCATTCACCTGGTTGAAGTGTTGCAGGATGTTACTCGAACAATTGTTGGTCAGCGTGTTGTAGAATTCCGGCTGTACACGCAACCGGTTTGCCCGGCGCAGCATCGACAGGAACATCTTGCGGACATTCTGCTGCGACGTCTTAACCGGATAGAGGAACACTCGGTCTCCTCGGTGCTTTGTGCGCAACAGGATCACATCACGCTCATCGGCGATGACGTACATCAGTTCGCATTGCCGCAGCAGTCCTTTCAGAGGCGAATACGATTCCTCACGTTCACGTCGCACTTCCACCGAGATCGCCAGTCGTTCACCGCCTTCGAACCCGAAAATCAAGAACGTGTGGGCTGCGGCCTTCACACTCTGGAATGGCACAACAATGAAGTCGACAGACTGGATGCGTCTGAGATCAAACGTGCGATCGTAGTAAGCGGTGGAGTAATCGTCGGCGGAACCATAGTTCGTGCTACGAATGGACTGAATTGTCACCCTGTTTCCGTCGAACGTGGCTCTCGACAGATTCGCCAGATTGGAAACCCATTGGCGTTCGTTGGATGGACGTTGAATCAGCCACCATCCGACAAACACAACGGCGACAACAAGAAGGAACTGCAACAGCCGTATTCTCAGGACAGCCCAACGCGTGTGTGCCTCGTCAGGTGATTCGATGTGTGCGGCCACGGCGTCGGCCATCAGTGTGATCGCGCAGCCGATCCATTGCAGAAACGGGAGGAAAAGTAAGATCAGAGCGCTCTGCGGATCAGGACGAAACAAGAAGGAGTCAATCAAGCCGACGGCGCTCAATCCCCCTACGATGACACTTCCAACCGATGCGATCGTCGATCGAGCGCGAGATCGAGCGCGGCGAAGCAGCCACGCGAAGAGCAGGTAGGCACTTTCAGCCCAAATGATCAGGGCGACCGTCAGAAGGAAGCCGGGCAGAATGTTGGTCGCTGCAGGACCAGAAAAGACCGTGGTCACAAAGGTGACGATCATGCAGCGCAGGGTTACCAGTGCATTGGCCGCCGTCAGGATGAACCCGACACGCTGCAAGCGAATTGTCGTCTTCGTCATAAGTACCACGATGGATCCGTTTCGCTACTGCCGAAACAAACGATGACGGGCTCCTTACTCACGATCCGTCGGGCCACGTCATCGAGACAAGGCTGCCGTCTTATAGTGTTTCTTAATCCTCAGGAGCCTGCGTTTCACCATGTCGGCCACGTAGATGTCGTTATCCGTCGCATCTACTGAATTGGAGAATCCGAGTGGAATGCCCTTGGTGGGCACCACGTCGCCCGACAATTCTCCCGTTGAGTCGCGATTGCCGTACGTGCCGAAGTGCAGGATCTCGTTGCCGGCGTTGTCCATCACCGTGACACGCTGCGCGATGTTTGTGTGGTAGTAGAATCCGTCCGTAGCCATCCACGCCGCCGCCCCGCTGCCGACGATAGCGAGATTGCCGTTCGGAGCCACCGGCATGCCCTTGTCACTGTTTCCTTCGAAGCACCACTCATAAACGAACTGCGGGGTGACGCGGTTGGTGTCGGTGTCGCCATAGTTCGCGGGCGGATACTCGTTCATGTCCAGATGAAAGCGTGCCACTTTGCCGACCGAGTTGGAAGAACTGCCATCGTGGAGCGTGCGCGCGTAAATATGTCGACTGCGCGCGTCGATGGCGATGCTGGCCGTTTCGAGTGGAATCCAGACAAAACGGGGGCCGCTTCCATCAGTGATCTTCCACACGGTGTCGCGGCCGACCTGCACGCGATTGAATCTCAGGCAGCGCTGCGTCCCCTCGACTCGATAGAAATCTTTCAGGAGCTTGAGGACTGACGACCTGCGGTACTGCCCGGCGATCACTTTGAAATTGCCAGGACAGTATTCCGGGCCGGGATGATCTTTAAATACGGTACCGTGACAAGCCCTGCTTGATCGACGGCAACCGTACCGCTTCCACCGGATGAGTCCGTCCACTTCACGTGCTCTCCGTGGTGCGGTGTGAATTTCCGGCATCGACGCGGTGTGGCGTCTACGCTCAATCAGCCAGAGCATTCGCCGCTCCGTAAAGTTGTAAGCGCGTCCGGCGATCGTCGCCATCGAGGTCGAAGCGACCATGGAATTCATTCTACAACCGTGGCAGCTGTACCTCGTGATTCTGCCGGCAGGATGAACCGTCAGCAGCAGGGGGTCATCGACACCCTGCGGACTGAGAGTCTTCACCACTTCGCATTCGGCAGTCCCGTCAGGCCGGATGCGAACGTCGGCGACGATCAGTTTGGTATGTCGACCTCTGACGAGAATCCTTCAATTCCAGCGACGACAATCACAGATACACACGGTGACGGCGGAGTGAATGTGTACCTTTGCGGAATCGCACTCGATTGATCCGATTCCGCACTTCGTCGGGAATCTTCTCGATCCGTTTTGGTCTTAAAAAGATGTACCGGACGAATGGCACTGCTGGTTTGGTAGCAAGGGGTTACGTCATGCGGCGGCTTCGAGTTCGGCCTGGAGTTGGTGTCGTGGTTTCTTCATCAGGGCCAGAACCTTCGGTCTGCGTTTGTTGACGCGC
>CAUZFZ010000066.1:0-48297 GCA_963579025.1 Planctomycetota bacterium | reverse complement strand
TCCACGAAATCCAGACCATGCTCCGGATCGCTGGCGTAAAGCGTTGCTGTCACGAATGCGAGTGGCAAACCGCAGGCAGCCAGTCCCGGGACGGTACGACGAAACAGACGAATCGTGGAGTCCGGCCAGTCGAAGTGGTGATCGGCAAGACCGTCTCGACGACAGATCTTCAACAGCGCTTCAACCGGCAGGTAACCCCAGGCAACAGCCATCAATCCGTGCGCGACCGCGGCATTGAATTCCGACGAGTCGGCGACAGAGGCCAGTCGAACGGCCAGAAACCACACGGCTCCGGGCCACACAACGGTCATCAGAAGTGTCAGCCAGGTTGCATCGAGTGTCGGTCTAAACGACGTACAGTTGCCTGGCATGGCCATTCGACCAGCGGCGGACAGTGCGCGGTATGTTCGCGGTTTCAGCAGGATCAGCGTGGCGAATGCCGCGGCGGCTACGGCATACAACCACAGATTCGCCTGCATGTCGGCGAGCAGTTGCGCTCCCAGTTCAACCCACCGCCTCGACGCCAGCAGCCAGCCATCGGATTTGTCGAGCGCTATTTTTGCAAACAGAGTGTCGTTGCTGCGTATCCACAACACACGCTCGTCGATGTATGTGGTGTACCGTTCCGTTTCCGCGATCAGTAGTTGTTCGGTCTCGTCGAGTTCGAACAGCGTGTCCAGCCACGTGTTGTAGCTGCGGATCAGTTGATCCAGGTATTCCGCTCGCCGGTCGAGAACATCTCGCGCCGCGTCTTCAAGCTGTATTCGTTCCGCTTCTGCCATTCCCGCTGAAGCCGAATCGAGAATCTGCTGGACGAGCGGGTCACGGGTCGCCAGATCCCTCCGCTGGTCGTCGTAATCGAACAGGTCGTATTGCGCCTTCTCGATCACCGCGCGACGATCGCGCACGTTGCTCTTTCTCTGGACCAGATCGGGTAAATCAGATTTCTGACGACGCAGAAGTGATCCAACGGCACCCGTCAGGCCGATTCCCTCAACTTTCTGTTGTGTTGTGGTGAACTGCTTCTGCAGTCCCTCCAACGTCTTCTGAGTGGATTCCAGCTTCGACTTTGCCTGGTTGAGCGGTTCGGTCAGACCAACAGCCTTCTCAGCGAGCAACCGGTTGAGGTCTGCGTCTGCCTGCAACAGTGGCTGGGCTGCGATGGCCTCATCGCGTGCACGTTGCAGCGCTTCCGCTTTGGCGATTGCACGCAGCCGGTCGATTTCGTCGTCGAACAGTTTTAGTTCAGCCTCGGCCAACGCGACCTGCTGCGTCCGCACGTCTCGCTCCACACGCACGAAATCCGCGGAATCTTCCGCGTCGTACTTCGCCAGCTCGTTCTGCAGCGCGGGCAGTTCCGTCTCGATTAACTGCAGTCGAGTACGCAGTTCAGCCAGTCGCGCCTGTGTCAGCAGTTTCGGTTCGTCCGTCGGTGGGGGCGTGGCAAGCTGCTTGTTGATATCCGCGATGCGCTGGCTTGCCGACAGCAGCAGGCCGCGGATTTCCTTCAGCCGATTGGCCCGTGTTGTGGGCTCGGCTTCGACTCTGGCCAGCATGGACTTCAGATCGGTGAGCTGCAGATTGCGCTTCGCCTGTTCCTGCTCGAGTTCCGCCAGCGTCGCGAGTTCCGGCAGTGTCGGTTTGAGACCCTGCAGGTCGTCCAGGTGAGTCCTCAGTTCGTCCACGCGCTGCTGTACATCGTCAGTGTCCTGCTGGAACTGGGCCGCTGCGATGGCCAGTTCGGTCATCTTCTGCAATGCATCGACAACAAACTTGTAGTGGTTGTCGGCCTCTTGTTTCGCTTCGTCATCCAGATCGGTGGACTCTGCAGCCTCCTTGCGTTGAGCCTCGACCATCTCGACCGTCAGCCGTTCTTCCGGCTCCGTCGTCTGCAGGAGACGTGCAGGTCTGATCAACTGCGCCTGAGTGGGCGCCGGTGCCAGCACGAGTTGAGCTGCGAGCAGCGTCAGGGCGCACAGGCAAAGAAACCTGGGGACCGTCGATCGAGCTTGTATGGTTCCCATGGCGACAACGTCCGTGTCAACATTGGCCGGATTCATTCTGTTCAGCCTTTCGTGTCGCCTGGAGCTGGACGCGCAGTTCGCGCGCACTGCGACTGGCGGCTTTATTCTGTTTCGGCCATCGGACGCCTTTAGTTGAAAGTTCTGCGGAATATTCCGAATGCGCAGACCGTGACCCCGTGCGGTGCGGGGCCAGAATCGAGTGATAGGATGGAAGTAACGACGTCACGTTAGCCGTATGCTGGAGTGCCATGTTCCCGTGGATTGCTGCGTCGATGCCTGCATACGGCATGAACGCCTCAGGAATTGAATCGAAGGCTGGTGTGAGATGGCTCAGTTAAATTGTCCTGACGAAGGCGTCCTTCGATCGTTTTCGACGGGAGTGCTCCCCGAAGAACGGGTCGACCAGATCGTCGAGCACGTTTCGGAATGTGTGCACTGTGAGGCGGCTCTCGAGCGCTTCGACGCTGACACGGATCCGTTCCTGCAAAGCCTGCAACATAGTCAGCAGCAAGTCGTGGCCGTCCAATCCGTGACCAGCATTCCGGCGGGTGTCAGTGCCTCACTCCGCCGCATCGGCGTCTCCAGCCAACGTGGCTCAAGCTCGAGCGTCACAATCGATCCTGGTCGCCGGTATGCGCGATTGCTGGCAGACGGGCCGGTCATGATTGACCGGTTTGAGTTACTGAGAGAACTCGGCACGGGCTCGTTCGGGTATGTGTTTCAGGCTCGTGATACCGGGCTCGATCGGGATGTCGCTCTGAAACTGCAACGGGCTGGCGACATGGCCAGTGACGAAGACGTTGCACGCTTTCTGCGCGAGGCACGCAGTGTGGCTCAACTGTCGCACCCGGGCATTGTGTCACTGTTTGAATCTGGCCAGACGGAAGACGGTGTCTGCTACCTGGTCACGGAATTCGTCGAGGGCCGCACACTGGAAGAGTGTGTCAACGAACGGACCGAGCCCAACTGGCGAACTCTGGCCGAACAGGTTGCGATGCTCGCCGACTCGCTGGATTACGCGCATCAACACGGCGTGATCCACCGTGACATCAAGCCCGCGAATATTCTCATCGACGCGTCAGGGCGGCCGCACCTGATGGACTTCGGACTGGCACTCCGGGAAACGGGAGACGCCACGCTGACATCGGACGGCCGCATTATGGGGACGCCCGCATACATGTCTCCCGAGCAGGCGCGGGGCGATTCGCACCTGGTCGATCCACGCACGGACGTCTACAGCCTGGGCGTCGTGTTGTACGAGATTCTTACCGGCGAGCGACCTTTTCAGGGCAACCGCCGCATGCTGCTGTTGCAGGTTCTGGAAGACGACCCGCGGCCGCTGAGACAACTCAACGACACTGTGCCACGTGATCTGGAAACGATTTGCCTGATGGCGATGTCGCGAAACTCGACGCGGCGGTATCAGTCAGCTCGGGAACTGGCCGATGATCTGCGACGCTATCTGAGTGGCGAGCCTGTGCGTGCCCCGCCGGTCAACAGTCTGGAACGCCTTTGGCGATGGTGTTCGCGGTATCCGTTTGCCGCGATGCTGTTCGTTGCGCTGGTCGTCGGCTCGGCGGCCGGATTCGCGCACCTGTCGCATCTCTCGACGTGGTTTGTCCATTCAACCGCACTGGAAAGCGTGCGCATGGACGCGACCATGCTGGAAGAAATCAACAAGTACTACAGTGACGTTGTTGGCCGGTTGCGTCTCAAGGACACGGGCGTTTCTGTGACGCATGAGTACCTCATCAAGGAGAACGCATTGCCGTTGCCTGCGACCTTTACGATCGACGCCGGGCAGCGAATCAGCCAGTCCGAGTGCGGTCTGCAAGTCAGGATGTACAGTCGATATCCCTGGCGGAAGAACGGAGGCGCGAAGACGGACTTCGAGAAGCAGGCACTCACTGTCCTTGAACGACGTGTTACCGAGCAGCATGCCGATCTGACCTGGCACGAGTTCCGATCCGAGGCCGATCAGAGCTGGTTGTATTTCGCGAAAGCCCAGATCATGCAGGAGGGGTGTGTGAAGTGTCACAACGCTCGCGAGTTGAGTCCGCGACGCGACTGGAAGAAAGGTGACCTGGCTGGTGTCCTGCTGCTGTCACGTCCGCTTGACCGCGACATCGCAGTGACGCGAGATGGACTTCGCGGGGCATTCAACCTGATGGGTTCGATCGTCATCGCACTGGGAGCGATCGGAATGGCCTTCGTCGCACGGAATCGTGTGTCTTCGTCGAACCGATACGGAAAGTCTGATTCGTGAGCAGCGGCTCCGGGAACAACTCGAACGAGAAGTCGGCTTCGAAGGGCACGCTGTCCACATCGCGCAGCCTGCTGATCCGCCTGCGCGACGATGACGACGACGCCTGGTCGCGCATGGTCGATCTCTATACGCCGCTGGTGTGCTACTGGTGCCGACGATTGAATCTGCCCGACGTACTGCAGGAGATCTTCCGAGCGGTCGCGTCAAACATCGCGAGGTTCCGAAAAGACCGCCCGGGCGACACGTTCCGCGGTTGGCTGCGCACGATCTCACGCAGCAAAGTAATGGACAGCTTCCGTCACCAGGGACGCGAGGCTCAGGCGACTGGCGGCACGGACGCACAGATGAAGTTCGCGCACGTCCCCGATCCGCAGGCCGCTGAAGATACTGAAGAGCCGGACGAAGACGATTCATCCTCAGACGAAGACAGTGAACGCCATCTGTTGTTTCAAAGGGCACTGCAGATCATTCAGACAGATTTTCACGAGCGCACCTGGCAGGCCTTCTGGAAAGTCGCAGTCGAGGGGCTTCCGGTCGCGGACGTGGCCGACGAACTATCGATGAAGCCAGGCACAGTACGCGTCGCCCGCTGCCGCGTACTGGCTCGCCTGAGAAGTGAGTTTGGCGACCTTCTCCAGGACGACACGAACTAATCAGGAAACCGAGAATCACTTGATTCCCCGTTTATGGCCCGGCAGAGCCGGCGCCTGCAATCGTGGAATCACACATGCCAACTGGAACGCGTTCACGGTACGATGACTCGTGTGTTTGTATCCTTACGTCTCGGAGCCAGCCGATGAGCACCGAACCGGTTCTTCAGGAATCTTCCGCGGCACCCGCCTCAATGCGGTCGCTTCCGCTGCTGGAGAACGGCGATGAGCTGACGCGCGATGAATTTGAACGGCGTTATCAGGCGATGCCGCACGTCTCCGATGTCGAGTTGATTGAAGGAGTCGTCTATATGCCGTCACCCGTCCGATGGGATTGCCACTCCGCTCCGCATGCCGACCTGATGGGCTGGTTGGCCGCATATCGGGCCGCAACGCCCGGCGTTCAGGCAGGAGATAACGGCTCGATCCGGCTGGACATGGACAATGAGCCGCAGCCCGATGGGATACTGATCATCACACCGGGTTGTGGTGGCCAGGTCGAAATCAGCGACGACGACTTCGTTGTTGGTGCTCCCGAGCTTGTCGCCGAAGTTTCCGCTTCAGGCGCGAGTATCGATTTGAATCGAAAGTTGCGCGTGTACCGACGGAATCAGGTTCGAGAATACCTCGTATGGCGCGTGCTGGATGACGCGATCGACTGGTTCGAGCTGCGTGACGGCGACTTCCGGAAAATCGTTCCTGACGACGATGGCATTTTGAAGAGCAGCACGTTTCCGGGCCTGTGGCTTGATGCGGAGGCACTGTGCCGCGGAAAGCTGGCGACCGTGCTGACTGTCCTGCGCAGCGGTACCGAGTCCCCGGACCACGCGGCATTTGTCGAACGGCTTCAGCAGGCTGGTCCGTAGGACGGACGCCTCATCCGTGAGGGCCAGCGCCTACTCCAGCGCGTCCCGTTCCCGCGATTTGTCAGGCGAATCCAGATACGGGTAACCCGGTGGTCGGCGGGCTTGTCGCGATGCTTTCTGCAACCGCGCCGCCGGACACAACCCAACGGTAACGCAGCTCCCCAACGCCGGCCGCCTTCATCGCGTCCCGGTTGCTGATCCGGGGCACGACTTTGATCGGATCCCGGCCATTCCATGCCCGCGGGGCTTCGAGCACGACCTGCGGCTCAGGAATCGAATCTTTGACCGCGATCGGAACGTCACGGGTTTTGACCGTATCAGGGTAGACCGCCTTAAACTGCAGCGACCAGACGGCGTCGCTCGTGACGCGCCCGGCATCCACGGTGTAAGAAAAGCGATTGCTCACAACGACGGTTTTTTCATCACCGCGGCGCAGAATCCAGTAAACCTTTTCCGCCCCGTCGGCCTCAACCGTGACCGTCACGCTCCGGCCTTCATTCACTTCGACCATGTTCGGTGTAACTGCCAGCGCCGAACCGGGCCGCGCCCAATCTCGCCCCGGCAAGCCTCTGTGCCCTTGTTAGTCGGCGACAGATTGCCCGCCTCGTCCCTGACCGGATCGTCGACATCTCCCAGATGCATCGCGACCGCGTAACCGTTCGACTCGTGAAACACGGCGTTCCCATCGGACTCGGTCCCGGCGCCGGCGTTGCCCCAGTGAAGAGTTAGTTCTTGCCGAGCGTTGCCCCGGATGACCGGGATGCGCACCCAGACGCAGGCCTCGCCCCGAGCCGGATCCCAGCGTTCGATCTGATACGCGAGCGGCTGTCCCTCCGCCGAAAACCGGATGTCCGAGCCGTCCGCCCTGGCCTGCTTGAAATGAAACGTCTCGCCATTCAACCTGACCAGTACTGGAAACCCCTCCTCGCGAGCCGATGCAGGAAGGCCCGCACCCTCCGGCGTCGTCAACAGGGCCAGCGTGCCGCGATGCGTCCAATCACCATACTGAGCGAGGCACGGAACTGACGAGACACACAACAGAGCAATTACCCAGCAGCGAACGACGGTATGAACAAGGCTTCGTTTCATGGCGTTTTTCCGTAGACGTTTTCAGACACGCAGCGACCAGTACCAGCAAAGAGCCGCCTGCTTCCCGTGAACCTGTTGCGTATGCCCCCACGTCGAGACCGCTCCCTCGGGCCCCCAGTCCTTTCCATGCTCCGAAAGACTCACCGCGTCCGGACGCTATGGTCAGGACTGGGTCAGGTTTGCCTGAAGAGCGGATATCCCGACCGCTTCGGCGCGTGTGCCATTAAATGTGAATTGCGGCAATGGTCACCGAGTTGTTCGGTCGCACGATCCGTTGCATCGTCGGAGCTGTCAACGATTCAGGGACTTGTCTCGGACCGCGAGTGATGGGATCCCGACGCGACCGAAGGATAGGATCACACATTCAGACGACTTGCGAGAGACTGCATACGGAGAGAGCCGATGTCTGCCGCGTCACACACCCGCCGAACACTGTCATTGCTGGCCAGCCTGACTGCGGTCCTTTTGCTTTCGTTGACGGAAGCGCGGACGGCTGCCCCCACCTCGGCAGCGCAGCAAATTCAGGTTGCTCTGGAAAAGACTCCCGGGGACAAGCCTCCGATTCCCCCGTCCTTTCCGTTCGACGCGGCAACCGCTCGAAAGTACCAGCAGCAGTACTCGGACTGGTCAGGATTGCCACTTGAGCTGATCGACTCGGCGGGAATTCAGTTCGTGCTCGTTCCCCCGGGCGAGTTCCAGATGGGTTCACCGGAAGACGAACCGGGACACAGCGAATCGTCATACGATGAGACGCTTCATCCGGTTCGGCTGACACGTCCGTTCTACCTCAGTCGGTACGAGACCACTGTGGGGCAATTCGCTCGATTCGTGCAGTCCACCGGCTTCCTGACGGATGGCGAAAAGAACGGCGGCGGCAATGCGCATGACGATCGTGCTGTCTGGAAACACCGGCCCGGTACGTCGTGGCGAAAACCCGGATTTGCCGGGCCATTCGAGCTGAGTGACCGCCAGCCAATCGTGCACGTCAGCCATTTCGACGCGCGCATGTTCTGCCGCTGGCTGCGTGACAGCGATCCGGCGCCTGATGGTCTTCCACCTGTGCGATACGGACTGCCGACGGAAGCGCAATGGGAATGGGCCTGTCGCGCCGGAGCTGGAACACGATTCGCGTGGGGCAGCGACGTCGATGACACCGGAAGACGCTTGAATGTTGGTGACGAACGTCTGAAACATCATCAGCCGAAGTGGCCGCGCGAAACCATGCCCATGAGCGATGGATTCGCATTCCCCGCTCCCGTGGGGCGGTACGAGGCGAATGCGTTTGGATTACACGACATGCTTGGCAACGTGTGGGAGTTCTGCTCCACGCATTACGGCCCCTATCCGCGAGAATTGAGTGTCGACCCGGGCGACCTCGATCCGAAGCGGGGGTTTGCTGTGCGAGGTGGAGGCTGGAGCAACAGCCCGAATGACGTGCGGTGCGCGACGCGCAATGCTGATCCGCCGCACTTCTGTCACAGCAACCTGGGCTTCCGTGTCAGCATTCAGTTGCCGCCGATCGGCTCCTCACGCTTGCCGGCCGACGATAGCAGACGCGTCCTGCCACTCGGCGAGCTGCCGGACGACACGCGTATGGGACCACTCAACACCGAACGAGCCGAATTCCCATTCCAGCCTCCCGCGTCGGCCGACGCGTGGCAGACCCGCAAGGCTGATGTGCGTCGGACCATGCTTGTCTCCATGGGACTCTGGCCGCTTCCGAAAAGGACGCCTCTCAACGAGGTCATCCACGGCGCCGTTGATTGCGGCGAGTACACCGTCGAGAAAGTTCAATTCGAAAGCGTGCCCGGCTTCTTCGTCACCGGGAACCTGTACCGCCCGAAGAACGTGACCGGTAAAGGACCGGCGGTCCTCAGCCCGCACGGTCACTTTCCTGGCGGTCGTTTTCAGGATGCCGGTGCCGATTCCGTTCGCCGTTCCATTGCGTCGGGCGCCGAACGATTTGAGGAAGGGGGACGCAGTTTCATGCAGTCGCGTTGCGTGCAGCTCGCGCGCATGGGCTGCGTTGTGTTGCTGTACGACATGATCGGATACGGAGACAGCCAGCAACTGGCCCTTGATCTTGTGCATCGGTTTTCGCGCACGCGCCTGAAGTTCAGCGAAGCCCCCGAGCCTGGTTTCTACAGTGCCGCTGCCGAGAACTGGCTGCACAACCCGCTCGGTCTGCACACGTGGAATTCAATCCGAGCTCTCGATTTCCTGACTGGACTGCCTGATGTCGATCCCGATCGCGTCGCAGTTACGGGCGGCAGTGGTGGCGGCACCCAGTCTTTCCTGTTGTGCGCGGTGGACGATCGGCCGCTCGTTTCAGTGCCTGTTGTGATTGTCTCAACAGCGCGACAGGGCGGCTGCACGTGCGAGAACATCAGCCACTTCCATCTCGATACGTTTAATCTTGAGATGAACGCGCTGCACGCTCCGAAACCACTGCTGATGGTTTCCGCAGACGACGCGTCCCGCACAATGAACCTGCGGGGCTTTCCGGAATTACGCCAGCATTACGGCCTGTTCGGCATGGCCGACCGTGTTGAGCACGAGGCGTATCTGCACTTCCCGCACAACTACAACTTCGTCAGCCGCACAGCAATGTACGGCTTCGTCAACAGGCATCTGAAGCTTGGCCTCGAAGGACCGATCCTCGAACGTCCCTACAATCGCCTCACACACGAGCAGTCGACCGTCTGGAACGACGACCATCCCAGGCCCGACACTAAACCTGACTATGAACAGCTTCTCCTGGACCAGTTGACTGACGCCGCTCGCGAGCAGATCGCACAACTTCACCCGAAAGACGCCGAGTCATTCGACCGCTACCGAGAAATCGTTGGTGGTGCGTGGAGCGTTCTGTTACGAAGTCTGCCAGAGAATGCTGGAGTCTCGTTCGACTCGGTGCGCAGCGTTGATCACGACTTGTATCGCGAAACACTCGGTCTGATTCGCTATCGCACGTTTGAAAAGCACGACGCAGAACTGCCAGTGGTCCGGCTGGATCCAAAGGCCGTTCGCGGACAGACCGTCGTCTGGATCACGCCGAACGGCAAAGCGGGCCTGTTCGAAGAAAGCGGTGCGCCTCGACCGCCTGTGCAGAAACTGCTCGATTCCGGGCGGACCGTCATCGGTGTCGATCTGCTGCATCAGGGCGAGTTCCTATGCGATGGCCGCCCGATCAACCGTCAGCGATCACTGCCAGGCGAGGAGGCCTTTGCCGGCTGGACCTACTGTTACAACCTGACGACGTTCGCACGGCGAACACACGATGTGCTGGCGACAATCGCCTGGGCGGGAAATCAGGGAACCACTCAGGTGGAACTGATCGGCCTGGCCGGCGCGGGCCACATCGCTTCGGCCGCGGCCGCTCAGGCAGGGGATTCGCTGTCGCGCGTGGCCATCCACACAAACGGGTTTCGATTTGCCGCTCAGACTGACGTGTATCACGTTGACTTTCTTCCCGGAGCAGCTCGGTACAACGATTTGCCTGGTCTCCTGTCGTTGGCGGCGCCAGACCGCATGTGGCTGGCGGGAGAAGACACGGCGGCCGTTCGGTTCGTTTCCGACGTGTGGACCGCACGGGGCAGCGGGAAACTCACGCTTGCTCCAGATCCAAACGATGCCGATGCCGACGCAGTCCGCTGGTTGATCTCCAGTGATCCACCGCAATCAGCCGCAGTGCCGCATAAGAGTGAGGACTGGCCACGCTGGCGAGGTCCGCGCGGGGATGGCACATGGCGCACTGTAGAACTGCCGGCTCGCTGGCCTGATGGCGGACTTCGGCAACTCTGGCGGCAACCAATTGGCGGCGGACACGGCGGAGTCGCTGCAGCCGACGGGCGTGTCTATCTGATGGATCGCCAGACTGAACCGCGTGAGGTTGAGCGGGTTCTATGTTTCGACGCTGCAACCGGAGATCGACTGTGGACTCACGAATACAGCGTGAGTTACGGAAAACTGGATTACGGAAACGGCCCGCGATCGACTCCCACTGTGTTCGACGGCCGCGTGTACACATTCGGTTCGATAGGGCACGTCTTCTGCCTCGATGCCGGCACCGGTGCTGTTCTGTGGCAGCGTGAGTATCCACTCGACACGTCGAAGAAGATACCAATGTGGGGGCTCGCAGCATCGCCGGTTATTGATGGTGACAACGTGATTATCCATCCGGGAGCTGAGCCGAATGGTTGCCTGATCGCCCTCAATCGAACGACGGGTGCAGAAATCTGGCGGAATCTCTCGGATCCATCCGGTTACGCGACACCGATCCTTATTGAGCGTGGCGAACGCCGGGAGATCATCTGCTGGACTCCGAAACACATCCACGGCCTGCTGGCCGAAACCGGCGAATCGCTTTGGTCCATTCCGCATGACGTGACTTACGGCGTATCGATCGTGACCCCGATTTACTCAAACGGAATCGTTTTCGTTAGCGGGTACTGGGAGGGCGCGCAGGCAATTCGTCTTGGCACACAGCCGCACGACGCAGAACTGATCTGGGAAGACAATTCGAATCTGCGCGGCGTGATGTCGCAGCCATTGTCTCGCGGTGATCACGCCTGGATGGTTGATAAAGGTCGCGGCCTGACGTGCTTTGAACTGGCCACGGGCAAAAAACTATGGGATGCCGGTCATCAGATGACGCCTCGTGGTCGCAATCCGCAGGCGAATCTGGTCTGGTTGAACGACTCGGATCGTGCCATCGTCCTGAATTCAGACGGCGAACTGATCCTGGCTCGTCTTTCGACCGATGGCTATGAAGAGCAGTCGCGCTGTTCGATCATCGGTCCAACGTGGGCACATCCAGCGTTCGCCTGGGGGCGGGTCTTCGCCCGGAATGATGAAGAACTAATCTGCGTGCCAATTACGGAATAGACCCTTCAAGAGTAAGAGCAGGAAAGTGGATCCATGTTTCGAGTAACAGGCAGTGCCAGCACTGATTGCGAAGGTCTGACGCGACGCAGCTTCGTCGAGGCCGGCGTGCTGGGTGTCGGCGGCCTTTCACTGGCCGAGTTTCTGTCATGCCGAGCCTCTGCCGCGAACGCGCCTGTTGTCGATTCCACCGCTGATACCAGCGTGATCCTTGTCTGGATGAGCGGAGGACCGGGTCATCATGAAACGTGGGATCCAAAACCGGATGCGGTGAGCCAATACCGTGGACCGTTTGATGCGATTTCGACCAACGTTCCCGGCACACAGTTCTGTGAAATGCTGCCGGAGCAGGCGCAGATTGCTGATCGAATCACAGTGCTGCGCAGTGTGAATCACGGTTCGGGCGATCACACGAAGGGCAATCACTGGATGCTGACCGGCTTCGAGGGCCCGGACTTCAACAAGCCGGACAACAAGGTGCAGCGTCGCCCGTCTCTAGGTTCTGTGGCCTCGGCACTGCGAGGCCCGACTCAGCCGGGTATGCCCGCTTACGCCGCCGCACCTCATCTCCGCGGTGGAACAGACAACATCTTTCACTACGCGACTTATCTCGGCGGCGGACACAACCCGTTCATCACGAATGCCGATCCGAATGAAGCTGAGTTCCGCGTGCGTGATCTGGCTCTGTCCAGCGGATTGACGTTCGACCGGCTCGAAGATCGTCGTTCGTTGTTGAAGACGATCGATTACTACCGGCGACGCTCCGATGCAGTCCTGCTCGACATGAGCGCTCAGCAGCAGTCGGCGTTCAGCCTGCTGACGAGTTCCTCGGTTCGCGATGCATTCGACATCTCGGACGAACCCGCCGCACTGAAGGATCAGTATGGGCGTCACACATTTGGACAAAGCGCCTTACTGGCGCGGCGGCTGGTGGAGCGTGGCGTCACATTCGTGACGGTGAACACTCAGCCCTGGGACCATCACGGAACGGCGAATCGATATCCCACGGAAAAGGGAGCCAATCTGTTAATTCCACCGGTCGATCGCGCAATTGCTACTCTGATCCGTGACTTGATCGACCGAGGTCTGTATGAGAAGACTCTGGTCGTCGCGATGGGCGAGTTTGGTCGGACGCCAAAAATGAACGCGGCCGCGGGACGCGATCACTGGGGCAAGACATTCAGCGTTCTGCTGGCTGGCGGCCGGTATCGCATGGGACAGACAATCGGAGCGTCTGACGAGCATGGCGCGTATGTCGCTGAGCGCCCGTTGAATCCGGAAGATGTCGCGGCGACTGTTTATCACCATTTGGGAATCGACGGGCGAAACACCGCGATCCCGGACCGCGCCGGTCGGCCACGCTATCTCGTGGAACACGGCGAGCCAATTCGGGAGTTGCTGTGAGTACCAGTGAGAAGCTCTTTGCACAGGCCGAGCGTGCCACGGACTGGATGAATCCGATCCTCGTCAAGGAAACGCGGCAGGCCTTCAAGAGCCGGCAATTCATCATCACCTTCTTTCTGCTGCTGGTGGTCGCCTGGCTGATTTCCGCAGCCGGCGCGCTGTGGGCCGGACCGGCGCTCGAATACGGCACGGCGGGACGAGCATTCTTCGTCTTCTACTTCTACGTCCTCGCCTTCGCGATTCTGTTCGTCGTTCCCTTCGGCGCGTTTCGCAGCATGCTGAACGAGAAGGATCACAATACCTACGAGCTGCTCAGCATCTCGACGCTGTCACCGCGACAAATCGTTTCGGGAAAGATGTGCAGCGCCCTGGTGCAGATATTTATTTACTACTCGGCGATCGCGCCGTTCATGGCGTTCACATCCCTGTTGCAGGGCTTCGATCTGGCGCTGGTGACGTTGTACCTGGTCGGTGCTCTGGCATGGGCGATCTGCGTGTCAATGATCTCGATCACGCTCAGCACATTGTCAAATCAACGACAATGGCAGGCGATGAATACGCTTGCGATGGTCATCCTGTTGTTCTGGCAGTTCGGGATGATTTTTCCGTTGACCGCCGTCGGGATGAGCGAAACGGTTCCGTTCGACGATCCGGACTTCTGGTGGGGAGTGGCCACATTTACTGTCGCAGCCGCCAGCTACTTTGTGCTCAGCATGCAGATCGCGGTGTCGCGACTGACTTTTGAATCGGACAACCGGAGCACTCGCATCCGGATCATCTGCTCGATTCAGTTCTGGGGCGTGTGGGGATTCCTGCTGGTCTACCACCTCTGGAACGGAGCGGGCTCGGTTGATGAGCACATGGTCTCAGTGCTTGCTGGTATTTCTCTGTTTCATTGGCTGGTCGTCGGGCTGTTCGCTGCGACCGAGTCTGAGTTTCTGTCCCGTCGTGTGCGCCGCACACTGCCAGGGAATTCTCTTCTTCGCTGGATTGTCGCGCCCTTGTTTCCCGGCGGCAGTCGCGGCTTTTTATTCCTGCTTGCTCATCTGCTCGCGCTGTGCCTGATTATCTATGTCGGCGCGTGGCCGGACTGGCTGAATTGGATTTATGTCGGTGCCTTGTATGTCGTTTGTTTTGTGGGATTCGGAGGATTTGTGGGCCGCATGGCCCATGCGATGACCCCCGAGTTCCGTCCCGCTCACGCGCGCGTGCTGACCGTTCTAATCGCGCTCTTCGCCATGTTGGCGCCGTATCTGGTGATGGCCCTTGGCCTGACCCGCCCGACGACGACCTACTCACTGATGTTCGTCAGCAATCCATTCTCAACGCTTCCCGTGATTACTGATTTCGGGGGCACCGGGCTAACCGATGTGATCCTGCTCATGGTCGGCAGCGTCGCTGTACTGGCAGTGATCGTGAATCTGCGGGCGATGCTCACTGGAGTGCTGGGCGTCGCTCCTTATCGACCACCCGTCTCCTGAAACTTGCCGCGAAAGCTCTCCCAGGAGTGAATCGCGAAGCCGCGATAACTGCGGAATCGACCGAATGTCTCTTCGGCGAAGCTGGTCTCCTTGTCGATCTCCCCCGTCGGGTTATCGGCAAAAGTGACCTTGGGAGCCATCAGTCGTGTGGCGACAAAGCCAGGGAACGTCACTCCCAGCTCTCGATCCACGACCGGCTTTGTACTGAAGTCGACCCATTCCTGAGACCGCTCGACGCTCTCGTTTGCCTGCTCCAGACGTTTGGCGTCCTGCTCGCCGTCCGACAGGTGCCCGAATCGTCGAGCCAGCCTGACAGCGACTTCCCGTGCAAGTCGTTGCCGAGTCGGGTCGGCCGGGAATTCGACGCCGACATGAACGTGGTCTCCATCGAGCATCCGAAACAGCCGCAGGCCGGTGTCGCGGCTGATGTCATAGTAGTCGCGCCCACGGTCATCTAAAGCCGCACGGAATGCTGTATGCGGCAGCCCAACCACAAACCAGACTGGCTGGGGTTCGTATCGAAATGTCTCGATTCCCATGAAGACGGCCGCGTTGTCGATCCGTTCCGCGTATCGCAGCAGTGGAAGACCGTGCGCCAGCATGCCGTCAGCACCGTCCGCTCGGTCGCGGTAGTTCATGATGCCTACGTTGTCGAGCCGATCGATGCAGTGAAACGCCGCGGACTTCCGTTCGGACTGGAAGGTGACAACACCCACTGACTCACCGGTTTCGTCGTCCAGCGATGACCACCAGAAGGGCAGGTCCACACCAAACTGCAGCCCGGCCTGCCGACAGCGTTGCTGGCATTCGACGTTCAATGTTATCAGGTCGTGCAGAATGCTCTCACGCTGGCGACGGTTCGACCACCCCAGTAGCAGATACGGCTCGTTGTCAAAGTGGACTCCGTCGAAGCACTCTTGCGGCCGACTGACCTGATTAAACTCGACAACAGCGTCGATCACGGCCAGAGGGGTCGAATGGCGATGCCTGACCGAGAACTCAGGGCAGCCGTCCATAGCATGGACTTCGATCCCGGCAGCATGTGCCTGGCGCAGGAACCCTCGCAGTAACTCCGGACGTTCGATGCGACAACGCACCATCCCGCCGGCCGAGTCGAGTGAGTACGGAAGCTGAATCCACAACAGCTCGGCGTCATGTTCCTTGCAGGCAGTAAATAAGCGATCGCGCTCTGCGGGATTGGCAATCAGATCGGCTGTCGACCACACCCACATGGCTCGGGGTAACGCTGATCTCGGCGCGACTGACACCTCGGGTGTCCAGGCAGGCACGTCCGCATCGGCGTGCGATTTCAGGCAAAGATCATCCACCTGAATTGTGTGACGACCCGGCTTCACAAACGAGAAGGACACCGATGCCAGCTTCGTGAGATCCAGACGACGAAGGGCACTCAGCGGCAGCACAACCGTCTGCCAGTCACGAGTGACCCCCTGTGGCAACCAATCCGTGACCGGACCGATCGTGACTGCGTCTTCCTTGTTCGACCAGCGTTCATCCGCAACGCAGACGTCAAATTCTTCTCCGCCCTTCTCGCCACGAACGCGGAAGGACAACCACTTCCACGGCGATGCGTCGATCGAACGAGGTTGCCGTTTCCGCATGTCGAACAAATGCACCCAGGCACCGCAGAAGCCTTCCTCGTGGCGTTCCACTTCAATCCTCAGGCTGCGGTCGCCGCCGGTTTGAGTGCTGAACCGACGTGCTTCCGCATGCGACGGCTGGCGAAAGAACGCATTCCGATAGCCGCCACGGGAGTTTTGCAGTTCCTGAAAGTCATCCAGCCGCAAGACGTCCGCGCACCGCACCTCTGCGCTTGACGGGACGGCGAAGCCGGCCAGTGCGGTTGTTAGAACCAGCAGTAATTGTCGCAGGAGACGGCGCATGATTCGTGCAGTGAGTCAGTGTTATGTTTGTGTGCAGGCCCGGGGTCGCGAGCGCTCAATCTGATTGCAGCGGTCCCCTCAGATGCTGCTGGAGAGGCTCGCGACCCGACGCGGGCTTGCCCATCACCTCACTTGCCAGCGTCCGACGAAGTCGGGACTGGCTTTTCAGGTCGTCGCAGCGTCACGACCACTTCCCGGGAAGCGGGAACTGTCTTCGGCAATTCCCGCACGGCAACGCCCGGCTTGAATTCAGCGGCTTTCTCTTTCGTAGCAACGGCCAGCACTGCCAGGCGAAAACGTGTTCCCTGCGGCGTCTTGTTGCTTCCGAACACGACCTTCAGATCAAACTCGCCCTTCTTATCCGGCTCGACGAGTTTCTGAACCCACCACACGCTGCCTTTGACCAGAGGGCGTGCGAGAACGATTGGGATGTAGCCCTTGTCGATTCGGCCTTTGACGACCGTCACTCGTCCGACGTTATCACTGTTCTTCGGGGACAGCAGCTCGGCCAGACGCGGCTCGTCTTTGTCTGCTTCGTCCTTATCTTCGTCGTCATCTTTCGCGTCTCCAACCCGTGGCGCCTCGACACGCGTGGCAGCAATAATCGGTTTTCCAGTTTTTGTAAGCGTGACGACCAGTTGATTGGATGCCGGCAGGTCGGGCAGCTCTTCGATCTGCTGCCCGGTCCGAAAAGGCCCGTCCGCTGGACCGGCCAGAATAGTGACAACGCGGAACTTCGCACCCGCGACCGTTCGGGCGCTGCCGAAAACCGCCTTCGCAGAGAATCCACCGCGGCCCGTCTGTAGCGGTTCCCCCTGAACCCACCATGGCTCGCCAGGCATATCCGAGCGAACGAGAACCACGGGAACGCCACCCTCCCTGAGTGTTCCAGTGACAACCTGCAGACGACCAGCCTGCGGACGAACCTCGATCGAGACAGCGGCGGTTTCATTTTCCCCGGCGCCGGCTGCCAGCCAGGGCAACGCCGCGAACGTCGCGACGATGGCAAGTAAGGAAACGCGTTGCGGCAACATGATTCACCCCTTCAGTCTGACAAGGCCCGGGTTCAAGTCATCGCCTGCCCGGAACCAACCGGGCGACGGCATCAGAACGAGCACTGTCAAACATCTGCAACAAGGCGATCATGCAGGCAGACAGCGAGGACGTTAATGCGATGCCTACGCTAACCTCGACCGAGGCTGCGCGAATGCCTCCGGTTGCCGTTGGATGCAGATTCGCCGATGTCGAGTGGCTCGCAGCGATCGTAAAGCTCACCGAAGACGGGCAAAGTCTGCGGGTTACACGGGCGACCTGTTACACAAACAGTTCACGCACCGGGACGCCGCCATCGGTGATTGGGACGGGTCGGCTGCCGTCGTAGAGTTCCTTCGTCGGGTCGATGCCCATCGCCCAGTGCATTGTGGCGTGCAGGTCCGGCACGGAGACCGGACGTTCGATGATCTTCATGCCCAGCTCGTCCGTCGTGCCGATGGCTTTGCCCGTCTGCAATCCGCCTCCAGCCAGCGCCACTGTGAACGAGGCCGAGTGATGCCCGCGTCCGCCGCCGCCGTCAAAGCCGGCCGGGCGACCGAATTCCGACGAGACCACGATCAGCGTTTTGTCCAGCAGTTTCTTTTCTTCAAGGTCCAGGACCAGCGACGAAAGAGCGCCGTCGAGTTCTTTAATCAGCAGGTGTTGGTTGAGTTGCCCTTCGTTGTGCGTGTCCCAGCCCGTGCCATTGACGAAGTTCAGATTGTGCGAGACCTCGATGAACCGCACACCGCGTTCGATCAGACGCCGCGACAGCAGACATCGTTGACCGAACTCACCCCCATACGAATTCCGCAGCTCTGCCGGCTCACGTTCGAGTTGGAATGCTGACATGAACTCCGGACCACCCAGTCGCAGAGCTTCCTGAACGGTCGCGTCGTAGTCGGCGATCTTGCGGTCGCCGGCCGTCTGTTCGAGATATCGGTTCCGCAGCCTGGCAAGCAAACGCTCGCGCCGGGCCTGTCGTGAATCCGTGATACCCGCAAATCGACTCAAGCCTCTGGGACCTTCACGCGTGTCCGTCAGATAGACGTACTGTGCGGTCGCCCCTAAGAAACCCGGGCCTCGCGTGACGTTGGGATAACCAATGAGGACATAGGCCGGAGCGTTGTCGCCAGCCGGGCCCCTTTCGTGTGCCACGATCGACCCGACTGATGGATACACGATTGTGCCGCTTGTGGGTCGGCCGGTGTGCATGCGATTGGTGGCCGCCGCGTGCTCGTTGATGACTTCGTGGTGCACGGACCGAATGGGGTTGAATCGGTCGAGGACCGACGCGCACTTCGGCAGGTGCTCGCACACCTGCACTCCTTCGATGGCCGTTGAGATCGGGTCATAGTAGGAACCAGCTTTCTTCGCTTTGGCATCGCCTTTCTTTTTTGGATCCCACGTATCGATATGACAAGCGCCTCCACCCAGCCAGACCATGATGCAGTGCTCAACCTGGCCTTTAGGCAGATCCTTGAGATGTTGTTTCACCTCGGACGAAACGGCAGCGCGCCCGGTCAGAGTGGCGACAGTTGCACCGCTGGCGGTTGTCAGAAAATCACGGCGTGTCGGTGTCTCGATTGGCATTTGATTTCGGTCTTAGTTCGTTTTTAGTGACGTCGACTGGCTATTCAGTGTCGGCGGAATCATCTTCAGGTGCAATCGGTTTCGTGGCATCAATGACGAGGGAACAGACTCCCGAGAGTGCGAAGGACGCGGCGCAGATGCCGAACATCATGTTCCAGTTATCCAGCGTCGGATTCTCACCCAGGAAGTAGTTGTAGATTTGTGGAGCGACGGCGGCGCCGATGTTGCCCCACATGTTGCCCCATCCCAGTACTGATCCGACCTGTCGCCCGCCGATGTCCTGGTTGAACGCCCACGTCGATGGAGTTCCGAAGTCGGTCGAAAACGCGACGAAAGCAAACAGGCCCGTGAAGATCCACGGAGTATTGAAGCTCTCCAATGCAGGAACTGTCGTGATCGCAATGCAACCCAGATAGGCGAGGATCGCTGTTCCCCGCGAACAGACGATGGGCAGTCGTCGCCCCCACTTCACCCCGATAGTCGCCGCCAGAACATCCGTCAGTTTTCCGCCCAGAAACATGCCGACCATGCCCACCAGCACTGGCGTCATTGTCATGTAGCCGCGTTCGATGATGGGCACGTTGTGGACATCCATGAGATACCGCGGCAGCCATGTCACTAGAAACAGCCAGCCGATGTTCGTGCCCCACTGCATGATGCAGCAGCACCACATGTTGCCGCTCAGGATGAGTTGTTTGAGGGGGGCAGGCTCCAGCTTCTTCTCTGCCAGTTTCGCGGTTTCCTCGCGACCGACCAGGATCAGAGCATGCTCGGCACTATTGCTCCACGGATGTGTTTCTGGTCGATTGCGGAAGAAGTACCAGAAGAAGGCCGCGACAAAGATTCCGGCAGAGCCATACAGGTACATGATCGGCCGCCAGCCCTGCCCGTAGAACTTGCGAATCTCTTTGCCAAACACGCCTTCCAGAATGAACCTGTTGAACCGCTGTTGATCGCCCTTTGCCAGGACGACGTCAGACGTCAGCACGATCTTCAGTTGGTCCATGGCCTCTTTGGGCATCTTGATCTTCTGCATCGTCGCTTCGTCGTACAGATTTGGTTCGTCAAGCAGCGGATTGAGCAGTTCAACAATCCGTTCCGCCGTCAGGTCGGCCGGATCGGTCGAGACCGTCGTTCCACTCGTTTCAAGCCTGCGCCCGATGCTCAGCGCAGTGGCATCTGTTTCGTCCGTCAGTCTCAATGCCAGCTCACTTGGAAGCAGAATGTCGTCGGGCTGCAGCTGCACCGGAGTACCGGGAGGCACGAACAGCACGATCAGATAGGCGGTAAACACGGGCGCCATCGCGCCACCAATGCGTCCGCCGTTTGCCACAACTGAACTCGCAGAACCACGCGCGGTAATGGGCATCCATCGACCAACAACCGACGCGGCCGTCGGGTAAGCCCCTGCCTGTCCAAGTCCACAGGCAAGGCGTGTTCCGATCAGCATGGCAAAGCTGGACGCTGCACCGATCAGGCCGGTGAACAGTGACCAGGTCAGGATGTAGATCACCAGCATGATCCGCGCCCCGTAGCGATCACTCAACCATCCCGAGGGCACCTGAGCCAGCGCGTACGACCAGAAGAATGCGCTGATGAACCAGCTCATATCGTTTTGCGTGAGGCCCAGATCCTGCCGGATGTAATCGACGGCGAACGACACGCAAAACCGGTCCAGATAAAGCAGAAACGCCATCAGCGTGGCGGCGCCGACGATCAGATACCGAACCTTCGTGGGACGTGTGTCGGTCATTTCAGGCCTCTCAAGGGGATCGTTGTCGCAGTCCGAACTCGGGAGCGTCAGTTAAGGTCGACGATTGTTAAATCTCGTTGGGCAACATGTCGCACACGCAGAATCACAACGCGAGTACCGTCGATCGTAAAGACAATCCGATGAGTCGGCTTTGCGCGGATGCCGAATGACAGTTGCCTCAGATCAGTCGAAAGCAGCTCCGTTTCGGGAGCCAGTGGGCATCCGTCTGCCCGATGGGAAAGAGTCGCGATCGCAGAGTGAATCTGGACGTACCAGTTGTCCGCCTGTGCCTTCGAGCGATTTTCACTCCACCAGGCGTGCGTGTGGTCAATATCACGTTCAGCCGATTCGGCGATGACGACGTGATAGCTGCTCATGATTGTGACGGAATCTGGTGCTTGCGTCGAAACTCCGCATCAAATTCCTCAAGCGGACGGACTCTTCCAGCATGCATATCGTCGATGCCCTGCTGGATGGCGACGCGTTCCGCATCCCGTTCCAGCAGGACGCGAACGTAATCCTCGACGGATCCAAACCCGGCTGCGGTGGCTTGCGTCTGAAGATCGGGGTCATCCGGAAGAGTGATTTGCATCGTCGGGTGTCCGTCGTTTCTGGCGTCGTGGCAATTCAGTCGAACTCAGAGTGACCGGTCATCGTACCCGCCTCGTCGTCGAATTGAATGCCGGTCGTCATCCAGCCATCGGGAACAACGTTGCGCCAATGATGGTCACGATCAGGCCGACGACACCCATGAGTGTCGTCATGGGTGTGATGTACTTCAGGCCTTCTGCTTCGGTCATGCCGCTCATGCGTGTGATCACCCAGAAGCCAGAGTCGTTCATCCAGGCGATCGGTTTGGAACCGCAGCCGATGGCACAGGCCAGATAGACCGGGTGGAACGGCAGATTGCCGGACTGGGCCAGGCCACCCAGGATGCCGACGGCTGTCATCATGGCAACCGTCGCCGAGCCCTGAGCCGTACGGATGGCGGCGGTGATCAGGAACGCCAGTGTGATGATCATGGCGGGCGACGTGTCGGGCAGATCACTGATCAGATTGGCGACGCCCGTTTCCTGCAGCGTCTTTCCGAAGGCTCCGCCGGCCGACGTGATCAGGATGATGATCCCGCCGCCCGCCAGAGCGGAAGACACAGCGTCGGCCAGTTCCTGGCGACTCGTCCTGCAGGTACGGATCAGTGTGATCATTGCAATCAGGGCCGACAGGATCAGAGCGATGTTCTTATCGCCAAGCGTTGCAGCGACGTCGCTGAAGGTCGGATTGGCCGCCATCCACTCTTTTGAAACGACGGCCTTCAGCACGCTGTAGCCGGCGATCAGGAAGACCGGCAGAATGATCGGCAGCACCGAGAGCCAGAATGGTGGTAACTGCGACTCGTCACGGTTCGTGAGCTCTTCCAGATCTTTCATCGTGAAGTCAGCCGACTCGCGCAGCGGCAGTGTCCACATTTTGTTTGCGAACAACGACGCATAGAAGTAGCCGAACGCGGCACATGGTAGACCGATGATGCAGCCCGCCAGAATCATCGTGCCGATGTCGACACCCAGTTGTTCAGCGACGATGAGTGGTCCGGGAGTTGGAGGCACCAGCGAGTGTGCCATCGTCGCACCGGCGACAATCGTCAGCACGAACAGCAGGTAGTTTCGCCCGGTCCGTAACTGCATGGCCTTGCCCAGTGGGATCATCAAATAGAAGACCGTGTCAAAGAACACGGGCACTCCCAGCAGGAATCCACTCAGGACGAACGCCACCGGGGCAAACTTTTCGCCGAACCAGCCGAGTGCCGTGCGAACAATGCGGTCAGCGGCGCCGCTGTCCAGCAGGCATTTCCCGATGATGGATGCCATCGCAATCAGGATGCCGATTTTCGCGGCTGTCGATCCGAATCCTCCCGCCACTCTGGACGCGATTGTCTGGTCGTCCATCTTTTGAGCAGACCGCCAATCGGCAGTCGGGATCAGGTAGAGCTCGTCACTCCTCCGCAAATCCCCGGAACCTTCGGCTTCATTGATCCAACGAACCGTGCCGCCTCCGAACGGAGCCGGCGCCGAGTATGGCCGTGACATGCGCAGATCAGTCAGAAACGCGACTGGCTGAAATCGACTTGCGTCTCCGTGGGGCGGCCTCAGCACAACGTACGACTGACCATCAATCGGCTTGAAAGAGTTTGGGCCATTCAACTCAAGTCTTGAATCTGAGGCCGCGCCAAACCAGACCTTCGCCGCCGATTTTTGAACGTGATAGTTCTCGATCGACGCGGATGGCGTCAGCAAAGCGACGACCAGAGCCCCGAAGGTCAGGGCCAGGAAAGCGTGGAGTCGGAGTGCCAGAATTCCACCGACGACGACCACAATGCCAGCGAGCAGAATGCTGACGGTGTACCACGTTGAATCCATCGACTATCCCCAGAGCTGTGTTGCCAGGCGAGAGTCGAGCGTGATGTTCACTCGCGAATCCGCATACTGAATGCGTACTCTGCCTGGGTCCGGTCAAGGGGACAGCATATCGGTCCGCATTGATGCGAACGACCGAACGCTCCGTCAGCGGTAGTCAGCAGAGGAGAGAGGCATCGTCGTGTCGCGATCTTATTCGCGGATGCCGAGATTCCATTCGATCTCGCGTGCTTTGGAAGACATCATCCATTTGCGAATCGGGTCCGCCTTTATCGCGGGCCGCTCTCCGCGGGCTTCGATGCCGACACTGGCCCATTCGCCGTTCGCTTCGTCGACTCCGTCGCGATAGTCCCTCGAGCCGGGGCGAAACGTGCGCATCATTCCATCGGACATCTCACGCACAGGTTGCATCAGCACGCAACCAGACTGCGTGGCAGTCATGGCGAGCAGTAACAGCAAAGAACCGTTCCGCATTTTCGGACCCTCGATCGATGATGCCGGTCGCTTGTGCCAGACGCGGCCATGTCCCCGCGATTAAATGACGAGGACGTGTCACTTCGACTTTGTCTGGGCTGCCGCAGGTTTTGTGAACAGGATCAGGATGACGTCCTGCCCCTTGTTGAGTTCCGCGCCGGCCGCCGGAACCTGATCGTACGTGGAGAAAATCTCCTGAGTCTGCCGGGCAGCGACACCGCGGCGGAATTTTACGCCGTACCCGGCATCTCGCAGGATTTTTTCAGCGTCGCGGAAAGGTAGTCCTGTGACCTTGGGAACGGTCGGACGCGAGACGGCCGGCACAGTGCCGCCGGTCTGTTGAATTGCCGACGTGTACAACGTCAGCCAGACGACAGTCCCAGCTTTTGCCGCGGTTTTTTCTCGAGGAACCTGATTCTGCACACGAAAGACGAGTTCCCGTCTGACGGCTGGATCGCCCTTCTGGAGCTTCACTTCATACCCGACCCGCTTCAACAGTTTCTGAGCTTCCAGGTAGCCCAGTCCCACAACGGACGGCACGATCTTTTCAGCTGGTTGACGCTGTGGACCAAGCGGTTGCGGCCCGATTGGTGCGGGTGACTGTCGCGGCTGAGCAATCTCCGTTGCCGCTGCCTGGACGTTGTAACCTTTCAGATTCGGTTTGAAGGGATCCTTTTCCTTCCACCATTTTATCCCTTCGATGAATCCAGTCTTCGGGTTCTTTTCGATCTTTGGAAATGTGTAGACAGTCTCTTTGGTCCCCGCCGGATCGATCATCTGAACTGCTGCCGGCAACATTGTGGCTCGTTCAATCTTCACCCGAGCCCAACGGTAATTCGCGGCATCGTGCTTCAGGCGAGGCTTAACCAGCAGATCGATCCAGTTCTTGTCCTGGGCGATAATCGCCAGTTCGTACCGAGCCTTTGCCTTTTCCGGTGGCATCCCGAACAGGAACGGCAGCGGGCCATCCATGATATTGGTGCCCCGCGCATCCGGAGGAATCGGGAAGTGCTGCACAGTTTTGGTCGATTCGTCGATCTGCAGCACCTGTTTCCCATCGCAGATCCAGCGTTCCGGCTGGTCCGGCTTCACAGTGAGCTGGACACGCTTGTTGTTGGCCGGATTCAGCTTGGCAATCTGCTTGCCTTGATTCTGGATGTTGGGAGTCAGATCAATTCGACCGCTGTCTGGTGCCCTGTAATAGAAGCGGCCCATCGCCTGCTTCGCTTCTCCGAACACATAGTCGTACACGTAGCGACGATGCTCACCGTTGAGTTCCCGAATCTGGACCGAGGATTCGTGCCACTCTTTCAGAATGAGATCAAGCTGCGGCTGGGCGGCCGGATTCAACACGCCGGCGGGATTGGGAGCATTCTGCGCTCGCAGCGACGTGTTCAGTATGCACACCACGCTGATGAGTACAGCCATCCGACAGGCGGAGACAGAAGATTTCCGTGACATAATGGCTACGGTTCCTTCCGGAGCAAGAGAGGGTTCCGAACCCGCATGGAGTGGGCAGGACTCGCGGACGCGAGCAGGTGGAAAGGAGTGGGCCGAGACAACAGAGGTGCATCCCGGAAGTGAAGGGGGGCGGATATTACTCCTGCCTCGAAATCTGGGCCAGACCATTCGGAAGTGGCCCACTTGCTTACAATGGCAGTTGTAACGGACGGGTTTGACGCGTCGGTTTTCAGAACACAGTTCTGGGGGAAAATCTCTTTACCCGGCGAGCAGGTCGCCGGCTCGACGGTCGGGGAGCGTGACGGTGCTGACTCCCCGCTGACGGAACATCTCCGCCAGGTGCTGGTGACAGGTAAAGAACAGGATCTGCTGGTTACGGCGCGTTTGGCGCAGCAATTCTTCGATGGCGGCGACCGTGCGTTCGTGGTCGAAATTGACCAGCACGTCGTCGAGTACGACCGGGAGTTCGACGCCTGCGTTTGAGAAGTGCTCGATCAGCGCCAGCCGGATCGCCAGAAACAATTGTTCGCGCGTGCCACTGCTGAGGTTTCCAACCATCAGCGTGTTGCCGTCGATGTCATCCACACACAACGATCGCTGTCCCAGTGGAGTCCAGATGTTGTGATAGCGTCCGCCGCTCAGGCGTTGCAGGTATTCATTCGCCCTGGAGAGAATCGGGGGCTGGTGGTTCTTTTCGAAGTCAATTCGGAGGTCTTCCAGCGTGTGTGCCGACCAGTCCAGCGCGAACCACTCCTCGGCCAGACCGCTGATTTGCGACAGTAGCTGCTCCCGGTCGAACCGCAATCGGGCGGGTGTCGAGTCGTTCTCCAGCAGCTCGGTTTCCCGTCTGAAGCGGCCGAGATTTTCGAATGCGTCTTCAATGTCGACAGCCACGTCGTCCAGCTCCTGGCGAATCGTCATCAGACACTGCTCGTTCTGCTGGGCGTCGTAATCTACGAGATCACTCTCCACGATGGCCATTGCCTGATCGGTTGACGCCACTGCCGCGAGTTCCTGCTTCGCTCGATCAAGGTGTTCCTGTAGTTCGAAGCGGCGTTCCAGCAACTTGGCGCGCTCCGCGAACTCGTCGAGCGAAACCGCGCCGCCGCGAACAAGAATCGCATCCTGCTGTGCCATCAGTCGCCGAATTCTGGCGCCGTATTTTGACGATTCACGCTTGCGGACACGTGCCTCACGACGCAGTCGTCGTTGCTCACGCCTGGCTTCAGCAAGCCGAGTGAGTTCTTCCTCCCACTCGTCGAGGATATCCAATGGCGCGGAATAGTCATCATCCCAGCGTTGCAGCCGATGCCCAAATTCCTCAATCCGCTTGCGGAACCGCCCGACGATGCGTCGCGCGTGTTGAGCGTCGCCCTCCAGCCCGCCGATCTGTTGCAGCAACAGTGCCGATCGGCCGACCACGTCGCGCTGTGTCATGGCTTCGTCGATGTCGACGGTCTCATCGAGTCCCTGCTCGACCAGATGACTGCACCAGCTTTGCCGTGCAACTCCGAAGTCTCGCTGAACGTCACGCAGGCGATGCCGCATTTCAATCAGTGCTGGCCGCTTTTCTTCGACCCACTGTTCATAGGCCACCATTTGCTCAAGTTCTCGCAACCGATCCAGACATTCACGAACCAGGTCGGCTTCGGATTGTTCGGACGCCGGTCGTGTCGCAGCCACCTGCCTGATCAGACTATCGGCCTGAGTCGGAGCCTCGGTCGGTGTTTCGGGGTCGGATTGCTGATTGGCCTCGCCCACCCGCAAACTGGAGATCATCGGTGCAACGTGAGCGAGAGACATATGCGTCTCTTCCAGTCGTTTTTCGAGTTCGTCAAGTTCACTCTGCAGATGCCTGCGCGCCTGTTCGAATCCACCTTCGAAGTGTTTGCGAAGTGCCCAGGTCAGGCCGTAACAACACGCACCCAGTAAGGCGTACGCCATTCCCGCGACACCATTCGACGTCAGCCCCGAGACGGCTCCGATCAGCCCGATCACGATGCCAGTGATCGCCATCGCCGAGAACACCGCATAAACCCATTGCGGCAGTGTCGGGTCGATCTTCATCCGCTGCAGTTGTCGTGTCAGGCCAATCTTTCGCTGCGTGAGTTCCGTCTCGCGGATACGCAGTCGACTCAAGTCCTCAAGCTGGCTCAGCTCTTCCCGAGTCTGCTTGATGGCATCGTCGATTGCAGTTTCGCCGACTTGCTGCCTCAAACGCAGAACCTGTTCCTGGCGGCGATGGAACTTGACGGACAGGCGGCGGTATTTGCGTTTCAGATTACGACTGCGCGCGTCCAGAGACCGGTATTCACCCGCACGGCGTGTCAGGCAGCCGCCGGTTGTATGCGAGATGTCGACCGCCTGTAGCCTCTCTTCCGACCACTCGTCTCCCAATTCCATCAGACGTTGATTGAGTTGGCCACGCAGCTCTTCTGCCTGGTTGTCGGCATGATCGGCCAGCTCGATGAGTTCGGCGATCCACTCGCGTTGGTCGACGAACGCCTGCAAAGCCGGCGCGTAGCGGCGGAACTCCGGGTCGAATTCGATCTTCTCGGCATGGGCTTTGAGCTGCCGGGCCTCGTCCCGCAGCGCCTTGCGCCGTCCGCGAATGGCCGCCAGTTCACTTTGAAGCTGCTGCAGATTCGACAGGCCCTGTGCGGGAAAGTCTGGCAGCGATGGCAGTTTTTCCAGTTCGCGTTCGTAATCACGAACCTTGCACCACGGATCATGAGCGAGCTTCATGTACTCGTGACCGTGAAACTGCTGCTCGAGTCCGTACTGGCGTTCCTTCAGCTCGACGATCGTGTCTTCCCAGTTCCCTCGCTCGACGACGAGTTGTTCATACCGCTTGCGGACTCCGGCATACTGCTCGAGCTGCCGATCGATTGCCGTGACTTCCTGCCAGGTATCGGCGAGTCGTCCTGTGTCGGCATCAGGATCAAGAATCTCGTCGCGAGCCGCCTCGACCTCGCCGATCTGATCCAACAGTTGTTGGCCGTCGAGTCCCAACGAGAGCGAGTAGATGTGCTCGGCAACTTCATCAGCTTCCAGCGTTGCCAGTTCCTGCAGTTCGTGCAGTCCAACTGTGAAGATGTTGTCGAAGACGGTCTCGCTGACATTCGAAACCAGTGCCGCGGATAACGCGCCGGCTTCATATTCGTCGTCTGCCGTGCTGCCTTCGTCAACGGGTCGAGCGGTCACGAGTCCCCGTGAGTTCTCTTGGCCGATCCGACGCAACAACAGCGAATCGGGCCCCTGCTGAACTTGTACCGACCCACCCCAGGGACGCGAAGAATCGCCAGTGACGGGGCGACCGCTGTCATCCGGCGAGAACCCGTACAACACGCCGCGGACGAACCGCATCAGCGTCGTTTTACCGGCTTCATTGGGGCCGTAAAAAACGCTCAGCCCTGCCGGATCGACGGGCAGGTCCAAGCCCTGCCACGCTCCAAAACGCTCCACGTGAATCCGTTCAAGTTTCATCCGGTTCCCTCCGACTGTTTCTCGTGTCCGCCGTTCGCAGCCGATTCCAGTTAATGCTGTGTCTTTTCGAAATACGCTGTTTCAGGAGAGGTCGCTCGCCCTAGGGTATAGCCGAACTCGCCAGAGTTTGGTTTCCCAGGTCCGGCCAAAGTCTGGCGACTTCGGCTACCGCTCATAGCCCTGGTCAGATTCGCCTCCGAACCACTCCGTTCCCCGCACTCGGGCCATTTCCGCGACCGATGAGTGGTCCACACGGCTCGCCAGGGATTCCAGTCGCTGGAACCACGGCGTCGCAGGTTCGCTGGCAACGGCACTGTGGCGACTCAACACCGAACGGACTAACGATGGTTCTCGATTAAGTCGCTCCAGAAACCCTGAGAGGATTGGCGAGACGACCGCTTCGTCCGATTCCGAGTCGTCAGTACCGGTCTCCGGAAGCTCATCCAAAGGTAAAAGCGTCAGTTGGTGTGAAGCAAAGCGACCCTGATCGACTGACGTGTCCACGTTCAGCAGTTCAAACAACTCTGCCTCGGCGTCTGGGGCGTGCAGTGAATCGTACAGTTCTCCGTCACCCTTGATTCGCCATTCGAGCAACAGAACCTGCACCGAATCGATCGCCTTCAGATCACGCATCATCTGCCGCATGCACCCGATGAGCAGTTCGCCGGTTGACGTGTGGTCCACACGAATATTCAGACGCTCGCGCCGCACGGGAGACACCGGCAGCAGGTCAATCGAAACCGCGTTATTCGCTTCAACTTGTATCAGCGAAGCCCCCATCGGTCCGAAATCGGCTCCGGTCAAGGCGACGGCTGGTCCCGGACAATGAGCCACGCGATCTGGTTGGACGATCTGAATCCGACGAAATGGCCGAGGCAAGGCGAGATAATCAATGGAGGATTTCGAGAGCCACTGCTCCACGTGCTGCTGCGAGGGCGGCAGTCCATCGGCCGAAAATGCCGGCGCGATGCCGACGCGGAACGGACCGATTCTTGACTGTCCCGCTGATTCGCCAGGCCAGCCATCCGAGGATGTGGTCTCCGGGGACGCATCCAGACACGCCTGGACGGAAGCCAGCACCTCGCCGTGTTTCATGATGGCAGTGGGTTCATCAACGAGCGGATCGAACAGCGTGACATTTTCTGGAAGTCCCGAAATCGCCTGCCACGCCGGTGTGGGATCAGAACAGCCGGGGACAGCAATCACCTGGATGCCGGCATCCGCCAGACACTCGAATCCTGTCCGTATCGCCGCGCGAGCCCGCAGGCTGCGGTCCGCCTCACAGAATGTATCGCCGCTCAGCAGCAGGAAGTCGACGTCGTGAACGACGCAGGCTTCGATAATCTGTTGCCATGCGGAACCGGCGGCATCAAGCAGAGCCGTCCGCAGTTCCTCTTCGCCGGACGCGGCAATATCGCGAGCCTGGTGGTCCACGAGTACGCCGGCCGCATGAATAAAAGTCAGCCTGTTTGAGTTCATGGGCTGAATCCTTTCACCCCCTCGATTGTCGTATCTGGCGTTGAAGCGGTCGCGCTTGTCATACGGAGCGGAGACGATTGACGCTGAGTACGAGGCTCTGTTTGAAACGCTGGGCGTTAGCCCAATGGCACCAGAGCTCTGCTGATTGTCGCCTTTCGCTCCGCGAAAGTAGCGCTACTTTCGCGGAGCGAAAGGCGACAATCAGCCGACACAACTCTGGTGCCAACGCGTTAAGTCTAGCCGTTGACTGGATTTCGCAGAAAGAGCGGTTGGCCAGACTTCCACCACGTGACATTGCGGGAAATCCCACAAAAACTGAGTCGGGCGCCTCACTGCGGCTCGTCGTTACCGGCACAATCGATACGGCCTGGCAACGCGGAACTCCGTTTACTTCATGTCAGGAGGGAATCACCTCACTCCATGGGACTCCGGGCTAGTGTTGCATTCAGGAAACGTCTCCTTCCGCGAGAGACTTGCGTCCACCATGAACTGCTTCCATCAGTCACGGACCGATGAATCACAACAGCGACACACCGACATCTGCCGGACTTGAGCACGGACTCGACGCCGTCGAATCCGCGATCGCTGAGGTGCAGGCTGCCGATACGGCGCCTGCGGCGGATCGTCTGGTTGGTTACCAGACCGAGCTGGCAGGAAAAGCCGCGCAAATCGACCGGGCCACCAGTGAATCACATCTGACGCCACCGACACCGACACCGCCACCCAAGCGTCCCAAGGGGCGTTTGTTGATTGGCTCATTTCTGATGGGACTGCTGCTGGCCGGGCTCTACATCGTCTGGGACGGCATATTTCGCTATCAGGCCTACGGAATTGTCGAAGCCAATCGAATTCCGATCGAGTCTGCCGGGACGGGAATCATCCGTCGCGTATACGTTACCGAAGGCGATCATGTCCGCGCCGGTGACCTGCTCGCTGTCATGGATAATGTGGCTGTCGAACACGAACTCGAACGCACGCGGGAAGAACTGCGGCTGGCTGAGGCTCAACTCGACGCACACGTCTCCGATCTGCGTATGGACACCTTGAAGAGGTCCGTCCTGCAGAAGTGGGACATTCACGACAACGCGGCGGAGTTGTTCGAACTGACCAGCCGCCTGCGGCAGCACAGCTCCGAAGCCGATCGGCTGGAGCGACAACTTGAACGAACGCTCAAACTGTATCAGAACGACGCCGCGACGGATGAGCAGCTCGATCGAATTGAGTTCTCCTTGAAGGGCGAACGCGAACTGATCGAAATGTTGATGAAAGCAGTCAATGAACTGAAAGAACGCCAGGCCACCCTGCCACCCGCCGAATCGGTTGATTTGAAGCAGATGGGGCCGGCGCTCGTCCAGATCGAGAATCTCCAGAACGAACTGCAACGGCTGGTCGAGCGTCTGCGCGAGTCGCGCATTACCGCGCCCGTTTCAGGCACTGTATTGCAGCAGCGATGTGTCGCGGGCCGCCGGGTTGTCCCGGATCAGTTGCTACTGGAAATCATTCAGGAAGGCTCAACAGAGCCGGTCATTTACATCTCGCAGCCCGAGACACTCGACCTGCATCCGGGCGATCAAATTGTCCTTCACGTGCAACCCAACGACGAACCGCTCATGTGCCGTATCCGGCGAATCGGTGACGAATTCGTTCATGCGCCACCGGCCATCGAGCGATATTACGGTCATCACGAACCACTGCTGCCAGTCACTCTCGATTTTTCCGCGAAAGTACGCCTGAAACCCGGCGCTGTCGTTCAGATGCCGTATGCACTGTAGCTGTATAACGACTTCTTCTATTGCGAACACGATCCGTGTCAAACACTACCATTCATGCCGACTCTGCGACGACTGATGGGCTCCGTCCATCTGTCGATTCGACGCGTGCTTCGATCAATCCGAATGACCTGGCCGAGCTGTGTGAACAACAGATCGGGCGACGCGACACACGCGTTGCCATCGAACGTCCAGTCGAGGTCATCGGTGTCGGTCTCGACGGTACGCTCGACGAATCACTGCGGACGTCCGGGTGCTCGCGTGAAATCAGTGAAGGCGGAATTCTCGTCGAGCTGACGGGTGGCCAGTTCTACAACTCGCAACCGTTACTACTGGGAATCCACCTGGCCACCGATGGTGTCAGCTATGCCGGAGTGCTGGTGAAACGAATTCAGTTACTGGCAAACCATGCCGTGCGACTGGGTATGGAGTTTGGTGGACCGGCGGCCGAAGTGCTCACGACCGGCATGTTAATGCCGCACTTCGACCGTGAGTTAATGGCATTCGTGATGCCGCATTCATCCCGCATATACGACAGTTGGGTGGATGCCGGCGTTGTCGAAAAGACGATCCTGGACCGGGTCCTTGTGTGTCATCGGTGCGGAGCGCTGCCGACCGTCCGGAACGCGTGCCGACAATGCAAATCCGGGCGACTGACGACCGATCGACTGATTCACCACTTCGCCTGCGCGTACGTCGGGTTTGTGACCGATTTCGAACAGGCACCCGGCGAGTTGACGTGCCCCAAGTGCCGCATGCCGAAACTGGTGGTCGGTTCGGACTTTGAGTACCTGACCGGTCAGCATCGTTGTCGCAGTTGCGGCTGGCGGGACAGTGAGGCGGAACTGTGTGGCCACTGTCTGCGGTGTGGCAATCGCTTTGAACTCAGTCAGGCCCGCGAACAGGAGCTGTACCGGTACGATGTTCATCAACTGGATCCACTGGCAGTCACAACTGACATGGCCTGATGTCGCATTGCTGCTGCTGGGCACAATGCTCGTCGACATGCCGCGGTACACGCTGTCCCGCGTCGTAATGTTTGTCTACGACTTTGTTCGCGACGTAAAACGTGCAGTGTCGGGCGCGGACGTCGAACGGCAGGCGTATGATTACTGTCCGTCAGTGTGCATCATTCTGGCCGGTTACAACGAAGCCGATTCTGTCGCGGTCTCGATTGAATCGCTGGTCGGCAAGTATCCGCGTCTGGAGATCATTGTCATCGACGATGGTTCGCTGGACGGAATGATCAACAACGCCCGACCGTTCGGAAAGAAATACGACAACGTCCTGGTCCTGGGACGTCCGGACCGCGGCGGCAAATCATCCGCGATGAACTTTGCCCTGCCCTACACGCGGGCCGAGATTGTGATCACGGTGGATTGCGATACGAGTCTTGATCCGGCCGCGATCTGGGAATGCGTGCAGCCATTCAGAGATCCGCTTGTCGGAGCCGTGTCAGCAACAGTCTTTGCGCGCAACCCGTACGTCAACCTGTGCACGTGGATGCAGGCTTATGAATACCTGCAATCCATTTTTATTGGTCGGATGGTCGCCGGTCGCGCGGGTGTCCTCGGGATCACGTCTGGGGCATTCGCGTGTCTGCGACGTGAAGCCGTCGAACGGACGCTGGGTTGGGATGTGGGACCGGGTGAAGATCTTGACCTCACACTGCGCATCAGGAAACTCGGATACACGGTTCGCTGCGCGGCTTATGCGGATTGCCTCACCGATGTTCCGACGCGCTGGAAACAACTCTGGAAACAGCGACTTCGCTGGGAAGAAGCATCGGTCGTGCGTCAGCATTGCCGCAAACATCTGGATCTGGCCAATCCGGCAGATGCCGCGTTTCGATGGAAGAACTTCTTCGTGTCATTCGAACTCATTCTCATCAACCTTGTATTTGGCTACGTGATTCTATTCTACATTGTCTGGGTCGTTACAAATAACCCAACGCAACTCCTGTATGTAGGTGGCACGTTTTACATACTGTCCCTGTGCCTGGAAGTCATCCATGTTCTGACTCTGTTCTACTACAGCCGCAACCGGTTAGAGCACCTGGTGACGTGCCTGGTATTCCCCCTGACCCCGTTTTACCAAAGCTGGCTGATTACCAACCGGGTGGTGGCATACACGCGGGAAATCTTTTGGCGCACGTCGTTCCGTGATAACTTTGTGCCACAGCACGTGCGAGACTCGACCTGGAAGTGGTAAGGCGTACGGTATTCTCGGGCATTGGTGTGTTGCCTGCTTCCGCAGCATTGCAGGATCAGAGGTCGTCCGCGGAGAATCCGCTGGTCATGACGTAACACCAGTGGTCTGGAGACTCCGCCAGGCCGAGTATTCGGTTCGATCGACCTCGAATATGAGTGAACGGTTCCTGTCGGCTGCTGCGTTGAAAACGCTGAAACAGCGTTCCATCCTGCTGGAAATCTTGCGCACATTCTTTCGCGAGCACGGCTACTGGGAATGCGAAACGCCGCTGCTGTCTCGAGAAATCGTTGTCGACGTGAACATCGACGCATTCGAAACAACCGACGACCGTGGGCAGACGCTGTATCTGCAGACGTCTCCGGAAGCCGGCATGAAGCGACTGCTGGCGTCCGGAGCGCAGGCCATATTTCAGGTGACGCGTTCCATTCGTCGCGGTGAATCAGGTCGATTGCACAATCCTGAGTTCACGATTGTCGAGTGGTATCGCGTCGGCGACTCGTACATCGAACAGATGGACTTCACCGAGCAGCTCGTGCGTGCGGTGTACACGGCCGGCAAACGTCTGAGTCTGGAGTCTGCAGCCTCCGATCGCGCAGAACGGCCCTTCGAGCGTGTCACTTACGACGACGTGTTCGAGCAGTTTGCTGGCAGTCGCGTTCTCGGTCTGTCCGCGGTCGAGTTGGCCAATCTGGCGCGACAGGAGGGACTCGCCATTCCACGGAGCATGTCGGCGGATGACCGCGACGGCTGGCTCAATTTACTACTGGCCGAGCTGGTCGAGCCCCACCTTGGGAAACAGTCGCCTCAGTTTCTAATGGACTACCCGGATACGCAGGCGGCCCTTTCGCTGGTGCGAAACGACGATCCGCCGCTGGCAGAGCGTTTCGAGCTGTACGACCAGGGCATTGAACTCTGCAACGGTTACACCGAGCTGACCGACGCGGATGAACTGGCTCGACGAAGGAGCCGCGAACTTAAGATGCGAGCTGCCGCCGGAAAGCCGCCGATCGCTTCCGATCCAGGTTTGCTGGACCAGGCAATGAGACATGGTCTACCAGCCTGTTCTGGAGTGGCTCTTGGTTTCGACCGACTGGTCATGCGATCGCTTGGCCTGTCTGACATCGCCGACGTCATTGCATTTCCGATGGATCGGGCTTAGAGACGCACGCAGAAAAGCGAGACATCCTGCTGCTTCCCAATTATTGCAGCTCAGACGACTCATCATGCCTAGACAAATAACAATCTCGACGACGCTGGCCGGAGCACCGACTCGGGAGCTGACCCTGACATACCGCGACGATCCGCCGGAACGGTCGAAAGCTGTCGCGTTCTTCGAGCAACTCGAACGAGGACTGACTCCAGTGATCACGCTGCCGGATGTGATTCATGAGTTGCCGCTGGACGAAGTGCAGCGATACCTCGACGAACATCCCGTGCTGCAGGAATGGACCCGCCTTGAGATTCGCAACACCGATACCATCACCGATGATGACTTGGCCGGTCTCGCGCATCTCCCAGAGATCCAGTCGCTCAAGATTGCTTCGAACAGCATTACCAGCGCCGGCGTGCAGCACATTGCAAACTTGAAGAATCTCCGTTCACTGACGCTGTATTCCGTCAACATGAGCGACGACGGCCTGAACCACCTGGCCAGTCTCGGCGAGCTGCAAATGCTGGATATGCAAATGTCTCTGCGCGTGTCGGGAACTGGATTCGCGGCACTTGTGGCACGCCTGCCAGCCATGGTCGACTCGAAGCCACCGTTCGAAGCCCCGCTTTCGCCGGTGATGAAAGCCTCGCCGTTTGTGCCCCCGGGTTTTGAGTTTCGCAGTCTGCCCCCACGCCGCACTTAACAGTCGGCATTGCCGGCCCCTGTTGGCTCGGCTCTTCGGCAGAAAACAGGAAGTATCCCATGAAGCAACAGCTACCGACCGAGCTTCTCAGGCAGTGCGTCTTCCTTGCTGGGCCAACCGGCGTCGGGAAGACCGACGTGACAATCGATCTGGCCCGGGAAATCGGCCCCGTCGAGGTCGTGTCGCTCGATTCGATGTGTGTTTATCGAACGATGGACATCGGCACGGCGAAACCCTCGGCCGAGCTACAGGCTCAGATTCCGCATCACCTGCTGGACCTGGTCGACACACACGAAGACTTCAGCGTGGCTGAATATGTGTCGGCTGCGGGAGATGTCTGCGCGGGGATTGTCGCCCGTAAGGCGACGCCATTGTTCGTGGGTGGAACCGGACTGTATCTGCGCGGACTGTTGCGTGGAGTGTTCGAAGGCCCGCCCGCGGACTGGGACATCCGCAACCGTTTGCAGCAACACGCCGACGACGCAGCCGCCAGAGACGATAATTTCTGGTTGATGCGACAGCTCGAGAAAGTCGATCCGGACGTCGTGCTGCGTCTGCATCCAAACGATCAACGTCGGCTGATCAGAGCACTGGAAGTCTACGAGCTGACTGGTATCCCGCTGTCGAAACACCAGAAGCAGCCGGCATTACCCGAGGGTGAGCGACCTCCGCATGTTTACTGGCTCAGCCCACCGCGGGACTGGCTGCACGAGCGGATCAATCTTCGTGTCGAACAGATGATGGCTGCGGGGCTGGTCGCCGAAGTCCGCCGACTGACGCAGCAGCCAGGCAAGATCAGCCGCACTGCGGCGCAGGGGCTCGGTTACAAAGAGGTCATCGAAGCCCTCGGTGATGACGCGGACAGTGAACTGTCGACGTCTCAACTGGCCGAGACGACCGATCTGATCCAGACGCGAACACGGCAGTTTGCAAAGCGCCAGCACACGATGTTCCGCAATACGGAAGAGTGCCACGAAATCGAAATCACTGAATCGGACACCGCGGCTTCGATTGCCGCCCGCATCGCAACGCGCGTCCACGGCGAGTCCTGAACTGGTCGCATGGTCGAGCGGAGTCGGGGAAACCAGTGGCGTCGCGTCTGCTGTCACACTTCGGCGTCGAAATCCAATAGGGTCGCGTTTCGCAGTTCGTCCTGACAGCGACGTTCTTCACGGACCATCAGCCCGTAGAAGACTCCGGCCAGGACAAAGCTCCACACGAGCGACGAGATCGATCCGGCGGCGATCCCGAACAGTGGCGAAAGTCCCGCGATGAACGGTCCAACGCCGGCGTTCCCGAATGCAGCAGCGGCCAGTGAGCCCACAAGCAGTGGCATCAGCCAGAACAGAAATAGAAACAGGAACAGCATGGGACGGCTTCGACGCCCGAAACGCAGCGTGAAGAACTGGACGGCGGATCCAAAGTAGCTGATGACACACAAGGTAATACCGACACGCGGCCAGAACTGCGGACCGGCATTAGCCTGCACGAAGGTCTGCACAATCTGAGCCATCGCAAACGTCACGCTGGCCAGCGCGAGCACGACGCCGCGGTTGGAACTGTCATCGTCCCACAGTGGTGGTCGGTGCAGCCCCAGTTTGTTCGCGCGACGTAAACAGTTGCGGTATGAACCCTGCGAAGGACTGACTGCCAGCGTCAGAGCCAGAGCAATGAACCAGTTGACATACAGCAGGACTGGTACGACGAATTCCGGGTTGACGTTCTGGTGTCCGATAATGCCACCCAGATTCAGAACGCTGACTGTCACCAGGAACGCGATCGCTGTCGTCTTGGAGTACAGCGCCGCTTGTCCCGAACGCATCCGCCGCACAATCGCAACCAGCAGAAACAGAGTCAGCGGCGTCTGGTAAATCAACGACTGAACGAACAACGGAAGAGTTACGCCAAAGAACGTTGGTGTCTGGGGACCCGGAAAGCCACCGCCGCCGAAGTCCATCGCCTCAAACAAAGCCGGCCCTGCCGTCAGCAGGCCGGGAATCGGAATGCCCCGAAACACCAGCCCGGTGGCGAAGGTGGCAATCACCAGCAGGAATCCGACGCCCATATTGGCACCGCGAGTCTTGCCCGGCTGGGCGACAAGACCCGCCATCATCGCAACCGAATGAAACAGCAGAGTCGTTGACAACAGCACTGCACCGGTTGTGCAGAAACCCAGCAACCCGGGTTTTCCCAGCAACGCGCAGAACAGTGCGAACGGGACGAGCAAAAGAGCCACCAGGTACTCACGAATGGGAGCGCCCAGAATGAAGCCCACCGCCGTGGCGGAAGGTGACAGCGGAGATACCCGGTGAAAATCCAGAATGCCGGAGTCGTTCGACTGGCTGATGGAGGAAGCCACCTGCGACGTTCCAGCAAGGTGCAAAGCCAAGGCCTGAATGGCGAAAAACATCACGAAGATGGGGCCGTCATCGAGGATGTTTCCCAGATGCCCGGCCCACATCAGACACGCCGCAACGAGAAAAACCGTGATGACCAGGTAGGTCCCTTGCGGACGTCGCAGTCGCGAGCGGACGTGTTTGATCAGGATCGGGTTGTCAGTCACGAGTTCACTGATCACGACAGCTCCTTCGCACCAACCTGCAGGAAGATGTCCTCGAGCGATTCCCGCTTGCGTGAGAAGGACGACATCCGCACGCCGCCCTTCACCAGCAGGGCCATCAGTTCGCTGGCTTCTTTTTCGTCACCCGAGAATTCAATCTCGCAGCTCTTACCTTTCCAGCGCGGGTCACCCGTGAGGTTGTGCTGGCTGACGATCTGATCGAGCGCTCGCTGACCGCTGACGATTTCTATCTGCAGCAGCGTGGTTCCCATTACCTGGCCGGTGATTTCATCGACAGATCCTGACACGACCATCTCACCACGCTGCATGATGCCGATGTGAGTGCAGAACTCATCCATCTCGGACAGGATGTGCGATGAGATCAGCACGGAGCCGTCACCTTCGGCAAACTCTCGGATGACGTGCTTCATCTGAGCCCGCCCGTGCGGATCCATCCCGCTGGCGGGTTCGTCGAGCAACAGCACTTTCGGCTCCGGTAACAGCGTCTTGGCGAGCATCAGCCGTTGCCGCATCCCACGCGATAACTCACCGACAAATGCCCGCCGCTTTTCGGTCAGCCCGACCTGTTCCAGTCGGTGATCGATCTCCGGTCGCCGCCGCAGCTTCGGGATGAAGTAGCTGGCTGCGAACAGGTCGAGGAATTCCCACACGAACAGATCTTCGTACATCGGTGGGAAGTCCGGCATAAATCCCAGCACCTGACCGACCGCCTGGGGGTTCTCCCGGATATCGATCCCGGCGATCTGAATGTCGCCATAGGTCGGGACGAGCAGTCCAACGAGAGCTCGCATCGTGCTGGTCTTTCCGGCTCCATTGGGACCGATGAGCCCGAAGACGTCGCCATCCTGAATATCGAGCGACAGATCACGCACGGCGCAGTTGTCGTCATAATCGATGCGCAGGTCTTCGACGTGGATCATGAGTTGTCGCTCGTCGTGTCGAATCGATCGGATAGTTGTCTGAGGTCGCCAACTCGAGTGGTCCACGAAATCTCAGGCCGTCGTGCTTGAAATCTCATCTTTCCGACGACCCGCGATGATGCGGAGCACATTAACAGCCAGCCAACGGGAAATCCGCAAACTCCTGACAGACTCAGCCGAGAACGGCCATTGAATTCGTGAGACGCTCACGGCACGATAAACCCACTGGGTAAACACTCGAATTGAAAGATTGACCATGAACACAGCTCAAGCAAGGTTCTGCATCGCGCTCATACTCGCCTGCATTTTGTCTTCGGTGTCGACATCTGCCGAGGACTCTGGCAAACGAGACCTGCTGAAACTGGTGGACACGAGCAAAAACGCCGTTGAGGGTCGCTGGCGGAAGACTGACGACGGGTTGACTGTGTCGGCAGCAAACGGGGCTCGGCTCATGCTGCCTGTGCAGCCTCGCGGGGAATACGACTTCCGCGTGACGTTCACCCGACGGACAGGGCAGCACTCGATCGCATTGATCTTTGTGGCTGGAGGCCGCCAGTCAACATTCGAGATCGACGCCTGGGGCCAGAATCTGGCCGGCATCCAGAACATTGACGGACGCGACATCCGTCAGAATGCGACTCGAGTTCCGGATCAGCCGATTAAGAACGGCGAGCGGTACACGGCAGAGATCCGTGTCCGACGCGATCGAGTCGAGGCACGACTCAACGACCGCGTGCTGGCTACTCACCGCACCACGGGAGCGGATCTGAGCCTCCTGAATATCTGGACTCTGCCCAACCGCCAGTCGCTGGGTATCGGGGCATGGGATTCGGACACCGTCTTTCATTCCCATGAATTTCGCGAGGTCTCGGCAGGCTCACCCACGCCGCCGCGTACTGTCGCATCGACGACCCCACCCCGCACCGTGGCATCGACGACACCGCGACCCAAGAGCGCTCCACGGAGCCCCCGGACCGCGGGGAGTCGTGTGCTCATCGTGATTGCCAACGAGGGCTTCTTCTATCGTGAGTACGGTGATCCACGCCAGGAGCTGGAGCGCGCTGGCTTTCAGGTGGAGGTCGCGGCCGCGCGCCGCTCACCCTGTCGACCGCATGCGAATTCTGGCCAGGGCGCAGACGGCGGCGTTGTCCAGCCAGATCTGGCAATTACGGATGTCGACCCGAAGCGATACGCGGCGATTCTGTTTTCCGGGGGCTGGGGTTCCTCGATGTATCAGTATGCGTTTCAGGGCTCGTATTCGAATCGCGCCTACAACGGAGACCGCCGGACGAAAGAAGCCGCCAATCGCCTGATCAACGCGTTTGTCGAACAGGACAAATACGTCTGCGCCCTGTGTCACGGCGTGTCCGTGCTGGCTTGGTCACGGGTCAAAGGACGCAGTCTGCTGGCCGGTCGCCGAGCCACCGGTCCAACGCGTCAGGGGCCCGCCGGAATCTACAACGGTCAACAGGCTCAGCCGCCTTCACGCTGGAACTCCGAGCAGAACGGTGCCCGAATGGTCGCTCCAAACTCCGTGGGCGATCGCCGCACCGCAGCCGACGATGTCGTCATCGACGGAAAGATTCTGACCGGACAGGACGACATCTCTGCCCGGGAAATGGGCCGCCAGATGGCGCGACTGCTGAGCGCGGGCCAGTAGTCGGCGACCGACTGGCGGTGCAGCGGTAGGCGGATTTCTCCGAAATCCGCTGCCTTGGACCTGGGAAGACTGAGCGGCATTCGATGTGCCGGCAGGTTGCGATGTCGTCTGGTCCCGATTTCGGAGAAATCGGGCTACGGCTCAGGCACGGCCTGCTTCACCGTTTCGATGTGGACAAGTACTTAATACACGACAGACGGAAACCGCATGCCTTCACACGCCGAACGGATCCAAGCTGCGATCGAGCATCTCAACGGTGCCGATCCGGTTATGCGGCGTATCATTGACCAGGTAGGTCCGTTCACACTCCGGCCCGAACGTGACCGCTTCTGGATGCTTATTCGCTCGATCCTATCGCAGCAGATCTCGACAGCCGCTGCTCGAACCATCCGGACGCGAGTCCAGGCTCTGGTCGAACCAGACAAAGTGACACCGGACTCGATTCTGCAACTCAGCGAAACCAGCCTGCGCTCCGCCGGCGTTTCCGCCCGCAAGGTGGAATACATGCGAGACCTGGCAATCCAAGTCGCCGACGGTTCGATCAACCTCTCTCAGATTGGTCGGCTCTCGGACGACCAGATCATCGCGTTGCTGATCGAAGTGCGCGGCATCGGCCGCTGGACGGCTGAGATGTTTCTGATGTTTGCGCTCGGCCGGATGGATATATTTCCGGCCGACGATCTGGGCATCCGCAACGCCATCGAGGCCCACTACGAGGTCTCCAGTCCTCCAGGCCGGGCTGAAATGCACGAAGTCGCCGAACCCTGGAGACCTTACGCGAGTGTCGCGAGCTGGTATTGCTGGAGAAGCCTGGACGTCGCGCCGCCGGTCAAACCACGGAAAACTGGCTATCCGGTCTGACGAGTATGCCGATGCCGCGAGCTGTGTCTCGATTCAATCGTTGCGGAAATCCGGCTTACACCCAGGCGCGAGCCCACAGGTACATCCCGTGCCGGTCCACACGGCCGCGGCGGAAGCGTGCCTGCTCCAGAAACCGACCGAGTGTTTTTGTGGTGAATCCATAACGGTGCGCCATGAATTCGTTCCCGCTGGCAACGGACTTCTGGAAACCGAACAACACGTCCAGTGCGGTGACCGGGCCCGCAGGCGATTCGTACAGCGGGTCGTCCACGTTCCCGGCCGCCACTGCCTTGGCAGCCTCCTGGAGATCCGGTGTTGTAATCAGGACGAACCCGCCCGGCTTGAGAACTCGTCGAAATTCTCCGAGTGCCGCAGGAATCTCATGCGCATACAAATGCTCAAGGTTGTGCGAGGACCAGACCGCGTCGACTGACTGATCCGACACCTGAGGCATGTGCGTGATGCTGGCGACGATGTCGGGCCGCGTGTTCGGGTCGAGGTCCAGTCGGACTTCCCGCCACTGCGAGCTGCGGAACTCTCGGTGGAGCTTCAACGGATTGGGATTCCCACATCCCACATGCAGCACGACTTTCTGGTCCTGATGAACCTTATTTCCGTCCCAGATGTGTGGGGCGTCATGATCAGGCGAACCGTTTCGCTCCTCGACATTCAATTGAACGGCCGAGGTCGGACTGGTAGACGGGGGAGGCGCGGAAATGGTCGTAGCGGACATGACGAGATCCATCTCAATAGTGCAGGAATCGGCCAGGAAGCCGAGCCGTGCGGCTGCCTGCGATCACGGGTCCGATCAGAACATTTCCTGCGATTCGCCACAACGTCAGTTAGTCTCTTCGATCCTGAGATCAACCAACACGTTGTCGCTGGCGTTTCGCATGAATATCGAATGTCGCCAGGACTGTCGGCGACGAACTCGGACGAAACTCCTGGCGTGTTTCGCTACTGATTGGTTCCGGCGAGTCCGGGTTGGGGTACTTGTGGACAACCGGACAACCGCCGTTCAAGGAGTTTCCGGCGGAACACACTCATACTGGTAAAGAACCGCATTCCGGGACTCGAATATGACTCGCCGCGTCAATCCTAAGGACTTCAACAGCGCATCCATTGATTCGACGGACCTCCTGCTCAAGTCGGTATCGAACGCGCCAGCCACCCAGACTTCCTTTGAGTCTGAGCATGCCTGCCAAACGACATCCTTGTAGTAGTCCTCAAGATCGGCGGTCTGAATCCATAGCGCCGGGAGAGCAAAGCGAGAGTGTGGCTCTGTCAGATAGAATCGCCCTGCCCGCGAAGAAGCGTAATCCATGAACAGGCGATCTTCGTACTTCAGAGTGACTAGAGACGTTTCGACCAGTCCACTCTGAACGAAGACAGGAGCGTCAGGGAGTGCCTGCTGATTGATTGTCTCAGCCATCACTTGCCATTCACGGGCCGACGGGGATGTCTGCTGCAGTGTCTGCCCGGGCAACGATTCCAGACACACGCCGGTGGCCCCGATGAGAGTGAGTGTCGCAAGCCATGCGACTGGTCGAGTTGCCAGCGTGACAAGGCATCCGGAAATCAGCAGGACGCCGGCCGGAACATACACGATGCGGTACCGGGATCCGGACAGTGATGTCAGATCACCGGAGCTTAATAGAAGAATCGCCACAAGCGGAATCACGCCCCACAGCGAGAATCGCACCAGCTCCTGAGTGGGATTCGTTGCGTTCTGTGGCCAGCCCCGCAGGATCGTATTCAGGATCAGCACGGTGAACAGTGCGGCTGGAAGACCACACCACCACAGTGGGCCAATAACATCGCCCGCTGAGGGCGCGGTGATGTTGTAATTGAGACACACTCTCCATTCCCAAATGCGAAGGACACTGGGAACAAGTGGGCACACAAGTAGTACCACAGCCACTCCCGCACCAAGCAAACGGACGCGGCTGACCGAGTTTGGAAGATACCGCCCGAACGGTCCCCACAAGGCGATCCACAGGACTGTCAGAAACGGCGCATTGATGTAGTGGGTCCACACGAGTGCGACGCTGGTCAGAACCCAGACGCACAACCAGCGACCACTGTGCGGAGTCTGATGCCAGCGAACGGTCGCCCAGACAGCAATGGAACTTAGTAACAGTGTCGGGCCATACGGTCGTGCGATCTGGGAGTGCTCGACGGCTTCTGGATGCAGCGCCAGTAACAGCGCGGCGATTCCGGCTGCCGTGCTTCCCAGAGTCTGTTTGCCGACGTACCAGGTGACAATGATTGTTGCCAGGTAGCAGAGAACGGATGACGCTCGGAAAGCACCCGCCGACTTGCCACCGATCATTAATGTCAGTCGCTGAAGAATCGATGCCAGTGGCGGTGTGGAAGCAACAGACTGGCTGCGCTGCCAGATTGTTCCCGGACTGTTCGCGTCGGCGACCCAGAAGGACACGTGCTCGTCGATTGCCAACGGAATACCCGAGAAACAAGGCAACATCAAAGCGCAGCCAATGCACAGTGCCAATACAAGAGGCACATAATCGAGGTACGTTTCCGGATGTTGTTGTTGGGTCATTCGATGTGGAGATGTGACGCGATCTCATGGGCCACAATGCTGTGTCCTTCCGGAGAGAGATGCGAATCATAAGGGAGATAAGTCAACACGCCGCGTTTGCCCGCGTCGATCAGCGGCTGAGTCAGATCGAGAAACTCGATTTTCCGGCTGCTGCAGAAGTCCGACAGATAGTTCGACCACGTGGCGTCGGGCGGGGCGCGCCACTGACCCAGCAGCTCGGTCCGCGCTTCGTGACCCAGTTCGACGAACGGGATGAGGACATTCAGTTTAACCGGTATCAGGACAACAATGAGGCGGATGCTGCGTTCCTGCAGCAGCTCGTGACCCTGTGTCAGTGATTCCACGGTTACATCCCATCCAGGATGACTCTGGGGACAGTGATAGGCGGGATACAGCGGCCGAAAAAATCTCACCGGGATCGACTTCCCGGAACGATCCGGAAAAGGTCCTTCCCACGGCCACTCCCGGAGCGAGGCATAAAGTCGCCAGGTTGGCGAGCGAAGTTTCCACGCGGCAGAGCGCGTCAACCGATGCATTTCACCTTCCGCATAGAATGGCGGTCGACCATTCTTCGTCCAGTACAGCCACGTCGCTCCGTCTTCAAGATCGTTGCCTTCACAGAGTTGCCAGATGATCGTGTGAGGCTTCAGAGGCAGACCGTAGTTTCTGAGGACTGACAGTTCCGGCCCCGGTGAGTACGCCGATCGGCCGAGATTCGCCACGCTCGACTTGAGTTCGCGTCCAACGATGTCCACGAATGAGTCTTCAGCGTTGACACCGCAACCTTCCGTGAACGAATCACCAATGAAAACATAATTCGCCTGACGCGGAGTTTCCGAATTACGAAACCCGTTTGCATCCGTGTGAAAGTCAATTGGCTCAGCAGTGGCGTCCGCTCCGTAAGTCATTTGACCGGGTACGCGGCCCGACCAGTGAATTCCCGGGGGACGCCGGAACGGCAAACGATCATCCGCTGGTTTCGCACTGACGAACCAGGGGTTCTTTTCAGGGTGGCCAGGCGGCCAGGCAAAACATGCAAGTTCAATCGCCGTGATGGAGAACGCCGCCCCCAACCAGACAGCCGCAATGCGAAAACCGACCACCCTGCGACGAGCAGAGGGTGCCAGGACGACTGTCAACAACGAGACGAATATGCCGGCGGAACAGGCGAGGATGATGACCTGCCAGTAGTTGAACCGTCCCAGGACAGAGGATCGCTTTTCGAACGGCAACCACCAGGAGGCAGCCAGCGCGAGACCCGAGATCAGCAGACTCAGGTAAAGGAGACCTTCTTTTCGAGACGAGCGGGACGCTCTTACTTTCGGCATGGGCGTGACCATGTCCAAGCGTAGCTGACCGGTCTGATCGGCGGAATCGGCAATCGAGGCTCTTTGTAAAGCGTCACTCCTGGGCGACGTGACAGCGAACGCACGTTGCCGTCAGCGCTTTCGGGTTCATTTTATGATGCGTTTCACGGTAGGGCGCGAGCTCGGCATGGCATTGCAGGCAAACGGTGCCGCGTTCCTGCACGATCCGATGCGACTGCTCGAAGTGCCAGTAACCGGGGCGCGAGTTGGCCAGCAGATCCGTCACATCGTGGCAGTCGACACACTGGTTGTCGGACTGTGGCAGTGGTGAGGACGGGGACTCGGGAACTCTCAGGATCGATCGCGCCGCCACGCGACCTGTCACAATACACGGGCCGAGAAACGTGCCTTCCAGGGCTGCCTTGCCGTTAATGCCGGCCAGGCCGGTGAGTTCACCGACAGCGTACAGCCCGGGAATTGGTTGCTGCTTTCGATCCAGCACGCGACAGCGCCGGTCGATCGCGACACCGCCCATGCTCTTGCGAGTCAGCGGCCAGGCCTGCATGGCGTAATAAGGCGGCGTCATCAGTTTTGGCGACGCAGTGTTGTTGTATTCGGTGCGGTCCGGCCCGAAGCGGTTGAAGTCCTCATCGCGGCCGAGTTCGACGAGTTTGTTGTATCGATCGATCGTGGCCCGCAGATTGGCTGGCGGCAGGCCGGCTTTCCGGGCCACTTCCTCGATCGTGTCGGCCGACTTGACGAGGTCTGGATTACTGATCACCAGACGGTCCACTTTCTTGAAGTCCGCCCAGTCAGAACCGCTGATCGTGAAATGTGGCTTACTGGCCTCGTCAAAGACGAACCACACAGTCACCCGTTTCTGCCGCAACATCAGCGGCATGACCTCCTTCGCCCAGTTGTGCAGGCTGGCGAATCGTTTGCCGTCCGGGTTGACCAGGATCCCGTACATGTTGGCGGCGCTCAGTCCGTGATTGCTCTCCGGTCGACGCGGATCGGGAATGCCCGTGAAGTAGTTCCACTGATGGTCCATCTTCACGAGTTGCCCGCCGACATCCTGAGCGATGCGGTGGCCGAGCCCGATAGAATTGCGTCCAGATCCCGCCAGCAGACGCTCGGGGAAAGTGACATCCTCTGGCCAGAACTCACGAACCATGTCGAGGTTGCTCTGGAATCCGCCTGTCGCCAGAACGACCGCATCGGCCGAGAGCGATTCCTCTCGACCGTCCCGCAGATAACGCACGTCGATGCCCGAGACTTTTTCGTTCTCGGTCCGCAGTTTCGTGGCCTGAGCATTCCAGACGAACCGAATGGAATAGTCCCGCAGACAGGCACGATAGATCGGCAGCACCAGCCCGATACCTCGACCATCCGGCTGATGAAACCGATCAACCGAATTGCCTGGTGCGGTCAGGACGCTTTCGAAACGCACGCCCAGATCGGTCAGCCAGTCGTAGATGTCACTGCGGGAATGATCGACGTAGTAGCGAACCCAGTCGGCATCCGCGTCTTCTCCCCAGCGAATAAAGTCACCATATGCCAGCTCCGCCGAGTCGTTGATGCCGACTTCACGCTGCAATGGTGAGTCGATAACGGACACACCACCCTGCGACATAACGGCATGTCCGCCGAAGACCGACGACATATCGACGACCGTTACGTCCGCTCCCCCTCGACCCAGTTCCAGAGCAGCGCACAAACCGGAAATGCCGGCACCGACAATCAGGACACGTGGCCTCCCGCCTTCCCGATCGGTCGCAGGCGATTGCCTGGCCTGCGCCGGTTGTGGTGGCGCGACCGGGCCTTGACCGTTCCAGATGCCTCCGAAAAGCATGAGGCTGCTCACGCCACAAACGGCAATCAGACCAACCCGGCATAGACTCGATGTCATGATGTGTGCCTTTATCGCCCCGCAGGTCTCAGTCAATCGAACGAAATCAGTGAGCGTGATTGTGTGGCCGTGGTCCGAACAGGCTCTGTGCCATCCAGTAGGCCGGAACAAGTGCAACGCAGTTCCGGCAGTCGCAGTGCCATGAATCGTTCCAATTGCCGGAACTGCGCTGCATTGAAAGACCGTCAAAGATTGTTTTTCCAGCGTGCCTTTTCTCGGACGCCGATTCGTAACCGGAAGCGTAAGTTGTGAAGTTGCACACTTCAGTCCCGGAGGGACGTCGGAAAATAGCCCGGGGTTTCAACCCTCACCCTTACACACAAGTTGAGTGAGGGCGGCCCGAGGATGCGGAGAGTTCATTGAATGTTGTCCAGGCGAGGCTGAAGTCGAAGACTCGACGCAGGCCTCGCCA
>CAUZFZ010000065.1:0-48570 GCA_963579025.1 Planctomycetota bacterium | reverse complement strand
GACTCCCTCCGGGGCTGAGCTGTCTTCAGTCCGCACACCACATGCGGGAGTCTGGCTTTTTTCATAATCATCCATTTCAGCGATACCCCGATTTTTACAACGCCAGAATCCTTAACGGCGTTGCCCTGCGGGGGAGCAGGTGACCTGCCCGCGGAGTGTTGCGTGACCTGACGATTTCCCAGTCGCAATATCGCCAGTACATGTCCACGACGTTTGGCTTCGACAATCGGGTCGACGTCGGGATCCAGTCGAAAAGTCACCAACGTTTCGACTCCAGCCACGGCCTGTTCCTGGAACTCGGGCCGAGGCAAATAGACGGCCTTTGTCACCAGATTCCCGCTGACGGCCTGGTCGATGTCCTCTTCGCTGAATGTCAGCGGGATCGCACTGTGTTTCAGGTAGACCGCCGTTTGTTGGCTGGCTGAAGCCACTTCAAGTGACGCGAACAACTGCAGGCCGTCTCGGCCTGGCAGGTTCGATACGGGAAACTCCGTTGTTTGGCCGGTTGTCCCAGGAATGGTCGCCGGCAGCACGTATGTGCGTTTGTCGGACTCGCCTCCATCTTGCCCGGCAGGCCACGGAACGGTCGCGCGCTCGGGGCCGCTGAACTGCAATTGCACTTCCGTCTGCCGGGCCTGTTCTGGAACGGGCAGAGATTCGGGATTTGTGCCGACCTGCGTGACGGCCTGTGGAGACTGCTGCTGTCCAGGAGCTGCCGGTGGAGATATGCCGGCGGCTTCGTTCTCGGATTTTGGACCGACATCACTGATACACGCTGTCTTGAGCACAAAGCGGAGGCCCCCGCCGTCTGCCTCGTCGAGCGTCTCAGTCCGCAAGACGCCGAAGACTCGAATGGCCTGGTCCACAGCGTCGGTCGAGAGTCCAGGTGCGAGCTCCACAGATACGAGTTCATGCGGCTCGGGATGGCGGTCGAAGTAGGTGAGCTCCCGGTCGGCCGCCAGCACAAACCGTTTGATTCCGGTATCCGTGAAATGAGGATACATGAGCCCTTTAAGCGTCACGTGCCTGCCGATCAGACGTCGAATCGGCTCTGGGACTTCTTCGTCGACGAGTTTCAGATCGTGGAAACTGATGGCGGTCGAGGGCGGCAACTCGCCCCGCAGACACAGGTCCTGTTCGCGAATCGGTTGCACGACGTCAATCCGATTCAGGACCACACGACCGATGAAGTCATGGGCCGACAGTCGGGCGTCGCCGGGAATCTCACCCACCTGCCACGGTCCCATACCGATGTGGTCCTGCTGGATGACCGTGCCAACTTCCAGGGGCACGAGCGTCAAGGGGATCTGGCGAACCTCAGCCAGCCATGCGATTTGGTCGCCCTTCGCAATCGGCCGGCCACGCTCTTCCTGCAGCACACGGGCCTCGCTGAGATGCTCGCCCACGAGTCGCGTGATTTCGATTCGCCCGAAGAGCTGTCGCTTTGCCTGACCGCTGATTGACGATGTGACGTTGAGTTGCAGGCCCTGCCTCATTCGATCTGCCGTCCCGCGATTGATCCAGACGATTGCGTTTTTTCGCCAGACCACGGCACCAGCACTTGCCGGAACAGGCTTCTTCGCGGGTGGCTGATTGATCGTGCCGGGCTCGCCGCCGCCGGATTCGTTGAATTGCGACGTACGCGGACCGTCACGGCGGCGGATGTTCTTCTCAATGACTTCAAGTTTCCGGTCGATGACATGGAGTTCTTGTTCCAACGAACGCACTCGCTCTGTGAACAGCTTGAGCTTCTCGTCTCGCACTGCGGGTCGGTCCGTTATCTCATTGAGGCTGACAATCTCCACTTCGAGCAAGGCAATCTCGCGCAGGAGCCCCCTTCGTTCGCGCTGAAGATAGACCCGCCGGATTTCGAGCGTGTCATCGGCGTCTGAAACACCGACCACTGCAGACTCCCACTCCGCCAGTGTCTCACGAATAGCCTGCTCAGCTTCCGGCGGACCGATGATCACGATTGAGTTCGTCAGCGGATCGCCCCAGGCCCCGATCAGCTTCGGGCGCTTCGACGACGCCTCGTCGTCAGAGTCACCGCTGCTGTACATGTGCCAGAAAGCTTTCGCAGTCTCGGCCGTACGGACCGGGATCTTTTCCAGCCGGAACTTGAAGCGTTTCAACCGATCGTTGTAGATCGACTCGCCCGGATCGGTTCCGATGAGTTTCTTAATGGCCTCGGAGTGCGGTGACTGGTCGCCGTCCTGCCCAGTGGCATCGCCCTGCAAAACCAGCAACACAGGACTGAGCGACAGGACGACCAGCGCCGCGAGCGTCAGAGCAGCGCCGTGCGTCACTCGCAACGGTCCCGGTCCCTGGCTCTCACCAGGAATGCGTAACACGGACGAAAGCCAGTCCGGAGTGATCATGTTTTGTCTCCCTGGTCGCGGCGCCGATTGATCAGTCGCCGCAGTTCTCGATGCTCGTCTGCATCCACATGGCCCGAATCAAGCAGGCTGACCAGTAACGCAGACGCCGAGCCGTCGAACACACGCGTCAGCAAATCTTCCAGCATTCCGCTGGAAACCGAGTGCTCTTTAACCAGCGCTTCAAACGAGTACGCCTTGGCATTCACCTGACGTCGTCGCACCAGTTTCTTGCCCGTCATGGTGTGCAGCGTCGTCACGACGGTTGTATGGGCGAGGTCCCGGCCTTCGTTGTCGGCCAGTCGTTCACGCACGTCACGCACGATCAGGGGGCCTCCGGCTTTCCACAGGACCTTTAGAATCAACAGCTCAAGCTCTGTCGGTCCAGCCACAACACGCGCCATCAATTCGCCCTCACCAGTCTGTGTTTTTTCGACAGTACTAGAGAGTATTCTCTAGTACAATAGAGATTATTCGGGAAGGGTGAGCTTCGACATCGAGAGTAATCTGCCGTGGAGTGAAGGCCGTCGCAGGCTCGGCCGCGCTGTTTCGCTGACGGCACGATCGATAAACTGACGCTTATGAGTTTGGCGTAATCAGTAACACTGTTCCGAGCTGTCCACGCATGCATTCCACGAACCGCGCGAAGCGAACGGTCACCCTTCTGATCGTGGCTGGATCATCAATCGTGTGTGCCGCGGCCGCAGACACGCCAGGTCCAGACTTCAGCGGGACGGGTCGAGTCTTCATCCAGAAGTACTGCTTGAAGTGCCATCGCGGAGACAAGCCAAAGGCCGGCTTGTCGCTGGAGCCGTTTCGCGATTCGTTATCGGTGGTGAAGCAGCGGAAGACCTGGGCCACCGTGCTGACGAGGATCGCCACCGGCGAGATGCCGCCGAAGGGTCAGCCGCGGGCGACGGTATCTGACGCCGTCGCGTTCACCGATCTGGTGAAGGCGGTGTTTGATCACGCGGACCGCAATGCGAAGCCGGATCCCGGACGAGTCACCATGCGGCGGCTGAATCGTGTTGAGTATCGCAACACCATTCGCGACCTGATGGGCATTCAGTTTGATCCGACGGCGGATTTCCCATCGGACGACATCGGACACGGCTTCGACAACATCGGCGACGTGCTCACACTGTCACCCGTGCTGATGGAACGTTACCTCGCCGCGGCAGAACAGATTGTGAGCCAGGCCATCATGCCGAACCCGCCGCCGGTCATTAAGCGGCGGCTGGCATCGGTCTACACCGAACCGGCCTCCGGCGAGTCGGGCAAACTGGTTGTGAAAGGATTCCGGCCGATGAGCACCGATGGCAAGAAGTTCATCGAACTTGGGCCGATTAACACACCCTACAAATGGGAGTCGGATAGCGACTACATCTTCCGCACACGCGTCTATGCCGAAAGCGGCACGGGCAAGCCACTGAAAGTGACGATCCTGCTGCATGGTGATGACCTGCCAAATCCATCGCCGGACGCCGAGCTAGATAAGCTGTTGGGGAATGTGAAGCGGCCGGCGCGAATTCTCAAGACGTTTGCTGTTAAGGCGACGACGCGAGAGGACGCCGAAATCCTCGAAGTCCCCGTCCCGGCCACGCCGAATCGCCACCGCATGCAGATCGCGATCGACAAACCGGCCGAAGGTGGTCCCCACTCGAAGTTGTGGGTTGAGTATCTCGCGCTGGATGGACCGCTTGATCCACGTCCCGCCAGCCATCGCAGGTTGCTGGCGGTGACAAGTGGAAAGTCGCAGGCGGAGCAGACGCGGGAAGTCATGTCTCGATTCCTGCGACGTGCATTTCGTCAGCCCGTGCAAGCGGACGCCCTGTCTCGCTCAATCCAACTGGTGGACCTTGCCCTGGCCGACGGTGACAAGTGGGAGTCGGCCATTCAATTTGCCATGCAGGCCGCGCTGTGTTCGCCGAAGTTTCTGTTCCGAGTCGAACTCGACGATCAACCTCAGAGCCCGACAGTCAGCAATCTGAACGAGTTTCAGTTGGCATCGCGGCTGTCGTATTTCCTGTGGAGCACAATGCCGGATGACACGCTGCTGGACCTGGCCGAAAGGCAGCAGCTCACGATGAATCTCGACGCGCAGGTTCGTCGCATGTTGACCGATCCGCGGGCATCGTCGCTGGTCGAGAACTTTGCGATGCAGTGGCTGCAGGTGAAACGGATTGAGTTCATCTCGCCCGACGGACAGCTCTTTCCGACTTTCAACGTAAAGCTCCGCGAAGCGATGCTTCGCGAAACCGAGTTGTTCGTCGAGTCGATCCTGCGAGAAGACCGCAGTGTATTGGACCTCATTGATGCCGATTACACGTTTCTCAACGAGCCGCTCGCGCAGCACTATGGCATTGCCGACACGAACGGAAACGCGATCGGCCAGAAGCCTCTGAAGCCCGGCGGTCAACGGTTCAAAGGTGAGCAATTTCGGAGAGTCTCGCTGCAGGATCGCACGCGAGGCGGACTTCTGACGCAGGCCAGTGTGCTGACCGTGACATCCAACCCCACGCGAACGTCGCCCGTGAAACGCGGTCGCTGGGTGCTGGAGCAGATTCTGGGAGCACCGCCGCCACCTCCACCGGCCAACGTCCCTGAGTTATCGGAAGAGAAACAGGATGTCTCGGCCGCGTCATTGCGTGAGCGAATGGAAGTGCATCGTCGCAACCCGGCCTGCGCCAATTGCCACGCGAAGATGGACCCGATCGGTTTTGCTCTTGAGAATTTCAATGCTGTCGGAGCCTATCGCACGAAAGACGGAGAGTTCGACGTCGACGCAACGGGCGAGTTCTCTGATGGGACGAAGTTCACGGGCCCGGCCGAGCTGAAGTCGATTGTGATGCAGCGAAAGGAAGAGTTCACACGCTGCCTGGTCGAAAAGCTGCTGATCTACGCGGTTGGTCGTGGACTGGAATACTACGACCGCCCCACAGTGGAGAAGATCGTGCAGTCACTGCCTGCTGATGATTACAGGTTCTCGGCGCTGGTCACGCAGATCGTCAAAAGCGACGCCTTCCGCCAGCGCCGTGGCGTTCAGTGAAACGACATCGGAGTTCTGTTGATGAATACGCATCCAAAACCCATTTCCCGCCGTACGATCCTTCGTGGTCTTGGGGTTTCACTGTCCCTGCCGTGGTTGGAGGCAATGGGTCCGCAAAATGCCTGGGCCGAGGCTGCAGAGCCGGAGACGGTTGCTCCGAATCGCATGGCGTTTCTGTATGTCCCCAACGGCAAGCACATGCCGGACTGGACACCGCAGCAGACCGGCGGCAACTTCGAACTTTCGCCGATTCTGGAACCGCTCGCGGCTGTGAAGCATCAGTTGCAGGTGCTCACCGGCTTGACCGCTGACAAGGCGCGACCGCATGGGGACGGAGGCGGCGGGCACGCCCGGGCGATGGCCGCGTTTCTGACCGGCGTGCATCCGAACAAGACAGACGGCACCGATATCCGAGCCGGTGTTTCCGTCGATCAGGCGGCGGCGGCGCAGATTGGTGAGCGGACCCGGTTGGCGTCGCTGGAAATCGGTACCGAGCCGGGGGCGATGGCCGGCAACTGCGACTCGGGTTACAGCTGCGTCTACTCGTCGACAATGTCGTGGCGTTCGGCCACACAGCCGCTGCCGAAGGAAGTGAACCCGAAGCTGGTATTCGAACGCCTGTTCGGAAATTCCGCCGATCCGTCGAAAAAGAAACGCGACGCGCGGCGGAAGAGTATTCTCGACTACGTGCGTGAGGACTCGAAGAGCTTCGCGAATCGACTCGCTAAGAACGACATGCGAAAGCTGGACGAATACTTCACCGCGATCCGCGACATCGAACTCCGCATGGAGCGTGCCGAGAAACTGCCGCCGGTAAAAACACCCGACTACCCGGCTCCGACCGGTGTCCCTGCGGCTTATGAAGAGCACATTCGTCTGATGTGCGACCTGGTCGTACTGGCCTTCCAAGCTGACGTGACGCGTGTCGCGACGTTTGTGCTGGCAAATGAGGCGAGCAACAAACCGTACTCGTTTATCGACGTCGCCGAGGGGCATCATGATCTGTCGCATCACGGTGGAGATGCGGCCAAACAGGGGAAGATCACGAAGATCAACCTGTTCCACATCAGGCAGCTCGCGTACCTGCTGGAACGTATGGAGGAGATTCAGGAAGGCGACGGCACGCTGCTCGATCACTCGATGATCGCGTACGGCAGCGGCATTCATGACGGCAACGCACACAACCACGAAGACCTGCCGATTCTTTTGGCGGGCGGCGGGTCCGGCACGCTGACGCCTGGTCGTCACGTTCGGTTCGAGAAAGAAACACCGCTCAATAATCTGTGGATGTCGATGCTGAACCGCATGGACGTCACCGTCGAGAAGCTCGGTGACAGCACGGGCACGCTGCCCGCTCTTTTGGACCCGAACGCAAAACCCGCGTCAAAGCCCGTGCCTCAGATTGCCGCGTTTCCGAAGCCGCTGATGTGCTCGCCCGGCGAACTTCTGCTGGAAGACAACTTCACGAACGGTGCTCATTCGAAGGACTGGTTCCGCATCACGGGCAAGTTCGATGTGTCCGGCGGGCAGCTCAAATGCGCCGAGTTACCGTCGGACATGCATCATTCGGAACTCTCAACCGGACCGACAGGGCCATTGAAAGCCAACGATTTCGTGATCCAGTTTTCATTCAAACTGGACGGCGCGAAAATGCTGGGAATTGGGCTGGAGAATCCAAAGGGTCATGTGGCTCGCGCAATGGCGACGCCGGACGGCTTCGAGATCATGAAGTGGAGCGGCCACAAAGACGTGCGCGAGTTCAAGTTCAAGCGAGGTTCCTGGCACAACGCCCTGGTGGAAATACACGGCTCGGAAATGGTCGCCCAGTTCGATGACCAGCCGCCGCTGTACTTCGAAGACAAAGGCCTGAAAGTGGATAAGCCTCGTCTTGTGCTGATCAACTACGGCCGGCATGCCTGGTTCGACGACATCAAGGTCTGGAAGGCCGAACCGAACGATACATGGTCCGCAAAACGCGCGGAGCTGAGGCGGTAGTTGCTGGCGTCGCTGCCTGTCCGTCAACCAAGGCCGGGGATCAGATAGCAGTAAATCACGACGAAGTGACAGACGCTGCCGCCGGTGACAAGGACGTGCCAGATGGTGTGAAAGTACTTCACACGCGTGTCGTTGAGGAAGAAAAACGTGCCCAGGGTATAGAGCGACCCGCCGGCGATGATCCACAACAGACCTGCGATCGGGAACCACTCGCAGACAGGTCCCATCGATAACAATGGCATCCAGCCGACGACCATGTAGAACCAGACAGAAACATTCTCACGTCGGGTGATAAACAGTTTTGTCAGGATGCCGACAGTTGAGAGAGACCACATGGCGGCCAGGACAGTCCACCAGGCACCGTCACGACAGATCATCATCCCAACAGGTGTGAAATTCCCGGAGATCAGCGCGAAGATCGAAATCTGATCCAGTGTGCGAAAGACGTGTAGCCAGCGGCCGTCACTGAAGCTGTGTGACAATGTGGAAAACAGGTACACGGCGATCAGCGAAGCGCCGTAGATCAGACAGGCGTTAACCAGTCGAGGGTCACCGTTACGGATCGCGGACTGCACCAGAAGCACAGTGCCGACAACCGTGAGCGGGACTGCCGCCGCATGCGTCAACTGATTCGCCCGTTCTTCGGATATACCGAATCGGTGGTGCGACTCAGCCTCCGTATGTGACCATGTCAGACCACTCATCCAGGACCTCTCGTCGATGAAGCACGATTCGCGATCGGCGGATTGACGAACGCGAACCGTCTGAGCAAAACAAGCCGACGGTGCTGTCGGGGCGCGGTGGGCGCGAGCTTTGTCAGCCGCGAAGTGATGGGTAGCCGAACTCACCAGAGTTTGGTTTCCCTGGGTCCAGCCAAAGTCTGGCGACTTCGGCTACCGATCAAATCACGACCAACACAGCACTAGGCGGCCTCTCGCAACTGACTCAAGGCGTCAATTGCCTCGCGGGCTTCTTCGACGCTGCCAGCCGACTCGACAAACTCGAGTAGCATTGCGAGGTCTTCGTCCGCGATGTCATCCAGTCCATTGTGAATCTGATCGTCAGCCATGAAACATCCCTGTCAAAGCGGAGAAATAGGAAACGCATATCCAGTCATGATGGGACATGTCGTGCCACTGTTATCGGCCGAATGCATACAACCGGTCGAGATAAACTGCCCCCGCCACACGATGCTGGCCCGGGTGGCAGGATTGTCCTCTTCCATGACGGCGGTATGCTGGACCTTTGACTTTGCAGCCTTCATTGAATGTTTCGACTGGAATCCGCAGCTTTCGGCCCCTGCGCGGAGCGTCGAACTGCCAGCTCGCGCCGACCGGTCAATGAGGCCCGTACGGGGACGGAATCCGTGGGGACTCGACTGCAGATTGCGAATACTCCAGACAGGCTCCGCGACACAAGGCCGATCATGAGCGACCAGCATTATTACCGTGTCATCGGCCAGGACTTTGGTCCGGTCACGCAGAGTGCTCTGCAGTTGCTGATACGAGGTGGACAACTGGGAACGGACGCGGAAGTCCGATGTGGTGCGGATGGTGAGTGGAAAGTCGTCGGCGAATGCAGTGAACTCGCTCCTCCGGCTGGCAATGATTCACCCGTGCTCGAAGAGATCAGCGACCTGTCCGAGATCGACGCCGGCTACAGTGGCGATTCGCATGTGCTCAGCGGAAGTACCGTGATCGCGCGAGGGAATTCCGGTACCAGCCTGTCGAAGAGCACGATCGAGATTGACGAAGAGAAAACGTGGTTCTGTCAGGTGCTGGGTGAGGAGTTTGGTCCTCTGGCAATGCCCGATGTGCGAAGAATGGTCGAAGCCGATGAGCTAAGTGCTGCAGACCTGGTTCGATCCGAGGATCAGACCGTCTGGGCTCCGGCCAGCATGCTGTTAGGCGCGTTGTTCCCGGATGCCTCGGTGGATGACCTGTTTGCGTCGGCACCGCGCTCGTCGACCAGCACCGGATCGCCGGCCCGTCCCACGAGAACCGCCCGGTCCAAACGAGCCACCAAATCTGCCGCAGCCGGTGACGTTGAACTGGCTGACAGTGTGAAGATTGTCGACGCTGCGACTGTGGTCGCGCGGCAGCCGAAGGCCGCGCGTCCAGCTTCTGCCGCGAAAGCACAGGTTGCCGCATCGCCATCCGCTAGCCCGCCGGCCTCAGCAACCACGGATCAACTCGGTGAGAAAGCACGAACACCGGCGTTGCAAGCACCGACAAAGGTCGATTCGCCAGAATGCCAGAAATCGACTCCGCTCCCCAGGGAAACACAGGCTTCGGCACCCCCGGCTCAAGGTCCACCGTCAGCCGCCCACACGATGAACGCGCTCGCAGCAGCGAAGTTGGCCAAAGCGCGTGCCTCGAAACCCAAAATGGGCGGCGGGTTGTCGATGCCGGATATCCCGATCGAGGGACTCCTGAAACTGGTCGGTGTCGTGGCCCTCTGCGCGGCGGTCTACTTCGTTTACACGTTATTACCGTCGTCTGGTAATTTGCCCGCAACTTATGCGCGACTGGTCGAGATCTATAAAGAGCACGAGCAGCTACCGGACGAAGGAGCCGAGCGTGACCAATTCGTTACCAACGCGATTGAAGAAGTAGATCGGTTGAGGGCTCCCTTGAACGAATCGATGTCGGCCTCGAATCTGGCCGGACTGGAATTGAACTTCACGGCTGGCGCATTGCTCGTTGTACTGGATGCGGCGGATGAGGATGAACTCGACGGGGCCAGGACGAATTTCCTCAGGCAAGTCGAAGCCAGCCATGATGCCCTCACAGAGAGTGGTGTTGACGCGAGCGAGTTACCGACGATCGACCAGGAGTGAAATGCACGGCGCGATGCCGTTTGCCAGACGCATTCCGTTCGCAGGACTTTATTTCCGTGCCACTGATTCGAAGCACGCCGACTGAGCTGCCATACAACTGCCACGGTGGTTTCCGGACCGGGGCGGTGGCATGCCTGCTGGTCGTATCACTTACGAGTCTGCCTGCATTACTTTGCGCACAAGATTCGGCGTCCGCTGGCTCGTCGCGCGCGACCTCAGACGAACCGACACGAATCAAGCTGACCGACCGCGTTCCGTTCGGACGGCCCCCGATCGACTACTTCAGTCCAACGACCGACGACGCGGTCTCTCGACTGCAACGCAGGATCGACTCCGGACAGCTCACACTCGACGCGGACGGACAACGCGGTTACCTGGATGCCGTCCTGCAGGCTCTGAATGTGCCGGTGTCTTCGCAACTGCTTGTGTATTCAAAGACTGCCCGCGTTCCCCGGCTGGTGACCCCCCGCACCCCCCGCGCGGTTTTCTTCAACGACGAAGTTGCCGTGGCATGGATCCCGAAATCGCGGGAACTCGAATTGACGGCCATCGATCCAGTCAAGGGCGCCAACTTCTACACGCTCTCGCAGCCACTTCGCGGTCCAGACAAATCCGGGACAGGCAGCGATGACTCAGAGACACGCCCCGAGACAGAAGCACTCGTACGTTTCGAGCGACGGGACCGCTGCCTGGCCTGTCATGCGGGTCGATCTTCGCTGGATGTGCCGGGATTCCTGCTGCGGGCCTTTCAGACAGACGGAAACGGCAGCCCACTGTTCGGTTACTCGCAAGTGACGCACGCGTTGACCTACGACCGGCGCTGGGGCGGATGGTACGTCACCGGGGCTCCGCCTGACCTGATTCACCGCGGCAACCTGGTCAGCCGCAGTGACAACGAGCAACACAAGCGTGAGCCAGGATTCCGATCGGAACTCACGGACCTCAGCGAACTACTCAAAGTGGATGACTTGCCCGCCGACTCAAGTGACATCGTGGCTCATCTGGCGTTCGCCCATCAGATGCACGGGTTGAACCTGCTGATTCGAGTCGGCACGGAAGCTCGCACAGGCCGAATGTCCGACGCAGAGGACCGGCTGATCCGCTACCTCACATTCGCCGACGAGCCACCGTTACCGGCTCCCATTAACCGTGCCGGATCAGAGTTTGCGACCTGGTTCGAACGACAGAGCCCGTTGGATGGTGAGGGCCGATCGTTGCAGCAGTGTGACCTGCAGACGCGATTCCTGCGGCACCGCCTGAGCTGGCTCGTGTACCACACGTATTTCCAGGCACTGCCGAAGCCGACTCGCGCGCGACTCTTGAGCCGTCTGTGGTCCGGCCTGACAGAAACGCCGCCCTCGACTGATTTCCTGCATCTTCCGGCGGAAGAGAAATCAGCCATTGTCGAGATCGTTCGGGCGACCGTCAGGGACCTGCCCGACTGCTGGCATCCGTAGAGCAGGCGTTCGAAGCAGAACACGCGCCAGCCTCGCTACTCAGGCCGGGCAAAATATGCATGTCCCCAACTAAAATGAGGCAACTGCACAGACTGGGAATGACGCGTTGAGATTTAGCCCGCTCTCAACGACTCGGAAATCCCGGGAATGTCAAAGTTTGCGGATTAAGCTGCCGATAACACCTGTAGCGATTGTGCCACCGCGCGGTGCGCGGGGTATCCGGTATCGACATGCCGGTCTCCAGAAACACATTCGCTCCTGAGACTCTGCTCTGATCGAGGACAGATTCATGGTGTTTCGGCTTCCCTCCCGGCTGCCCGCTCAATTCTCCGCTCCTGGTCGTTTTGCCGCACAGGTGAAACGCAAGTCGCACACGTGCCGACGGCCGTTCTGGAGAAAGACGCGCTGGGCGTGTCTGATCGCCACGGCCGGCCTGGCCACGGGGTGTATGACCAGCAGCGAGGAGCTCAAATACGCGGGCGGTGAGCGGGAACTCTCACACTACCGCGATCAGGACACGCGAATCGAACACCCGAACGTCGGACAGGAATCGCCCGAGGCCGTGCAGTCGAGCGGCGAACCGCGACGCATCCGACACCTGAACAAAGACGAAATTCAGGACCTGCCGCTGCAAGAAGCGCTCCGGACGGCCCTGATGAATGCAGAGGTCATCCGTGACAGCGGGCAGTTCCTGAACCCCGGTAATCGACTTCTCAGCAATCCTGATTTCGCGCCGAGTATCTATGACGTGGCGATTCAGGAAACCAACACACTATTCGGTCAGGGCGGCGTCGCGGCAGCTCTCGCGGAATTCGATGCCACATTTACCGCAAACATGACTTGGGGAGCTTCCGAGCAACCGGCCGAAAGTAACTCCATCGGCGTGAATGCTGGTGATGGACAACGGGACGAATTTGGCGACTTCCGGTCCGAGATTTCGAAGATCTTCGGCTCCGGTGATCAAATCACGCTCGAACATAACTGGCTGTACACCGAGGTGGCTCAGGGTCGTGCCGGTCAACGTCCCTTCAACTCACAGTTCAGCTCGCGTCCCACCGCCAACCAGGAAGGCGGACTGCCGACCGTTGGACTGGAATACCGTCGGCCGCTGCTGCAGGGTGCGGGAACTGAGTACACACGCATCGCCGGTCCGATTGCTCGTCGTCCAACATTGCAGAGCACTCCCACCGTCAATCAGGGTGTTGTCATTGCCCGCATCCGGACGGACATCGCGATCGCGGAATTCGAGGGTTCCGTCGCTCAACTCCTGCGTGACACCGAGGACAACTACTGGGAGCTGTATCTGTCCTACCGGACGTACGACACCGAGGCTGTCGCGACGCAGAGTGCTCTGGAAACATGGCGTGAAGTTCGCGTGAGCTTTGAAGAAGGCCGCGTGGGTGCTGCCGATGAGGCTCAGGCCCGTGACAACTACTTCGAATCCCGAGCCCGCCGCGAAGACGCTCTGGCCCGCCTGCTGAATTCCGAGGTGCGACTGCGGCGTCTCATGGGACTGCCGGTGAACGATGGCTTCATCATGCGTCCAACTGACGACCCGATCACGACGGAAATCAAACCCGACTGGAACATCACGCTGGCCGAAGCACTGACGAATCGGCCCGAAATTCGACGCCAGAAGTGGAATATCAAGAGCCTGGAATTGCAGCTCACTGCTGCGGAAATGCTCGTTCGACCGCGACTCGATTTCGTGGCCCGTTATCAGGTTAACGGGTTTGGTGACAAGCTGGCTGGCGGTGCGGGTGATCCGATATCGCCCACCAACAACAAGTTCCGCAGTGCCTATGGCACGTTGTCCAACGGTGAGTTTCAGGGCTGGGGTCTGGGCTTTGAATTCAGCATGCCACTCGGCTTCCGTTCCGCATCCGCTCAGATGCAGAACATCGAACATCGGATTGGCAAGAACCGCGCTGTTCTTGCCCAGCAGGAGCAGGAGATCAGCTACGAAATCGCCGCGATCTTCCAGCAACTCGATCAGGCCTACCAGACAGCGAAAACAAACTTCAATCGCCGCCGGGCCGCCGAACGCCGACTCCAGGCCTTCACCGCTGATTACGAAGCCGGACGTTCGACACTCGACCTCGTGCTGCGAGCTCAGATCAGTCTGGCTCAGGCGGAAGTCGCTTATTACTCCAGTCTGATCGGCTACAACCGAGCCCTGAACGACTTGCGATTCCGCAAAGGCACGCTGCTGATCGACAACAGCGTCTTCCTGTCCGAGAGCCTGTGGACTGAAGACGCATACGACGATGCCCTCCGTAGAGCATGGGCACGCAGCTTTGCCTTCAGCTCGCCGGATATGGATACGGCTCCCGAAGAATTCGTGCTGGGATGCATCGATTGCGAGCCCGGCGACCTGATGATGGACCTGGAACGCCTGCCGGAAGAAGAAGACATTCAACCGCTCAGCCCGTCTCCGGCAGACATCGCTCCGCCGGCTCAGGCACCAGGTGACAAGGCAGCACCGAAGCCACCGGCCGATCGTTCCGCTCAATTGAACGTCTCGGATGTGATCGGCGCGGGTCCGCGCTCTGTGCTGCCCTACGACGAAGAAGTCCGGCAAGATCAGGTGGTGCCGCTGCCTCCATCTACAAACGACTTGCCACGACCGAAATTCCTGCCACCCAGGCCGCTGACTCAGCCCAGCCCGTTCGGCCAACCGCAATCGTCGGTCGGACCGCAGGCCCCGCCGATGCCAGCCCAGGAAACGCCCGGATCGGTTGTGATGCCGGCCGGTTTCCAAGACACCGATCCACCAGCCGAATCGCAGCCGGTACCTGTGCAGCCAGCCGAAATCGAGAGTTACAGTCCACCAACTCTGCCCCTCACACCTCTGACACCGGCAATCTCGACTGGCCCCAGCCAGCTTCCCGAGTTCCAGACGCCGGCCCAGCTACCGAGTGTTCCCTCGGAAACGCGGCAGAACTTTGTTCCGCCTGTGAACATTGCCCCGCCGATGCCGTCTGAAGACGCATTCGAACCGCCCCGTCTGACTCACCCGGTCCGTCGGCCAATACCGGCGAGCTCAATTCAACCACCATCGCTGGGCAGCCAACCACTCTCAAAAGCCCCACGATCGCGGCTCATCCAGGCAGCTCCCGGTGGTGTTCCGGAAATTATCGAGCCCATGGACGGTTTCGGCCCGGCAGTCGAACCCGGCAAAGCGACCGCCAACGCGGGCATCACCCAGGTCGGCCACAAAGAGATCGCGCCGAAACCAAACCCCAGTCAGCCGGCCCCGCACCGCCCGGCCGCAGACCCCCGCGCCCGCAAACGCCTGCTCCCCACATGGGGCCAGTTCTTCAAACGCGACTGACTGGAAGAACGGAGCGACCGCCAAGTGCGAAACAGTCGACCGGAAAGATACCTGTGGGCTGTTTCGTGTGCCGGGAAGTGACAGACGCCAACAACGCGGGAATTGGTGCGCCGGGAAGCGTCACGTTGACTGTTCAAAACCTCGAAAGCACTCTCTCGACCATACGCCTCGAGAGGATCAACGACTTCGAATTCATCCGGGGCGATGATAGGAAGGTGTTGGGTCGCGTTTTCGTTCCTGACAGATGCTCGGACTTGCCCGCCACTTAGTGCTTGATCGTTTCTTGAGCTTTATCTGTCCCGTCGAGTTCTTGTAGGAGCAGGACGTCCGGAACGGAGTCATCGAACGGTGGCTCATCCGTTTCATCCTCGAAGGAAGGGACGTCGTCCACGAACGAGTCGCCTGATTCTGAACGCGAACTTTGGGAACGAATCAAGGCCGCTGACGAATCGTCCGCACGTCCCGCGTTGAGGGGGGATGTCAACAGCTGTCTTTCTACTTTCGTAGACCGACGAGCGACCGTGTCTTCGAGCGACCCGTCACCCCCAATCTTAAGTCTGATGGGCACCATTAGCTGCAAATCAGCCAGAGTTGGTTGCTCAGGGTGCAGCATGCCCGGCACCTTGCGTTGTGCATGTGTGCCAGCAGTACCGTTCTCGCCTGACAAAAATCCAACGTGGACGGCCCCGTTCGGTTCGTCCAGGATTTGCCGGACTTGGTATTCCGTGGCTAGTTTTAGATTCAGTTCATTGCGTTTCCTAACTGCCTCGGCTTGCTGGTTGAATGCAATCATCTGCGTTTCATAACGTCCCAATGCCACCTGCATGCTGGCCACATCAATCTGTGGAGTTCCAACCTGCAAATCGTAGTCGACGTTTAGCCCGATCTTGTGCCGAACACTGTCCTCGAAGGTCGGCCTCGCAATATTTGCTTCGTCCGCTGTCGCCGCGACTGAGGCCACGTGAGAATGTTCGCCAACGTTCTGCTTCACATATCCAAGTCGTCCCGCCACAGCCGAACATCCGGACAGCGCGAGCGCCCCGAGAATCAACAGCATCCTGAGTTCTTGTGAGTTCATGATGCCTCTTTCATCGCAAGAACAATCATATTTTGGCGTCGCACGTGTTCTGGTACGCCGTGTCAGATGTCTTGTGTTATCGATGTCGATGATGCGAGTTCTTGATGTTGCCTGATTTCGCCCAGTTATGACGCTCTTGCCGATTATCGCAATTCGGGTGTTGGTGCCGATTGGCGCAACGAACGAAATTCCCTGTTCGGCTTGAGGGCACGCGATCAAGTACGAATCGGGCACATCGATTCATGTTACGCGGCTGCTTGTGAGGGTTTGTCGACTCAATACAATGCCCACCGCCTTAAAGCTGGTGCCGGCCGAGGCTGGGTTTGCCATCGTCTTTCATCCTGAGATTCAACTCGCGGAGTATCGGATCATGTCTTCCACGAACGCTTTCGGTGTGATTTCGACACTCAGCACGCAGGGCGGAGACGTCCAGTTTTACCGGTTGCGCAGTTTGTCCGACCAAGGCGTGGGCGACATCGACGTGCTGCCGTATTCGATTCGAGTGCTGCTGGAGGCCTGTCTGCGAAATGTGGACGGGTTCGTCGTGACGGAAGACGACGTTACCGGGCTCGCGAAATGGAATGCTGCCGATGTCGCTCAGGTTGAATTGCCGTTCAATCCCGGACGCGTCGTGCTGCAGGACTTCACTGGCGTACCGGCGGTGGTTGATCTGGCAGCGTTGCGGGCAGCGATGGTCCGGATGGGTGGCGATCCGAAGAAGATCAACCCGCTGGTGCCCTGTGACCTGGTCATCGATCACTCTGTCCAGGTTGATCAGTTCGCATCCAACCTGGCTCTGCAGTTCAACGTTGATAAGGAGTTCGAGCGGAATCAGGAGCGGTATCAGTTCCTCCGCTGGGGACAGCAGGCCCTGGACAACTTCCGCGTCGTTCCGCCGGCAACGGGCATCGTGCATCAGGTCAATCTCGAATACCTCGCCAACGTTGTGCTGACAAAGGACGGCGTCGCCTATCCGGACAGCCTGGTCGGCACGGACAGCCATACGACCATGATCAACGGCTTGGGCGTTGTCGGCTGGGGAGTCGGCGGAATCGAAGCCGAGGCTGTGATGCTTGGGCAACCGATCTACATGCTCACGCCAGAGGTCGTTGGTTTCAAACTGACCGGCGAACTGGCTGAGGGCTCGACCGCGACCGACCTTGTGTTGACCGTCACACAGTCACTTCGGGCTCACGGTGTCGTCGGGAAGTTTGTCGAGTTCTTTGGGCCAGGACTGGATCACATGAGTCTGGCCGACCGCGCCACCCTGGCGAACATGGCTCCGGAGTACGGAGCGACCATGGGCTTCTTCCCGGTCGATGGCGAGACGCTCAATTATCTCCGCAAGACCGGACGGCCCGAGGAACTGGTCGATCTCGTCGAACGTTACACCAAAGAGCAGGGCTTGTTCCGTACAGCCGACGCGCCCGATCCCAGCTTCACGAGTGTGTTGGAACTCGACATGAGCACCGTCCTGCCGTCGATGGCCGGACCGAAGCGACCGCAGGACCGCATTCTGCTGAGCGACATGAAATCCATGTGGAAAACAGCGCTCAAAGACACGTTCGGACGCAACGAACCCGTGGCACCACAGAAGGTCGACGACCCGGATCAGCCGACCGAGATCTCAGACGGCGCGGTTGTCATCGCGGCGATTACAAGCTGCACCAACACCAGTAACCCGTCAGTCATGATCGGCGCGGGTCTGGTCGCGCGAAAAGCGGCGGCGAAGGGGCTCAACCGCAAGCCCTGGGTGAAGACCAGTCTGGCTCCGGGCAGCCGTGTTGTTACCAATTACCTGCAGCGTTCCGGCTTGGACAAAGACCTCGAACAGCTCGGGTTTCATACGGTGGGCTATGGATGCACGACCTGCATCGGAAACAGTGGACCACTACCGGAACCTGTCGCCAATGCCGTGAACGCTGGCGATCTGGTGGTCTCCTCGGTGCTGTCGGGTAACCGAAACTTCGAGGGACGCGTCAATCCGCTGGTCAAAGCGAACTACCTGGCCAGCCCGCCGCTGGTCGTGGCCTACTCAATCGCCGGAACGACCGACATCGATCTGACGACCGAGCCACTCGGGCAGGACTCGGATGGTAATGACGTGATGCTCAGCGACATCTGGCCCTCGCAACAGGAGGTCGCCGAAACGGTTGCCAGCTCGATGAGTCCCGATCAGTTCATTAACGAGTACTCAAAGGCAACACTTGGACCAGAGCAGTGGCAGGCGATTTCCGGCAGTGAAGGCGACCTCTATCAGTGGGACGAGGCCAGCACCTACGTGCAGGAGCCTCCTTTCTTCGTAGACATGTCACCCGAGCCGAGTCCGATCACTTCGATCGAAGGCGCAAAGTGCCTGGTGTCGGTCGGAGACTCCACCACGACAGACCACATCAGCCCGGCCGGAGCCATCAAGCCGGATTCACCGGCCGGCCTGTATCTTCAGGCCAATGGAGTCGGCGTTGCAGACTTCAACAGTTACGGCAGCCGCCGTGGCAATGACCGTGTGATGACCCGCGGGACGTTCGCCAATATTCGGTTGCGCAACCTCCTGGCCCCCGGGACGGAAGGTGGAGTGACCACGTATCACCCCACTGGCGAGCAAATGTCCGTCTACGACGCCTCGGTCAAATACAAAGAAACCGGCACACCACTGGTCGTTCTCGCGGGTGCGGAATACGGCACGGGTTCATCCCGCGACTGGGCGGCGAAGGGGACGTTTCTGCTGGGCATCAAGGCCGTCATCGCTGCGACTTACGAACGGATTCACCGTTCCAATCTGGTGGGTATGGGCGTACTGCCTCTCCAGTTTCGCGATGGAGAAAGCCGCGAGTCACTCGACCTCGACGGTACCGAGGAATTTGACATCGCGCTCAACGATGACCTGAAACCGCAACAGGCCGTCGAAGTCACCGCGCGAAAAACTGACGGCTCGGTCGTCCACTTTGTCACCACGTGCCGAATCGATACGCCGGTTGAGGTCAAGTACTACCGTAACGGTGGAATCCTCCATTCCGTCCTGCGCGATCTGGCCTCCGCCTGAGTCGCACTCGATCGGAGTCAGACGGCCACCGGAATCACCCGCATCTGCCCGTCGCGGGTCTGGCGATGAACGCCTCTGTAGACTACCTGTCGCTCACGGTCGCATTCCGCACGCCAGTTAATCGAGACAATCCGATGCTCACGTTGCGTTTCACGCTTCGATTCCATGTTGCGGTCGCAGTTCTTGTGGCCGCTTGCAGTCTTCGACCTGTAATGGCGGGTGAGTACTTGGTTCGGCCGCTCAGTGATGAGCAGTCCGCCGAGTACGACCTCGACCCTTCCTTCTACGGAAAGGTCACGGTTGCCGAAGGGATTCTCATTGCCACGTCGAAGCGCGTCTCAGATTTCGCGCACCTGGAAGCGGCGTATCAGTTCGGCATGATCATGCAACGGATCAGTGCTCCGATCGCTGAGCGGATTCGCGATCGAAAAGTCCTTTGCATTCTGATTGGACATGACGAGCTGACGTCACAACTACCTCAGTTCAAGAGTGACAAGACTGGCAAGGAACTTGATTTCTACAACTGGCGGAGTCGTGGATTCCTCACTCATAAGAATGGTCGTCCGACGGTCGTCTTTGCCGAAGAGGACGTGCTCGAATACGAAGGCGGCATGCAACTGGAGAGCATCCTGATCCATGAGTTCGGCCACGTGATTCATGGAGTCGGCTTCGACAAGGGTCTGCAGGATCGCCTGACCGAATGTTTTGAGAATGTCAAGAAGAGTGGCATGTGGAACGATGGCCGTGCCGCTCAACGATTCCGCCGTGTGAAAGGTAAAACTCCCGTCAGTCTGTTTGATGCTCTGGTCAAGGCGTTTCCGGCCCGCTCGCCGGTGCTGATTAAGCGATGCCTCGATGGAGGTGACATCCTGGTGAATGGCAAGCCGACACACTCAAAGGTACTCGTGAGCGAGAAAGACAAAGTGCTGATTGTCTTTGGTGGTGAGAAACAGTGTTACGCGGCGAAGAACCGAGCCGAGTACTGGGCGGAAGGCGTGCAGTGCTGGTACGACACCAATCGGACGATGGATCACGACCACAATCATATCCACACGCGGGAGCAACTGATCGCCTATGACGCGCCCATGGCGCAACTCTGCAAAGATGTGCTCGGCGATTCAGACTGGCGGTTCGTTTCTCCGCGCGAACGTGCCGGGAAAGATCATCTCAAAGGATTCGATCCGGCCACTGCCCCGCAGGTCGTCGATCCAGAACACATCCAGAACGCCGCATACGATTACTACGATAAATACTGGAATGACTACTGGCAGCGTCTGCGTGACAGGCACACAACAGACATCTCGCCACCCCCGTGCCTGAAAGTCCATCGTGGCTGACTTATCCTGGCGATTACAAACTGCTGGCCAGCGGATTCAACTACGAGAAGCTCGGTGTCGTTCCTCAAAAGCCCGAGGCGTATCGTTAACAGTACCGTTGAAAAACTCGTACGCCGACAACAAAGAGCGATAGCGAGTCCTGGACGTTCGGAGATTCACAATGACTGTTCATCGCGTTTCTCACAGCCGCTGGATACCTGCCGTCGTGTTGTTTTGCAGCTCGTTGCTCGCTGGCCCGTTGTTCGCTCCCGATGCTCAAGCGCGCCCCGGCTACAAGTCCGTCTTTCAGAAGATGTATCCCAAGTTCAAGAAGAAGGAAGGAGAGGAAAAAGTCGACTGCACGGTCTGTCATGCGCAAAAAAAGAGCAAGAAGAACCGAAACCACTACGGAGAGGCTCTGAAAAAGGCCCTCGACAAGAAGAACGAAAAGAACAAAGCACGCATCAGAAATGCCCTTAAGAAAATCGAGAAGGACAGTTGCCCGAAAAGCGGCGAGAAGTGGATCGAACGTCTTGAAGAGGGCAGCCTTCCGTGTCCGCACGGTGGAAGCGGAAGTTCTCATCGTTTCGGTGTCAGCTACGTCGGACGGCAGCTCGCGATGCCGGAGGGCGGGCAGTAAGCAACTCGGAGTTCCAGCGTTTCGCTATCGAGCGAGTTGCATTCACCCGGTCGCGGGATTGCTCCGAAATAAGTGGCTGGGGATCTAGCCGCAGCGAGGACACGGGCGTCATTCAGTGGAGCCGATGGCTTGGCCCGCACGTCTTCTCCTCAGATCGGACACCGCTGCGGGAGCCCTTCCGGATTCGTCGCGGATGCGGTCATCTCACAGGGCTACTCGCTCTCTGTCGACGGGTGCAGCAGAACCTGCACGCCCTTGAAATTCGTCGTCGCCAGCACGTCCAGAATGCGCTGGGCTCGAGGTTCCAGGCTGGCACCGCGAACTTTTACGCTGATCGCCAGGACGTTTTCAGAGCCAAACCGCTGACCATAGGCCTTACCGATCTGAGGGTCGCCCTTTCGGTTTCCCAGCGCAAGGATGCGGAATGGTCCGATGATTTCGTCCGAGGCTGGTTCGTCGCCCTCGTCGGACGCCACCGGCGTGGGGCCGCCCGTCAGAAGATTCGGCACACGGAACGAAACCAGGTCGCCTGGATTCACGTGCTGGGGATTGAATCCTCGCGGGTCGACGGGCAGCCACATGACTCGCTCGTCAGGCCCGATCTTCTTGTTGAGGTCGCCGCTGGCCGGAGTCGTCAGGTCGTCCTGCAGAATGATCTGATCGCGCACGTAGTTCTTTGAGGCCACGCGGTTGATCACGGTACTCAGGTCGATCCACTTCACCGCGACAGTTTCCAGGTTACCGAGATTGTTTCTCGGAATGTCGACTTTGCCGAAGTGTTCCGGTTTGAATCGGTCGCCCGCACGGATTTGATCCGCGTTGACTTTGACAAACGACACGCGTTCGTAGCGGTCGGCCTGCCGGGAGATGTACATCCAGTTGCAAATGCCACCAGCGATCGCCAGCGTCAGAGCAATGATCAGTCCGGTCACACCCTTCATCCGATTGCTGCTTTCTATAAGCCTTATTCAGTCTTGGCGGGATTGCTTCTGTATCACGTTGACAATACCAGATAAGCGTCCGTCAGGAGTTTCTCGCAGCGAAAGTTCGATCGCCGCCGATCGCGGTCGAGCAGAGTCGAATTCGCCTTCAACTCGAATCGTCCACGCGGAACCTGATTGTCGCCACGGCCGGACAGTCTGCCAACCAGTGCGCGTCAGAGAGTCTTCAATTGATCGCCGCCAGATCGTCGCATTCACGGCCGCACCCTCCCGACTGCGGAAGACGCTCAACTCGTCACCGGCGGGAGTTCGCAACGACAGGACCGGCTCGGCATCGACTGGCAGACGTACAGGACTTGACGATGCCTGTCCGGACGTTGGCGTGAAGAGAAATGTCGTCCACTGATCCTCGTCATGCGGTATGGCGATGGCCCAGCATGCGATGAACGGTTCCGTCTTACCTGCGTCATCAGGCACCGTGCGGATTCCGATAAGCACGCAGCCCGGCAGGTAACTGCCTGGTTGATCGACACGGTAAACACTCCACTGGCCCGGGCTGCTTGTCAGCGGCTGCAAGTCCGCCAGTTGTTTCATCAGCTTGCGCTGAATCGCGTGCATCGATTCGACTGCCTGCAGGGAATCTGATGTGGTGGCCTGCAGGATCTGCTGACAGCGAACGGACAATCGTTCTTCGATTTCGTCCTGACTGCCACGTTCAATGCGGCGTTCCAGTTCAACAGGAAAATCGCCCGCAGCCAGACGCACGGCAGAATCGCCACTGCCCCAGTTCACCTGGGTGCCAGCCACATTGGTTGCTGACTCAACAGTCGACATGACATCCGAGGGGTCGGTCAACCACCAGTCACGCAACTGACCGCTGATTGTCAGAACGCCGATCGCGACGATGGCGATCGCCACGAGATCAGTCGTTCGCCGCGAAAGCTGACGAGTTGCCCGCTGCATGGGCGACAGGGTTGGCGTCGATTCGGTGGGTGCTGGTTCCAGTTCTGACACGCGTCGACCTATTGGATCATGTCCCGGAAAGCTTCGAGCTGATCGACCTTCTCCTCCAACTCCCTCTTGTCCAGGAGTATCTGAGGTAACGCCGAAGCGATCATGACCTTGACCTGCACTGGCGTCGCGGGGTCCTCAAGCATCTCGAGCAGATGTTTGATAAAAGCCAGGTGCGCGTTGTACATCCTCAGGAAGTCACGCGTCAGTCGGCCAGGCACTCCAGCGTTGGCCAGTCCCGGAAGATTCGGACGTCCCTGAACCTCGTCAATCAGCGGCAGCGTGACATCCAGCGTCAGTCGCTGGGGATCGTCGGAACACACGCGATCCGGGTTCAGCAAAGCGGCCCGCAGTCGACCTTCAGGAATGTGGTAATCGGGGGCGCGACCAAATCCGTAGGGCGAATCGTACGGCAGCACGCCAGGCGGATGCGCTTTCAGCTCGTCATCGTCGTCCAGCGTATCGAGAATGGGGTTGTCCGAGTTGTAGACAATATCGAGGGCCGCATCGTGGTAACTCTGCACAAGCTCGCTCAATGCCCGCTCATAGTCCGCCGGATAGATGAATGTGATGCGACGTTGACCGTTCGACGTCATTCCCATCTCGCGAAACTGCCAGCGGTTGTCGAGGATCGGATGTTCCCGCTTCAGGTGAATCTGACCGGTGCCCATGTTGCCCATCACGGGATACCCGCGCTCCATCTCGGTAAATCCCTGGACGACGTCATCCTGCATGTCGAACAGGCCTTCCTCGACCGTGAGTGATTCACCGGTTGGCGCTGACAAAGGCTGCCCGCGTACGACTTCGTGATTCGCGAACGGATCGACGTCCATCAGCTCGCGGGCTTCATCACGGATCATCGTGGCCGCTTGCGGCCAGCCGCGCGGGTTCGGATCCTGGTGGCCATCTCGAGGCCAGAGGGTCCGCCAAACCGCCTGCCTCGAATTCGTCACGGTGCGGGTTTTCCATGCACCCGTCGTTCCGGCGATGATCATCAACCCCATCACGAACAACATGATTGGCAGGCTGAGCGTCAACTCAAGCGGAGCCAGCCCAGACCGGCGATGCAACCGCCCGGCTGGCGACCTGCCAACGATGATTCGAACTCTCTGTCTGTGACGGATCATGGTTGTTCTCGGGCCGCAAGACTCGCCACTGACCAGCGACCGGTTTCGGCACTGAATGCCGCGATCGTAGTTTCATCCTGAACTGTGGCGAAGTTCGCCGAGACAGCTGCCGGTCCCTGGGCTGGAATCGAGTCCCACGTGCCGGTCACTGCACTGAATGCGTAGGTACGACCGTCAATCGAGTAGCACGCGATCGACGCGGACACAGTGGCGATGCAGGGTGAGTCCGTCGGTTGCACAAGTGAATGCGTCCGCCAGTTTCCGTTGCGGTCGACCGCGACCAGTTCCTGGACTTGCTTACCTTTGATGCTGAAACTACAGACCTGTGCTCCCATCCGTGGCTGGACCATGCTGGCGCACGGAAACGTGTGTCGCGCCCACGTCCCGGAATGAATGCTGAACGCCAGCCAGGTGGAAGCATGATCGTCCTTCATTGGCACAACGATCAGAGAGCTGGACTGAAAGCCGGACAGCCCCGGAGTTCTTCCCCCGACTCCCAGTCCCAATTGAGCTGGAGCGTTCTCCGAATTCCAGTGAGTCACCGTCACGGCCGTAACAAAAGCGACCAGAACTGCGGGCATGACTTTTGATCTGGGCATGGGATGTCCTGACCGTCGAGAATTAATGGGTTGTGACACGCTTCAGCATGTTGTTTTCCGTCTCGCCATAATCAGGCATGCGCAGCCCTGCCACCTCGCCGCCGGGATTGGTCTGCAGAACTTCGGGCAGACTTGTGACCGTTGCCGGGACGAGCTGCACCATCCAGTTCTGATTCAACAGGTCCCAGTGAGTCGGATAGTTTTCCAGCACCCAGCGTTCGCGCAGCAGGCGATCCAGCGTGTCAACTGCTGGAGGCGGATCGTTGGCGGGAGGTCCGTCACGCTCGACTTCGATCAGGCTGGTGAATCCGAACGTGCCGCCCAGGTTGATGGCTCGATCGGCATCGCCACCACCACCGCCCTCGCCAATGTGGACCAGAATCTTGCGCGGACGCGGCACGAACAGATAGATCTGCGAGAACGTCTGCGCGTCTGCCGTTTCTGACAAGGGGTTCTCGAACAGGCCCGGCCCGAGTTCCTTGCGATGTTTCCGATAGACAGCTCCGACAAAATGAAAATTGTCTTCCACGTACTGATCGAGATCGGTCAATTCCCTCAGGTTGCGCATCACTCGCGGAAAGTGATCGTCGCGGCGGCGATTCAATGGCTGATTCGGGTCGTACAGTTCAGCCTCGCGGATCAGCTCCTCCATACCCCGACCGTCTTGCGTCCTTCGCAGCATCATCGGCACGTTGGTGACGGGATACTCGACGTTCAGCAATCGTTCGAGTTGACCGCACGTCGCCATTCGCCACAGCGGGAAGAACGCCGACATCTTGACGTCGTAGTTGAACAGACGCAGCCGATCGAAGTTCCACCGATTGAGAAAGAGCGTGGCCAGGTTACGCCGCTGTTCGAGGGCCTGTTGCAGGTAGCTTTCAGCGTCCAGTAGCTGAGGGTAATCCAACTGGAACGGGTCAGGATCGACGACGGGCATGGTGCGAGTCAGCGGATCTGTTTCGTCAGCCAAGGCCACCGGCATCACATTAGTCCGCCACAGCACTCCGATTTGCCGGCCGCGTTCGGCTTCGTAGCGGGACATCGAGGCACTCGATCCCTCCTGACTGCTGCGTCCCAGAAGCCCGTGTCGTCTTGCGACTTCGTCCGTGACTGACTGAGCGACCTGCGGCAGGGTTTCCAACAGGTCACGCTGGAATTCGCCAATGAGCTGCGCTTCAAGAATGTGCTCAAAGACCGGCAGGCTCAGTTCCGCGGCTCCGGCTGTCAGTTCACCGTAGGCGGTAACCGCATCCTGCTCTTTCGGCACCTTGTTGATGATCGCCTGGCCAAGCTGAGCGAATTTGGGGAAGGGTGCCCGTGAGAGGGTATCTCCGGCCACGCGCCATGCCTCAAGGATTGGCGGAACGAGGCTCTCGGCATTGCGGTCACGGCCCTCCCTCAGGAAGGCAGTCATCGCGAAAACGTCGGACAGCAGATGATTCGAGAAAGCCAGTCCGTTCATTCCGCGAGCCAGAACAACGCCACCCGAATACGTGGCTGCGTCCGCCGCGTTCTGCATCTTCAGCTTGTCGTCGATGTGAGTGCCGACATTGACGATCATGATCAGCAGCATCGTGAACATCAGCAGCGTGAAGACCGAAATAATGCTGATCGTGCCGCGTTCATCCGAGTGCACTCTGTTAAGACGCCGCAATCGGACAGGAACGAGCCCCGTGACCTTCTGGAAGGACCTCTCGGTGCCATGCTTTGCACCGGATCCGGGCGTGGAATCCTCCGGCGTACGGCCCGGCACGGGGCGTACGAAGTTGATTCGGCAGTCGTTATTCGAGTTCCTGTTCATAAGCCAGTAGAGGTTTGAAACCTTCGTTGGTCAGCGTGGCCGATGCGGAAATCTGAGTTGTGTAGGTCGGCACTATCCACGGAACACTGTCGGATAACGTCCCCTGCAGTGCGATGCGGGGTGCAACTGTGTCGGCTCGTCCATCGGCGCGCACGATGTACTTTGCCAGGAAACGTCCCGGACCGGGCAGCAGTGCGAAGTCATGCGTGACCGTCAACGTGAGCTGGTCCTGCCAGCCGATTTCGTGCGGAGTCCAGTCACGCAGCCATTCACCCTGATCGGCCATGACGGCCGTGCCGTCGACGATGACCAGTTCCCGCGGGTTGTAAGTCGGCCCTTCGCGCGTATCCCTGTCCACAAAGCGCATGTCGACGCGCGTGTTCCAGTACGCATACGACATCTTGTTGATCAATCTCTGTGGGATGCGACCGTTGGATGCAGACGACGGAACAAGCTGCAGATACCAGTCCCGCACGGCCCAGGGTTTGACGCCGCACGAGGAACAGTCAACTGGCTCGACGACCGCTCGCGACGGCGCCACGGGAGCTACGGCTGTGACGGCCGCGCCAAACACCTTATTCAGCTTATACGACGTCGAAGCCGTTGGCTGGAGTTGCCCGGCGCCGTCTCCGTCGAACAGCAGTTCGGCCGGTGTTCCGGCCGAGAGTGGTTGTTCCAGGACGTTCTCAAACTCGCGCGGCGCCTGATACGAGTTCACTCGGGCCGCCGACCAGACGGTCGCCGCGCGCGCGGCCGCGAACGCCGCGTAATGCACGCCCATGATCCCCATCATGAGCTGGCTGACCTGCACAATGAACATCACGATCATGATGAACAGCGGCAGTGTCAGGACAAAGGCGAGCGACTGAACAGCCCCGGTTTCACAAGAGTGAATCCGCCGAATGCGCTTCAGGTTCAGCCTGGCTCCACTGATCCGCAGCACCAGTCGGAGTAGCACAAACCCGATCGCCAAAGCGACAAAAGCCGGGATCAGGGCTTCGAGTACGGCTCGATGCACGGAAATCTCCGCTGAAAACGGTCGGGCGCACAATACACCCCTCTCTAGAAGGTGATACGCAGCTCCGGCACGATATTCAACAGCGAGGAGCACAATTCCCCGGCTGGCGGTATCACCGGACGGGCCCCACAAACGAAAAGAACCCTGCTGCCGAGTTGGCAACAGGGTTCAAAACGTATTAGTGGTCCGTCAAAACGGTTTCGTCAGGCGGACTTGTCGGCGGCTGCCTCCTTGGCGGGAGCGGCGGGCTTCGCTGCTGGTGCCTTTGGCTTCGCGGGCGCGGCCGGCTTGGCCGCAGGTTTGGCTGGAGCTTTCGGCGCTGCCGGTTTAGCTGCGGGCTTGGCTGGAGCTTTCGGCGCTGCCGGTTTGGCTGCGGGCTTGGCCGGAGCTTCGACTTTCGCGGGGGGGGCTGGCTTCGCTTTGACTTCGGCCGGGGGTTTCGGCGTTACCTTCTTCGGAGCCGGGGCATCCTCAGCCGGCGGTTTTGGTGTTTTCTTCGGGGCCGGGGCATCGTCCGCGGCACTCGGCGCCAGTCCACCATTTGTGGCTTCACCCAAGTCGCTCTCCGGCAGTTCTCCCTCGCACAGCGATGCGGTCCGGTTGCAGCGGAAGAGGCTCAACAGGTCGAGTTTCGGCAGAGACAGCTTCGGCAAGCACAACGACGCTTTGATCGGGCACGGAGCCGCTGCGTGGCACTTCGGGGCAGTCGGACACGCTGGTGCCGGCTTGCATGCAGGTGCTGGTTTACAGGCAGCAGCCGGGGCACATGCCGGGGCGGACTTCCTGGCGCTGGGGAAGAAGAACAGACCGGCCTGTACCTGAGTGCTGAGCACGGCCGATGCCACGACGGCAAGAGCAACATTTCGCATGGGACTTCTCCTGAAAAAAGGTCTGTCAGGGAGCAACGGTATTCCAGGCACTATTCGGAGAGCCTGAAAGGACTATGCAGATTCGGAAGAGCAGATCAGGCAGGGTATCTGAGTGGTTTGCGTTGTCAATTCACACGGCCCCTCGAATTGCCTTGCTGGCGGTCTCTGGCTACCGTCACGGGTTCGCTGCCTGCTGAACTCCATCGACGAGATTCAGCATGATTCACCGAATGAGGATCCCGCACCAATTGAAAGACACCCATGCCGAAAGTCGTCAGCACGTCGCTTAACAGTCAGGCAGGCCCTCATATCTCGATGCTCCGCGAGGCTGGTTTCGAGGTCTCCCATCAGTCGGCGGGTACGGACCTGTGGCAGGAAGACGACCTGATCAGCGTGGTCAGTGGAGCCGAAGCGGTTGTCGCTGGTTCCGAGCCCTATACACGCCGTGTCATCGAAGCCTGCCCGAGCCTGCGCGTCATCGCCCGCAGCGGCGTGGGCTTCGATGCAGTCGATCTGGATGCCTGCAACGACCAGAGAATCGTCGTGGCAACAACTCCAGGAGTGAATCATCACGCCGTCGCCGAACACGCGATCGCACTGCTGATGGCAATCGCCCGTGACTTTCCAAAGCAGGATCAGCATGTGCGTAAGGCTGAGTGGTATCGCCGTAAGTTCCCGCGCGTGATGGGCTCGACGCTGGGCATTGTCGGACTGGGTCGGATCGGGCGCGCCGTTGCGACTCGTGCACGCGGATTGGGAATGCATGTGGTGGCATTCGATCCGTTCGCCAATGTCGAGTTCGCGGAACAGTGGAACGTTGAACTGACGGACCTGGACGGTCTCCTCAGGCAATCCGATTACGTGACACTGCACTCGCCGGCAAACGCTGAGACAAAACACGTGATCAATGCACAAACCATCGCAAAGATGAAGCCGGGATCGGTCGTCATCAACACGGCCCGCGGAGCGCTCATTAAAGAGGTCGACCTGGTCGAAGCGCTGAAGTCCGGTCATCTTCGAGGAGCCGGTCTGGATGTCTTCGAAGTCGAGCCTCTGCCGGCCGACAGCCCGCTGCTGGAAATGGACAACGTACTTCTCAGCGGTCACATCGCGGGTCTCGACAACGAGTCACACGACGGCATGTTTGGAATGTGTGCCGAGATCATTATCGCTCTCAATGAGGGACGCTGGCCCAACCCTGAATGCATTCGAAATGAACCGGGACAGGACGGCTGGAAGTGGTAAGGCGAGCGGCTGATGAAGATAGTGCCCGACGGCAGCCCGGAATATCGAATATCGAACAAGGATTGTCGAAGTCCGAAGTGAAGGACTTCATCATTCGAACTTCCTTGTTCGATATTCGATATTCATCACGGGGCGTGACGACAACATGTTGGTCGATTCCCGGATCGGACGTTCTAAGCCAAGTAACTGGGAATCATGTAATCCCCGGTTTGTCGTTCCCGCCGATCATCCTGTCACCCCGGACAATGCGCCGATGCCCGCTCCCGAATCAATACCTCTGCAGGATCCCACCGCTCTGGCGAAGTTTGGTCGGATCGACGTCATTGCAAAGTTACTTGTCGAGGGCGCGATCATCGGGCAGCACAAGAGCCCGTTCAAAGGGGCCAGCGTCGAGTTTGTCGAACATCGTAAGTACTACCCTGGCGACGAGATTCGCCATATTGACTGGCGGGCATTCGGCAAGACGGGGCGGTACTACATTAAGGAATATGAAGATGAGACCAACTTGCGGTGCTATCTGTTCTTCGACTGTTCCGGCAGCATGGACTACGGGCAGAGCACTCTGAGCAAGTTCGACTATGGTCGCCAGCTTGCCGCCGCTCTGGGATACCTGCTGCTTGCTCAGCGCGATGCTGTCGGGATGGTGGCTTTTGACACAAAGGTTCGTCAGCAGTTTCAGCCCGCGACAAATCCGCAGAATTTCCGGCTGCTGACGTCTGGTCTGGAGGCGTGCCAGCCGGGCGGTGAAACGAGTCTGGGCAAAGTCATCGAGAAAGTGCTTCCGTTGGTTAAGCGGCGGAGCCTGATCGTCATCATCAGTGACTGTTTCGATCGCGTCGAACGGCTGATGACCGCACTCAAGCGATTTCGGCATGCGAAGCACGAGGTCATGCTGATGCAGGTCGTCGCGCCGGAAGAAGAAGATTTTCCGTTTCGCAATCCGACTCAATTCCGCAGCCTGGAACGGCGCGGGCATCGCCTGCTGGTCGATCCGCATCGGCTCCGGAAGATGTACCTGCAGCAGTACCGCGAATTCCTGGCCGAGCTGGAACGACGCTGCGGAGGGATCGGAATCGATCACATGAAAGTCACGACAGCCGAGCCGTATCACACAGCCCTCGGCGCATTCCTGGACGGTCGCTCCCGCAAGAAATAGTGCTCCTGCGCTGCGTCAGTTGAATCCCGCAGCGTGTCAGAGCACGATCTATCCTACCTCAGCGTTCGACATGAAGCTGACGAACCTGCTGTCTGAAATCGACATCAGAACGCCCAGGTCCGAAGGAGTCGCTCACGATGTTCCAATTGACACCGCGGCAGCAGTCCATGCCGCGCAACGTCGCAATCGCCTGCGTCCTGGCGTTCTCGTGCCCGGTGTTGTCACAGGACCGAGCGGATTCGGTACCCCCGGAGTCTCAGCGGACGGCGAGTGAAGCGCAGAACGACGCGTCTGCAAAGAAGCCATCGCCACAGCCCTCGGGGCGTCGTGCAAAACCGGTGCATCACCGCGGACCAGAATGCCTTGCCTTGGACAGTTTTTTCACTGAGTACGTGTGGGCCAGAGTCGGTGAACGGACATGCCTGAAGTGTCACAATGCCGACGGTGATGCATCCGACAGCGAGTTCCTGCTGCTGAAGCCAACACGGGATCCAGACGGCCTCAGCACGAATCGCTCGGCCTTTATCCGAATGGCGAAGTTGCAGGCAGACGGCAAGTCACGGCTGCTGGTTAAGACTCTCGGCGGGCTTGATCACGGCGGTGGTGAAGTGCTCAAGCAGGACTCGACGGGTTATCGCATTCTGGAGCGTTTTGTTCGTCGACTGAACGGTGAACCGGACAAGCCTCTCGTGAACGAAGCAGATCTGGCCAGCTACGTTTCCGGCCCGTTCTTTGACGGCATTCAGATGATGACTCCCGAGCGGCTGCTGCGGCGAATCACATTGTCGCTCGCTGCGAGGCTGCCTGCGGAGCAGGAACAAGCGGCCGTTCGTCAGCACGGGCTCAAGGCGATCGATGGCATTCTTGATGAGGCACTGAAGGAAGACGCCTTCTACGAACGACTGAAGGAAGGCTTCAACGACATATTTCTGACGCTGGGATACGACGGTAATGGTGAAGAGGTCCTGTCGTACGATCACTTCCAGCCGACGCGCCTGTGGTATCAGAAACACGACCTGAGCGAAGTACCTGAGAAAGAACGGCAGAGGGCTCGATGGGGTCTGGCGAATGTCTATCGCGACGCGATCAAGCAGGAGCCACTGCGACTGATCGAGCACATCGTTCGCAACGACCGCCCGTTTACGGAACTCGCCACGGCGGACTACATCATGGTCTCGCCGTACTCGGCGCGGGGCTACGGTGTGTTTGAAGAACTGCGCGATCAGTTCCAGGATCCGAACGATCCCTTTGAGTATGTGCCCACGAAACTGCAGGCGCTCAAAGCACGCAATGGAAAAGTGCAGGAATCTGCAACGGGCAACTACCCGCACGCAGGCTTCCTGAGCATGTTCCACTACCTGCGACGTTTTCCAACGACCGAAACAAACCGCAACCGGCTGCGAGCCCGGATGTACTACCAGCACTTCCTGGGCGTCGATGTCATGGCACTCGCCCCCCGCGTCACCGACGCGGCAGCCGTTTCGGAGAAGTACGAGATCCCCACGATGCAGGCCGCCGACTGTGTGGTCTGCCACAAAACGATCGACCCGGTCGCGGGCCTGTTTCAGGACTACAACGAAGGCGGGCATTTGGGCCCTCGCAAAGACGGCTGGTACTCGGACATGTTCGGGCCAGGTCTTGAAGGCGACGACCTGCCGGAGACGGACCGCTGGCGAGCGTTGCAGTGGCTGGGTGAGCGCACGGCAAAGGACCCGAGATTCGCGGTAGCGATGGCCGAACACGTTTACTACATCCTGATGGGACGCAAAGTGCTGCAGCCGCCCGAGGATATCGACGATTCCATGTTTGGTTCGAAACGTCGGGCGTACAAGGAGCAGCGAAAGCTGATTGAAGACGCCGCGCAGCGATTCGCACTGGCCGATTTCAATCTGAAAGTTGTCTTCAAGTCTCTGGCCGTTTCGGATTTCTATCGAGCCGACGGATTGGCCACGATCGCTGAGCATCCGCGCCGTCAGGCAGAACTCGATGACATCGGTCTGGCCAGGTTACTGACGCCCGAACAGCTTGAGCGAAAACTGGAGGCTGTGTTCGGACAACACTGGGGCCAGCTCGATAACCGCGAGAGCAAATTCAAGATTCTGTACGGCGGCATTGATTCAAAGTCTGTCACCGAGCGCATGACCGACCCGAGTGGCGCAATGGGAGCCATCCAGCGCATCATGGCCAACGACGTTGCCTGTAAGAACGTCGCACTCGACTTCAGTCAGGAACCAGGCAAGCGGCGACTGTTTCCTACAATTGAGCTGGATGTTGCCCCCGGCGATGGTCCCGAAGCCGAGACACAAATCCGCAAGTCCGTGGTGCATCTGCACCAGCATCTGCTGGGGCGAAGGCACGCAGTCGATCATCCTGAGGTTGAACGGACCTACCGGTTGTTTGCAGGAATCGTCAGCGATGCGATCGCCACAGCGAAATTCGACAAGCGGGGAAGTTACTTCTGTGAGCGCGTTGATGGTCAATATCTGGGCGACCCGAAGTACACGCTCCGTGCGTGGCGTGGCGTCGTTACCTATCTGCTGCGACAGCACGACTTCCTGTATGAATAGGGCGATTTAATGCAACGCCGTGATTTTCTGAAGCTGTGCGGCTCGGCAGGTCTGGGATTTGCTGCCCCGGTCGGGTTGCCATCAAGCGCGCGCGGCGAAAGCCCGCGATCTGAGCCCAAACCATACGAAGGACCGTATTACGTCGTCTTCAATGCGTCCGGCGGCTGGGACACGACGTACATGATGGATCCCAAGGGCGTTAATGAAATTAACCGGCTCTACAAAGAGGGCGACATCCTCACACAGGGGAATCACCGCCTGGCTCCCATCACAGAGCATATGCAGGCGGGTATGAGCAACGAGGACTTCTTTAAGAAGTATGGCGACGAGCTGCTGGTGTTCAACGGTCTGGATTACTCGGTCAACAATCACTCGCCGTGTTCGCGGTACATGGCCACGGGCAAACTCGACAGTCTGGCATATCCGACTTTTGCAGCGCTGGTCGCAGCCTGCAAGGGCTCCGATGCCCCGCTCGCTTTTCTCACGTTCGGCCAGTATTCGGCGACCGGTAACCTGGTCCCGATGGCGCGCGTGCCCTATTTGAATTCACTGAATCTACTGGCCAATGCTGACGCGGTTCAGGGAGTCGCCCGGCATCCTTATCACGACGATTTCGTGGTGAGCCGAATCGAACAGACACTCAAGGAACAAATGGATGCACGCGTATCCAAGGTCCGTCTGCCCCGTGTGGAACGCACTCACAACATGCTGTATGCCGCGCAGCTTAACTCGAAAGCTCTGGAACGAGTCACGCCCTATGTTCCGAAGTCATCGCCGAAGGAACGACTGTCCCGACAGGCGGATATCGCGCTGGCCTCCTTCAAGGCCGGTGTCTGCGTTTCCGCGAATCTCTCGATTGGCCAGTTCGACAGTCATAACAACAACGACCCCGATCAAATGAAGCTGATCCCCGAGCTGCTGGCTGGGATCGACTACGTGGTCACGAAGGCTGAGGAACTGAAGATTCGTGACAAACTCGTCGTCGTCATGCAGAGTGAGATGGGACGCACGCCGACTTATAACAAGGGCAACGGCAAGGACCACTGGTCCATCGGCTCGATCATGTTCATGGGCCGGGGCCAGGGAATCGTGGGTAACCGAGTCATCGGAGCCACCGACGAGAAACAGTTTCTCGTTCCGGTGAATCCGCAATCACTCGCAACAGATGCAGAGAACGGCATTCGCGTACGCCCCGAACACATCCATGCCGCGCTCCGGCAGTTCGCAGGAATCGACACGCACGCGTTCAGTAAGCAGTTTCCGTTGAGTGTTCCCAGTGACGAACTGCTCAAGGGCTTCCTGACGAAAACGTAGGCAACATGCTTTACGCAGTCATCCTCGCGTACTTTGCAATTCTGCTGATGATTGGCGTTATTGCCTCCCGGCGGATTCACAACCTGGCTGACTACTACGTTGGCGGTAAGCAGTTGGGTTACTGGGTCGTGGCTTTCTCTGCTCGGGCGAGTGGGGAATCCGCATGGCTGTATCTGGGACTGACCGGTCTCGGTGCGATGGTCGGAATGCGCGGCATGTGGGTCGTGGCCGGTGAATGTCTGGGCGTCGCGATTGCCTGGTTCTGTCTGGCGGCACCGTTCAAGCGAGCCACTGACGAATTCGGGTCGATCACGATCCCCGATTATCTGGTCAGTCGATTCACGACTCCCGGTCAGTCTCCACGACTCGCCCAGGTGCTGCGTCTGACGGCGGCGGTTGCACTCACGTTGTTCGTCACGATTTACGTGAGTGCTCAGATTGACGCGACAGGAACAGCGTTTGAGAGCTTTCTTGATTGGAACTACTTCGCCGGGGCTGTTTTCGGGTTCCTGATCGTTGTGGTTTACACGCTGTCCGGAGGCTTCGTCGCGGTGGCGTGGTCGGACCTGTTTCAGGGGTTGCTGATGCTTGTCGGACTGGTCGTGCTGCCCGTCGCCGCATTCCTCAGCATAAACAGCTCGGACATCTGGAATCAGTTGGAGTCCATGCAGACTGGCCTGACAAGTCTGTGGGGACCAGGCGGCGCCAGCATCGAGAACGTGTTTATCATTGTGGGATACCTCGCGATCGGGCTTGGATTTCTCGGTTCTCCGCAGGTGTTCGTGCGGATAATTTCTATTCGTGACGAGGACGAGATCCGGCGTGGTCGCTGGGTAGCGATCGCGTTCACACTCCTGACGGATGCTGGTGCAGTGCTGGCCGGTCTGTTTGGTCGGTCGCTCCTGTCGTCAACAAACGCCGCGACGTCGTTGTTTGGATCAGGATCACTACTGGGACCCGGTGGACAGAACGTTTTGCCGCTGACAGTGGAGTATCTGTTTCCGCCGATCATCGTCGGGCTCTATATCGCTGCCGTTCTGTCTGCCACGATGTCAACCATCGACTCACTGCTGGTGGTCGCGTCGAGTGCCGTGACACGTGACGTGTATCAACAGAGTTTTCGCCCGGACACTGATGCAGAACGGCTGACTCGCCTGTCGCGCTGGGTGACTCTAGCCCTGGCGATTGTGGCACTGGCAGTTGCTCTGACCGTTGCCTGGCTCGTGCCTGGCCGCACGATTTTCTGGTTCGTTATCTTTGGCTGGTCAGGAATCGCCGCGACATTCTGTCCGGTCATCGTGCTATCTCTGCTGTGGCAGCGCTACAACGTGTACGGAGCGCTGACATCGATGGTGACTGGATTCATGTGTGTGCCGTTATTCAAGTTCGGCGTCCCGTTGATTCCGCACTGGGGCACGATGCTCTCGAGTGCTGAGGAACTTGCTCCTTCGTTTCTGGCGGCCATTGTCACGGGAGTGACGGTGACTCTGGCCACCTGTAACGGACAGGACGCGGAGAAACGCGGATTCGGCGGATAGACGCTGATATCAAAACCGTAATCCGCACAATCCGCGTCCCCCATTGACGAGAACAGCGCAATGTCTGACCAAGCAACAAATCGCCTGTATTGCTGTCTCTGCATTGGAATCGCTGCCATGACTGCATCAACACACGCCGCAGAACCGAAGCCTCGTGCCCGTGACCTGGGGATTCCCTTTGATGGAATACCAGGACCGCTGAATGCGATTACGGATGTCTCCGGGGTCACGGTCGGGCACACGACTCTGATACGTGGCGAGGGAAAGCTGGTGGTCGGGGAAGGTCCCGTGCGAACCGGTGTCACCGCGATCCTGCCGAGAGGAACAGAGTCTCTCGACCCCGTCTTCGCCGCATGGTTTTCGTTGAACGGCAATGGCGAGATGACAGGAACGACATGGATCGCAGAGTCGGGCACGCTCGAAGGCCCGGTCATGATTACCAACACTCACAGCGTTGGTGTCGTGCGCGATGCGGTCGTGGAGTGGCTGGTGAAGCGTGATTCCAGCATTTCGTGGTCACTACCCGTCGTGGCTGAAACATGGGACGGGTACTTGAACGATCTGAATGGCTTCCACGTCAGGAAGGAGCACGTTTTCTCCGCACTGGACAACGCTCGCGGAGGAGTTGTTCCTGAAGGCAACGTTGGTGGCGGGACAGGAATGCGCGTGCATCGATTCAAAGGCGGGATCGGAACATCGTCACGACGGCTCAGCAAAGTGGACGGTGGTTACGTTGTCGGTGTACTGGTCCAGGCCAACTACGGAACACGAGAGCAGCTACGTATTGTCGGCGTTCCCGTCGGAAAAGAAATCACCGATCTGATGCCGACTCGTGGCAACGCCGAGAAGGGGGATCGTGATGCTGGCGATGGTTCGATCATCATCGTGGTCGCTACCGACGCGCCACTGCTGCCATTCCAACTCAAGCGACTCGTCAAACGCGCGGCCATGGGTGTGGCACGCAACGGCGGCGTGGCCGAGAACAGCTCGGGCGACATCTTCATCGCGTTCTCAACAGCCAATCGCCCGCCCGGTCAATCACCCAAAACCGCTGACGTCTCAATGCTGTCGAACGACCACATCACGCCGCTGTTTGCCGCGACAGTTCACGCCACCGAAGAAGCGATCATCAACGCAATGGTCGCGGCTGAGGACATGACCGGTATCAATGGCAACACGGTCTATGCCATCCCGCACGATCGACTTCGTCAGGTGCTGAAGAAGTACAATCGTCTTGTTGAAAAGTAGCCTCACGGGCTAAGTGCGAGGCGCATTCTTTGTGCGTGGTAGCCGAACTCTCCAGAGTTTGGTTTTGGCGAGTGCTTGTGACACGACCAAAGTCTCCGTAGGCCGGTAACAAGCGGAGCGCAATTCCGGCAAGTCAGTCTTCCACGTGAAATAGACTGCCGGAACAGCGTCGCTATCGCTCCTCGTTGCCGGCCTACACGTTATTCGACGCGCCGCTAACCTCTGTGCTACTCGGGCTGGGATTCCTGTTCGGGCCGAGGGATGAGAAAGAGCGAAGGCCCCGTGCCGCTGCCGGAATGCTGCTGGCGGATGACATACTCAACGACGGTTTTAACCTTGGAGTCTGGTGCATCAGCAGCATCGTCTGGTGCCGGATCCTCTGCTGGTTGCGGCTGTGCTGGGGCTCCACCGAACCCTGGTGCGGCGGCGGCCTGACCGCCCATTCCAGATTCCATCATTCCGCCGATATCCATCGCACCTGGAGGGATATCTTCATACTCGATTCGTTCGATCCTGGCATCGTTCGGACCGGCACTAAGCAGGAATGGTCGGTCTGGTGGAATCGTGACATAGCCGGATTTCACTTTCTGCGGAACTCCCTGCGGGTACCACACGAATGGCTTTCCGGTCCACGGGTCTTTGAGTTCAATCGATATTGTATCCAGTGAATCCGAAAGCATCCCGTCGCGCCGTTCGGCCAGCAGAAGATGCATGGTCAGGATTGTCGCGGCAGCCTTCGTTCGCAACATAACATCTAACGCAGCGTCGTGGCGCAGTGAGTCGACATTCAGAAGTCGCAGGGACGGCGTGGTCTTCGACCACCGGGCGAGTTGGAGCCCGACTTCTTTTTCTCTGCTTTTCAACAACCTGTACGCAGCACCCATGCCACCTTTCGCGTCGCCACGCCCGTGTGCTTCAAACTCCGCGATAAGTCGTGACAGTCGGTGGTCGGACCAGTCCACAATCTTTCGCATCCGCAGCGATTCGCCGGGAAAACGGTACAACCAGCGTTCTGCTGGATTGTGACCCCGGTACGTGCCCCCACTCGACCATTCACGAATCGTCTCGGGACCGCCAGCAAGAACGCTGCGCAACCACTGGTGCTCTCCAAAGCTGACGACGCTCGTACGAGGAACAGCGGCCAAATGCTTGTCAATGATATCAATGGCACGCTCGATCAACCGTGCGTCGACCTCAGGCCGAGTTGCCCAGTATCCAATCGCGGTTAGAACTCCCGGACTGTTCAGATGGATTTCGATCCACAGCGACAGATCGTCGCCACGCCCGGCCGCATGTCTCGTGACGGCAAGCGCTGCGCCAAACGAATCGAGCGCATCTTCAACATTACCATCCATCGTTTCGACGATTGCCGCTCTGAGCATCAGCCAGAAGGTGGCATCGATTTCGGTCACACTGATATCCAACTCGTCGACTCGCTTGAAAGCGCACGACGGTCGCGCTGCTGCCTTTCGAATAACCTCAAGGCTCTGCCCGTTGGCCTCGACCCAGGCTCGAGTTTCCTCTGTCGCGGACATCCAACGGCCAGTGGGTCCAAGCTCCTTTGGCCATGTGGTCGGGTCTCCACCAGTCAGGTTTGCGATTGCCTGACGGTACATGTCAGCGGTCTCACGTTCTTCTGCTGATATGGGTGCCAGCAAGTTGGTCCGCTGTTCGGCGGACAATCCGAATCCTGATTGGGCTGAATCGACCGACGGGATCTCGATCACTCGATACAGCAGGGCCAGCGAAAAACAGGCTAGGACAGAACTTGCAAGAATGCCTCCCGGCACCAGCCAGCTTCTTGTTCTGTTCCGGTTCAGGAGCCAGGAGCTCGTTCGGAGGTACGTGAACAACAGAAGTCCGGGCACGATCGGAAGTAGCGAGAGGACCAGCGGGACTCCACCGACAGTGCAGAACATGCACCAGATCATTGTGATCAGGATGCCGAGAATTGCGGCGAACAGTGCCACCACACCACGTCTGTAAACAAGCGACGCGGCCTGCCCGACGCTGTAGATTGCCAGCGTCATAATTATGCCTCGGGTGACCGCGTTCTCTCCCAGCCAGTCCGTCGCCAGTGGTGAAAACCGTGCCTGCCATTCCCTATCGTTGAATTCCAGGCAATACACACCGTGGACAACTTCGGAGACGCGTCCCTGGCGAGTTGCCGCGAGGGCGATCGTCGCGAGGATCAACAACACGACACCAACCGCTCGTGGAAACCACACACTGTGTTTGCTCAGCCAGATCGAACGTGGTGACAGACCTTGATTCGCCAGAAAGTGGTATTTGTCCTGACGTTGCTCGCTACGGAAGGTCAGCACACCAGCCAGCGCCGGTAGCCCGATCAGCAGCACGAAATGAACGGGATTCGGTGCCCAGATCGGTGATGTAGACAACACGCTCAGCAGCACCACCAGACCGCAGGCCAGCAGAAAGACCAGCCGCGTTTCCGCGATTTCTTTCCAGCGAAGAAATCGGAATGGGCGCAGGCTGCGAGTCCCTTGGATGTGATGCAACCAACTGAGTGACACGCGCGGCGATGGTTGAATCACGGCTTCGGCTGGAGTCAGGACTGGTGTCGACAAATCAGACTGCATTCCGAATTCGACAGTCACGCCTCCCTCAGCCGACGACCTGCGAACACGCGTCTGACCGGTCCAGAGGCGAATCCGTGAAGGGGCGTCATCCAGAAACGTGCGGTGACACCACCGACGTGTGAGCAGCAGATTGACTCCCATCACAATGACCAGGCCCATCAGGATGCACGCGTTGATCGCAACGAATTCCCAGAACCTTTGCGAGGTCATCTCTTCAGGAAACGCACGGAACCGTCTGTCGTGCTCTTCCCAGATCGCGAGGACGAATCCCATCATGGCAAGGCTCACGACAGCGCCGCTGAGAAGTGCTGTAAACACATGCCGCAGCAGGAGTGAGAACAGCATGCCCCAGGTAATCCCCGCCGCCAGCCACATGGCAAAGCGGAGGAACCATTCCATTGGATCATCGACTATTTTCGGCTCGCGAAAACCACTCCGCGAAACGAGCCATGCGCTCAACCCCGTGGCCCCGCACAGCAGTGCCGTCGCCAGAACAACGAACAGCAACTTGACCGTAATGGTCAGTGCCGGTGGTGGAGCCAGAGTCATCAGTCGCAGATGTGTGCCGTCTTCGCGTTCGGTCGCGAACGTGATTGCCGCTGAGCCAACCGCAAAGCAGAACGTCAGGCTGGCGGCCAGAGCGTAGAAGATCGGGGCAGCGTCGCCAGGATCGTCGATCATCGCACGCATCAGACCGTGCAACCCGACCGTACCGATGGCCAGCGCGAGCCACAGGCTCCGCTGCACGCGGTACTCTTTCCACAACAGTCTTTGAGCAATCGAACCAGTCATCGTTTCCTCGCAGTTTCGAGGGGGTCGAAACACGACCTGCAAATATCGCCATCTCGCGGAACGCGATGACGCCTATGGATTCGACTCCACTGGACGCTCCCCCTGCATGTATCCGACGTAGATCTCCTCCAGCGACGGATGCCGAACTTCAACCGCACCCACGTTCTCGCCCTTTCGAAATTCGTCCAGATGTCGCTGTTCGAAGTGGCGCACGAGCAGCCGCCACTGCCGCTCTTCCTGGATGCGATGGATGATCGCTCCTGGTGGCTTCGGGATATCGCTTGATCCGTTGCGAAGTGTTACGGTCAATTCACGCATTGTGCTCTTGAGAACATCAAGTCGCTCGACCACTTCCAGACGACCATCCCGCAGAATGGCCACCACGTCGGCGACGCGTTCGACTTCGGAAATCTGGTGACTCGACAGCAACACGGTGCGACCACTGGCTGCGACATCGACCATGCTTTCCAGAAACTCTCGTCGCACGATCGGGTCAAGCCCCGACGTCGGCTCGTCCAGGACGAGTAGTTGCGGTTCGTGTGCCATCGCCAGCGACAGCGAGACCTTGGCCTTCATGCCTTTGGACATGGTGCCAATCTTCTTCTTCAAGGGCAGACCGAACTCGGACACCATGCGACGGTATGTGGGCACATAGTCGGGATCGTAGAAGCCGCCGCAGAACCAGCCGATCTCGTCGACGGTCATCCACTCATACAGAGTTGGTCGGTCGGGCACATATCCCACTTGGCGCCGGATCATTTCTCCGTGTGCCCACGAATCAAGACCCAGGACGCGCGATGAACCGCCGTCCGGCTCCAGCAGACCGAGCAGAATTCGCAGGGCGGTCGACTTTCCCGCGCCGTTTTCGCCCAGCAGAGCGACGACCGTACCGGGTTCTCCCGTCAGCGTCACACCGTCGAGGGCTACCTGGCGGGAAAACCGCTTGAAGACACGCAGCAGTTCGAACACTGCACTCATGATGCTTCCCCCTGTGTTCCGTTGAGCCGAGACAATTCGGCTTCGGCCAGCGTCCGAATTTCGTCGGTGTCGAGCTGACTTTGTTGCGCCTCGATGAGCACGAGACGCAGTCGCTCACGGATCATGGCCACGCGATCGCTGCGACACTTTTTCAGAGCTGATTTCGTGACCTCCAGCCCAGTTCCTCGCACCGTTTCCAGCACATTCTCCGACTGAAGTTCACGATACGCCCGCGAGACAGTGTTCGGATTCACGGCCACCTGCTTCGCCAGTTCCCGCACGGACGGAACCAGCTCGCCAGGCAGCACGACCCCGCTGGCGATGGCGAACTTGATCTGCCGCACGATCTGATCGTAGATCGCAAGGCCGTTCGATGGGTCTACTGAGATTAACATGGCTCGACTCTTCTAGTGTCCTAGTCGCCTAGGACAGTAAACAGTTCGGTGGTCCGCATGTCAATCCGGTAGAGATTTTGTTTGTGGGAGAATTCCGGAATCGCCCAAGGCCGGTCGAGTGACGTCTGAGTTTGCTGTCAGCAAACACCGAAACATCGCCGCTCGAGCAGCGTGACATGGATGCTGCGTGGCAGTCCGGGACGGGAGTAAGATTATGAGTAAGAGTAAGAATCACGACGCGCGGCAACATGTTGGTTGATCCCGGGTACGCCGGGCCTATGCAACGCGATCGCACGGTTTGACCCGGTGACAGTCACAGCCCAGACTCCCGTCCCATTAATGTCAGACCTTGGTTTCCACAGCACACGAGGTTGCCGAATGCGGACTCACATGATTCTCCTGCTGACAACGGTTGCTCTGCTCGCTGGAATGCAGCGGTGTTCCGCTGATGGTCCGAAAGACAACATTCCCGACCAGGTCCGTCAGGTGCCGCCGGTCGGAATTGAAGTGGCAGAGGCTGATCGTGCGGAGCTCGAAGGTGGCTTGAAAGAACTTGACCAGCTCATTGCTTCACTGCGAAAGCGACGAGATACGCGGACACCGCGGTTGCTGCCGGACGTTGAGATTTTCGCGCGAGCTGTTCGGCATGGATTGCAGTATCGCGAGCTCTATTCCGAGCGCAATGTGGCGGAGGCAAAGCAGGTACTGGCAGCGGGTCTGCTCCGCGCTAAACAGTTAACAGAAGGCGAAGCGGGCTGGCTGACTCAGAAGGGCCTGGTCGTGCGTGGATTTCGCTCGAAGCTGGACGACACCGCGCAGCCCTACGGCCTGGTCATTCCCGAGTCGTACACGTTCGAAGGAAAGTCGCGTTACCGCCTGGATCTGTGGTTTCACGGACGCGGTGAACGCACCAGCGAGACTCTGTTCATTGCGCAGCGCATGAAGCAGGTCGGCCGAGTCGCTCCACGCGACACCATCGTGCTGCATCCGTACGGTCGCTACAGCAACGCCTTCAAGTTCGCTGGCGAGGTCGATGTGCTCGAAGCTTTGGAACACGCGAACCAGAACTACCGCGTGGATCAGAACCGCGTGGCTGTCCGCGGATTCTCAATGGGCGGAGCGGGTTGCTGGCAGTTTGCCGTGCACAACTCCGACCTGTTCTTCGCCGCGAATCCTGGTGCCGGGTTTTCTGAGACGCCCGAGTTTCTGAAGTTCTTTCAGAAGGAAACGCTCAAACCAACCTGGTACGAGAAACAGCTCTGGCATCTCTACGACTGCACGGACTGGGCGGCCAATCTGAATCACCTGCCGACCGTGGCTTACAGCGGGGAGTTGGATATCCAGAAACAGGCGGCCGACATCATGGAGGTCGCTCTGGCGAAGGAGTATCTACACCTGACGCACCTGATTGGCCCGAAGACGAAACACGCAATTCACGCCGATTCGCTTAAGGAGATCGAAGCACGACTGGATAGTCTGGCCGAGCGCGGGCGAGAGCGCATGCCTCGCGAACTGCACTTCGTTACCTGGACACTCAAGTACAACCGCATGCACTGGCTCACAGTGACGGGGCTCGCATCACATTGGCAGAAGGCGCGTGTCACGGCGGAGATTCTCATGGGTTCGGAACAGGAGCCAACGAATCACATCCTCATCAAATCAGAGAATGTCACCAGCTTCCGTTTGAACATTGCTCCCGGACTCAGTCCCTTCGAACCGTCGCGTCGTCTGACGATTGTGATCGACGGGCATCCGCAAGTGGTTCCGGTGGGAACAGATCGATCAGTCGACGCCGAGTTCCACGTTGCCAATGGTCGCTGGCAGAGCGGGGCGGCTGACAACGAAGGTCTTCACAAGCGCCACAATCTTCAGGGGCCAGTCGATGACGCCTTCATGGGCCCATTCGTTGTCGTGCGGCCAACAGGAACGGCTCGGCATCCCGCCGTCGAAAAGTGGACGCACTCCGAACTCGACCACTTTGTCAAACACTGGCGACAGCAGTTTCGTGGCGACGCCATCGTGAAGGATGATACGGCGATCACCGAACAGGACATTCAGACGAAGAATCTGATTCTGTTTGGAGATCCTTCCAGCAATCAGCTTATTGCAAAGATCCTGGATGGACTGCCGATTGGCTGGACGGACACGAAGGTGAAAGTCGGCGACGCCAGCTACGACGCGACCCAGCACGCCCCGATTCTGATTTATCCCAATCCACTGAACCAGGATCGCTACGTGGTCCTGAACAGCGGGTTTACTTATCGCGAGTTCGCATACCTCAACAACGCCCGTCAGGTTCCGAAGCTACCTGATTGGGCGATCGTCGATTTGCGAGTCCCGCCAGATTTCCTCTGGCCAGGCAAGATCGTCGACGCGGATTTCTTCGACGAGGCGTGGCGGATCAAACCCGTGCCATAGTCTGATCTGACGAGTTGAGCGGTGGGCCTCACACACCGTTCAAAGCAGCCAAGGCCTGAACCAGTGAGAGCGGCAATGTCAGACTGCCATCGTCGGTTTCTCCAGCTTCGAGATCAGGCAGCGTGTCCTGTCCTTCGCCGCTGTTGAACCGGTCCGTCGAGCCTTTGCCGCGAAGGCTGTCGTTGCCGTCGCCACCGAACAGCAGGTCAGCACCGCTGGCTCCGTTCATGGCGTCGTTGCCATTGCCGCCCAGTAGCGAGTCCTTTCCTCCGCCGCCAAGTAACGTGTCGTCGCCATCCCCTGCGTCGATGATGTCGTTGCCGTTGTTGCCCTGCACGGAATCATCGCCGTCGCCGGCATCGATGACGTCGGTTCCGGCATTGCCGAAGATCGTGTCGTCACCGTCGCCGCCCTGAATGGAGTCGTTTCCGCCCTGACCTTTGATCAGATCGGCCTCGGTGCCGCCCTTCAGTGTGTCGCTTCCCGAACCACCCTGCAGCGTGTCACGTCCCTGATTTCCTTCGAGGGAATCGTCACCCTGACTTCCCGACATCGTGTCGTTGCCAAATCCACCTTCCAAAGTGTCGTCATCGTCGTTTCCGTTCAGAACATCGTTGCCGAATCCACCGACCAGCGAATCGTTGTCATTGCCGCCGGACAGGTTGTCATTTCCATCGTTGCCGAACAGCGTGTCCGCACCCTGGTCGCCCGAAATCGTATCGCCGCCCGCGCCGCCGGTGAGTTCGTCGTCACCATCGTCCCCGGAAAGTGAATCATCACCAGCACCGCCATCAATCACATCGCTGCCAGAACTTCCGGAGATTGTGTCGTTGCCGTCACCACCATTCAGTCGGAGTCGCACGGACCCGAGCGAGAATCCGTTCGCGTCCAGTGTGTCATCACCAGCTTCACCGTCGATTACAAGATAGAGTGGCTGAACGCCCTGAAGTGAGCTGGTGAACGCAAAGGTGTCGTCGCCGTTGCCACCCAGTACCTGCACGTCGGAGATGTCGTCATTGAGTGTGAATGACGCGCTGCCTTCCGCAATCGTCAGCAGCCCGTTCACCACGGAGAAGGTGAAGGCGTTGGCGGACGAACCGCCCTGTACGACCAGCCGCTCGAAACCATCATTCTCCACGACCACATCATCACCAGCCCCGGAACCGGACCAGCCCAGTTCGTTGGCTCCCGGGCCGGAGTCGAGCTGATCGCTTCCGCCCTGGCCGTCCAGTGTGTCGTCGCCCTCACCGCCCACCAGCGTGTCCATACCTGAACCGCCAAGGATCGAGTCGTTGCCGCCATTGCCCAGGATCAGGTCGTTTGACGCTCCACCATTGATGGTATCGTCGCCACCGCCGGCGCGGACCGTGTCAGCTCCGGAACCGGATTCGATCCGATCGCCCACGTCGCCTGTCGGTGCTGGAGATGGCGGTGGTGCAGGAACTGGACCCGAGCCGGTCGTGATTTCCGTGATCTGAATGCCCCACACGTTTTGAGCCGACGCGATTTCCTGGAACGTCCAGAAGGTGAAGGGATCGTCCGGGTCGACGACGGTGGCACTGTAGTCGCCCCAGCGGTTGCGGCCCGAGCCGAATGTGACGTTGTATGTCCCCGCCCCCGCCTGGGTCAGCAGTGGGGGATCAAATGTCGTCACACCGCCGACCGTAGTACCTATTGAAGCAAACGCGCTGGGATTTTGATTGGGCCCGGTACCTGTGTAACCGACAACAACGGTTCCCGATGAATTGACGGCGATCGACGGATCGAGAAAGTCAAGATTCGGATCAGTGATCAGGCCCGTCTGTAGCAGGGCGTTTGTGACTTCGTCGATTTCGTACCAGCGTACGGCCGAGCTGTTATTGTTGGGATCGAGGACTGCATGCGCGGCCCACAGACTTCCGTCGACCTCCATCACGTTGCCGGTGAAGCGGGGCGATACGTTTTCAAGAGGCAGCGTGCCACCCGGCTGGCGGGCATTCGGTGCTCCCGAGTACGGAGGCACAGCAATATTGACCGTCGGGCCCAGTGTGGCACCCGGCCCGGTTGCTCCCAGAACGTCGGTCCTGACGAGTGTCCCACTCCCTGCCGTTGCCAGTACGGCGGCACGCCCGTCGGAAGCATCAAAATCCACAGCCGCCTGAATCGAGTTGCCAAACACTCCCGCGTTCAATGCCTCGAACCGCGTCAGGTTCGCGGCGCTTGGAGTGGCCCCCAGCAGGTCGGCCTTCGGGATCGAAAAGATCGACACGTCAAAACCATTGCCGAAGTTGTTTGTCGCCAGGTACACCCCGTCCGCGTCGATGCCGAACGTGTCGTAATCATTGAACCGTGAGCCGTCGATCGTATCACCGATGAATTCCACAGATTGCCAGCCGTCCGTCGGATCGTCTGTAATCGATACCGCGACGAATAGAATATTGGCTGTCCGCGCGGGGCCTGATCCGCCGTCAATTGCCGAGGCGAACCAACGATTCACCGTCGGATCGTAGATAATTCGCGGATCAAACTGGCCCCCGCCAGATGCTCCAGCGGCCAGCCAGAACTGGGTCTGAGATAGCGACTCAAGCACCGACCCATCCGTCTTATCATAGACTTCGTACCGGCCGTTGATGAATTCCACAATGTGATTCGAACCGACAGCTCCCATCGTGTCGGGTGGAATCGAGTTTGAGCCATTGAAGAGTTCTGAACCCAGAAAGTTCAGACCGATCTGCGTTCCTGTCCCCAGATCGTCATCAATAATCCCGCCCTGGCCGAGGCCATCCTGAATTGAGGCGTTGGACGGGTTCGAGAGATTCAGGAAGAACGTCTCTCCATTTTCAAACGCGGTATCACCCAGAACCTGAACGTTGACTGTTCGCGTAATAACACTCGGCGCAAACGACAGCGTCGTGTTAACGGGTGTGTAGTCAATGCCCGCCGTCGCGGTGCCATCGCTGGTTGACACATCAACGGTCACCGTCAGAGAACTGGGCGCGGTCAGTGTGACGATAAATGTTGCAGTCGTTGTGCCGGAGTTGCCTTCGGTAACATTCGTGGCATCACTGACCAGTAGACCCTGGGCTCCAGACTCGACCAGGTCGTTGCCGTTGCCACCAAAGATTGTGTCGCTGTCGAATCCGCCGATCAGTGAGTCATTACCTCCCTGTCCGTTCAACACATCGTTGCCCGAACGCCCCTCAATCAGATCACGACCAGAACCGCCGAGAACGTTGTCGTTGCCATCGTTCCCCACCAGCGTGTCATTGCCGCGATTACCATTGATCGTGTCGTTGCCCATGTCTCCGGACACGGAGTCGTTTCCCGATCCGCCGATCAGAGTGTCATTCCCGTCTTCACCAACAATTACATCGCGACCGCTCTGCCCGTTCACGGAATCGTTGCCGGCACCGCCCAGAATGGTGTCGTGCTCCGAGCCACCCAGCAGCGTGTCGTCGCCGTCACCACCCAGAATTGAATCGTGACCGGCACCGCCCAGCACGGAATCGCCATCGGCGCCACCGTCGATCGTGTCCTGTCCCTGACCGGCGTCGATCGTGTCGCTGCCCGCATCGCCTGCAAGGACGTCGTCGCCATCGCCCGCGATGATGCTGTCGGCGCCGTCCCCTCCGCTGATCGTGTCGTTTCCGTCGCCGCCATCAAGCAGCTCATCACCGCTGGCTCCGATGAGTGAGTCATTTCCGTCACCGCCGAACAGCAGGTCGTTGCCACCAAGTCCCGACAGCGTGTCGTTGCCGTCACCAGCGACGAATGTCTCGATGAAGTCCGTGCTGCCAGTCAAAAGGTCGTTGCCGTCACCGGAGTCGACAGCAATCACGGTCAATACC
>CAUZFZ010000064.1:0-48587 GCA_963579025.1 Planctomycetota bacterium | reverse complement strand
CTGCCTTGGAACGCACTGACTGTGAGGCTCCGCCTCACGCCCGTCACTGCGAGGCGGAGCCTCGAAAGCCGTGCGTTCCAGGGCAGAGCCCGGGAACGAGGCTCTGAAAATTCTTAACGGCGTTGCCAACCGAGGCGAATGCAGGCCATGGCGTTGCGTTAAACCGATATCGGAGGTGTCGGGGCAAGTCCGTAACATGCGGCGAGTTGATTCGACCGACCCCGGCCCGGAGATCATGGATGAAACCGGTCTGCCGCTCCAGCCAGTTTCTTGTCGTGCTGCCTGCTGTGCTCGTCATGCTGCTGACGGACCCGACCGTTGTCGCGTCGCAGACCAAAAGGCAACGTGGACCAGTTGCAGTTCACCCGTGGAAAGATGATGCCGCGCTCCGCGACGTGGCATTTGTCGGGACAACGGTCGGCTGGGCGGTCGGCGACCACGCGACGGCATGGAAGTCGCCCGACAGCGGACGCTCATGGGAACTGCTGAACGTGCCGGTGCCGGCGGACTGTTCTCTGCGGAGCGTGTGTTTCATGGTCCGGCGTCTCGGTGGCGGGCAAATTGCCGGAACGAGTCAGATTGCATGGATCGCCGGTCGCGGGACGAAACCGTTTACTCGGGTCGGTTACGGAGTGCTGCTCAAGACGACCGACGCCGGCAAATCGTGGCAGATTCTGGGCGAGGGCTCTCGACTGCCTCCGCTGGAGTTTGTCCGGTTCTTTGGTGCAAACGAGGGGATTGCGATCGGCGAAGCCTCGGCCGAGTTTCCGACGGGCGTGCTGATCACCGAAGACGGTGGTGAGACCTGGCTGGCCGCTCCTGGAGTCCCGACCGCTGGCTGGCATGCGGCGGCATTTACCGAATTCCATGACGGCGTTGCCGTGGGGCCGCGTGGTCGCATCTCACTGGTCGCGGGGACAAATGTGGGTCCACCACGAACGGGCTCCGGCAGCCTGCGAGCTGTCAGAGCCGTGGCGCTGAGTGACGGCCTGACCGGCTGGGCCGTGGGAGATGGAGCGCTCGTTCTGAAGACGTCGAATGGCGGCGTGACATGGGAGCCGCCTCCACGAGATCTACCGACTCCACTGTCGATGTTCACTGACTTTTCGGCCGTGGCGACTGTGAATGATTCCGTCTGGATCGCCGGAAAACCGGGCGGCAGCATCTGGCATTCACCGGATGGTGGACGGACATGGTCGAGTCACCCCACGGGACAGACCGTGCCGATTCACGCGCTCAGCTTCAGCACTCCGACGCACGGTTGGGCAACGGGTGCGCTGGGGATGATCCTGCGGACCGAAGATGGCGGACAGACGTGGCTCGCTGCTCGCGGGAATTCGCGCCGAGCCGCACTGCTGGCGATACACACCCGTGCGGAGAAAATTCCGTTTGGCATGCTGGCGAAATACGGCGGCGATGCTGGCCTGCGATCCGTGGCCGTTGTCGTGCCTCGACGCGATCTCGCCGAGGGCACGGACCTGGCTCTGGAACGCTGCCTGTCCGACTCAGTCACGACGGTCGGCGGTTCCGCGGCATCCGTCGGGTGGCGATTGCCGCTGGCTTTGCCGGAAATCGATACGGATATCGACCGCCTGACTGCTGAATGGCAGAGGCACACGGAAGGTCGGCTGAGGGAAGTCGTCATCTCCAATCTGGTGGCATCCCTCCGCATGTGGCGCCCAGATCTGGTCGTTGTTGAAGCACCGGAGCCAGGCAACGCGACCGCGCGTCTGATCTTCGATGCCGTGCAGCAGGCTGTCCGGGAGGCGGCAGACTCGACCAGCATGATCGAGCAATCGGAACTCGCCGGCCTGTCGCCGTGGAAGGTTTCGAGAATCGTTACAGATGGCTGGTACGCACCAGCGGATGAGGCACAAACGTTGCCGCGAAGTTCGGAAGTTTCCGTTGAGCCGTACGAGATTCTGCGTCGGCATGCGGTGCCCGTCGAGATACTGGCCGGCAGTGGTCGCGCAAAGTTGATTGATGGACCGTTGGCCAATCCACAAACCGAACGCTTCTGGCCACTGGAGAGCAAAACGGATCAATTCACACTGGTTGCCGTTGCGGCGAATCGAAACCTGTTTGCCGGCATTTCAGTACCGAGCGGATCGGACGCTCGGCGGCCGACTCTGGCGACGAACGACAATGACTTTCAACGGCAACTGGCACTCGCGACCAGGCAGAAGAACTTCCGCGGCATCGCTCAGAAAATGCTCAACGAACCGCAGCGGGGCGCACAACTGATCGCCGAGATTCGTCGCGAGTTTCGCGATCTGCCGAATGATCAGGCGGCGTTGCAGATCGTCCACCTGGCCAATGACTACCGACGCCGACAGCAGTGGGATCTGGCCGAAGCGGCGATGATCGAAGTGATCGAGCTGTTTCCGGAAGAGCCGGTTGCGGCGGAGGCGATGCTTTGGCTGACGCATTTGTGGAGTAGTGACGAAATGGCCTGGCAACGCAGTCGAGGAGTCCAGCTTGATGCCCGGCAACAGGCAACCAGCCGGCAGGCTATCTCGGGCCGGGTCGATCGGATGCTGGCCGCGACGCGGCGTCTGCAGGACGACCCTGTGCGACTGGCGCGTGAACTGGCCGACGATCCATTGCCAGGTCCCGATCAGGTCAGCCGGCTGCCGCAACAGGATTCGCGTGTGTGGCAGCAGGCGGCCATGACGTTCTGGCAGCGGCAGGCGTTGCAAATGGGGCGGCTGATGCGGAAGCGAATTCCACAGGCGTACCGCACGCACGAAGTCACCTGGCCACTGGCGTCCGTACTCCGACGGCAGGGGTACGCACAACCGGCCGCGACAATTTATCGGCGCCTGATGACACTCGACACCGACGATCCGATTGGACGTCTGGCGAACGGCGAACTGTGGCTGTCGAATCCGGCCGACCAGAACCCGCCGCATTTGTCCTCTGCGACCTGGGCGCAGACGCGTCCGTTTCTTGACGGATCGCTCGACGACGAATGCTGGCGCGACGCCCGGGAGATCAGGCTGACTTCGACATCCCGTTCCGCGACCGGCCAGGTGGCTGGCGTCAGGACGCGCGACGCGTACGCGTTCGCGCAGATCGCGAACGATGATCAGTTCCTGTTCGTGGCCGCCAGTTTTCCACGAGCGGACGGAGTGCCAACCGACGGGCCACAATACTCAGGCCGCAAACACGACGCGGACCTGTCGGGTTTTGACCGAGTCCGGATCGAACTGGATCTGGATCGCGACTACAGCACGGCGTACCGCATCGAGGTCGATCAACGTGGCCACGTGTCGGAGTCGTGCTGGGACGATGCCGGCTGGAACCCGAAGCTGGCGGTCGCTGTGACTGGTGACGCGAGTCACTGGCGGCTGGAGATGGCGATCCCCTTCAGTGAATTGACATGGCAGCCGCCAGGCCGCGAAACCGCGTGGGCCGTTTCGATCGTGCGTACAACTCCACACGTCGGCTGGCAGAGCTGGGTGCATCCGGCCGGCGAAGCATCCCAGCCCGGGTCGTTCGGGCTGATTCAGTTTCGTTGAGTTAGATGCAGGCGGTCCGTTCCAAATCTCACCACTCAGAGAATCCCGGTGTCTCGCTCCAGAAGAATCAACCGTTCTCTTTTGACGGCGGCCATCGTAATCGTCGTGCTTCTGGCCGTCGGTTTTGCGTTCATTGCGACGCGTTCACCAGTCGCGGATGAATTTGTCGAGAGTCTGGCCACGCCGGTCGACCAACTTTCGCTGCTCGTTCACAGCCCGGACGGACGGTACACCGCTGCCGGCACTGCCCTGGGCCAGGTTGTCATCGCGCATCGTATCGGCGACCGCGTCGAGTGGATCGATTCGGGTGGCGAAGCGCCGCTGACGATGCTCGCGTTCGTATCCGACGAACTGCTGATGTCCGGTGATCGGACGGGTCTGTTGCAGGCCTGGCAGCTTCCCGAATTTGAAGCGGTCGAACTTGTTGAAAGTCTGCCCGCTTCCGTCGCGATGACGTGCGCAGCGTTTCGACCGGTCGATTCGTCCGTGCAGATGATCCTGGGCCTGGCGGACGGTCGCCTGGTGACGATCGATGAGACGGGAACGCGAACCCGCAAGTCCGGTCATCGCGGAATCAAAGCGCTGATACTGTCGGACAGAAACGCGACGCTGATCACCGCCGGAACAGAAGGCAGGATCATCTGGCATGATCTCGAGGCGGAGCGTGTGTCCGAAACTCGCACGGAGCATCAGGCTGAGATTCCCGTGCTTGTTCTGTCGCCGGATGGCGGCCGCATGGCTTCGGCGGACTGGGACGGCGAGATTCGTATCTGGGATCCAACGAGTCGAAAAGTCCTGGTCAAGTTTGACCAGCCGGACGCCGTATCGGGGCTTGCCTGGGTCAGTGATTTCATTGTGACGGGAAGTTGGGACGGACTCGTCCGCGTTTGGCGCGTGTCGGATTCAGCCGCGGAACTGGTAACGCAATTCGATACCAGACGGCCCGTTCACGCACTGACCGTCGAATCCGCGTCCGAGAGAATCCTGACCGTATCCGGTGGCGATTCGATCGACGTTTGGCGTCTTTCCAGTTCAGACGGTTTGTCGGAACCGTAATCTTCTGTGCGTTCGTTCCGTCTCCGGCGAGGCGTTGTCATCGCCCGGCTGATCGGTTCGAATGAACGAGTGGTCGCTGTTCTTGTTGCCCTGTCCGGGCAAGTGGTTCTCACGGTCTGGCGACCGTGACTACTTGGTCTCTTATCCGTGAAATCCTGCGCAAAACGCGCAGGATTTCTGAAGTAGCGAAAGTCGCCAAGACTTTCGGCCGAAACTCTTGGCGAGTTTCGCTACCACTTGGTTCCGGCTCGTCCGGGTTATGAACGGGCCTCAAATAAATTCCCGATCTGGAATCCGCGAGACCTCTGAGCCGCAGGCGCTAGCCTCGGGCCCGTGCGCCCGAGGCTAGCGCCTACGGCTCACAATTCCGGGAAGTTATTTCGGGACTATTCCTGAGATGAGATTCCATGTTTCGAATCGTTGTCACGACTGGCCCTGAACGGGGCAAAGTGTTCGAGCCCGAGGATGAGCTCGTGCATGTTGGTCGTGGTCCGGACAATCAGATCGTGCTGGATGACGCGTCGATCGATGAGCATCAGGCCAGCCTGCTGCACAAGAACGGGCGGTACGCGATCTATCGTCCGGAAGACGCGGACGTGCTGGTCGATGGCAGTGATATTCCCGCGGAGAAATGGGTCTGGCTGCCTGCGGATGCGCGATTGCAGTTTGGTCGCCGCACGTCCTGTCAATTCAGTTACGAAGCGCCGCTCGATTCCGGGGGCAACGGCGCCGCCCGTCGAACAGCCGAGGAGCGGGATGGCGAGGCACAGGCATCGGAAGTCTCAGCAGCGACCGATACTGTCGATGCTCCGCCACCGCCGCCTCGTCAGGAGAAGAAACCGAAAGCTGAGCGGAAACGTAAGAAGTCGGCGAAACGCAAGCGGCAGACGGCACGATTTATTACGGACCGCGGTGACACGCTGGTCGAACTCGGAGCGGACGGGCATTTGCCGGAACTCAGTCTCGAAGAGGGACCCGCGAGCCGACAGAAAGGCGAACGCAGTAAGAAATCCGGTCCGGCATTACTCTACTGCGCACTGGGGCTGTCGTTCCTGGGTTCGATGGGAATGCTGTTAATCGACCCGAGTCCGCCGACGGTCTCGGAAATGAGCCGATCACATGCCCGCGAGGAAATCGTCCACTTCTTCGGGAACGATGATGACGCTTTGGAACCTTGGCAGGAATCACTGCGAGGGGCTCGACTGGCATACTCTCGTCGTGACTACGGCACTGAGATGTTTGAGTATCGCAAGGTTCTGAATCTGCTGAATTCCGAGGACCGCGATCCGCACGTTGGCATCACGGGGCATCTCAACGGAGACAAAGAACTCCGCACGCTGATCGGGATCATCATCAGCCGCTGATTGCTCGCCGACCGCTGGTCCGTTTGCGATTCCCTGTGCGTGTCGTTGGTCTTCTCTGTGGTCGTCAATCACGAGAACGCCGATGCATGCCGGACACGCGGTTGGGTGACTAATTGTGCATTCCCGGGTAAATTGTTTCCGTTGACGCATCGAAATCGAATTTCCTTCCGCAGCGGCAGGGCCATCATGAAGCAATCTGGAAGCCTTTGGGGACGCATCAAACTGTGGTTTGCGGCGCGCATGTTTATTGTGCTGGTCGCGATGGGATCGGGCACGCGGCGACGGCGAATGTCGCATAACAATGGAGCCGCGGGTCGGGGAAAAGTCCGCATTGCCGACAACCCGGAATTCCCGGAAACGGAATTTTTCGAGGCCGGGCGTGAATTCCCCTGCCGCCTTCGTCACGCAGCCGTGGCCTACTGGGACGATTCCATGCACGTGGCGCGCAGCGCCACGCTCAAGTTCGCGGACACCAATTTCGAGTCGCCCTTCGATGTTCAGATGAATACGGGACGCTATGCGTTCTTCTGGAACGCAATAACGTTTCTGCACTTCGCATTCTCGCGGAAGGAGCAGCAGGGAATTGAATACCTGAAGTACTACGAACGATATCCACAGGGACGCAAGGCAGCGGCATCTGCGTTTCGGAGGAACCCTTCCTCGTACGGACAACTGTTCTACCACAGTCAGACACCGTTCGGCTGGCATGCAAAAGACGGCAAGTTGCGGTACGCCAAATTCCGCCTGATTCCCGAAGACGGCGTCGAAAGTGCCGCACCGACTCAGGAGTTCGTCGACGAGTGTTTCAAGGACCCGTCGGCGGCAGCCAAACTGGCGAACCAGCGGACATTGCCAGGCGAAACTCGGAGCATCAACTACCTCAAGAACGAGTACGCCGAACGGCTGTCGAAGGGGTCGGTGAAATACCGCCTGCAGCTTCAGTTACTCGAACACCAGGACGATCAGGATCCCGAAGTCCTGAACCCGCACGTTTACTGGGACGAGGAGACGTGCCCGTTCATGGAGCTGGCAACGGTCGATATCGACGAAGCTCTGTCGTTCGATGAGATGAGCTGGCTGACGTATGAGGTCACGCACCTGCCGGATTCGATGAGCATCCTGAAAGCCAGGGACATGGAAGACTACAACTCGCTGAATTCCATGCGTGTGCAGGCGGTGTGGGCGATCAGGTCACGCTGGTTTTTCCAGCGGCTGTTCGGCGTCCGGCCAAATTATCCGGACGACCACGCGCACGACTTTAATCCACCGGGGATGTGATCGCCGATCATCGGCCGATTGCATTGGCTCTCTGGCAGAGATCAGCCCTGGCGATATCGTCCGGTCACGCAGGACGTAAATCGGCGGACTGAATTCCAGCCAGATCGTACCTGAGTCGCCTGCGACGGATGCAGAAACAGAAACGCGATAATCACCAGCGCGGCCGCGGACAGCAGCGATGTCATACGCAGACGCTGGTTCTCGACAAAGGCCCGCAGAATCGGCAGATACCATGCGCGAGTCACCTCGGGCGCGCTAGATCGGAAGTCCGCGACTCGACTTTGCAGAGTCAATTCGGCTGGAAGGTGAATGCGTTCCTCATCAGGACTGGCGGCATCCAGATCGATGCGGGCCAGTTCCTGCAGAATGCGGGGATCGTTCTCCAGGGCCAGAGAGATGTGACGCAATTCGGTGACTCGCTGCTCCAGGCCGACTAGTTGCGACTGCACCGTCAGATAGCGGGCGTCTAACTCGGCGTTGATCAGCAGCTTCGGCGCCAGCGAAACGACGCCGTACAGCACTCCGGCAACCAGCAGCAGCCCCCAGAACAACAGAGAGACCACCAGTTGCACGGACGTCATGTCGTCCTGGTGCCGGTGGTCGTCGCCGATGGACGTGGGGCTGGTCATACGCCTCTCGCTGGGTCTTCTGCCACCGCAAATAGAATCGGCCCGGCTGAGGGACCAGCCGGGCCGATTCGCTTTGTCTTTTTCTCTGCAGTTGGTCAGATCGTCCCGCCGAATTTGGCGGCATCACCCAGAATCTCTTCGATGCGAAGAAGCTGGTTGTATTTGCAGATGCGGTCAGTACGACTGGCAGAACCCGTCTTGATCTGACCGGTCCCCAGCGCAACGGCGAGGTCAGCGATGGTCGTGTCTTCGGTCTCACCCGAACGATGGCTCATCACGGCGGTGTACCCGGCCCGGTGCGCCATCGCGACTGCTTCGATCGTCTCGGTCAGCGTCCCGATCTGGTTAACCTTAACGAGAATGCTGTTCGCAACTCCCTGATCGATTCCATCGGCCAGACGCTTCGGGTTGGTGACGAACAGGTCGTCGCCGACGAGCTGGCATTTGTCCCCGATCGCCGTGGTCAGTTTTTTCCAGCCGTCCCAGTCGTCTTCGGCCAGGCCGTCTTCGATCGAGCAGATCGGAAACTTCTCGATCCAGCCAGCCAGGATTTCGATCATGCCGTCCGAGTCGACGGACTTACCTTCGAGTTTGTACGTCTTCGATGCTTCGTCGTAGAACTCGGTGGACGCGGCATCGAGCGCGATCTTCACCTGACTTCCGAAGTCATATCCGGCCTTCGTTACGGCCTGCTCGATGATGTTCATCGCTTCTTCGCTCGATGCGATATTCGGAGCGAATCCGCCTTCGTCGCCGACCGCCGTGCTCAGCCCCTTGTCATGCAGCACTTTCTTGAGCGCGTGAAAAATCTCGGCACCGCAACGCAGCGAGTCGCTGAAGTTGTCGAAGCCCAGTGGCATGACCATGAACTCCTGCAGGTCGATCGAGTTGTTGGCATGCTCGCCGCCGTTGATGATGTTCATCATCGGAGCTGGCAGGCAGTTGGCACCAACACCGCCCAGATAACGAAACAGCGGCAGATAGCTGGCTTGAGCCGCGGCATGAGCACACGCCAGCGAGCACGCCAGAATCGCGTTGGCCCCAAGATTCGACTTATTTTCCGTGCCGTCGAGTTCGAGCATCGTGGCGTCGATAAATGCCTGGTCGTAAACATCGAGGTCGATCAACCGCGGAGCGATGTCATCATTCACGTTGGCGACGGCCTGTTGCACACCTTTGCCCACGTAGTAGTTCTTTTGATCCGAATCACGGAGTTCGCAGGCTTCGTGCTTACCAGTGCTGGCTCCGCTGGGCACTGCGGCACGTCCGATTGGGCCTTCTTCAAGCATGACATCCACTTCGACGGTCGGATTGCCGCGGCTGTCAAGAATCTGCCGGGCGTGTACAGCGGCGATAGTACTCATGGGTTGGGCCTTCTTTGTACGTTCAGATGAGAATTGAATTGTCTGTCGTTGAGCGGGTTTCAATCCGTTGATTCGATAGGCCACAGGATCGTAGGAACGGAATGAATTTCGTTCCCCGGACAGCGTTGCCGGCAGTGGCCTGGCTGGTGCTCGCCCGTCCCGGGCGGCAAGCGGATATGCTTCTTACTCACACTCCTGGAATCACGGAGTTGTAGCAGATTCCGGGGATACGTCTCCACGCACCACCGTCACTTGAGGCGGACCGAGTTGAGATTCATCATGGTTGATGTGTTGCCGCCGGTCCCGCCCACAGATACCGAGGTTCCGATGCCCCTCCAGTCGTTACTTCCGTTCTCGCTCGCCCTGCTTCTGACGGCCTCTGCTCTGAACGCAGGCGAGTACAACCCGGTCCTGGACATCGGTGACAAGGCTCCCGCGTGGAAGAAACTACCGGGAGTGGACGGCAACGGGCTGGCTTTGAGCGACCTGAAGAAGCGAGAGGTCGTGGTTGTTGTCTTTACCTGCAACAGTTGCCCGTACGCGCTGGACTACGAGGAACGGCTGATTGAATTCGTGAAGGAGCACTGCACCAAAGACAGCGGCGTCAGCCTGGTCGCGATCAACGTCAACAAAGTTGAAGCGGACCTGCCGGCTGCTATGAAGAAGCGAGCCGAAGAGCAGAAGTTCAATTTCCCCTACCTGTTTGACGAGACTCAGAAGATTGCAAAGGATTACGGAGCCGGCTTCACGCCCGAATGTTTCGTTCTGGATCGTGAGCGGAAAATCGTCTACATGGGCGCGATGGACGACAGTCCCGACGCGACGAAAGTCAAACGCCGCTACGTCGAGGAAGCCGTCGTTGCGGCGCTGGCGGGAAAACTACCTGAGGTGAAAGAATCAGTCCCGATCGGGTGTCGCATTCGATTCGAACGTCGACGGCGTGAACGTTCGAAGGAGTAGTGCAGTGTCAGTCGTGTCTTGAGGGGTAGCCGAAGTCGCCAGACTTCGGCCGGACGCGGGAAAACCAAACTCTGACGAGTTCGGCTACATCCAATACTTCACGAGTGATTGGCTCAATTCTGTTGCAGGGAACGCACATCATGGATCCGATCCGCTTTGAACCGCTGCTCAAACGTATTCGCTGGGGCGGAACGCGACTCGGCACTGTCCTGAGGAAACCTGTTGGTCCCGAATCCGACTATGCGGAAAGCTGGGAAGTCTCGGACCACGGAGAGGATCAGAGCATCGTCAGCAGTGGTCCTCTGACTGGAAAGACACTGCAGCAGCTCGTGGCCGAACACAACGAAGACCTGTTCGGAAAACACGCCGGACTGTCGCAGTTCCCGCTACTGATCAAGTACCTGGATGCGAACGATCGACTATCCGTCCAGGTGCATCCAGACGATGGCCTCGCCCGGGAGTTTGATCCAACAGAAAACGGTAAGACTGAAGCCTGGGTGATCATCGCGGCCGAACCGGGCAGTCGCCTGTATGCCGGTTTGAAAAACGGAGTGGACGCCATCAGTCTGCGCCAAAGTCTGACGGACGGAACGATCGAGGACTGTCTGCACTCCTTCGAAGTGGCCGCGGGCGACTGCGTGTTCATTCCGGCCGGGACGGTGCATGCCATCGCCGAGGGGATTCTGCTGGCCGAAGTGCAGCAGTCGAGCGACATGACATTCCGCCTGTATGACTGGGGGCGTGTCGGGGCCGACGGCAAGCCGCGCGAATTGCACATCGAAGAGTCGTTTCGCTGCATCGATTTCGACCGCGGGCCGGTCGCGCGAGTGGTTTCACAGCGGCTGACGACCGGTGAGGAACTGGTGAATTGCGATTACTTCACGATCCGACGCTATGCAGGTCCTGGACATGTGCCACTCATCCGCGACAACCGATTCCACGTGCTGCAGGCGGCGGCCGGAAACTCGACGGTGATCTGCGGCGGGACCCCGTTCCCGCTCCGTTTCGGTGAGACGCTGCTGCTTCCCGCGAGCCGCGCCGAGGCACGCATCGAGTCCGATGTCGACGGAGTCGTGCTCGACACATATCTACCCGGGTAGACCGATCTTGAGGCGTTCGCCAGTTCGTGACAGACTCCGTTTGTCGACACCCTGGTGCTTTGTCACAGCTAAGAATCAGGGTTACAGACATGAGCCGTTTTGGCGCTAGCCACGGTTCTCGCCGACTGAACCGTGGCTAGCGCCAAAACGGCTCATCCTGAAATTAAGATGTGACAAAGCACCAGGTCGCTGGTACGCGTTCCAGCTTCCAGTGATGGTCATGCTGTGGGACAGGCGTTCCTGTCCGTCGGTGAAACGCATCACGCGGAAAAACCCGGCAAATCAGTCGACGACGAACGGTCCACGCGAACGCACTGACAAGGATGTCACGCAGATGCGGCCATCGGCTGTCTTCGCTCTGTTTACGCTGCTCCCGCTGACTGGCTGTGCGATGGTGCCCCCGCAGCCAATCTCGAACCCGGCGTTCATTCCGGCCAATGACCAGGCCGCGATCTGGGAGAACGCAGTCGACATGCTGCATGTCTATCAGTTTCCGGTCGAACGCGAGAACCGGCTCGATGGCATTATCGAGTCAGATTACAAAGTCGGAGCCGGCCTGCTTGAACCGTGGCATCGCGATGCCATCACGTATGGCGACCGACTGCAGGGCTCACTGCAGTCAATCAGACGTCGAGCCCGAATCACGATGATCCCCGCGCAGGGGGGCTATCTGGTCGAAGTTGAGGTCCTGAAGGAACAGGAAGATTCTCGCCCGCGCGTGCTCCGGTCCGCCCTCAGTGCCACATTCGCAAGCAGCAGACCGCTGCAGCGAGATCTGGACGTTGTTGTTGGACCATCCAGTCCAACTGGGTGGCAGCTCCTGGGTCGGGACGCGCATCTCGAACAGTCGATGCTGAGCCGGTTGCTGTCCGGCGGCCCCTGACGACACGCCCCGCGAATCAAGGGGAAATCGTGGCACGCTGGGGTGGCAGCACACATTGAAGTTGTACAATCGACGGCGACGTGTATTCTAATTGAGTTTCCATCAGTCGAGGTGGAGTCACTATGAATACGCAATCTGCCGCCTGGGTGTCGCAATCTGATGCGTCTGCTGAGTCGCCTGGATCGATCGCCCAGCTCTGTGACCGCCTGGTTCGGGACACAGTGACCGTGCAATCGCTGTCCGAATACGCGGCGATCGTGCTGCCCGATGTCGCTTCGGAGTTCGCGGTCCAGTGGGTGGGAGTCGTTGACCGCTGGCCTGCATGGGGTGCAACAGTCGAATTCGGACGTCATCAGCTCGGGGCATTGCCGGTCCGCCTGTTCGAAGAGGCGCTGGATCGTGAGGCGTGTGGTCTGTTGCCGATGGTCGACTCGCAGGGCTGGCTGGTTGCGGCCGTACCGCTCACGAATCAGCCGCAGCGTCAGAACGTGCTGGCACTCGCCGGACGCAGGCTCGGTAAGACAGAGTTGCCAGGCGTGGTGAAGGTCGGTCGTGTTCTGAGCTGGTGCCTGGAAACAGTGCAGCGACTGGAAACGGCCGGCCGTCAGACGGAACGTCTGCGCGAGACACTACGCGTTGCGTGTCGGTTGTCCGAGATCTTCGAAACCGTACCGTTGCTGGAGGCTCTGGCCGAAGAAGCGACTCGCCTGCTGGACTGCGATCGGGCCAGTATCTTTATCTGGGACAAACCGGCCGGAAAACTGCTGGCCTGTCCGGCCCTGGGAGTCGAAGACCGGACCCTCTATCTGCCGGATAACGTGGGCATCGTCGGTACGGTCATTCAATCTGGTGAGACGATCCGAGTGGACGACGCTTACAGCGACGACCGCTTCAACCCGGCAGTCGACAAGAAATCGGGATACCGCACACGCAGCATTCTGTGTGTCCCGCTGATGGACGGTGACCAGAAGCTGATCGGTGCGTTTCAGGGCATCAACAAGAACGACGGACTGTTCGATGCCGCGGATGAAGACATCCTGCGTCAATTCGGCCTGCAGGCAGCGATTGCGCTGCGGAACACCCGCGAACGCGATCGTCTGCTGCGGAATCACCGACAACTGACCGAGCAGATCGCCAGCCGAGTGAAGATTGTCGGCGATAGCACGGCAACGGCGAGCGTCCGCGAAAAGATCGAACGGCTGGCTCCGACGGATCTGCCGGTCCTGATCCTTGGAGAAAGCGGAACGGGAAAGGAAGTCGTCGCGCAGTCCCTGCATTATCACGGACCGCGGGCGGACCATCCGTTCGTGGCCGTCAATTGCGCGGCTCTGACCGAAAGTCTGCTCGAGAGCGAGCTGTTCGGACACGAGCAGGGGGCATTCACCGACGCGCGCGAGTCCCGCAAAGGCAGGTTCGAACTGGCGGATGGCGGAACAATCTTTCTGGATGAAATCGGGGATATGAGTGCGGGCGGGCAGTCCAAGTTGCTCCGCGTGCTCGAACAGAAGCTGATAACTCGTGTTGGCGGATCGCACACGATTCCTGTCGACGTACGAATCGTCGCCGCGACGAACGTGAATCTCGCCGAGGCCGTGCGCGATCGAAAGTTCCGCGAAGACCTGTACTACCGACTGAATGTCGTGACGCTTGAACTGCCGCCGTTGCGAGATCGCCCCGACGACATTGTGCCGCTGGCCGATTATTTCCTGCGACAGTTCTGCCCCCAGGCAAGGCGGACCGTGCTGGAATTATCAACTGATGCCGAACGACGACTGAAGACGCACGGCTGGCCTGGCAATGTCCGCGAATTGCGCAATCTCATGGAGCGGGTCTCCTTTCTGGCTGGTGGGGACCAGGTCGAAGTCGATGACCTTGCCTTCATCATCAGTCCAGCCCGTGAAGACGAACTGGAACTGGGAATCGATCTGGGTCTGGCGAACGCCACCGACCGCTTCCAGGAACAGTACATTGAACGTGGCATTCAGCGGGCAAACGGCAACATGAGCGAAGCCGCCCGGATGCTGGGACTGCATCGATCTAATCTGTACCGCAAGATGCGGCAGCTCGGCATGGCCACCAGCGAGGATCCACGTTGACCGGTTTGCAGAGACTGGCTTAGCCTCCGGTCGACCATACAGGTGAGGCTTGTCTTGCCGAACAGATGTCGAAGGACCGACTGCATGCGAATCGGCTTGATCACGGCAGACTTCTATCCCAATGTCGGTGGCGTCGCCGCGCACGTTGTGGAGCTGGGTCGGGCGCTGGCAAAGCTCGGGCATTCGGTCGATGTCATCACTCGACCGCTCGGAGAACAGCGTCAGCGGACCAGCGAGCTGCACGGTATGTCGGTGCATCGACCGCCTGTCCCCAAAGGCAAGCCGCTGTTTACATGGTTGATGCGCACCTGGCTGAAAGTCTTTCTGCAGCGTGAATCACTGGATGTTCTGCATATTCATGGTCTGCGACCGCTTGAAGCGACGGTTGGCCTCGATCTCCCTGTCATCTTTACCAATCACACATCCGGGTTTCTGAAGCGGATTGAGAAAGGCCCGGCCGCACGGCGAAAAATGACTCGGCGGCTGGCGCATATCGCGCATGTGCTCGCACCCAGTGACGAACTGGTCGCCGCGACCCGAGCCGTGGACTATCCGGGACCGGTTGACTTCATTCCCAACGGCGTCGATGCCACCCGCTTTACACCCGGACCAACCGGCCAGCGTGCCGTATGGAAGGTTGCCGAGGACGAAGTCGTTGTCCTGCTGGCCCGCCGTCTTGTCGAAAAGAACGGAGTTGTCGTCTTTGCAGACGCCGTGACTCGGCTGCAGAACGCGTCGCGGATCGTCTTCGCCGGCGACGGAGCGGAACGTCCCAAAGTTGAGCAGATTCTGCGTGACGGCGGCTGTCTCGATCGCTGCGTTTTTCTTGGCAACGTCCCGAATCCGGATATGCCGGACATCTACCGCGCCGCAAATATCTCCGTCCTGCCTTCGTTCATGGAAGCGACGAGTATTACAGGCCTCGAATCCATGGCGTGCGGGCTGCCACTGGTCGGCACACGCGTTGGAGGAATCCCGACGCTCATCCGCCACGAGGAAACCGGTCTGCTTGTCGATTCCCACGACCCGGCCGGTCTGGCTCAGGGCCTGGACCGTCTGATCGCCGATAGGAATCTGCGCGTGACAATGGGACAGGCGGCACGACAACGAGCGGTCGCTCATTTCGCATGGGAACAGATCGCGGCTCAGACGGTTGAGGTTTATCAGCGATATGTGGGAGACGCCGGGAATCAGAGTTGCGATCAGCTCCGTCAGGCTGGCTGAGAGTTCTAGTGCTTTGTCACGACTTAATTTCAGGGTGAGCCGTTTTGGCGCTAGCCACGGTTCGGTCGGAAGGAACCGTGGCTATCGCCAAAACGGCTCATGTCTGTAACCCTGATTCTTAGTTGTGACAAAGCACTGGTTCGTTCGCGACGTTACTCGTTCCCGTGGGAAAGTCTCCTCGCGCCACACAGGGATTCGGTTATGCAGAAAGTCATGCTGATCTTCGGCACGCGTCCCGAGGCCATCAAAATGGTCCCGCTGGTCAAGGCCCTGGAACAGGCTGACGGGTTCGAGCCGCAGGTTGTTGTGACCGCACAGCACCGGGAAATGCTGGACCAGATTCTGGAGCTGTTCGACGTCACTCCGAACGTCGACCTCGATCTGATGCAGCCAGGCCAGTCCCTTGCGGGCCTGACATCGCGTGTTGTTGAGCGTCTCGAGCCCGTGATCGCGGACCTGCAGCCGGACGTCGTACTGGTTCAGGGCGACACGACCACGACCTTCTGTGGAGCCCTGTCCGCGTTCTATGAAAACGTGCCGGTCGGTCACGTGGAAGCCGGACTGCGAACAGGCGACATCCGCTCGCCGTTTCCTGAGGAGATGAATCGGGTTCTGACAACGCGTCTGACCACCTGGCACTTTGCTGCAACCGACAGCAACCGCCAGACACTGCTGAGTGAAGGTGTTGATCCGGCATCGGTCTTCGTCACCGGAAACCCGGTCATCGACTCGCTGCTGAAAATTCGCGACCAGATTGATCAGGGAGTCCGCAGCTCACAGACGGATGGCCTGTTTGCCCGATTCAAGCGGCCCTACGTGCTCGTCACCGGACACCGCCGCGAGAGCTTTGGTGGTGGGTTCGAGTCAATCTGCACCGCGATCCGAACTCTGGCTGATCGGCATCCGGAATTCGACATCGTGTATCCAGTGCATCTGAATCCGAATGTGCAGGAACCGGTGAATCGCATTCTGAGCGGCATCAGCAACGTGCATTTGATCGATCCGCTGTCCTACGAGCCCTTCGTTGCCATGATGGCCCGCTCGTTCTTCGTCCTGACTGATTCTGGCGGAGTACAGGAAGAAGCCCCGTCGCTTGGTAAGCCAGTCCTGGTCATGCGAGACAAGACGGAGCGTCAGGAAGGTCTGGAAGGCGGCGTGCGTCTTGTCGGCACGGACGCGAATCGCATCCTCAAAGAATCAGAGCGACTGATGACGGACGACCTCCACTACCGCTCGATGGCCGAGGCCATCAACCCGTACGGCGACGGCCAGGCTGCCGAACGCATTGTCTCGCTGCTCGATCGCCTGCAGTCACCGGCGTCCGAAGAGGCTCCCGACCTTGCGACCGCCGCCGCAATACCCGTTGCCGGTGGTGATTGAGCGGAAAGTTGTGTCTTGAGTGTCGCCCGACACTGACCGGGCAACTCAAGACGGTTCACCCACGGTCTACCACGCCCGATGGCCGCAAACAAAGTAGCATGGACCCCCGGTCCGTGGCTGCGTGTCAACACGGGCCGGGGGCCCATGCTACGAAGATGCGAGCAAATGGCGCGCATGACCCAATGGAAGAACTACGCGGCTTCTGAGACCAGCTCAAGAGCCAGGGCTGCTTCGCGGCAACAATTGTGCGGATTCTTTTGGAACCTGCGGATGGCAAAGCCGGACTGCGGATGAATCGCCGTACATCCGTAGTCCGGCTTTGCCATCCGCAGGTCCCTTTTCACGAACATTGTGCTGACGTCCAAAGTCCAGATTGGTGGAGCCTCTACACGGCGAATCATCCGATCCAGTTTTGCAGGATCGAAGAGCCTGAATACGCACGGCGTCCAGAACCCTCGCGTTCCGCCAATTCCGCCACTCGGCTGCGTTCGTGTCCCGACCTGGCTAAACTCCCCGAAAATCAGGCCAAAAGCTGTGGCGTGACGTCGCGGCGATCGGTCCGAAAGTCTCCAGACACTTCGGGAAGAACATTATGAAGACCGGATTCGGGATCATCGGCTGTGGGATGATTTCGCGGTTTCACGCGAAGGCCATCGAAGACATCCGCGGCGCTGAAATCATGGGGTGTTTTGACAGTTTCAGTGCGGCTGCGGACAAGTTCGGCGAGGACACCGGGTGTCGGGTGTACCACGACCTGAAGGACATGCTGGCTGACCCGGCCGTTCGGATCGTCACGATCTGCACACCGAGCGGCGCCCACATGGAACCCGCTATCGAAGCGGCCAAGGCTGGCAAACATGTCGTGGTCGAGAAGCCGCTGGAAATCTCGCTCAAACGTTGCGACCGCATCATCAAGGCGTGCCGCGACAACAACGTCAAGCTGTGTACGGTTTTGCCGTCGAGATTCAGTCCCGCGAACATCGCCCTGAAACAGGCCATCAAGGAACGCCGGTTCGGCCGACTGACTCACGGCGACACATTCGTGAAATGGTGGCGCACTCAGGAGTACTACGACAGCGGCGGATGGCGCGGCACCTTTGCTCTGGACGGTGGTGGAGCATTCATGAATCAAGGCATCCACAATGTCGACCTGTTGTACTGGTTGATGGGCGACGTTGTAGAAGTTGCGGCATTCACCGACACACTGGCGCATGAACGGATCGAGGTCGAGGACGCTGGTGTGGCCACGGTGCGGTTTGCGAATGGGGCTGTCGGCGTCATCGAATGTAGTACCGCGGCGTACCCCGGTCTGTTGAAGAAGACTGAGATTCACGGCACCGAAGGTTCAGCAGTCGTCGAGCAGGACAGCGTCCTGCTGTGGGAATTCCTGAAGAAGTCCCCGAAAGACCGGGCCGTCCGCGACAAGCTGATGGACAACGACGACAACACGGGCGGCGCCGCCGATCCGTCAGCGATCTCGCACACGGGACACCGCGATCAGCTCAAGGATTTCATCCGATCCATCGAACGCGGAACAAAGACCATGGTGGATGGCGAAGAGGGGCGTAAGAGTGTCGAACTCATCCTGGCGATCTACAAGTCCGCCTGGACCGGCAAGATTGTCAAACTGCCGCTGACGTCCGACCCGAAGCCACCGAAAGCCAAATAGCTCTCGATTATCTGGTTCGAATCAAAGGGGCCGCGGATGACGCGGATCAGGCAGAAGAACACAGATCTGCGTTCTTCAGCTTAATCCGCGTCATCCGCGGCCCTTTCCCGTCGTGACACCGCCGCATGACGGTTGCAGGCCTTGAAGGCCGCAGATCCCCTGCCAGATCCGATCTCCGCGCCTTCGGATCCGACCCGATGATTCCGTCTGAGATCGCAGTCGCAGACGCCCGCGCGCCATGCAGTTAGCGCATACTCGTCTGAGCCGTGTTGTCTTTCGGCAAAATGCAACGTCAGACGATTCCTGCGGGTATCCATTCACTGCGACTCATGCAACCCGGCCCTCACGGCGTCACAGACGCTTGACGGGTCGGCGCTCTCTGTCAGCCAGATTGAACAAGTCCCCACTTTACATCCCCTGTCACGACCTGCCTGCCATGACATCCCCACTCAATGCTCGACATCGTGTCCGTACTACCGACCGGCACAATCCGCAGCCTGCGATCAGTCCTCCCTGGCGCCGATGCGTGTCTCGTTGGCTCGCACAGTTACCCCGCGCCGGTGCCGCGTCTCGGAGTTCGGTTGGATTGCGTCGCTGGAAACGGCGCCGAGGTAGTCGGCCTGTACTGGAATGTCTGGAACAACGACTTGTACTGGCGACTTTCACGCCTGGCCCGGGTATCGCCGAGGGTTTGCCCAACAGCCTGCGGGATGTGATCAGTCAGGCGAATTCCAATGGTGAAGACGATGTGATCGTGCTCACAACTGGTCGGTGGGATGCCGGCACGGGGAACGACCCGCTGACCGGCCAGGACAATCTGAATCTGAGCGGCGATTTTGATCTCGTCGAATCGGGATACTCCATCACATTTCAGGGGGCCGGTGCGGGCAGTACGGTCATCGATCCGGGCGGATTTGACCGGACGTTTCACGTTTTCTCTGGTGTGCGTGCGATCTTCCGCGACCTGTCAATCGTCAACAGTCGTGCAGTCGACTCAGGAATTCAGAACGCTGCGGCCGGGGACTACCCGGCGTTTGGCGGGGCGATTCTGGTTCAGGGCGGCGACCTTGAACTGGATGGGGTCCATCTGCGCGGCAACATCGCGATCGGAGCAGACGGCCAACCGGGCTTTGACGGCAAGCGATCGTATGGCGGTGCCGTGGCGGTGTTTGATGGTTCAGCGACGATCCGCAACAGCCTGATCGACAACAACAGAGCGAAGGGCGGCGAAGGTGGTGAAGGCCCGAATGGCCGTGCGGGCACGGGTAATGAGGAAGATGGCGAGAATGGTGAGGACGGCGGCGGCGGTGGCCAGGCGAACGGTGGGGGTCTTTACGCTCGAAATTCGGATGTGACGGTCGATGCTTCGGCGTTCACGCTGAACCAGGCAGACGGTGGAGGTGGAGGCGCCGGCGGTCGCGGCGGCAACGGCGCTGAAGGCGGAACCGGCGGTCGAGCTGGCAGCGGAGGTCAGGGAGGACCCGTGATGGGTGGTGGCCTGTTTCTCGATTCCGGTTCGCTGACCGTTACGACGTCTGTGTTTGAAGGGAACGTGATCGAAGGCGGTCGCGCCGGAGGCGGCGGACGGGCGAGTGAGAGTGGTCCCAGCGGCGGCATCGGCACGGGTCCCAATGGATCACTCGGTGGGTCGAGCAATATCGGTGGCTGGGCTCAAGGGGGTGGCATCTCGGTCGCGTTCGGTCAGGTCACGATCAGCGCGTCCAGCGTTATGGACAACGATGTCCGAGGCGGTGATGGCACGGACGGGGGAATCGGCGGCCGGGGCGGGTTGTCTGATGGAGGCTTCGGCGGAGCCGGTGGCAGCGGTGGCCACGGTGGCGAAGGTGGGTTTGTCCAGGGAGGCGGCATCTTCATCCAGCGAGGAATACTGGATGCGACCGATTCGACAATCGCACGCAACCGCATTGTGGCGGGCGTCGGCGGGGTTGGCGGTCCAGGCGGTCGGGCCGGTGAGAGTACGGGCGGCGATCCATTCGGCGGCAGCGCCGGCAACGGCGGCCGAGGTGGCGGAGGTGGGGACAGCGAAGGCGGAGGGCTCTTTTCTCTGAATGTCGATCTCAGCCTGACAAATTCCACAATCTCGTCGAATAGATCGGAGCGTGGACGCGGCGGTGCGGGAGGTGACGAGGGCACACCTTCGGGCAATGGTCTGCGTGGCCGGGTCGGCAGTGACGGACGCGACGGCGTGAACGAGGGTGGTGGACTGTGGACGGACGACGCGACGCAGGCTCTGATTCAAAGCGTCACAATCGCCGGCAATCAGGCCCTTGAAGGTGACGGCAGCGGTGTGTTCAACGATGGCTCGGTTGCCGTTGAATTGAACAGCGTGATCGTTGCTGCCAATCACGGTGACGATGACTACGTCGGTCGCATTGCGGCCGACAGTTCGAACAACGTCATCGGCAACGGCGCCCGTGTTGTCGGCATCACGCACAACACCGACGCGAACCAGATCGGCGACACGGAAAACCCGATCGATGTGCTGCTGGGGGCGTTGCAGGACAACGGCGGTCCGACGCTCACGCACGCGTTGCACGAGGGCAGCCCGGCTATTGACGCCGGCCTGCGCGACGTCACTCCCGAATTCGATCAACGCGGCGTGCTGCGTCCGTTGCAGAGTCCGGTTGATGCCGGAGCGTTCGAGGCGCAGCGTCAATTGAGTGTCACCCTGCCGGACGGCGGCGGCGACTACCGACTCATTCGGGACGGCGACGAAATCGTCATCGCCCGGGACGTGGTCGATGGCGAAGAGGTCTTTCGATACCAGTTCACGGCACTGTTCTCAGTCACGCTGGAAACGTCGGCCCATCCCGACCGGCTGATTGTTGACATCAGCGGCGGACAGCCGTTGCCACCAGGCGGAGTCCTGTTCGACAGCGTCGCGGGTGTGTCGGACTCAGTCGAAATCGTCGGCCCGGAATCGCTATCGGAAGTGGCCTACGAACTGTCGTCGCCAGGAACTGGCTCGGCGTATGTGGATGGCCGGCCCGTCTCGTGGGAAGACGTGCAGTCCGTTGTGGACCATCTGTCGGCTGCGTCGCGCGTCGTTCAATTCGGTTCGCAGGATGACATCGCCACACTGACGGACGGGGCCGACGCAGGGACGTCACGCATTCTGCACGGTTCCGCCTCGGTAACGATGACCAATCCGACGGCGTCGCTGCTTGTCAACGGCGGAGACGGGGCGGACGTGCTGTCGATCGATGTTCTGGACTCCGGCCTGTCGGCCACGGTGACGATCGATGGTCAGGCGGGCGACGATCTTCTGGATGCAGCAAATGTGACTCGACGAGTCGTCCTGCTGGGTTCGGACGGTGCGGACAGTCTCCGCGGTGGCCGGTTCGACGACACGATCGATGGAGGCGACGGGAACGACAAACTGCTGGGTCGCGGCGGCGACGATCTGATCAGCGGTGCCGGCGGCAATGACTACATCAGCGGCGACGGCGGGAACGACGTCGCCAGCGGCGGCGATGGGGACGACAAGGTCACCGGCGGTGCGGGTCGCGACACGCTGTCCGGCGATGCCGGTAACGATCGAGTGCTCGGCCAGGGCGGCAGTGGAGACTGGATCAGCGGTGGTGATGGGAACGACACACTGAATGGCGGCAACGGGACGGACGTCGTCAAGGAATCGGGTAACGTCAACTTCCGGCTGACTTCCAACCGGCTGTACGGCCGCGGGACGGATCGCATCTTTCTGGTGGAACGCGCGCATCTGACCGGCGGCGACGGCAACAACACGCTCGACATCCGCAGCTTCGACGGCAGCTCCGCGACACTCGACGGTGGCGCCGGTGATGACCAGTTGCGCGGCAGCGGCGGTCGCGATCTGTTACGCGGCGGTGCGGGCAACGACGTGATTTCCGGAAACGCTGGCAACGACGTCATCTTTGGCGGTCTGGGCAGCGATGTACTGGACGGCGGCGCCGGGAATGACGTTGTCAAAGGTTTTGAGGGTGCGGACTCGCTGACCGGTGGTCGAGGCAACGACTCGCTGCTGGGCGGTGACGGCGACGACCGGCTGTCGGGTGGAATCGACAACGACCTGCTGCAGGGCGATGCCGGCAACGATGAACTGACCGGCGACTCCGGCGACGACACACTGAACGGCGGCGATGACGCGGACCGTCTCGACGGCATGGCCGGAGCGGATGTGATCAACGGCGGCGACGGCGACGACTTCGCGTGGGGCGGCGACGGCAACGACACGCTGTCCGGTGATGGCGGCCACGACCGACTGTTCGGTGATGCAGGTTTCGACGTCGTCTCAGGCGGTGACGGAGCCGACGATCTGCACGGCGGATCGCACGCTGACACGATCGACGGCGACGCCGGCTCCGACTGGCTGTTTGGTGACTCGGGCCCGGATCTGCTGCGTGGTGGCGAGGGCCACGACGGCCTCTCTGGCGACTCGGACGGCGACATCCTGGACGGAGGCGGCGGAGCGGACACGTTGCTGGGCGGCACGGGCGACGACGTGCTGAATGGCGGTGTCGGGGCCGACCTGCTGCTCGGACAAGCCGACAACGATCAGTTGCATGGCGACGACGTGACCATCGACACACTGTCCGGTGGTGACGGTGTCAATGTCCTGAACGACCCGGACGGAAACGACGTCATCGACGAAACGGTCCGCGTGGCGGCTCGCTTCAATCCGGAGAACGGGCAACTGACGGTGCTACTGGAAGCGGATCGATTCTTCGAAATCGACAACAGTCTGGGCACACTGCATGTGCTTGTCGACGGGGTCGTGATTTCGGATCCGCTGGGCGCGACCGCAGAGAACGTGCAGCGTATTCTGGTGCAGGGCAGCATGGGTCACGATCGGGTCGACCTGACCAGTGTCAGTCGCGAGATGTTCACATCAATGGTCAACGACGGGGTGATCGTGCTCGGTAGAGCGGGCAACGACACACTGACAGGCAGTGAATTCTTCGATTCGATCGTGGGTGGCACCGGCAATGATCTGATCGATGGCGGTAAGGATCCTGACACGATCCGCGGCGGCGCCGGTAATGACACCATTTTTGGTGGACGCGGCGAGGACGTGCTGTTCGGAGATGCCGGCAACGACTCGATCGTCGGCGGCGACAACGCCGATTGGATCGACGGTGGCGCCGGTCACGACACCCTGCGGGGGATGTCCGGCAACGACACGCTGATCGGCGGATCCGGCAACGATGGACTGGCCGGTCACCGCGGTGACGACGTTCTCAATGGAGGCAGCGGCCGCGACACGCTGATGGGCGGAGACGACATGGACACGATTTACGGAGGAGCGGGCGACGATTCGCTGCAGGGTGGCTTCGGTGTGGATCAGGTCAACGGACAAAGTGGAGACGACATCGTCGCTGGCGGTTCCGGGTTCGGTGAAGCCAACTTCGGCGACGTTGTGATCGGATCGCCCGGCGAAATCGACGAGTCATTTGTATTCACGGCCCTCTGGACCGAAAACAGTTGACCGACGTCACGTCCTCTACGTCCCGTCTTTTTCGGTCTCAGGCTCGGATTCTCCGGGGTCGCCGTAACTGATCACGGCACTCCGTCGTTCGCCCAGTTGAATCGAGATCTCACGTTGGCCGAGGTCTACGGTCGGGCGGAAATCGTTGAACGACGACTGCTCAGCCAGCGAAGCGATTGTCTGGCCGGTCCGAGTGTCGAGTACATCCAATGGAAAATCGGTTTTCGTTTGTTGACTGCGAATTGCGCCATTACTCCGTCGGCTGTTGAGCAACACAAAGGGCAGGTCGCGCGGTTGCGGCAAGGACACGTACTGATCCGGTAATTCAGTGCTCCACAGGACTTTCCGTGCCCGGCAGTCAACGCCATGAGCCGTGCCGCGAACGAGCTGTGCCTGCCAGGCGTGATGAACGTTTGGCATCGACTGCAAACGTGGTGGTCGCATGCCGGCAAACAGTACAAAACCGAAGTCGGTTTCATGGACGGCTATGGACTGCAGGCCGGCGGTGGCGGGAACCGCCTCATCAAGAATCAACTTGCCGGTTCGCGTGTCACAGACTTTCAGTTGACCGGCAATGTCCAGTCCGACGGCCAGGTGCCGGCCGGCAGACATCCAGAATCCTGTCTGAGCAGTCAGGTGATGCTCCCAGAGCTGATCACCGGTCATCGCATCCAGCGACAGGAACGGCACGTTGATTTTCGCCAGCCGGGTCCCGATCAGATTTCTTCCGGAGTAACCGGTCAGCCGAAAGTCCTTGAACGATCCCACTGCGGTTGCGGGGGCGATGCTCACGTCCCGAACGTTCTGTCCGGTGTGCATATCGCGCACGGTCAGGTGGGACACACGCCCGCCTTCGCTGGCGACGATATTGAGATACCTGCCGTCGCCGAAGATGGGTGAATCAACAGGTACTCCATTCAGACGCCATAACAAATCGCCGGTTGTCGCATCGACGGTGTGCAGTGTGTCCGCAGTCCAGTAAACCAGACATCCCGCTGCCAGCCCCACGATCGAACGGAACGGGCGGCGCAGCATGAACATCGATCGCTCGCCGGGACGCTGTGCGATTTGCGGCGCAGATGGCATCGATTCGAAGGGGAACGGCCGTGACCACAGTCGCTGCGGGTGTTTACCCGAGAGGTCAAAGACAGCCACACCGGTTCGCAGCATGATCACCAGCAGATGGCCGTCGCACGCGTACGAAACCCCGGACGAAGAAATCGATACAGGAAACTCGACATCGCCGAACTCGTCGGGGCTCAGCATCCACACGTCGCGTCCCAGACTGTCGCGAGCCGTCACTCCCGCTGAACTGATCACAAACAGCCAACCGTCCACAACCGGACTGGGGGGATCAATCGCCGGGGCGATGCACTGCACTGGCAGTGAAGCACCGAGGTTGCTGGGCTGAGCGACATCGCCTTCTTTCTCGACGGGCGCATCATTGATCTTCACGGTCGCCGACAACGGCCATCGAAACGTTTCCGGCAGTTGAAGCATTGTCTCGTGCTGTTGCCATGCAGCGACGACCTGGTCGGCCGTGCGATTCTGTGGCAGCTTGCCGCTCCAACGTCTGCGGAAGGCGTCGATGTTCGCAGCGACTGGGCGTCCGTGACCAGACTGCAGCCACGCTTCGTTTAATGCGATTTCGGCCTCGGCAATTTCGTCCTGTCCCTTCACGGTTGAGATCAGCGACTCGATTTCCAGCATATCCGTTTTCGGATCGAGCGATCGGGCCAGCCGCAATCGCACAGCACGTGCTGCGTGGCTGCTTGAGCCGAATTTTCCCAACCACTCGCGCATGTTTTCTTCACTTGTGGGACGCGGCTCGAATCCCTGGAAAGTGGACAACTGCCCGGCAGGAACTCGTGCATGGATCCCGGCCAGACGCCCGGCACGCCATTGCGGTCCGGCCTGGATTATGCCCTTTCCGGCGACCAGTGCCGGTTTCCCGTTCTCGTACACCGGCGTTCCAGCAATGAGCTTGAAGGCATCTACGAACTGGCCCTGATCGATCAGAACGTCGGCCCGGACATTGGTGACGGCGATACGATCGGATGTCGAAAGTGGGACGGTTTCGAGCAGCTTGAGTAACTCGTTCTCGTCAGCGTTCGACGACTGCAACTGCAGACGCACCGTTTGAATGACCAGCCGCACCAGGCTGGACTGGGAGTCGGTCAACAAGGCCCGCTTCAGGTGATCGATCGCCTCTGTCACGCGCCCCTGATGCAGACGCAGCCGGGCGACTTCGCCCAGCGCTTCACCATCATCAGCCTTCTCCGCCAGTCGACTTGCGAGACGATCTTCGGCTTCACTCAACGAGGGTAAGGCGATTACCTGGTCATATCGCTGGGAAACAAGTTGCCCGTTGGCAGCCACCAGATTGCCTGGAGCGCGCCCGTCCGGTAATTCCGTTTCGACGAGCAGACGTCCGTTGCGCAGATCGAAAGCTGCAATCGCCCCACCAGGGATTCTCTGCGGATGATCTCCTGACGATTTCGTATCCTCGACCGGCATGATCAGCAGCGGCAGGTGATACACGGATCCGGTCCGTACGCCGCGACCGCTGGGGTGACGCTGAATCAGCTCAGTCCGCCATAGCTCGGCACCATCCACCAGGCTCACTGCCCGGATGACTTCCGTCTCGACTAATACGGCCCGATCTTTCATCACGGATGCCAGGTAGAGTGCGGATCCTCGCGGACGACTCCACACCTGCTCGCCCAATACGACGTCGAGGCAAAACAGCTCATTCGCGTCTGGTGGCGTGATCAGCAGCAGACCGCCCGCGCTCACCACGCTCAGGTCTCGCCACCGTTCGCCTGCAGGTAGATCAACGCTCGGAACTACTCGTCCAAACCGGAACCCACGACGAACGGTCCCGACGGGACTCGCGGGTCGGCCTGTGTATCGCCATGTCCATGCAATCCGACGCAGATCCGGATCGAATGCGATCACCGTGCCATCCACCAGCGGGCAGATCAGCAGTCCACTGGCTTCCGTCGGACTTGCACCCGCTGTGCGTCGCAATGCGTCGACTCGCGCTGGTGACCTGGACACGGCAATGTCCTGCGACCAGACGATCTCTCCCGAGTCCGGACGCAGACAGAAGAGCCGGACCTGTCCGTCTCGTTCACCGAGAACGTAGGCTTGACCACCGATGATGGCCGGCGGCCCCAGGAAGAAGTGGTCGGCGCCTGGAAGCGGATACCGATCCCCTGGACCGCCAAGTTCCCACAGGAGTATGCCGCTTTCCAGCTCGGCGCAGCACAGCCGGTTCCAGGGCAGTGGAGCTGTCTGCTGCATACGTGACTGACCGACGGACGTGAGTCGCGACGGGACGCCGCATTCTTCAATAAAGAACACCACACGGCCGTCCGTTGTCAGCGTGCCGGTCGTCCGATCGTGACGGGAACGAATCCGCTGGAATTCAAGCTGCCGCTGATTGAGGGGATTCAGCATGTATCGTGGGTCGTTCGTCCGTTTGGGCAGCATGGTTGCTCGCTCAGCAGACCCCACGTCGAATTGCTCTTCCCAGGCGGGATCGACCATGAACGACTCCCAGCGCAGGTCGCCGGTTGCCAGTTCGACGGCACGGATCCGGTTGTACGTGCGGAAGATCGCCAGACCGTCGGCGATAACCGGATACCCGGCTGGCAGATTCCATTGCGACTCATGCAAGTCAAAGTCGTTCAGCCAGTTCAGGCCGGCTTCGAAGAATGCCACCATTTCGGCTTCGGATTCCGCAAACAGTTCGATGTCGGTTTCGAGGCTTGCCGCTACGGATTCCGGACTGAACTTTGCGTGATCTTCGCGAGTCGCGTGCGCATGGAAGCCGCTTGTCGAGGATTCCCACAGCACGGGGCCAACCGGCGAGAACTCCGCCTGCCCGTTGCGTTTCGCGTTCCCGAGAAAATGTGACCACAGGGAATTTCGGTATCCGTCTACGTCGGCATGGAGTGCCAGTTTCTTCAGCAGCTTGACGCGTTCCGCCAGCGGCCGAACAAGCAGCGGAAAGGCTTTGCGATCCACTGCCTGATGTTGATCGAGCCAGCCGTCCAGATCGATCAGCACTTCCTGGGAGCGATCGTCTCGCCCCAGTGCCGCCCATGCCGCCGCGGTTTTCAACGTGAGCATGGGTTCGCGCGCGACCCGGGCCTGCGGAGACGTGCGAAGTTTTTCGAATTGCCGGATCGCGAGTGCTGTTGAACCGCGGTCCAAGTGGTGAATCCCAATCCGCTCAGCGGCCGCATACCCGGCTGGAGTATGGACAAATTGACGGGCCACCCGGCTGACTTCGTGGATGTCGCCAGATGCAATCGCCTCTTTCAACTGCACGGCAGAGGTCTCGGCATTGCGTACCAGCCAGGCCCGACGGCCTTCACGTGGCAGCTCACCAATGAGCTGATCGATGGTGGCCCACAAGCTTCGCGAGCTCCCGGATCGTGGTCGCGGCAGACGCCCGGGCACAGGTGGCTGATTCACGGCACTCGCCAGTTCCAGGTACTGGTCTTCAGGCAGTTGGAGGATGTCCTCCAGGTCCTCCAGCACAGTCTGCCACGGGATCTTGTCTGGCGTCGCCAACCTCAGGATCGCCAGCGTGCGGTGAAACTGCACAATGACCCGCCGGTTCGCTCCGGGTCCTGGCAGAGTTGCGAACTTGAGTTCCAGGATGGGAGTCGGGCGATCTGCGGCCTGTTGCTGCTTTGTGGGAGTGGTCTCAACCTGGGCTGACACTACACCGCTGAACAGACTGGCCAGCGCCAGCAGACCAGCCTGCAGGAATCGAGTCGTTCGGATTCGATGTTCGAGCATGGAGAACTCCGGAGATCGAAATATGCGACGTCGCGAGGATATCGCATCCCGCACTCGGTGCCCACGTGATGTTGTGGGCACCCGCGACGTGCTGGTCCGATCCCGGCACCCGGACGCGGTTGCCGGACGTCCAGAAGTCGGGACACGAGACGCATGCCACGCGTCCATCACTCATCTCCGACACCAGAGTGGCTGGCTGAAAATCTCCGCGGAATGCTACCTTGTGTGTTCTGCGGTTCGATCCGAAACGGGAGTTGTCAGATGCTTAAGAGTTTCCTTCTCGGTGCAGCATGGCTCGTTCTTTGCTGGCAACTGACACCACCACAATTGGCATTCGGCGACGAAACAGGCAAAGAGACGACCGCTAAGCCACCAGCCGAGACAGCGACGAAGGATCCGGAACCGGCGAAAAAAGCAGCGACACCCGCCGCAACCGATGAGATGTCCGTCGAGGAACTCGTCGAGCGAGCCAATGACTCGATCGTTGTCGTGACATTCAGCGGGCGCGACGGGAAACGGCAGGGGCTCGGCACTGGCTTTGTCGTTTCGGAAGACGGCCTGATCGCAACCAACATGCATGTCATTGGCGAGGCGCGACCGGTCTCAGTCGAGTTCAAAGACGGCCGCAAGTTTGACGTGACGGAGATCCACGCCACAGAGAAGTCAATGGACCTGGCGGTACTGCGGATCGCCATCACAGGTCTCAAGCCGTTAGTCCTGGGAGATTCCGACACACTCAAGACAGGTCAGTCCGTCGTCGCGATCGGTAACCCGCAAGGCTTGCGACACAGCGTGGTCAGCGGCGTCGTCTCGGAAAAACGCGAGGTCGACAATAAACCTATGATCCAGGTCGCCATGCCGATTGAACGTGGCAACAGTGGCGGACCTCTGCTCGATCGCCAGGGTCGAGTGCACGGAATCATCACGCTGAAGTCGCAGGTGACCGATAACCTGGGATTTGCTGTCGTCGTGAATGCGCTGAAACCCCTGTTGGAGAAACCCAACCCAATCCCGATGTCGCGCTGGACGACGATCGGTACGCTCAGCAAACGCGACTGGAAGCCACTGTTTGGAGCTCGCTGGCGGCAGCGGGCAGGCCGCATTCTGGTCGACGATACCGGCAGCGGATTCGGCGGGCGGTCGCTGTGTCTTTCAACGCTGGATGTTCCCGAGCGACCTTTCGAATTGGCCGTCCAGGTCCGATTCACACCCGGTTCGGGCGCTGCCGGGCTGGTCTTTCAGTCGGATGGCGACCAGAAGCATTACGGATTTTATCCCAGCAACGGTTCGTTACGTCTGACGCGTTTCAGTGGGTCCAGCGTCTACACATGGAAAGTGCTCAAGGAGATCGATCACGACGCCTACCGTCCCGATGAATGGAACACGTTGAAGGTTCGCGTCAAAGAGGACGGCATCGACTGCTTCATCAATGGCGAGCTGGCCATTGAATCGGACGACGTCGCATTCAAATCCGGAGCGATCGGCTTGGCCAAGTTTCGCAACACGCAGGCTGAGTTCCGCAATTTCCGTGTTGCCAAAGAGATTCCGTCGGACCAGCCGTCTGATGAAACCACAAAGCGAATTGTCGACGTGCTGGCTGACCTGAAGCCGCAGACCCAGCCATCTGGCATGCTGATCGATCAGCTCGTTCCCGATGGGCAGACGACACAAACCGTCCTGCACCGCGAAGCTCTGTTGCTCGAGCAGCGTGCCCGCCAGTTGCGGGAACTGGCAGCTCAGGTACACACACGACGGACACAGCAGGAGCTTTCCGAAGAAATGAACCAGCCGCCGGAAAAGCTGGACCTCCTTAAGGCGGCGCTGCTGATCGCACGGCTGGACAACCAGGAAGTCGATGTGGCCGGATATCTGACAGAAGTCGATCGAATCGTCGACGACGTTCGTGCCACGCTTCCCGAAGACTCCACCGAGGACAACCGTCTGGCCGCGCTCAACAAACACCTGTTCGAGCAGCTTGGCTTTCATGGTAGCCGCACGAATTACTACAGCCGCTCAAACAGCTATCTCAACGAGGTCATCGGAGATCGCGAAGGCCTGCCCATCACGTTGTCGCTGCTGTACATGGAACTGGCCCGTCGACTGGACTTGAAAGTGGTCGGTATCGGTTTACCGGGTCACTTTGTTGTCCGCTACGAGCCCACCGAGGGTGATCCTCAGATCCTGGACGTGTTTGATCAGGCAAGTGTCATGTCGCGTGAAGACGCTGAAGCCATCATCCGAGGTCGATTCGGCAAACAGCTCAGCGAAGAAGAATTAGAGTCGGCGATCAAGGATTTCCTGACCGCGTCGACGCCGCAGAGCATCATCATCCGCATGCTGACGAACCTGCGTGGCGTCGCCGAAGAGTCGCGCGACATCGACGCGATGTTGAGATACCTCGGCACGGTTCTGGTCGTGAACCCCGACCACCTGGAAAGTCGAGCTCGCCGCATCGACCTGCAGATTCGTGCCGATCGTCTGCAGGAGGCCATCACCGACATCGACTGGATGCTCGAAAAACGCCCCGAGGGCATGGATGTCAACCGCGTCCTGCAACTCCGCTCCGACCTCGAATCAAAGCTGCAGGCGATGTGACAACTCTGGCGTCTTCACAGTACGCCCGCGCTCTGACAACCGTTGCTACGAATTCAGATTGAGACGCAGCGCCAGTCCCTAAGTTGTTTTCGTGTCATCCGTGTCTTTCGTGGTTCCCTCACAAGGCCATCATCCATGTCCTCCCTTACTGACCAGGTCATCTGGATCACCGGCTCGTCGCGCGGCCTTGGCCGCGAGATGGCATTCGAACTTGCTCGACAGGGCGCCAATGTGGTCGTTCACGGAACTCGACCGGACAGCCCGAGCACATTCGACGAGGGCTCGACGATGCAGTCCCTCGCAGACGACATCACGACCCAGACCGGCAAAGAAGCACAGGCCGTCTGGGGAGATGCCACACAGGAATCCGAAGTGGCACGTGTCGCCGGTGAGATCCGATCCCGGTGGGGACGAATTGATTCTCTGGTCTGTTGTGCCGGCGGCGACATCGGCGCTGGCGGAACGTCTGTCGGCAAAGGCGGACGCCCCGAAAACGACGACTGTCTGAACATCGCCATCGACGATTTGCAGAGCGTGATGGACCGCAACCTGCTGCACACGATTCTGTGCTGCCGCGAAGTCGCCCCCGGGATGATGGAACGCAAGTCTGGTCGCATCGTCACGATCGGCAGCATCGCCGGCTGCTCGGGTCGAACTTACGGAGCGATTTACAGCGTGGCTAAAGCCGCCGTCCACGAATACACCCGCTGCCTGGCCGACCAACTGCGATCGAGCAACATTCCGGTTAATTGTGTCGCTCCGGGAGGCACGGTGACTGAACGGTTTCTGCGCATTAATCCCGTCGAGGATGAAAAACTCGCCGAGACCGGTACTCTGGATCGCTACGGTCGGCCCCCCGAAGTCGCCACTGTGGTCGCATTCCTTTGCTCGCCCGCCAGTGGCTTCATCAGCGGACAGATCATCCGAGTCGACGGCGGCGGCCAGACATTCCCCTGCTGACTTCGCTTCACACACACCACGACGAGCACCCATGCAGAAGATTCTCCAAGACCTCGAAAACTCCATTCGGCACGGCCAGTCCGTTGCCAGCACAGCCCTCGTGGAAACCCGCGGCTCCACTCCGCAGAAGGCCGGCGCTGCCATGCTTGTTTTCCCGGATGGCTCGCAATCGGGCACGCTGGGCGGCGGCTGCGTGGAAGCGGAAGTGAAGCGTCGCGCTCTTCGATTGCTCGATGCCGGCAGTGCCGAACTGATGACGTTTCAACTCGACAGCGACTACGGCTGGGACGACGGTCTGATCTGCGGCGGCCGCATGCAAATGCTGGTCGATCCTGTTCGACCCGGCGATGACCTGAGTTACTTCGAACAATACCAGCGTCTGATCCAGGACGGTCTGGGATGCACCGAAGCGGTCATCATCGACGCTGAACAGTCCTGTGGCACCGCGGCCGATCGATTCCTGTTCGATTCGAACGGTGACTTGGCCGCCCGCCGCGGCTCTTCTCCAACGGAGTGTCCCGACGCTGTCATTGTTGGACTGCGACCGGTCTCAGACCGTCCGCGTCCTTATGTCACAGCCGGAGTCTCTTACCTGCCGCAGCTTGAGCACTGCCGTCTGCTGATCATCGGAGCTGGTCATGTCGGACAGAAAGTCGCCGCACTGGCGGCGAACGTCGATTTCGACGTGTGGGTCGTGGACGACCGCGAGCAGTACTGCAACGTGGAACGATTCCCGGATGCCGAGCGATTGATCGTCGGGCCGATCGACACATCGTTGAGCGGCCTGGAAATCGACGCCAACACGATGTGCGTGATCGTGACACGCGGCCACAACCACGACGAAGAAGCTCTCTACCACCTCGCCGAAAAGTCGGCTCGCTACGTCGGCATGATCGGCAGTCGCCGTAAGATTCGCTTGATCTTCGAAGACCTGCTGCAGGAAGGCGTCACCGCCGATGCACTCGAAAAAGTGCATGCTCCGCTGGGCTACGACATCGGTTCGCAAACCGTCCCAGAGATCGCCGTCAGCATCGTCGCCGAGCTGATCGCTCATCGTAACCTGGGCGGAGTCCCTGACCGGTCACGGCCCACGTCGATCATCACCGAGATCGCCGGCAAATAGAAAATCAGGTCACGCGATGAGGACGCAGATTCTCATCGACAAACGCGACACCGTGTCCGGGACAGTTGGAAGCCGTCGCGTAGCCGTCACTGATGGCAAGCGGCTCACGCAGATACGGCTCGAGACCGAAGCCGTGTGCTTCCAGAAACGACGCGTTCGGGACTGACGCCAGCAGATGCACGTGCAGATCATGCACGCCGTGCGATGTGACCGGCAGGTTGTTGGCTTCGGCCAGGCGAGCCACCTTCAGCCAGGCGGTAATTCCCCCAATGTTCGAAACATCCGGCTCGGGGAATGAAACACCGCTGGACGCGATCAGGTGCTGGAACTCGTAAAGCGTATGCAGGTTCTCGCCGCTGGCGACGGGCAGGCCGCCTTCGGACTGAACTCGGGCGTGACCGTCATAGTCATCCGGAATAATCGGTTCCTCCAGCCAGTACACATTGAATTCACCAAACGCACGCGCGGCACGAATCGCCTGCTCGACCGACCATTGCATATTGGCATCGACCATCAGTGGAATTTCGGGGCCAAGCAGTTCACGCATCGCAGCGACCCGTTCAACGTCTTCGTCGAGACGCTCGCGTCCGACTTTCATTTTGATCGCCCGGAATCCACGTGCCAGATTCTGCTGTGTCTGCTCACGCAGTTCGTCCAGAGAAAGCCGCAGATCAATTCCACCGGCATACGCACGAACGCGACTGTCACTGCCACCCAGAAATCGCCACAACGGATCACCCGCCTGGATCGCCTTCAGATCCCACAGCGCGATGTCCACCGCAGAGATCGCGAACGAAGCGATTCCACCCCGCCCGACATAGTGCAGCCCCCACCACATCTTCTGCCACAGGCTTTCGATACCACGCGGATCTTCGCCCTCGAGCAACGGCGCGACGTCGTGTTTCAGCAGTGCCAGAACGGCGGGGCCACCGGTCTTTCCGACGGTATAGGTGTAGCCCAGTCCCTCCGAACCGTCATCGCACCGAATCCGCACAGTGATCAGCGAGAAATGCCGCATCACACCGTGCGTCGAATCGGTCAACGCATTCGGCAGCGGAATGAAATAGAGATTGCAGTCAACGGAATCGATTTGCATGTCGGTAACAGTATTTCCGAGTCTGGGGTAGCCGAAGTCGCGAGACTTTGGCCCCGTCGCAATTGCTCGCAAAACGCCAAACTCTGGCGAGTTCGGCTACAAGACCAGTCGATCACGTTACGACTGGCTGAGCTACGCAATCATGCCGTGGGCGACGTCCCCGTGCACGTCGGTCAGCCGGAAGTCCCGTCCCGCGTAACGGTATGTCAGACGCAGATGGTCCAGACCCAGCAAGTGCAGGATTGTCGCGTGCAGATCGTGAATCGTCATGCGGTTCTCGATGGCGTAGTACCCGAACTCGTCGGTGGCCCCGTAGCGGAAGCCGGGCTTCACGCCGCCCCCGGCCATCCACATCGTGAATCCGTCTGTGTGATGATCGCGGCCGATAATTGAACGGTCTTTCGTGGCCTGCGATGTGGGAGTTCGCCCGAATTCACCGCCCCACACGACCAGCGTGTTGTCGAGCAGGCCGCGTGACTTCAGGTCCTGGATGAACGCGGTCATGGGCTGATCGATCTGTGCCGCGTTAATCTCGTGACCGCGCTGCAGATACGAATGCTGATCCCACTGTTCGTTCGTGGGGATGCCGTAACTCTTCAATGAACCTCCATGATTGACCTGAATGAAACGCACGCCGCGTTCCACCAGGCGACGAGCCATCAGGCACTGCCTGCCGAAACTGTCGGTCAGCTCGTTACCGATTCCGTACTGCTTCCGTGTCTGTTTTGTCTCGGACTCCAGATTGAGCGCGTCCGGTGCTGCCATCTGCATGCGAAACGCCAGTTCGAAGGACTGAATGCGAGCCTCCATCTCCGCGTCAGCGACACCCTGCTCGATGGACAGATTCCGCAGCAGTTCCAACTGCAGCCGCTGCAGTTTTTTGGTCGGTCGCGAATTCATGTACTTGAAACGCACATTGCTCGCGTCGGCATTCGGATAACCGGGAGTGCCCAGGGGGACTCCCTGATGAATCGACGGCAGAAACGCAGAGCCCCAGTTATTGACTCCACCATGAATGCTCGACGGGCAGATGTTGATGTAACTCGGCAGGTTGCCGTTATCCGTACCCAGCCCGTAGCTGACCCATGAGCCAAGACTGGGACGCACCAGCGCTTCGTGCCCGGTATGCAGCTTCATGGTCGCACCGCCGTGCGCCACGTTCGTGTCGCAGACCGAATGGATCATGCACAGGTCGTCGGCAACGGCCGGTAAGTGCTGCCACAGCGTGCTCATCGGAATCCCGCTCTGGCCGGTCGGTCGAAAACGCCAGGGCGAACGCAGCAGGTTTCCACGAGACGCGAACTGCACACGAGTTCGTTTGAAGGGCGGTTCCTTGCCGTCGTACTTCGTTAGAGCCGGCTTTTCATCGAACGTGTCAACGTGCGATGGTCCTCCCTGCATGAACAGGAACACGACGCTGCGAGCGCGAGGAGCGAAATGCGGCTCGATCGGCGCGAGTGCTCTCGGCGGCTCTGACGTCTCAATCGCGGACGACTCCGAAGCCAGCATCGTATTGAGCGCCAGGCCGCCGAAACCAACGGCCAGCCGGTCCAGCATCTGACGTCGCGAACAGGGGTGAGGGAACTGCATCGTTATCTCAGGTATATGAAGTCATTGGACGCAATGAGTGTCTGGCATAGTGCTGCCCAGGCAGCTTGTCGCGAGTGGCTGGTTACAGCGTCCGACTGAATCGCCGCGACGTATTCGGTCAGGAACGCAATCGCGAGACGCACTTCTCCGTCTCGCGGAAGTCGCGAATACAGTGTCTCGTAAACACGCTTCAGACGCTCAATATCCGCACTTGTGCCCGATCGCGAAAGAACTGATTCGGCGATACGGCTGGAACAATCGATCACGAGCGGGCTGTTCAACATCAGGAGAGCCTGCGTCGGAACGGTCGTCGTCGTGCGGCTTCCGGTCGGCAGGTCAGGATTGGCGAAATCGAACAACGTCAGAAAGTCGTACACGTTGGTCCGCAATACCGGCAGGTAAATCGTGCGACGGTTCGACTCATCGTAGAACGTCTGCTGCCGTTCCAGGTCCTCGATCGACAGGTTGATCGACTTGAGCGTCAGCGGAGCGCCGCCAATCTGCCGGTCGAGTCGTCCCGCAACTGCAAGTAAAGCGTCGCGAATGGACTCAGCTTCCAGACGCCGATGCGACGCCCGCCAGTAGAGTCGGTTCTCTGGATCGACAAGTTCGGGATTCGCCGGTGAAGACTCCGAGTCGGCGGTCGAATCGCCGGAACTGCGCTTCGCTTGTTCCGGCCTACTTGTACTACTCATCTGCCATGTGCTGCTCAGCATCAGTTCACGATGCATGGCTTTGATGGACCAGTTGCGCTCCACGAACCGCCGAGCCAGCCAGTCGAGCAGTTCGGGATGTGTCGGGCGTTCGCCCTTCAATCCAAAGTTGTCTGGCGTGGCAACGATGCCGCGCCCGAAATGCCAACGCCACAGCCGATTGACCATGACTCGACTTGTCAGCGGGTGATCCGGTTGTGTCATCCATTCTGCGAGTTGCAGTCGACCGCTCTGCTCGTCAGGCAACGGTGTCTGCTCGCTTCCGGCAATCACCTGCAGAAAACGCCGCGGCACTTCGTCACCCAGTCGCAGATGACTGCCGCGCACATGAATTCGTGTGTTGGCGACATCCCCTTCTTCGACGGCCATCACTTGAATCGGTGATTCAATCTGCGATTCTAGTGCAGAAACCCGTTGAGCGACTGCATCCACACGCTCAATGAGATTGGCAAGAGCTGGCATGCTCTCAATCCGAATGAGCCGCAGCTTGTCGATGTGCGACATCAGCGGCTTCGATTCCACGCGAAACGTATTCACTCCCTGTTTCAGCGCGTGCACGCCTTCGAAGAACCAGCGTTGCCCGGGCGGATGCCAGTCACCGGATGTCTGACTGATCGCCGGATCGCGAACGACTTTGTCGTCCAGAAGAATGCGTCCGGGGCGTGCCGTTTTGGCTGCGTATCGAAACTGCAGCACGTATCTGCCCGCCGTCTCGATGGCGATGTCATACTCGGCGAAGTTCAATTGGCGGACGCCCGTGTCTCCGATGATTCCGATTCCCTTGCCGTAATTCGTTGTTTCAATGGCGACATTGCCGCGAGTGAACGACTCCGCTTCGAGTTCGATCGCGTCTGCACGAATTAACGCGTCCTCGGATTCTTTTTGCAGCTTCGCAAGATCCGCCTTTCGGATTGCCAGTTCCTGTTGCTGACGCTTTGCCTCGGACAGCGAAGTTCGCAGGTACGTCGGTCGTTCAAGCCACTTGCCGTAACCCGCCATCGTCCGCGTGCTCTGAAAGATACCGGCAAGCGAGTAGTAGTCGGCTGTCGGCAGCGGGTCGAACTTGTGATCGTGGCACCGGGCGCACGCGAGCGTCATCGCCAGCATCGATCGACTGAAGGCATCGATCTGCTCGTCGATGATGTCGACATTCATCTTCACCTGGTCCTGCTCCGCCAGAATCTTTGTGCCCAGGACCAGAAAGCCCGTACCAACCAGGGGCTCGTAGTCTCCTTCACCATCATGTTCCAACAGGTCACCGGCAAGATGCTCGGCGATCATGCGGTCGTACGGCAGATCGCGGTTGAACGTGTCGATGATGTAGTTGCGGAAATGCCAGGCGTTCGGAAACGCGCGGCTTTCATCGGCACCGTTGCAGTCCCCGTAGCGGACAACGTCCAGCCAGTGTCTTCCCCAGCGTTCCGCATAGTCCGGCGAAGCCAGCATGCGGTCGACCAGTCGAGCGAACGCCAGCGGCGACTTGTCGGCAAGGAACGCAGCAAGCTGGTCTGGTGTCGGAGGTAAACCGGTCAGCGTGAAGCTGGCGCGGCGAATCAGCGTGCGACGATCAGCCCTCTCGACGGGCCTGAGGCCTGCTGTCTGCAGACGCAGCAGAATGAACGCGTCGATCGGCGATTGAATCCACTCGTCAATGATGCTCGGTGGGGGTGATCGTCGAACTGTCTGAAACGCCCAGAACTGTCGTCCGGCTTCTAGATCGATCTGACGACCTGGTCTTCGTGACTTTGTTGAATCGGACGTGACCTCCGGCCGCGGATCGACGGCGCCGTCCCGCACCCATTTCTCGAAATCCGCGATGACGCGGGCTGGCAATCGACCGGACGGCGGCATTTGCAGATCAGAGTCGGTATACCGAATCGCTGCGATCAGACGGCTCTCGTCTGGCTTACCAGGCTGAATCAGCGGCGCCGATTTCGTCAGCCGTCTGTCCAACCGCAGCTCACCCTGCAATTCGTCGCTCTTAAGGCTGTGGCACTCATAGCAGTGCTTGATCAGCACTGGTCGAATCCGCTTCTCAAAGAACTCCGTACCCGAATCGTCTGCCGTGCTTGCCCGGTCGCCCGGGAAGACCAGCATCAGCAGGAATGCCGCGACGAACACGTACCATCCGTCCGCAGTGCGATGGCTCAGGCCAGACATTCTTCGACCACCTCACCATGGACGTTGGTCAGCCGGCGCTGAATGCCGTTGTGATAGAAGGTCAGCCGCTCGTGGTCGATCCCGAACAGGTGCAGCAGAGTCGCGTGGAAGTCGTGCCACGGGATCGGGCGTTCGGCCGCTTTCCAGCCAACTTCGTCCGTGGAGCCGACTGCTGTTCCACCCTTCACTCCGGCACCGGCGAGCCAGCATGAGAAGCCGTATCGATTGTGGTCGCGTCCCGGCCCGACCTTATTGGCGTCAGACTGGGCGAACGGTGTGCGGCCAAACTCGGTCGTGAACAGTACCAGCGTATCTTTCAACATGCCGCGTTCTTTCAGGTCACGCAGCAGGGCGGCCACCGGTCGATCAATTCGTCCAGCTTCGTGACCGTGATTCTGCTGGACACTTTCGTGAGCGTCCCAACTGGCTCGCGGGTTCCCTGCAATGGGACCGCCCGAGTAAAGCTGCACGAAACGCACTCCTCGCTCCAGCAGTCGCCGGCCCAGCAGGCAGCGGCGGCCCATATCTGACGTCTGTTCGTCGTTGACTCCGTATGCCGCTTGAGTCTTTTCAGTCTCGCTGGACAGGTCACTGACTTCCGGCACGGACAGTTGCATCTGCCCGGCCAATACATAGCTGCGAATTCGAGCGGCCAGCTCTCGATCGTCGCCGACCCGTTCCTGGTGTTCTCGATTGATCGCGTTGACGAACTGACGCGTCGCCTCGTCTGCGCCCGGTTTGAGTTTTCGAGCCGGAAACAGATCTCGCACCGGCCGATCGCCACCCTGCATGACGACTCCCTGAAACTGAGCCGGGAGAAATCCGTTCGACCAGTTGGTTGCTCCGCCGTTTGGTCCGCCGCGTCCATCGGGCAGGACGACGAAGGACGGCAGGGAATTTGTCTCGGAACCGAGTCCGTAGGACATCCAGCTACCCATGGCCGGAAACCCGTTGAACTCAAAGCCCGAGTTCTCCTGAAACAGTGCGGGCGTGTGATTCGCCGAGTTCGACACCATTGACCGCAACACACACAGTTCGTCGCCCATTTCCGCGATGCCGGGAAACATGTCCGAGATCATCAATCCGCTTTCGCCGCGCGGCTTGAATTCCCAGTCGTTCTTCCGCAGCAGTCCCACGCGGCCGAAGAAGATGTCCGGCTTCTTGTCGTACTTCAGCGACTTGCCATGCATCTTCTGCAGTTCGGGCTTGTAATCGTACGAGTCGACATGGCTCATTCCGCCGACCAGGCAGATGTGAATCGCCCGTTTCGCGATGGGTTCGTGAGTGAAATAATCGGGCTGGACCTGAGCAGCCTTAACCAGCCCGTCCTGCTTCAGCATGCTGAGCAGTGCGGTTGCGCCGAGTCCTTGAATGCCCCAGTGAAACAAGTCGCGACGATGGAGCCGTTGCAAGTTCAGCATTGGGTTTCATCCAGAATCGAACGGCGTAGTGAGGGGTGGCGGTGTCAAACGGGAAATTCAAGGCTACTCGAGAATCACAAACTCATTCGCATTGAACAGTCCACGGCACAGTGCCGCCAGACCGTGTTCCTTCACAAGGTTCTCCGAAAGTTTCCGCTCTGAATTACGCGGCCTGCGTGCGAGTGCCACGTGCCAGGCTCGATCGACTTGAGCGGAGACATCATTGCCGGTGTCACTCGTGATTCGTGCCGCAAAGTAATCCGACATGCGGAGCACGAAGGCGTTGTTCAGCAAGCTGAGTGCCTGCAGCGGAGTCGTGGTGACAGCTCGGCGCGGAGCAGCTGTCGACGGGTCCGGACAATCGAAAGCATCCAGCAGTGCACTACGTCCGCCGCGTGGAGTGAAGCGATACACGGTGCGGCGAAAGAAGTTGTCGCCATCCACGTCGATTGGTTCGTAGTAGGTTGTGCCGTTATTTGGCGTGACACTGACATCGATGTAGCCCGGCCCACCAGCACTCTCATTCAGCTTTCCGGCGGAGACAAGGATCGCGTCTCGAATAGCCTCGGCTTCCAGTCGCCTGGGATTCGCACGCCACAACAGCCGATTGCCGGCGTCAAGTTTGCTGGCCTCTGCGTTCTGACCGGACGCCTGGCGATAGGTGCTGGACGTCACAATCATCCGATGCAGGGCCTTCAATCGAAAACCGTCCTGCTTGAGCTGCCCGGCCAGCCAGTCGAGCAGTTCCGGATGACTCGGGCGCCCACCGTTGAAGCCCAGGTCGTTCGGTGTTTCAACGATGCCCGTGCCGAAATGGTAATGCCAGACACGGTTGACGATCGTGCGAGCGAACAATGAGTTGTCGGGGCCGGTGATCCACGCAGCCAACTTGCGGCGGCGGTCTGCCTCGGGAGACGACGGAGTCAGGTCGAAGTTGGAACTGACACCTTTGACCGCGGCAACTCCGCCGGGCGACATGACATCGCCTTCGACTTCGATATCGCCACGTTCAAGAAAACGGATCGTTCCCGGATTGCCGGGATTCATCGTGTAGATCTTGAGATTGGCCGACGCTTCCAGCGACTTGTGTTCGTTCTGTAACGCAGCCAGATTTGATTTCAGGTCGGCTCGCTCCTTCCTCTTCTCCTCGGTCAATGATTCGATGATCTGCTTCTCTGGAACGTAGTCGGAGCTGCTGCCGGCGGAAGCGGCCACGGCGTCGGGCGTCAGCGCCCGATCGTACAGAGCTACTTTCAGGATTCGGGCTTTCAGGAACCGGTTGCCGCTTCCGGGACTATGTCGCAGTCCGAAGAGCAGGTGTGACTGCTTCGGCGCGTACGTCTGAAGACCACTCTTACGAATCGGTTGGCCGTACGACAGTCCGTCGCGGTAGCCAATGATCGTTCCATCTGACTTGTAGACGATCGCAACATGGACGGGGCGTTTGGCCGCGTCGTTGTCTTCGGGAGCCTTGAACGACTCGGTGCGTACAAATCCGTTGCTGCCGGCCATCCAGCGTTTAGGCTCACGCTCGCCAAAGACGATCGCGTCGAACGCGCCGCCGCCCGGAGTCTCCAGGCTGATCGCCGCGCCGCCTCGCTGATTCAGATCGTCGACCTGCACCCACGCTTCAAGAGTTTTCTCCTTGATTTGCCGGTCAAGTACCGGGGTCTCAACATACGACTTGCCATCAACGATCAGAGCGCCGTCTTCTATCCTGGCTCCGCCAACCGGTTTACCGTGCAACTTGCCGATGCTGTCGTTGAAGTTTCCGTCGAACTCCCAGCGGGCGAATGCCGCCGGTGGTTCAGGCGGTTTCGCTGTCCCCTTCTTTCTCGCGGCCAGAATCGACTTTCGTGCTGCCGAGTCGATTGCGGCAAGTTGTTTCGAGTGGCTGGCAATGCTCGCCGCCAGCTCGTTGAGCTGCTGCTGATCGATCGGTGTCTGCTCGACGCGTTCGCCATGCGTCATACCCGAGATGGACGCGATCATCTGGTAGTACTCGGTCTGTCGAATCGGATCGAACTTGTGATCGTGGCAGCGGCTGCAATTGACGGTCAGTCCCAGGAATGTCTGACCGATCGCTCCGATCACCTCTTCCAGTTCGTCCTGCTTCGCAAGCTTCTTCATTCGCTCGCTACCACCAACCACGGTGTTGTGGACACCGGCGACGAGAAACCCCGTAGCCGCGGCGCCTTCTCGACCGGGCTTCAGCAGGTCACCCATGAGCTGCATGCGGACGAATTCGTCGTACGGCATGTCGCGATTGAGGGCTTCGATCACCCAGTCACGGTAGTGCCAGAAGTTGTTTCGTGGACCGTTTCGTTCGAACCCGTCGCTTTCCCCGAAGCGCACAACGTCGAGCCAGTGTCGTCCCCAGCGCTCGCCGTAACGCGGCGACTTGAGCAGGCCGTCGACAATCTTCGCGTACTCTTCGTCGGACGAATTGCGAATGAATGCCGCAACGACATTGGGACTCGGCGGCAAACCGATCAGGTCGAAGTACACGCGTCGAATCAGAGATCGCGGATCAGCCGGCGGCGAAGGCTCCAGACCAGCCAGACCAAGACGCCACCACACGAATTCATCAATGGCATTGCGAGGCCAAGCCGTGTCGCCAATCTCCGGCGGCCCCGTCAGCTTAAGCGGCTGCAACGACCACCAGTCGTATCCGGCCCGACGATCGGTCGTGTAGCGGAATCGGTCTATCGGATCCGAACCCCACTTCGCACCGGACTCGATCCACAGTTTGAGCGTTGATTCCTCGGAATCGGTGAGCGGGTGTTTTGGCGGCATTTCCTCGTCACGCACCCGTTCCCAAAGAACGCTGGCATCGAGTTTGCCCGGCTTCAGTACGACTCCGCTTTCACCGCCTTTGAGTGCTGACTGGTGTGATGCGAGATCCAAACCGCCTTTGGGCTCGCGGCCACTGTGGCAATCCAGACACCGTGCCGCGAGGAGCGGGGCAACCGTCCGGTCAAAGTCCGGCGGAGCATCATCTGCGGACACGAATGGGCCCGACGCAAGACACGTCGCAACCAGGCATACGACGACGCGTTGTGGCTCGACCCGGGACATGTAATCCACCTTGATGTATGAGCGGCGTGAGATTGCCAGCTGAATCAAATCGGATGCAGCACGCGACTGCAACCAGCCCGCACAACAACCGTTCGAGCGCTTTGCATCCGTCAGTTCGATTACGCTATTGGGATTCAACTGCTTCGTCAGTAACCTGAAAACAGCGACATTGCTACCGGTAGTCGTACACAGCTAACTCGATGATCCGAATGGGATCGAAACCGCTGGCAACGTCATTGGAAATGATACGTGAAATCTGTCACGGAATCTGAACGAACACGAAAAACGTTGATGACGTCCATGTGGTTAGCGTGCTTTGGAGTACTTCTGATCAACGATGTAGGAGTTGCTGCTCGATTTCGACGGCAACCCATTCTAAAACTGCTTAGAACCGAACACGCCGCAGTTGTTGCTGACGTGATTCTCGTTGAACCGACCGTGCGGAAATCCGTGCAGGCTGTGACGTTTCGCGCCACGCGGGTTCTGGAAGTGACACCCGGAACTTTAGGACTGAAAACAGGCGACGAATATCGCGTGGCAATAGGTATTGAATATGCCGGACATCTTGAATGGTGCGGGAAGGATTGTTTCGTTCCGGGAAAACAGTTTGTCATGTTTCTCAGGCGTAACCCGCGGCTCGGACGTGACCGTAACGAAGCCCGGCTTCTTGTCACATCCGGTACCGAAGCCGTCTACGCTGTCGACAAGTCTCCCCGTAATTTGGCGAATGATTTGAATGTACTGCGGGATGTTGCGGCGAAGGACGTTGACGCCCGCATTGCACGGTGCGATGAACTGATCCTCGACCCCAACGTCAGCACATTTGTCGCTCAGGAATGTTTCTCGGGCGTCTTTACGCTTGCTGACGTGGACCGCGAAGCCGTCGATCGCGTCCTTCACCGGGTGTGGCAATCGGATATTGCCACGACGCGAATGGTTCTATGGGTGCATGCGGACCGAATGCTTGCCGAGACGCGGGCCTTCCGTGATTCACCCGAGCGCCGTGATCGCTGGATCGAAATCATCATGTGTCCCGATCCAGCGGCTGGAATCATCTGGAAGAACATAGTCGACGATGGTTTGTTTACTCACTTTGGCGTCACACTTTTCGGGATGTGCCGCAGTTACCCGCGTGAGACAGGTACGGTGATTGCACGAAGATTACGCGTGGTCGACGGAATGCCGATTGCACAGCTCGAAACATTGTGCGTGTGCCTGCAGATGATTTATCTGGAGTCCGACAGTGAGGACGAGGGCGTCGCCGAGACGCTCATCCGGTCGCACATCAGGCTGGTCCGTGAGTCGACACGATTCAATCTGCAATTCGCTGCCGGGCGCGTGATGACGGCTGTCACCGGCGTCAGTAGTCGCGGAAAAACCTACAACAAGCGGATCCCCCTGACTCCTGCTCTGATTGAAGTTCTCAAGAAGCGTTTGGCGGAATTAAAAGCGCTGGAACCGCTTAAACGTGATGACCGTCAGGCGGTCGCGATGATCGAAGCCGCGCTGGGAGCAACGAACAGGCAGACTCCGGAATGAATGTCCGTTGGGGGCAGTTTGTCGTTCAATTCCAGCAGCCGGCTCTGTGTAACCGTCAGTCGGTCGCGGTAGGAACGGCCCTTTCGGCCGGCTACCTCCTCGCTCGATGCTTTATTCTTCGCTGCCTTCGGCCCGTTTTGTGTCCTGGTACAGGACAACACCGTGCTCATCGCGGAATCGAAACGTCAGCGTCTGCACCTTGGTGTCGTTCGTAAGCCTGGATTCGATTTCCAGAAATCCACCGGATGGTTTCTTCTGCGAATAGACCTGCTTGATCAACCCTTTGGGATCCGTTGACTTGGGGTCACCCGGCTTGCGCCCCGGACGCGAATTCGCATCGACCAGGGCACCACATGAGAACTCCTCGTAACCCGTCGAGTGAACGGACCGATATTGCCAGTGTCGGTCCCCGCACACCATGAAGAACTGCTCCGAGGAGATTCCAACGTCGTCGAGCCATGCAAAGAACGAGTCGCGTTCGTGCCGGAAGCCGCCGAAGTTTGTGTGGTTGTCAAACTTGCGAGCGTCGTCTGGCCCGACCATTGGGTTCGGTGAGATCAACAGCTTGAATGTCGCATCACTTTCGCCGAGCGTCTTCTGCAGCCACTCACGTTGCTCCTTTCCCCAGATCGATTTCTTCGGTCCGTCTTCCATCGCGTTCGGACTGCGATACATACGGTTCTCAGGAAACCAGATTTGCAGGTCTCTGCTGACCCGGTGAGTGCGATACGTCTTCGCATCTTTGTCATCGGTCGCGGCCAGCGGTAGCTGTTCGAGCATCATGCGCCGGCCGGTTTCCGGTGATGGCAAGTGGTCCCCCGTGTTATCCCCGTCGTCGATACGGTAATCGTGGTCGTCGATCATCCAGTACGTCGGTACGGCCGCGAACAGATCGCGATAGCGCGGCTGGACGAACTGCTCGTGCCATTTCTGACGAAGCTGTGGCACGTTTTCCGCGCGTGGCTTCTTTGGCGTGTCGTAATAAACGTTGTCGCCAGTGCCGACGAAGAAATGCGGTTGCAGTCCGCGAATTGCGTGCAGCGCTGGATAGCCAAGATGCTTGTCGGGACCGGCGTAGGGTTTTGGCAGCTCGGTGTTGTTGTTCGCCAGATGGATTTTCCGGTCGATACGCTCGTCACCGTGAAACTTCGCGTAGTTCATTCCTGTAACAACGACGAACTTCACCGAATCGGACTTCTCTACTCCGGGAAGTGTCCTGAACGTGGCGGATGGCCCGTCACGTAATTCGTCTTTGTTCGGGCCGATCCACGAGACCACGCGATATTCCATGCCGGGCGACAGGCGAGTGAAGACCTGCCGGGCGATGAAATCCCCCTCGGAAGATGTCGAGAGCGTTCTGGACCGAATCGGCCGCTCTTTGCTGTGCAGCCTTTGAGCCGGCTCGATCTGGAAGCGAACAGCACCGGCGGCTCCAGGAACGTCGCCTGAAACAAGCGAGTCCGCAGCCGTCAGCCGAATCTGTGCGACGACACCGTTTGGAGTCACTTCGCCGAGCATGATGCCCTGGCCGGCATAAACGGCCGGCGGCTCGAATCCGGGCCGGACTGTCCCATCCTGAGCGATCAGCGGCTGAGCATTCTCGACGCGACCCAGCGGCCGGCAGCCCGGGCCGAGGTCTTTGACTCCCAGATCACCGTCCATCCTCTCGGCGAAACCACGGAGTCTGGCCACAATGTCGGGGTTGTCCTGTGCGACGTTGTTCGCTTCCGAGATGTCATCTTTCAGGTTGTAAAGCTCACCTTTAGCCAGCAGCAGCTTCCAGTCGCCGCTGCGCACGGCTTGCAGGTTGAAGCCGCGGAAGTAGTAGAATGCGTCGTATGATGACTTTGCGTTCTTGTCGCCGGCCAGCAGTGGCCAGATGTCGTGGCCGTCGAGCTTACGATCCGTGGGCACCTTGCCACCGGCCAGCTTCGTGAAGGTCGGCAGGATATCCATCATGCTGGTGATCGCGTTCGTTTCCGTGCCGGGCGGAATCTTCCCCGGCCACCAGGCAATCGTCGGGACGCGCATGCCGCCTTCGAACGTGCTGCCCTTGCCGCCGCGAAGTGGCTCGTTGATCGCCCCATGCCGATTCTGGCCGCCGTTGTCCGATGTGAAAATGACCAGCGTGTTTTCGTCCAGACCAAGCTGACGCAGCGTTGTCATGATCTGTCCGACACTCCAGTCCAGTTCCTCAACCCAGTCGCCGAACAGCCCGTGCTTCGACTTGCCCTGGAAGCGTTTGCCGGGATAGAGCGGAAAGTGCACGGCCGTGTGCGGCAGGTACAGGAAGAATGGCTTGCGCCGGTGCTTCCACAGAAAGCTGACGGCTTCCTGTGTGTAGCTTTCCACGATCGACTGCTGATCGTCCTGCAGCACTCGTTTGAGAACGGTTTCGTTGCGCATCAGAGGTAGCGGTGGCTGGCCATTGCGACCAACCCGCGGCTTCGGCAAGGGAACGCCGAAGTTGCTCTTCACGCCATCGGACGCCGGTCCCATGTCGTTTGAGTAGGGCAGCCCGAAGGAATAATCAAAGCCGTGCTTCCGCGGGAGAAACTCCGGCTGATCGCCCAAGTGCCACTTGCCGACGATCCCGGTTGCATACCCCTGCTTCTTGAGGAGTTCGGCGACCGTGACCTCGTCCGAATGCAGCCCGGTCGCGAATCCCGGAAACAGGACATGCGGAATCGTGAGTGCCCGCTTCGGATAGCTGCCGGTCATGAGTGACGCGCGCGATGGCGAACACACGGGGGCCGCATAGAAGGAAGTCAGCTTTCGACCTTCCTCAGCCATTCGATTCAGATTCGGCGTGCGGTTCACCTTTGAACCGAATGGCTCGATGTCCGCATATCCGAGATCGTCGATGTTGATGACGATGAAGTTCGGCGGCCGCTCAGGCGCCGGCTTCTCGGCGGATTCCACACGAGCGGTCAAAACAAGCAACACGATGGCTATGGCATTGACGCATTGGAGACGGGTACGAATTCCGGGCAAGTTCATTGACGGGTTCCCTGGACGTGAATTGACACCCGCGTTGTAACTTCAAGAGATGACTGCGCGAATGAAGCGGGGATGTCGCCAGAGTCCGGGGCGACGCAGCACGGGGCCTTGTTTCAAACAACACGGCCGGGGAACTCGACGAGATCGAAGGCCAAACACCACCGTCGTCGTTTCCGGTTGTCCCCGGACACGAAGTCATCGGGCGAGTAGAACGCCTGGGCGGCGGAGTCACGAAGTTGCGAGAAGGCCAGCGCGTGGGCGTTGGCTGGATTCACTCATCGAGCGGCGACGAGCTGGAGAATCTCAGCCCGCAATTCTGCGCAATGGGACGTGACGTCGACGGCGGGTATGCCGAGTTCATGACTGTTCCAGAAAACTGGTCCATCTGGGTCTACCGTGGGTAGAGATTGAGTCCGCCACAGTAAAAGTAGATAGCAGTTTTGAAGTTTTCACGATTGCGGTATCCGCCGACTCTGCGTTTGATAGAC
>CAUZFZ010000063.1:0-48660 GCA_963579025.1 Planctomycetota bacterium | reverse complement strand
CGATGATCGCATTCGGGCTCACGTGTTCCTGTGCATGCTGGCGTACTACGTCGAGTGGCACATGCGTGAGCGACTCCAGGAGGTTCTCTACGAGGACGCTGACCACGAGTCCGCGCAGGTCTCCCGCCCCTCAATTGTGGCCCCGCCCGTTCGCTCGGCGCCGGCGCAGGAGAAGGACGCCACGGGGCGAAACGCGGCCGGGCATCCGGTCCAGAGCTTCCAGGATCTGCTGAAGGATCTTGCGACTCTGTCGCGACACCGCATCGCCCTGACCTCAAGCGGCACGGAGTTCCCTCAGCTCACGGAGTCGACGCACATGCAGCGTCATGTTCTGGACCTGCTCGAGGTCGCGGCCTGACGCCGCCCCGGAATCGTCCGCCCGCTGTCCGCCAGTCCGGTAGCCAGAACTCGCGCAAACTCCCGCGCCCCCGGAATCCCACCAAACCCTGAAAAACAGGGCTTAATCGCAAGCCCTTGCTGCCCCAACCGCTTCAAGTCCGGTCTAAACCGTCCGACTGGGAGAAGTACGAGCAAATGGCCAGCCAGGCGTCCAGCTCCGAAAAACTCCTGCGCGGACTCACGACTGCCGGCGCGTTCCTGTTTGTGATGGGTCTTTCAGCGGGAGCGGGTTACTGGTGGCTCAACGGCGGTCCGGAGTCGACTCAAGAAACGGCCCGGCGAGTCTGGGACGAGCCATTCGAACTGGAGTTCGAAGAAGGAGAGACGCGGAAAGTCTGGCTCGATCCGGACAAAAATGCCGAGGCCATGCGCCGTACTCTTAGCGGCGGCTGAGCGGCGAATCTCGCTGCAGCGTTGACCACCACCGCGTCCGGACAGAGTTTTTGGCCAGTACTACTTCTGCGCAACGGTCGTCGGCTGACGAAGCTGGTCAATCTCAGCCCGAAGCTGATCGACGACCGCCTTGGCCTGATCGGCGGCCTGCTTTGCCAAAGCGACTTTCTGCTCTGATGGTTTCGAGGCGGCCTGCTCCGCCTGCAATTTCTGGGTCGTCTGCGTGACGACCAGTTTGGCCGCTGCCAGCTTCTGCTGGACGGCTGCCAAAGCCGTCTGGGAAGCAGCAACGGTTGTTTTCAGTCCAGCGACGACTGGCTTCGCCGCGGCAATTGCCGCGTTGTTTCGATCAGACGCAGCCTTCAGTTGCGTTGCAGCGGTCGCAAGTTCCTTATCGGTGGAGACAGCCGCAGCGGCAGCAGCTCCCTTGTCGACTGCGTCCTTCAGTACAGCCACAGCCGCTTCGCGGCCAGCCAATGCCTTCGCCTGGGCGGCGTGATCCGCTGTTTGCTTCGTCAACGTGGCCTGAGCGGCGGCAACGGCGGTCTGTGCGGCCTGATCCACTTTCTGCGATGCGGCAAGAGCTGACTGAGCCTGAGTGATGCGAGTCTGAAACCCTTTGAGTTCCTCGTCGGCTTCAGCCAGAGCAACGGCCTTCTCGTATGCTTCGTCCTGCTTCTGCTCCAGGAGCGTCAGCTTCTGACTGAAGGCGATTTCGTCCTGCCAGCGTGCGACCACCTGCTGCGTTGCCGCCACTGCCGCATTCGACTGGTCCAACGCCTGTTTGGCTGCCGCGGCCTTTGGCTGCTCAACGGCCAGTGCTGCCGTGTACGTTGTCACTTGAGCCTGAGCTGCGGTAGTTCCGGCTTTCGTGTCGGCAATCTGCTTCGTCGTTGTGGTGACTGCCTGCTTGGCTGTCGCGAGACGAGCTGCTTCGACTGTGACAGCTTTGGTACCTGTGGAGAACGTCAACTCACGTGCAGCAGTGACTGTCTTCAGTTGAGCCACAGCGGCTGCCACTTCCTTATCGCCTGGAGCCTTTCCAGAGGCTTCTGTCGCCTTGGCCAGCGCTTCTTTCAGAGGCGGAACAACCGGCTGCAGCGCGGCAACGATCTTCGCCGCCGCGTCATGCTTCGCCTTTGCATCGGCTGCCGTCTGTTGTGCCACAGTCAACGCAGCCACGAACGCTTTCTCTTTCGCGGCCAGATCCGTTACCAGCTTCTGCGCCGTCGCAAGGTTCGCGTTCACCTGATTCACGACGTTTTGGGCTGCAGTGTAAGCATCAGTTTTTGCTTTGGCGTCCGCCTGCTGTTGAGTCAGGCTGGCACTCGCTTGAGCGAGCAGCGTCTCAAGCTTCAGCGGATTCGGAGCAAACTCACCGATCCGCGCACCGTCGGCAGCATTCCACACTCGGACGAGTCCTGTGTAGTCAGCACCGATGACGCGTTTTGTCTCGTCACAGTACGCACCCTGCAGCGCCAGGTCTGCGAATGCTTCAAACGTTCTGACCGCGGACCCGTCGCCTTTCCAGAGTTTCGTCGTCCGATCCCGTCCGGTTGTCACAATGTGACCGTCACGGCTGAACCACACAGACGACGTGCCGCCACCATGTGCGCCCCAGCTCTTGATCTGCCGACCGTTCTCCATCTCCCACAACCGCACGGAAGCATCTTCACTCGCAGTTGCCAGCAGGTTTGAGTCAATTCGCCAACCGAAGCCCGTGATCTGCTTCGAGTGACCACGCAGCCCCAGATACTCGCGTCCCGTGTCCGATTCCCACACAAACACGCCACCGTTCCGGTCACCGGTTGCCAGCAGGACGCCATCGGGACTGAACGAAATTGCCGAGATCCAGTCCGTATGCTTTCGGCTCTCGTATTGCAGTTCGCCTGTCTCCGTGGAGTAAACGCGAACCACTTTCGCCGGTCCGCCGAGTGCGATCAGTGTGTTGTCTCCGGAAATGTCCGCTCCGAGCACGCAGTCCAGTTCGTCACCGATCTCGACGACACGCTCACCGGTCTTCACATTCCACACGACAACCTTGCCCTGCAAGGCGCCCGTGCCACCGCCAGCGAGTAGAAGCTGACCGTTGCGACTGAACTTCAGCGAGTGCGCTACACCCTCAGGAAACGGCAGGACACCGACATGCTCAAGTGTCTGGGTGTTGTACAACAAAATCTGCTTCTGCCCCGAAACCGCAACCAGGGGAGCCCACGGGCTCGTGGCGATGGCATTGACCGCGGTCGTCTTCTCTGTGTGGACGACAGGCTGAAGTGACAGACGGGCTGGCAGTGGAGCCGGGCCTTCCGGCCGTTCCGTCGGGGCAAACGACAGCGCAAACTCAACTTTGGGTTTCGGGCGAACGACTACCTTACTGGTCCTGGTTTCGAGCGCGCCGCCGTTGATCCAACCTTTAATAACATTCAACATCTCGTCCGGGAGACGCTCGGACTTTGGCGGCATGACCGGTGTCGAGTCGTGACTCACCAGCGACCACAGGTAACTGCTGTCAGCATCACCGGGCTCGACGACTTCACCCGAACTTCCACCGAGCTTCATGGACGAGTAGTTCGTCAGATCAAGACTGCCGCTCTTCTTGTCCGGGTTGTGACACGCGAAACACTTGGCCCGGAAGATCGGCAGCACGTGATCGGCGTACGTAATCTTCTTGGCCTTATCCTCGGTTTTCTTCTCTTCCTGCGCATTGGTTGCGAAGGGGAAGCTGAGAATACTTGCGGCAATAGCGAGTCCGAAGAGAGGTCGCATGGCATGCTCCAGTGCAGACGTAAACCGCGATGCTGCAACGAAAAGTTTGGAAATCATGAAGAGTGGGACAGCAATTATGGTCAGTGATTAAACACAAACTCACGGGAATTCATGACGGCCCAGAACACGTCTTCCAAGATTCGCTTCTGATCCTGCTCAGTAGCAAGGACTTCCTGCAGTCCGGCCATCTCGCGATCAGTCGGTTTGCGAGTCAGGCAGCGGACGTAAAGTTCCGTCAGGATATCCTGCGGTGTCTTTCCCTCAGTTATGCGGCGGCCGATCAGGTTACCTTGTGTGATCTTGTTGTTGACCGTGTCGCCGTTGAGCAAATGCAGCGCCTGGGAAAGATTCGGCTCCATCGTGACCTCACACGAGCAGACCGTCTCCCGCTTCGCCCGGCCGAATGCCGTCAGGAAGTACGTCGAGGTATTGCCATTGGCGACCTGAACGGCTCTGGCCCCAAGTGGAAGGCCCTGGAACTTGTTCTTCGTGTCGGTCACCTGCGTGATGGAATCCAACAGGACTTCCGCCCGCATGCGTCTCAGTGAGGCGTGGGAAAAGTTGGTGCTGTCTTTGGCATTCGTCTCGTTGGTCGCCGTTGTGTGCTGGTAAACCCGCGACGTGCAGATGTCACGGACCAGCTTCTTGAAGTCGTAGTTGTACTCGGTGAATTTCTGACCGAGCGTGTCAAGCAGTTCCTTGTTGACGGCTGGATTCGAAACCCGAACGTCGTCGACCTGGTCGATGATGCCCTTCCCGAAGAAGTGAGCCCACACGAGATTCGCGAGGTTTGTGGCAAAGTACGGGTTCTCAGGTGAGGCCAGCCAGTTCGCCATCACAACACGACGGTCTTTGCCTTTAACGTCTGGTTGTTCTCCGCCGAGGAACTTCGGTGCCATGCGAACGTTGCCAACGAGGTGATTCACCTCACCACTGCCTCGGTTGTAAATAATCTGCTCCCTCGGGTCTTCGCCTCGCTTACGCCCGATCTGGGAGAAGAATGCCGAAAAGCTGTAGTAATCATCCATCGTCCAGCGGTCGAACGGGTGATTGTGACACTGAGCACACTGAATCCGCATGCCCATGAAGACCTGCGCCACATTCTCAGCGACCTTCAGCGGGTTGCTTTCGCTCTGGTAGTAATTGGTTGCTGCATTCTGGAACGTGCCACCGCTGGCACCGAGTAGCTCACTGACCATCTGGTCCATGGGCACGTTGCGGGCAATCTTGTCCTGGACCCAGTTGAAGTACCGGAGCATCGGCTTGTAGGCGATCTGATTGGTGGTGCGGATTTGCAGCAGTTCCGCCCACTTCATCACCCAGACCTCAACGAACTCCTTGCGACTCAGCAGTTCGTCAACAAGCTTGTCACGCTTGTCCGCCTCTGCACTCGCCATGAATCGATCGTATTCCTCAACAGTCGGCAGCACGCCGCAAATGTCGAGATACGCGCGTCGCAGGAATTCTTCATCTGTGCAGACACCAGATGGGACGATGCGAAGCTTGTTGAGCTTGGCGTAAATGAGTTCGTCTACAAAGTTGTTAGTCGGGGTCTTCGGGTCTTCGTACTGCAGCCCCTTCGGCAATGTGATGAACTGTCGGCCAACTGTGTGCGTTTCGAAGCGAGCCATAATGAAGGCCTCGCCGCGTTCGTGAGCGGTCACGAGACCATCCGGCGACACGGAGGCGGCTGTGTCGTTGCTGGTCAGGAAGACCGCCAGGCTGGTGACGTCACGGTCAGTGCCGTCTGAGTACTTCGCACGCACCGTCAGTCGCTGTGTCGTATCGGCCCCGTCAAGTACAGCGGCTGGCGGATACAGTTCGACTGAGAGCACCTTCGGCACTTCGCCCTGATCGTTGTTTGCACCGGTTTTGAGCCAGCGAAGCAACGTGGCATTGCTTTCACTATCCGCTGTGAATCGGCCGCCACCGGTATGGGGAACGCCGCCAATCGACTTGGTGATCAATAGACTGTCTTCGGGAATCGCGAGATTAATTCGACGCCCCGGCATTTCGCGTGTTATCCGGAAGTGGTCACCATTCGGATCAAATCCGAACAGGCTCAGTCGGAAGCCGTCTTTGCCACGAGCCGCACCGTGACAACTTCCGGTGTTGCAGTTGGCCTTCATGAAGATAGACATCACGTCCAGCTTGAAGCTGACCGGACGGTCGGCCGCAGCCTGTTCAACTTTAATTGGTACGGACTTTGACAGGCCGGCGAACTCGACTTTCAGTTCACCCTCGCCGTCAGTGGCCGGATAAAGAGTGTTACCAGTGAGTTTGACCAGCGCCTCATTGCTGAGTGTGATCTTCGCCTGCTGTGTGACGTCCTGCGTCAGGCCATTGGGAAAGGTAACCTGCACCACAAACGATTGACGGTCACGAATAGTGTTGAGATGGACGTCGGCCGGGAACACTTCCAGGGACGTCGGTTGTTCCTGAGCGGCGGCCGCTCCGGCCATAAGTCCGCTAACAGCGATCGCCAGACTGAATGATCGACACATTGTCATAATTTGTTCCTTCACTTCCTGTTTGCTGTCAAAGGTCGTCTTCAGTCAGCAGCAACTCATACGAATGTAATTCGATAGTTCGCAGCACGGTAAACGCGCGATGTTAGCTGCGATAAAACTATTCTCCGCCCCCACCTGCCGCGGCCTTCCGAGCATTCGCTTTGTCGAGACGCAGTTGCTCGAGGCGGGTCAAACGACGTTCAGGCTTCGGCTGCGGTTTGGGCATCGGTTTCGGGGCCGCCGCGACAGCCGCTGGTTTTGGCATCGGCTTGGGGGCAACCTTCGGCGGCAGCGGCTTGTCGATACGCAATTCCGTACCGCCCACGTTATGCACGATCGGTTCACCGTTCATCGTGATCGTGATCTGGCAGAACACGCTCTTGTGCCGGCCGGCCGGACTGGCCTTGTCAGTCGTAACGGGGAAGACCAGTTCCGTGCTGTCTTTCGTGAACTTCAGCTCCGTCGTCGTGACTTTGCTGGGCAGCCCGTAGATGCGGGCAATTGCTTCACCCGGGAACTCTTTGGTCTGAGCCAGTTTGCAAACGAGTTCCGTATTCTGGCCCTGTTCACAGGCAGTCCGGTCGATTGCAAACGTCACGAATGGTTCTGAAATCTCCAACGGGCACAGCCGTGACGAGGAAAAGGCGTTGCCGCCGACGTTTGCCCAACCAATGGCGAAGACCTTCCAGGTACCGATTGCGGCGCTTCCATTGGCGTTGATCGGATAATTCGCCTCGGTCTTATCCGCGGCTATTGTGACCGAACTGGCTGCACTGATCCCTGGCGGACGGAATGGAAACTGAACCGTGATCGGAGCTTTAAAGTCGGCCTTGCGGGTCGCAACAATCTTCAAATTCATAGAACCGTTGCGTGCGACGGGCACCTTCGGGATCTGAATATCAATACTGAAGGGAAGTTCGTCGACGACTGCGATTGGCAGACGTTTCACCGTCTTGGTGTAGTAGCGTGACTGGCCGGGATTGGCCACGATGAAGTCGGACGTGTTGCTGAACCCGCCGCCGATGGCGGGGTTCTCCTGATGTTTGCCCAGGAAGTTCACCAGCAGTCCGTTCAAGGGAGCATCGGCCGCGGCTTCAAACACAACCGGCATGGTGCTGAGGTTGGCTGGCATCGGTTCCGCGTGCATCGTGATGCCCTCAGGAAGATTCTCCGGAGTGAGCACCAGCGGACCACCAAAGTTTCCACGACTGGCATTAATCAGCGTTGCAAAACGATTGCCACGGGCGACGTAGATTTGTTGCCGGTACTGGCCGTACCGCTCGACGCGTGGAATTGAAAGCGTCAGTACCGGTTGGACGGGCTGGAATTCGACGCGATAAACGAAACCCGGTCCGCCACGCATCAGATGGTCGCGAACCATCAGGTAGTACTCACCATCGGCCGGCACATTGAACCGGAAATAACTGTCCGGGCCGCGCGAATCATCATTCGCGGCGATCTGGCCGCCCGTGGCGTTGTAAAGGTACATGAACGGATCAATTGCCGACCGAATTCGGCGGCCGTAACACTCGACGTTCAGTTGCTGACCTTTCTTCGCCGTGAACTTGAAGAAGTCCTGGTCACCGGTTTCCTGCAGGATGCCGTTAAAAACAGTCGGAAATTCGACAGGTGTGGCCTGCTCTCGAGTGTTGTTCGGTTCGACTTCAAGTGCGTTCGGAACATCTGACAGCCGAAACGGGTTCCACGACGGAGCGGAACTCGCAGCCGTTCCTGCAAACAACCCGTACTCTGGAATGGCCTGCTCGGGCAGCTTGAACTTCTGAGCGAAGTCACCGGCCGCGTCGCCGAGGAACTTCACTTCCACTTCTTCGCCAATCTTGCCGCCAGCGGGGTACACGGCAATGGGTCGCGGGAAGTTTCCAACGTGCAGCCGATAACGGCAGTTACCGTTGCCCGCGTATGAACTTTCGCGGACTTCGATGTAGTACTTACCGTCCTCTGGAGCGACCGCGGTACACACAACATCCTGAATCACCAGCGGGGAATCGTCTTCGGCCGACATCTCAAACCGCTTGCTATCGAGAATCGCGGCATAGACATCAAACAGCGTGTTCCCGAGGCGAATGGCTTCGACTTCAACTGCAATCCGGTCGCCCTTCTTTGCTTCGACAACGTAATAGTCGACGTCTTCGTTCTGCACGACGCCCGTCACCGTGACGTTCATTGGAATCGGCTGAGCTTCTTCGAATTGGGTATTCGGCTCCTTCTCGGCCACGTCCGGCAGGTTGCCGACGTACAGCGTGCGAAAGTCCGAAATGCCACTCTTCGTGCGCACCTGAGCGATGTGTTCGCCCAGTCGAGCGTTGGGGGCAATCGCTACGGTCGCTTTGAATGAGTTTCCGTTGACCGCCTCGATGTTCTTCACTTCGAACCCAGGCTCGTAGAAGAAGATCTCCTCCACGTCGGCAAGCAGGCTTCCGCTGAACGTGAATTCAACGTCCTGACCTCGCTGTCCACCGCGGGGCATGATGATGCTCAGCCGGGGAGAAGCCGCGAAGACCGTGGCGGTTGAAAGGATGAGTACGCTGGCCAGCAACGAGCGAATCGTTCGCAGTGCGGACATGTGGGATCCCCGATAAGCGAAGGCTGAACAAGGTCGAGAGACAGTCACGATTCAGACACCAGCGAACTCAACTCAGGTTGCGGACGACGTCACCAGCCAGACGCAGCTGCGGGTCGCCTGCCAGAGCACGCTCAAAAACACAACTCCCGTGTCTGATGGAGGTTGTTGCGAGCGGATTCAATGACTGCAGTCAGTGCAGAAAAAAACGGGCAGGCCGCTGAGGGGAGCGCGGCCTGCCCGTGAAGACTCTTGGGTCAGGCCAGCAGTTCCTTGCGTACCTTGCCGCCATCCACGATCTCGATGGGACGGTCGCCCGGAGCCATCAGCTCCTTGTCGGCGACGATACCAATCGTGTGGTAAATCGTGGTGGCCCAGTCGACCACCGACAGCGGGTCTTCTTCGGGCTCGCTGCCAGTTGCATTCGAGGAGCCGAAGACGTGTCCGCCCTTTGCTCCACCACCGGCCATGATGACACTAAACACCTTCGGCCAGTGATCCCGGCCGGCAGTCCCGTTGATTTTCGGGGTGCGACCGAACTCGGACGCGATGCAGATGAGCGTCTCATCCAGCAGGCCCCGTTCGCTCAGGTCACTGATGAGTGTCGCAAATCCCTGATCGAGCGCAGGCACCTGGCTCTTGATCGAGTTGTTGATGTTGCTGTGCATGTCCCAGCCGCCGTAAGTCAGCGTCACAAAGCGGACGCCAGCTTCCACAAGGCGACGGGCCATCAGCATGCGCTGACCGGCTGCATTACGACCGTAGCGATCACGCAGAGCCGCTGGTTCCGCATCGATGTTGAAGGCCTCGCGGGCGGCGGGCGAGCCAATCAGACTGTACGCACGACCATAGAAACTGTTCAACGCGTCGAGGTTGTCCGACTTTTCCTTCGCCAGGAAATGCTCGTTGACCCGGTCCAGGATGTTCCGACGTGTCGTAAACCGACTGTCGTCGACACCGCCCGGAAGGTTCAGATCGCGAACCTTGAAGCCCTTCGCTGCCGGATCAGCACCCAGGCTGAATGGGGCATAGGACGAGCTGAGGTAGCCGGTGCCGGCGAACTCGTTGGGCTGATTCGGCACACAGACGTAAGGCGGCAGGTCTTTCCGCGGTCCGAGTTCGTGAGCAATGACACTGCCCATGCTCGGGAATTTCAGTGCCGGACTTGGCCGGTAGCCCGTGAACATATTGTGCGTGCCACGCTCGTGAGCGGCTTCGCCATGCGTCATCGACCGGCAGATCGTGATCTTGTCCATGACCTTGGCGGTCTGCTTCAGCGTCTCGTTGATGCGAATGCCATCGACATTCGTCGTGATCGAGTTCATCGGACCACGGTATTCAATAGGAGCGAATGGCTTGGGATCCCATGTCTCCTGATGCGCACATCCACCGGGCAGGTAGATGAAGATCACATTCTTTGCTGTGCCGTCAAAGTGCTGGTAGTCCTTGAGATCGGCCTGAGCCTTCTGGGCAGCAAAGTAGTCGGCGAGGGACAGTCCAACACCCCCACAGAAGCCGGCTTGAAGAAAGCCACGTCGACTTGTTCCGTTAAGCATCCGTCATCTCCTTTGATGGTCGGCACGAGCTCGATTGAGGTATAGGCACAGAATGCCTGACAGGCAGGCAAAAAGGGAGCTTCTCAAACAGGAGAGAATTCAGTGGAGTGAGTATCGCAATCGCTGAAACCCAGCGATGGGAGCCCGAAGTCGTTTGCCGGGGGACGGCAGGGAGGGGTCGAGAACGCATCGGCGTCCTGCGATTGGTGAAATAGGAGACCAGGTCTCGCTGAAAATGTCAAGCGCCGTCGAGCAGTTTAGGCGAGGACGAGGCACGAATCTCTCCACGTACGGATTGCCCTCCGGACTGTTTCATCAGACCCGCCGGCCTGGATCGTTTGTTGGCGACATCGGCAGCGGACATACTGATGCCCTGATTTGCACAACCGCTCGTCTGAACAGGAGACGTATTCCACGACGGTCGTGCCTCGAATGTCGAAAATCCCCGGTGACGAGCCAGCATGTCGAGCCCCGATCGAAATCACCATCTGCTCCGAGCCCGCGACTGGCAGGATCGACCGGAACTCGAACATCTGTGTGAGTGGTGGCACCAGATCGGCGGCGGGCTGTATGGGCTGGTCGGCATCGGCGGAGCGGGCAAGACAGCCATTATCGATCGGTTCCTGCAGATCGTCCCGGGTGGCTCGCCCGAATCGCTCGACCCGACACAGGCTCCGGAGCGACGCACTGACCTGCCGGAAACCGTCGATCCGTTCGTCTTCTCGTTCTACGACGTCCCCAACGAAGACAGCTTCTTCGTGGAACTCGCCGCCTGGCTGGAACGCGTCGACCCGGACGGCCTCCCCGTATCGGTGGCTTCCAGCCGCCGGGATTCAGACGTGGCGGCTGGAAGCCACCAGGAAAAACTCTCGATCGCTCACCTGTTCCAGTGGCTGCAGAACCTGGCGAGGCGCCGCGTTCGCACGCTGCTGGTGCTCGACGGCCTGGAAAAAGTGCAGGACGACGGGCAGCGAACCGGGATGTACGGGCACATCTTCGATGGTCGGTTGCGGAACCTGTTGCTCGACACTGCCGAAGGCCGCTTCGGACGCCTGGCCGTCGTCGTCACGACGCGGTTCGACCTCTACGATCCAGCGGCGTACCGCGTCTCGTACTATTGGCGGGAGTTTGTCGAACAACTCGACGCGCGGACGTGCGTCGAATTGCTGCGGGCTCGCAGCGTGAAAGAGCCGGACGATGACGTGCTCAAACGCCTGGCCGAAGAGCATGGCCGCCACGCGCTGACGGTGGACCTGATCGGCGGCTACATCGGCGAGTTCTGCGACGGCGACGTCTCAATGCTGCCTCCGCTGGGCGCGATCGATCTGTCGGACATCGACGTGCGTCTGCATCCGCGTCGCAAGGCGGTGATCGAGCAGGAGCGTCGTTTTGCGCGCGTGGCCGAGCGGTATCAGGAGACGCTGCGTGAGCAGGAACCGGCGACGCTGGCATTGCTGCAGCGGTTGTGTCTGTTCCGTCTGGGAGTAGACGCCGCCACGCTGACCTCGATCTTCACCGGCGACGACGAGTCGACACGCAAAGTCGCCGGCCCGGCCTTCGCCGCGCTGACCGCGGACCAGCTTCAGCAGACGCTCGACCGCCTGGTAGCGATGAAGCTGGTCGAGTGCGGAGTGGGGAATGCGGAGTGCGGAATGGACGACGACAACAACTCCGCACTCCGCACTCCGAATTCCGCACTCTTCTCCATTCATCCGGCAGTACGTGACGGTTTCCTGTCGGGCATCGGCGAGTCCGACCGCACCGCCGGCCACGAGGCTGCACGCGCCGGCCTGTCCGCGGCCCTGGGCGACTCGCCGGGCGAGAATCCGTCCGACCCCGCGACGCTCGACCTGCTGGAAGAGATCGTCCACCACACGCTCCAGTCCGGCCACGTCCAGGAAGCCTGGGACGTTCACCAAAACCGGATCGGTGGCTACAGAAACCTTGGACACCGACTGGGAGCGTACGAGCGGGGCGAGCGGCTCTGCCGGGCGTTTGCGGGCGGCCAGCCGCCGGAGACGATTGGCTCCCTCTCCCTTGAGGGAGAGGGTCGGGGAGAGGGTGGCGGCATCGACGGCCTTGGACCGGCTACTCGCCAGCGCCGTTACCTTCAACTGTCTGAAAGCGACCAGGCGACCTTCCTCAACGACTGGGCTCTGTATCTAAGCGATCTCGGCCGCCTCGAAGCCGCCGCACACTGCTACGAACTCAATATCGAGATGCGGATGCAGCAGGAGAATTGGAATGACGCGTCGATCGGCAACCAGAACCTGTGCGACGTGCGGCTGCTGGCAGGGAAGGTAGCAGGCGGAAGGATGAAGGATGCACCGGGCGACCCTTCCCTTCCGCCTTCATCTTTCCGCCTTCATCCTTCTGAAGAAGCTTTGCGACTGGCCGAAATCGCCGACGGTGCGCATTCACGAAAATGCTCGTACGCCTATCGCGGCCAGGTCCACACGCTGCGGGGCGAGGTTGCGGCCGCCCTGGCCGACTTCCGCGAAGCCCTCGACTGGCAGGTCAAAGTCGAGGGCGACGACAAACACCCGCTCTACAGCATTTACGGCATCTGGCACACCCAACTGCTCGCCCAACTGGGCCAACGCGATGAATCGCAGCGACTGACCGAGACGAATCAGGAGATTTGTCGTGGCCTAGTGGGTGCTGGGAACATCTTCGAACCGAAATGCCGGCTCATACTCGCCGAGCTGCAGCTCGCCTCGGGCGACGTGTCTGCGGCGGAGCGGCTGAGTCACGCGGCTCGGGACTGGGCACTGGCCCGCGACGCGAAAGAAGTGCTCTGCTGGTCCGCCCTCGTCCAAGCCCGCATCGAACTCGCCCACGCCACGACCTCCCCCCACCGACCCCGTGTCGGTGGAAACATGACCGGCAGCTACACGGCCAATGAGGACGCCAACGATTACGGAGAAGTTGGGCCAGAAGTAGCTGCAGGTCATAGATCCACCGACACGGGGTCGGTGGGGGGAGGTCATCTGACGCTACCGCTTTCCGCAGCTCAGTCCGCACTCGACGAGGGCCTGAAGATCGCCCGCGCCTGCGGCTTCAGCCTCTTCCACATCGACCTGCAGCTCGAAGTCGCCCGGCTGACGCTGCTGCAAGGCAGCCCGTCCGAGGCCCTCGCCGCGCTCCGCACCGCTCTGGACGAATCCCGCCCCGCGAACGCCCAGACCGGCGAACCCGAACTGCTCGCCGCGAACGATCCCGCCTGCGGCTACGCCTGGCCCATCCCCGAGGGCATCCAGCTCCGAGCCGAAGCCCTGCTGCTGCTGGCCGCCCAGGAACTCGGCGAATCGCAGTTCGATCCGAAAACCCGCGACCAGCTTCCGGCCAATGTCGGCGAACTGGTCGATCAAGCCGAAGCCTGCCTCACCGAGTCGTTGGATTTGTGGCGTCCCCTCCGCGACCCGGCGCGAAAGAACGCCAACTTCCGCCACCCGAAAACCCGCCGGCACTACAACCACCGCGCGGAGGAGACTCACCGAGTACTCACGGCTCTGGAGCAGGGACAGCTCACGAGATACGCAGTAGCGAAAGTCGCGAAGACTTTCAGCCCAACGCAGGAACACGCGACGGACTCAGATACAACTGCACCGAAACTCCTGACGAGTTTCGCTCCGGAGGATTCTCAAATGTCAAAACGGTTCGACGTCGCTCTGTCATTCCCAGGCGAACATCGTCGCTTTGTCGAGGCGATCGCAATCGATCTGGAAGCACAACTCACCCGGGAAAAGGTCTTTTACGACCGGTTCTACGAAGCTGAGCTAGCTCGTCCGAATCTCGATACGTACCTGCAGAAGATTTACCACGACGACACCGAGCTGATCGTGGTCTTCCTGTGCGAGGACTACAACAACAAGGAATGGTGCCACCTCGAAGCGCGGGCCATTCGCGATCTGATTAAGAAACGCCGCGACGACGAAATCATGTTCATCCGAGTGGACGACGGCAGCGTGGACGGGGTCTTCTCTGTGGATGGTTACGTGGACGGCCAGGGCCACCCGGCGACTGAGATTTCCGCACTCATCGTGCAACGTCTGAGAATGCTCTCCACTTCGAACCCTCAGTAGCCCCGTCGCCACAAGTCGCGTCAAATGCGGCGGGGCCAGTTTCATCGACGCGTTCAATCGAAACCAACGAGGAATTCATCAGGCGGCTCCTGGCGGCCGATCCATTTCCGGTTTTGAACGACCGCGAGTTCGCCCTGCTTCCTGCGATCATTCCACAGATTTCTCTGAGCGAACGGCAACGCGCGAGACTCAGCGGCAAGCCCAATCCTGCGATCGCCCAAGCTACAAAGCTGCGGCAGATTCTTGACTTCAATCGAAACTTGCAGCAGCACAGATGATGAGAAAGCGCCCCGCTTCGACTTGATCGAAATGAACGGCAACTCACGAATCGCGTCATCAGAAATTGCGACTCACGCACGCGTTCAAGAACGAATGTCGCTCGTTCCATCGGCCGGCCTCATCAATTCGTGGTCCGGCGCTTGTCTCGATAGACTCCGCGGTCGCGGAACATTCGAACTATCCAGGCTTCCCGGGAGATTGCCATGCAAATTGTCAAACTGACCTGCGCCGGGCTGCTGATGTTGTTGAGTGGCTGTTCGGCTGACCCGGCTCCGAAACCGGACGCGACCGGGAAACCTGCTCCGACTGCGGCGGCAAAGTCCACAGCGATTCCCGGCGCGGTCCCGTTCGGCACATCCAAAGCCAAGCTGGTCGATACACGGGTCGCTCTGGAGAAACCCAAGGTGATCAAAGTGGCCTCGGGTCTGAATCCCGATGGCGCTGGCACTCCACGGAAACTTTTCGATATGGGCTCCGACGTCATGATCACGATGTTGCAGAGTCAGATCCGTTTGCAGCGGGAACTCAACGGCGGTCGTAATCCGACATTCGCTGAGTTTTCGCAGACCGTCCGGCAGGCGCACATCACGTTCGCCCCGCTGCCCGCCTGGCAGATGATTGGCTACGATGAATCCACCGGCGAGCTATCGCTACTGGAAGATAAAGGCGAAAAAATCCGGCGATACAAGGCGAAGGACATTCCGCTGGACGAAGACGACAAACCGTACGACACCCCGGCCTCGTAGACAGGCAACTGATGCAACTGGACGTAAGACTGTTCGCTCGGGCCCGTGACCTTGCCGGCGCGGACACGGTGGCTGTGGAACTGGCGGATGGCGCTACTGTCAGTGACCTGAAAACGGCATTGGCCAGCCAGCATCCAGCACTGAGTCCCATCGTCGCGCACCTGCATGTCGCGATCGGCACCGACTACGCCGACGACGCGACTGTGCTTGAGGCGTCAAACCAGGTCACCTGTTTCCCGCCAGTCAGCGGCGGGTGATGGCCCAACTTGCTTTGATTCCGCGTCACTCCTGCGTATCCGACTCGCGAATGATTGGAATCGTGCAGTCGACGGCCAGCCAGCTCAACGCGCACAGGATGTAGGCGACGGCTCCCGTGACGAACACCCACGACCAGTCAAAGTGTTTCGAAACGTTTCCGTAGAGGATGGGAGCCAGAATCGATCCGATTCCGGCGATCGAGTTGTTCCAGGCGAATACTGTCGCGGAAGCTTTGCCGCCGATGTCGACCGTCGTGCCCCACGTCGACGGGAGACTCCAGTCCGCGAAGAATTTCACAACGATCAGCATGCAGCAGAAGAGCCTCGGATCGTGATAGACGAGCAGTGAGGCAAACAACAGAACGCCAGCGATCCCCTTGCCCGCCAGCCCAACGACTGATCGTGCCCAGCGTCGATTGCCTGTGCGGCGAATGAGGAAGTCGTTCAGCCACCCGCCCATGACCCCGCCGCACGCTCCACCGAGCAAAGGTAGCGCCGAATAGATGCCCCGCTCCCTGGCCCCCAGATTGTGGACCTGGAATAGAAACAACGGGATCCACGCCGAGTAAATGTTGTCCGCCAGCGTACTGAGAATCGTCTGCACATTGAGGCACGCGACGTTGAAGATGGATCGCGGGCTCATCCGACTGAGGACTTCTCGATACGACATGCGTTTTGGCGCGGCCGGTTGATCGTCCTCGGGCTCTTCGATCAGCCGCGCTTCCGCTTCGTTGACAGCCGAGTGACGGGACGGTTTATTCCTGAACAGAAGGAGGAACACGATCCCGTGCGCGATCCCGATACCAGCCAGGCCATAGAGCACAGGTCGCCACTTAAGCCCGAGCATGCCGAGCATCACGCCGCCCACCAGCATGTACCCGCAAAACCCACCCATGCGGCCGAAGAAAGTGCCCATCCAACCCTGCAGCGTTGTCCGGATTGACGCCGGAAACCATGTGCGCGAAAGCCGACTGAGATTGGCATAGACGCCGGACTGGCCCATTCCGAACGTAGCTCGGGCGTACCACATCTCGTGTTCCGACGGAGCCCATGCGTGCATGGCCAGACCGATCGACCAGACAATGATCATCCCGGTCAGAACAAGATGCACTCCGGCGATGTCGCCGAGAATCCCCAGCGGTGTCTGACACAGCGAATATGTCAGCGAGAACGCACTGTCGAGCAGTCCCAGCTCATCGTTCTCCAGTCCCCATTCCTCCTCCAGGTCGGGTTTGATCAACGAGAACGTGTACCGGTGCAGGTACATCAGCCAGGACGTGCCCGAAGCCATCGCGAAGACGACCCAGCGATAATTTGTGGGCCGCTGCGACGTCGGCGTCTGTTCCGACATGAAGTGCGTCCTCGCTGATCACGGGCTCGGAGTGCGGTTCATGCGATGCACATGGCCGACGGCGACACAATAGGCCACAATCAATCGACTGAGAATCCTGACGGCTAACCAGGACTGTGCTCCATGTGCCGACAACTGACCACGAGAATGTTCGGGATCACATCGCATCGTCCGCTGTCGGCCATGTCGTGTGCCTTCCTGCTGGCCAGTTCCATCTTTGCCGGCGATAACGTCGAGCCGCACAAACGGCGTCCCGTGACCGCAGTCCTGATCGGCGAAGACGGGCCGCTGATCGTCGGAAATCGTTGTGGTTCCGTGTCGCTCATTTCCAGAGACGGCCAGTCCGTTCATGAGGTCAGTCTGGGGGGAGAGATTTCCGATCTCTGCACCGTGCCGGGTGGCTCGCTGGTGCTCGCGTCGGACTTCGGCGAACACGAACTCATTCTGCTGCAACCCACCTCGGACACAGTCAAAGTTGCCAACCGTATCGCCGTTGCAAAGTACCCGGTCGATGCTGCCATAAGCCCGACAGGACAGTTGTGCTGCGTGGCGTCGCTGTGGTCCCGGCGTCTGACTTTGATCGAAGTCGACTTCGCGGCCGACCCGGATTCGGCATTCGGTGCGACGCGCACGGTCGATCTGCCATGTGCGCCGCGACGCGTTGCGTTTCTGGACGATTCGAATGTCCTGGTGACAGATGCCTTTGGCGGCCGACTGGTCGTCGTCGATACGGTTTCCGGACGAATCCGATCCGTACGTGAACTGGCCGCGCACAACATTCGTGACGTCGCATTAGACGGCAATGGCGATGTGTGGCTCACGCACCAGATCCTGCATCCAAAAGGGCGGACTGAGCGTGAGCACATTCACTGGGGCATCCTGCTGGAGAACCGACTCACGGCGTTACCGGTGACTGCTCTCCTGGACGACGGCGCGGACCTGAAGCAGATCGCGAGACGAACCGAAGTGGGCGAACCGGGCCGTGGTGCTGGCGATCCTGATGCGATTGCCATCACCAGCGACCGATTGCTGGTGACTCTGGCGGGTACCGGCGAGCTGGCGTTGATTGACCGTGTCGGCGTCCGCGAACGCCGCGTGGTCACCGGCCCCCGTCCTGTCGCCATCGCCGTCGACGAGACGCACAGACGAGCCTACGTGGTGAACTCGCTGGATGATTCGATCACGGTGGTCGACCTCGATTCACTCCACTGCCTCGAATCGATCTCGCTCGGCCCGACACCGACAACGGGACCCGTGGAGCGCGGCGAACAGGCATTCTTCAATGCCGACCTGTCGCATCATCGCTGGATGAGTTGTCACAGTTGCCATACCGACAATCACACAAACAACCGCTTGGCCGACACACTCGGCGATGGCAGATACGGCAACGCCAAACGCGTTCCGTCGCTGTTGGGATCGGCCTGGACTGTCCCGTGGGGCTGGGACGGATCAAAGATGCTGCTTGACGATCAGGTCCGCAAATCGCTGCATTCGACGATGCACGTCGAGAATCTGAATGAGCAGACAGTGACCGACATCGGGGCCTATCTCTCAACTCTCGATCCGCCGCCGTCGGTGTCCGACGCACGCGAGGAGCAGAGCAACAGTCTTATCGCTGCCGGACGGCGAGTGTTCAATCAGTCCGGATGCGTGCGCTGCCATCAGCCAGGCCAATTCACCACGACCGGCAGTTTCGACGTCGGCCTGACTGACGAAACGGGGTTGAATGAGTTCAATCCGCCGTCGCTGCTGGGCGTAAGCCAGCGTGACCGGTTATTCCACGACGGTCGAGCTAAGTCACTGGATGCAGTCGTGCATGAGTTCGGCCATCAACTCAAAGCAACACTGAGCCCTCAGGAAATCCAACAACTGCTCGCGTTTCTCGGCAGCCTGTAAATCGACCCACCACATCAATTTGCATTTTGAACTTTGCAATTTGCAATGTCCGCAGCAATCGGCGTTTCCGGCAAACCCCCATGAGTGCACCCGAGGCATCTCCCCAAAAGAAACCCGGCCTCCTGCTGGCCATGATCGGGCCAGGTCTGCTCGTCGCAGCGACCGGTGTCGGGGCAGGGGATCTCGCCACCGGAGCGTTTACCGGAGCGAAACTCGGTGTCGCGGTGTTGTGGGCTGTGTTGCTTGGTGCGCTGATTAAGTTCGTACTCAACGAAGGTCTGGCGCGATGGCAACTGGCCACCGGCACGACGGTACTGGAAGGCACAGCAAAGCATTTCGGGCGAGTGACGCTGTGCATCTTTCTCGGTTACCTGTGCGTGTGGAGCTTCTTCGTCGGGTCCGCACTGATGAGCGCGTGTGGAGTCGCCGCACATGGGCTCGTTGCTGTGCTGAATCCGAACGCCGACGCCGAACACAACAAAGTGATTTTCGGGATCGTCCACAGCGCAATCGCTTTGGCACTCGTTCTGATTGGCGGTTACCGGCTGTTCGAAAAACTGATGAGTGTGTGCATTGCGGTCATGTTCGTCATCGTTGTTACAACTTCGATCGCGGTTGGTCCAGACTGGCTGGCCGTAGCTCAGGGGCTGGTGATCCCGACGATTCCACAATTCGACGCTGGCGGAGTGAAGTGGACAGTCGCGCTGATGGGTGGAATTGGCGGGACAGTCACTGTGCTGTGTTATGGCTACTGGATTCGCGAGGAAGGTCGCAGCGGGCTCGACGAACTGAAGACCTGTCGAATCGACCTGGGCACTGGTTATGTCATGACTGCGCTGTTCGGAATCGGCATGGTGATTCTCGGAAGTCAGCTCGATGTCGATTTCTCGAAGAAGGGAGCGACCCTGGTTGTTGAGCTGGGAAATCAACTGGAAACATCACTGGGAGCCGCCGGACCGATCGCGCGGTATGCATTTCTGCTGGGAGCCTGGGGCGCTGTTTTCAGCAGCATGCTGGGTGTCTGGCAGAGCGTGCCGTATCTGTTCGCGGACTGCTGGAGTCTGATCCGCGAAACACCGCAGACCGATATTGAGCGTCCCCGCGTTAGCAGCGAATCCGTGATGTATCGCTACTCGCTGTATGCAATCGCAACCGTGCCCGCAGCAGGTCTGTTTGCAAGTTTTGAGAATGTCCAACTGGCTTACGCCGTGGTGGGCGCTGCATTCATGCCCATCCTGGCTGTGGCCCTGATCATGCTGAATGGCAGCTCGAAGCGAGTCGGGAAGGAAGGTCGTAACACCACCCTGACGACGGTCTTTCTGATCGCGATCGTCGTCTTGTTCGCATGGGCCGGCTGGTCCCAGATGAGCGAGAAGATCCAGAAAGCACGAGAGCAGGCGACTGGCACCTGCGACGTCTGGTCTTTGAACAGGACCTGAACCGACACATCTTTCTGCCTCTTCAAAGCAGACTGCCGCGCAGCGGCTCTGGCATCTTAGGTTGTCTCAGAAGCCGCGTAGCTACGCTTCTTCATCAAACCACGTTGCAGTTGAGTCAAGTTTCGTCCCGGGACATGAAGGAACACTAATCGACACTGATCTTCGCTAATCCGGGCGACAGTCGTCACGCGAATCATTAGCGTCAATTAGTGCGGATTAGTGTTCCTTGCTTCGGCGTCCGCTCTCGGTCTGAGGCACAGTCTCGGTAGATCCTTTCATTGTCAAAACGCGTGAATTGCGCGCTTTCGAAATCTCGCGCAGAGGCGCGAGGTCGTCTGTCTGCGGCTCTGCCGCTCGCCTTACTTACCTTCGGATGCCCATTTCTTCATCAGTGCGATGTTGTCTTCAATGATCTTCGCATGAGCCGGATCCCTGGACCGGAGCCGCGTGACGTAGACCGCCATGTCACTGTCAAGCATCTCGGCCGATTCAGGTGTGCGTCCTTTGTCACCGGTCTTGTCCATCCAGGCGTCGAGTCGCCCGCGGAGTTTCCTGAGCGCGTCAGCATGCGCAGCGTCGTCAGAGAGATTGTTAATCTCGTGGGGATCGTTTCGCAGGTCGTACAGTTCTTCTGGTGGTCGCACTTCGCGGAACAACAGACTCTGCACCGAGTTGAGTTTGCCAGCCTGATGCCACGCGCGCAGAGCCTCCAGAATGTTCTTCGCATCCTTGTAAACGCAGGGCTGAAGGTACGGACGTTGGGGCAGGAAATTGCGAATGTACTTGAAGTCCTTTGTGCGCACGGAACGCATATGGTCGACCGTTTCATCGCAGCGGTCCCGGGCTGCGAAGACGGACTCACGGGGTGTGTAGTCGGTCACAAGAATGTCGCGGGCCTGCATCCAGTTTGGAATTTCGATTCCCGCGGCTGCCAGCGATAGCGCGGCGATGTCAATGTGTTCGACCACGTCTTCGCGAACCGTACCCGCAGCGAGAGTGTTCCGGTCAACCGAAACTCATGCAGCCCGAGTTTCGGACGCTTCGACTTCGGACGGTTCATCCGCCCCGCTGATTCGCGACAGAATCAGTTCGGCAGTTCTGACGGTCGCTCCCGTCTCTCGGAATCCGGCGGCGCAGGCATCGAGTTCCTGCATGACTCGCTGGCGTTCTTCCGGCAGACGCAGCCAGCGGTCCAGGATGTCGGTCAGACGGTTTACAACAGGCCCGGGATTTCCCACGCACGGAAACTCGGGCATGATCTCTCGACCGGCGATCAGGTTCGGTAACGAAATGTATTTGCAGGTCACCAGCAGCTTCGCCGTGACCCACATCAACCAGTCGCTGCGGTAGACAACCGCTGCCGGAGTCTGACGAGCAATCATCTCCAGACTGACCGAGCCCGAGACCATTAACGCACAGTCAGCCACCTCGATGATCTCGGATGTCTTACCCGTATAAATGCTGACGGGCAGCGTCGGCGCGTGCTCAAGTAGATCGGACAGGCACTTGCGACGGTGATGATCTCGGTAACAGGCCACCAGGAAGTGCGTCTTCGGATGCCGGGCATGAACTCGACGCATGACGTCGCGCATGATCGGCCAGTTACGATTCACTTCCTGCGTTCGCGAACCCGGCAGGATTGCAACAGTGGGAGCCGAACGGCTGCTGAAAGCATCAACAAAGCGTGTGTCGAGCGGGTGACTGGCAATCTCGTCGAAGAACGGGTGCCCGACGTAGTCGACGTTGACTCCGTGTTGCTCGTACCAGTCGCGTTCGAAGGGCAGACCGCTCAGCACGTAATCAACGAATCGCTGGACGCGTTTGATCCGCCAGGGAGCCCATGCCCAAAGCTGCGGCGGCATGTAATAGAACACCGGGATGCCAAGGGCTTTGGCCTTCTTTGCGATCCACCAGTTGAAGCCGGGAAAATCGATGAGCACCACGGCATCCGGCTTCTCGCTGGCCAGAAAGCGTTCGGCCTGCTGGACCAGACGGTAGAACTTGCCCAGCAGCGGAGCGATCTGAGTGAGGCCCATAACGGCAAGGTCTGTGAGTCGATGCAGTGACTCAAGTCCGTGTTGCTCCATAAGCGGCCCGCCAAAGCCACTCACACGCACGCCCGGCTGTCGCTGCTGCAGTTCACTCATCAGAAGAGCAGCATGCTGATCGCCGCTCGGTTCGCCGACTGAAAAGAAGATGTGCATAGCGCGAGTCCATTCGCTGTACCGATGTGGTCATCCGCAAGGCGTTGTAGCGCGGGCCGATCAAGGCGGTCAAGATGCGTTGACCGGCAATACGAGACAAGGCAATTCAGCCTGCCGGGAACAACTTGCTGCCTAACCAGTAACCGAAGACAACCAAGGCGACGGTGGCGACAAACCCAACGACGAGATATGTCAGATCGTGAGTTCGTCGAAAGACACTTGACGTGCCATACAGGCCACATGCAAAGGCCACTCCCGCGAACCGTCCGCTAACCGTTTTCATCCTCATCTGCATGACCTCCGATACTGCCGGCACGTGGAGGTGGGAAGCTACAGGTCCAGATCATCCAGCCCGTCGATCAGGTCGTCGAGTTCGTCGCGTTCGCAGACACCGGCCGGCTGGCGTTTACGGACTCCGACGTTCAGGCCAACGGCATCCCGTCCATCACGCACCAGTTCGACATCACGTTCGCGGGCGGCCATGTCGAGCGCGTCGCCTCCGCCGAACAGCTTCGAAAGGTCGATCTTGAGGCCGGCCACTTCACCAGCGGCGCCAGCGATGCCGGGCGTTTTGTGCTGCGGAAAGACGATGGCGTTTTCCGGACACACGCGGCTGCAGGCCGGGCAGCCTTTCTTACAACTGTCCTGATTCTCGACCAGGATGCGGTCCAGCACATCGACGCCGTACACGCCGAACAGGCAGAAGTCGATGCACTCCATGCAGTTCGTGCAGCGACTGTAATCGATGACCGGATACCAGCGACGCCGCACCTTTTCGCCGTTCTCCTCATCGGCGGCGGCCACCGAACCGTTGTTTCCGTTGTCGCCGCTTTCGATCATTGCCTGTGGGTTCAGGTATCGCTCCAGTTGCTCCTGTCGCGGTTCACCCTGAATCCAGCTCATCAGATCAACGGTCTGCTGACTCGTTTCGCTGGTGATGCGACGAATCTCGTCGAGGAACTCCTGCGGATCCGTCGAGCTTTTCAGATCGATGCTGTACATCAACCGGTCTGGCACATCCACGGCGCCGATCGACTCATCGTTGACCGGTCGTTCTTCGGACTCGTCGTCTTCGTCATCGGATGTCAGCAGAACCGTGCCTTCCCGGCCTTTGATTCCGCTGCGGTCAAGAATCCACTGCGTGGCCCGCGGAAACAGCCAACTGAGAACCACGACGTCGCCGCGGAGCGAGCGAAGAAACAGCGTTCCGGAATGGTCCGGCGTGAGGTCGTACAGATTCGGAACGATCGAGACCTCGACCTCGGAGTCCATCATCAGCGCCATGGCCAGCTCTTCCTCGAGCTGCCGCTTCGCGGGGTTCTTACCCTGCTGCTGCGAGATGATGACGGTCAGTTTCTTCTGTCCAGCCATGAATTGTCCTGACTCCGGGCCCAGTTGCGGAAGACGTTCCGCAATCAGCAGGTCACTCTTCAACAGTCGTTTCGTCGTAGCCGACTTCACCAGGCCGCGGAAATTCGCATGCACTTTGATGAATGCCGCCACAGAAGCTGCGGCGACTAATTCACCTGACCTTTAAGCATTCGCTGGGTGTCCTCCCAGCCGTCATCGAGCAGCTTCAGGTATTCGTCCGGACTCATGGGAGTGGCCGACGTTTCGAACGTGAACAGCCAGCCGTCTCCGTACCCGTCGGTGTTGATGCCGGATGGATCATCCAGCAACTGTTCGTTGAAATCGATCACTCGGCCATCAAACGGCACATGTAACGTCGACAGCGCCTTTGAGCTTTCAATCTCACCGATTTCCTGCTTCTCCCGGACGGACGTATTCGGGTCGATGGACCAGTCAAGAAAGAAGACGTCCTGCAGCAGCCGCACGGAGTAGGCCGTGAATCCGACCTGAAATTCGTCTCCGTCAGGTTTCAGCCAGAGGTGGTTTTTTGAGAACAGCCGATCGCCCGGGATGCGAGCCTCGTACTGCCCCATCATGAAGACGAGGTCATCAGCCATCGCGGAAGACCACAGGAAGGATGGATAAGGCGGGAAAAGTGAGGAACGCGGAGGTCTCTCAGTAGATAGAACGAGCCCGCGTGATGCAAGCGGCCACGTCGCACCTCAACATACCGTTCAAACCAGGTCGTAGGGCGCCGCCAGCCGAAATTCCGGATGTGCGTCAAGGTACGTCTGGATCCGATCATTCCGGCTGATTGCCTGTGGGATGAAGTCCAGCGCCTGTTGCAGACGCTCGTTTGGTTCGGCACAACTGAACCGCAGGAAACCGTGTCCCGCGTCTCCAAAGCACTCGCCGCCAAGACACGCCACGCCGAAGCCGTCATCCGCACCTTCCAGCAGGTACAGAGCCAGTCCGTGACTCGTGATGCCCAGCCGGTTGCAGATCGGAGCCACGTTCGGGAACACATAGAAGGTCGCCGTCGGATCGAGCGTCGTTACGCCCTCGATCTGGTTCAGCCCCTCGGTCAGCAGGACGACTTTCTCACGGAACTTCTGCATCACCGAATCGCGTTCATCGCCATCCTGCTTCAGAGCGGCCGTTCCCGCGAGTTGCACCAGTGGCGGAGTGCAGGACAGCGTCGTGTTGACCATCTTCGCAATGGCGTCGCTGATCTCGTTCGACGAGACCGAAAAGCCCAGCCGCCAGCCACTCATGCTGTACGACTTGCTGAAGGTGTACGCCGCCACACACTGGTCCATCATGCCCGGCTGCTCGAGGAGCGAGTGATGTCGGCCTTTCCAGACCATGTGGCAGTACGGTTCGTCGCTGAAGACCGCGATGTCCTTGCCGCGAATCAGATCGGCGATGTCCCGCAGGTCCTGCTCGGTCGTGATCCCGCCCGTGGGATTGTGTGGTGAATTCAGCAGAACAGCCTTGGGCGAGGGGTCGTCTGCCAGGAACTTCTCGATGTCCGCAACAGTCGGCCGAAACTCGTTGCTCTGCTTAAGCGGAGCGAACACGGGCCGCGCCCCGCGACGCAGGATGTTCGGCACATAGGTCGGGAAATACGGACTGAAGACCAGACAACCGTCACCGGGATTCAGGAATGCCTCACAGAAGAACTGCTCAAAGACCTTCGCTCCCGGCCCAACCACGACGTTCGACGCTTCCGCCGGGATGTTGAATTCGTTCTTAACGAACGCGGCGGCAGCTTCGCGAAACTCGGGAATGCCGGGCGAGGGGCAGTAATGCGTCGCACCATTCTCAATCGCCTGAGTCCCGCTGAGCTTCGCGTTGGCGGTCGAATCGAACGGGCTGTCGCCAATCTCCAGTTCGACGACGTCTTTGCCGCCCGCCTTAAGCTGCTTCGCAACGGCGAGCACGGTGAATGCAGTTTCAACAGTCAGACTCTTCGTGAATTCGCTCAGAGTTGCGGACACGGGGTTGTTCCTCGGGGCTGTCAGGTCGTTTCATTCAGAATCACGGTTTATAGTCGGGCCGGCGACGGCTTCCCACAAACCGACCCGTGCGAGCCATTGACGTCGTTCGCCATGCCGATTCGTCGATTGGCACGCGTCCAGACCATTTGTTACAGTCCCGCCCCGCAAATCGACGACTCCGCCGAAGCTCGGCATCAAACAACGAAGCAGCAGGAAAACGGAACAATGGCACATAAGAAAGGTCAGGGCTCCACCCGCAACGGTCGCGACTCGAATGCCCAGCGTCTGGGCATCAAGAAGTTCGGCGGCGAGCCAGTCATCGCTGGCAATATTCTCGTCCGTCAGTGCGGCACCAAGTGGCACCCCGGCAAGAACGTGGGCACCGGACGGGACTGGACGCTCTTTGCGCTGAAGGCCGGCACGGTTTATTTCGACCGCAAAGGCCGTCGCATCAACATCGAACCGACCGAAACTGCTGAGACTGCCGAGTCCAACTGAATCGGCTTCGACACGGTGATCGCATTGAACAGGCGACTGGTAATAGTCGCCTTTTTTCGTTGGTGCCTTCCCGCGCTCGGGAACCACGCCAAGAGGCACTTCCGCTTTCTGAGAAATCACAAGCTGGGCTGCTCGCGTTGGTTGTCACGTGCCGATCGAATGGGCACAATCCCCGCCCAACTCAGACGGCCAGGCATCTCGTCGTGTGCCGTTCAGTCATTTCCCGTATCGCCACAAATCAGTGGCTGGTCGATTCGAAATACATCTCAGGCTGTCACGTCCGTTCCTGTTGAGACCTCACCTGGGAATCTGAAACAGAATCATGGCAGACAAGCCCAGCACTGCAGACATCATCCGGATGATCCGCGAGTCAGGAGACGGTGGTTCTCCGGAACCCACTGCTGAGTCGTCCCCTGCAGAAGAACCGCAGGCGGCAACCGCTCCAGTTGAAGCAGCCGCCCCAGTGAAGCCTGCAGCGACCGGCGGCAGCCCACTCGACATGATCCGTGGAGCGGCAGCAGCCTCTGCCCCGGCCAGTCCACCAGCGACCGGTGGCAGTCCTCTGGACATGATTCGTGCCGCGAAAGCCGGTGGTGCAGCAACACCCGCACCCGCGAAGCCTGCCGCATCCGGCGGCAGTCCGCTCGACATGATCCGTGGCGGATCAGGCACTGCGGCAGCAGCTCCCTCAGCGGGCGGTGCCAGCAAGAAAACGCCGAAGAAGGCCGCTGCGAAGATTCCTGCGGGCGATCTGCCGCCTGTCAGCGAAATGCTGGCGCAGATGAAGGCCGGGAAGAAGGCCAACGACGACATAGAACCCGTCGCGGTCGTAGTCCCCGCCAAACCGACGAAGCCGGCCAAACCAGTGCTGAAGATTCCCACTCGGCCTTCGAAGGCAGGCAAACCAAAGGAAACTCGGCGGAATTTCATGATGGGGATGATCCTCTCGCCCTTCGCAATGGCGTGGACAATCCTCACGGTGATGACGGGCGTCTGGACGCTTGCACTGGCTCGATTCATGTTTCCGAACGTGCTGGTCGAGCCACCGTCGCAATTCAAAATCGGACCACCGTCTGACTATCCGCTCGGGGGCGTGTCGACCAAGTGGACCGCGAAGCGCGGTATCTGGGTCGTTCACACAGATCAATACAAAGGCCAGAGTCTGATTTACGCACTCGCCTCTGTCTGCACGCATCTCGGTTGCACGCCGAGCTGGCTGGAGGGTGAGCAGAAATTTAAATGTCCGTGCCACGGCTCGGGTTTTTATATCACGGGCGTTAACTTCGAAGGACCTGCTCCACGACCGTTGGAGCGAGTTGGTCTGCGTCTGGCTCCCGATGGAGCGCTCGAAGTCGACAAGAGCGTGAAGTTTCAGGAAGAGAAAGGTCAGTGGGAAGACGGCAAATCGTTCGTCGACGCCTCACTGGTCTGACAACACTGATCTCGGACTACTGATCTCCGAACACTGACAACTGTTGAGCAGCACATGTCTGTTGGCGACTACATACGCGAATCGCAGATCTGGAAGAGTATCTTTCGGCACCCCGCGCCTTACGACAGGCGGAATCGTGTCGTTGTGATGCTGACAAACTTCTTCCTGCACCTGCACCCGGTCTCGATCAAGCAGAACGGTATTGCGCTGTCTTACACGTGGTGTATGGGCGGTATCACATTCTTTCTGTTTCTCGTCGAAACGATCACCGGCGTTCTATTGATGTTCTACTACCGGCCAACGCTGGAGTGGGCATTTAACGATATTCTTGCCCTGCGCGATGTGAGCACGCTGGGAGTCATGCGCGAAGTGCACCGCTGGGGTGCGCATGCCATGGTGATCACGGTGTGGCTGCACATGTACCGCGTGTTTCTGACCGGATCGTACAAGCCGCCGCGTGAGTTCAACTGGGTCGTTGGCGTCATCCTGCTGAAACTGACGCTCCTGCTGTCTTTCACTGGTTATCTGCTGCCATGGGACCAGTTGGCCATCTGGGCTATTACTGTCGGTTCCAATATGGCCCGTGCCACGCCATTCCTTGGCCATGAAGGTCCGGGTTTTCAATTCCTCAACGTTGGCGGGTACGACCTGATTACCAGTGGGAGCGATGCGCGCTTTCTGTTGCTCGGTGCGCGCATCGTGGGCGAAGAGACCCTCAATCGATTCTACATTCTTCACTGCGTCGCGATCCCGCTTGTGGTGGCAACGCTGATAGCAATTCACTTCTGGCGAGTCCGCAAAGACGGCGGAATCAGTCAGCCACTCTAATTCGTAGTTGGTTCGTAGTAACCCGACTTGTCGGGTTTGAGAGCAGGTGCGAGACCCCATTCATACTGGGTTCGCTCAAACCGGCTCGCGACAGAACACAGAAACTCATCCGGCATCAGTGTGACTGGTCGACATGCCTCTTGATCCACATCCCAACCTGACTTCATCAACAATCTTCGGATTGGGCTGGCTCTATTTGATCCAGCTCCTGATGAATATCTGGTGGACGGCCCGCAGCTTGAAGGTGGACGGTGAACACCGTTTTCCCGAGCTGGGGCATGTTCCCATCGCGATGTGGTGGGGGGTGTACACGGCCGTGCTTTCAATGGTGACGTTCGCGCACTTTACCGGTTACAACAATCCGGAATCCTTTCTGATCATCCTGCCGGACTGGTTCAAGCATTTCGTTGATGCTTTGACCGGCAACGCTGTCTACTTCTTCGCGTTTTCTTCCGGCGGATTCGGGCTGATCATCTGGTATCGCCGCATCCTCGCGACGCCGACGGCCGGCTGGCTCATGCTCAACGCGGGGACGCTGTTCCTGTCACTCAGCATGACCGACTGGGACTTCCGTCAGATCGTCGGCAAACCGGACAACGTTCCGATCGTCGCGATGCTGTTTATCGTTGGATTCTTTACGTGGCTGTACTTCAGCAAGGCGAACGAAAACGATCGACGCAAGGCCTTGGGTCTGCCACCGGTTGAGGCAGAGAACAACGAGAAAGTCCTCGTCTGGCCAGACCTTGTTTACACCGAGCTGATCGTGATGATCGCGGTGACGGCGTTCCTGTTCTTCTGGGGATGCGGACTGGAAGCACCGCTTGAAGAAGCCGCGTCTTCCGCCAAGACGCCGAACCCGTCTAAAGCACCGTGGTACTTCCTCGGGCTGCAGGAAATGCTCGTTTATTACGACCCGTGGCTCGCTGGTGTTGTATTCCCCAGCGTGATTCTGGGCGGATTAATGGCTCTGCCGTATATCGATTTCAACAAACAGGGCTGCGGCTATTACACATTCGACGAACGCAAGTTTGCCGTCAGCGTCTTTCTGTTTGGGTTCCTGCCGCTGTGGGTGGGGATGATCATTCTCGGCACGTTTTTGCGTGGCCCCAACTGGAATGTGTTCGGTATCTACGAGTACTGGGACGTCCACAAACTTGAGGCCTTGAACAACGTCAACCTGTCCGAGTACTTCTGGCTCTACTGGTTGAACATGTCAATGCCTTCAGCATCCGCCACAGACTCAGGTCTATGGCAGTTCGCCATGATCCTGCTGCGTGAAGCGCCGGGCATTATTGCGACTGTGGGTTACCTGGTTCTGATGCCTTCGATCATGGCAATTACCGTTTTCAAGACATTCGCTTACCGGATGGGATTTCTCCGGTTCATGGTGTTCTCGAACCTTGTCCTGATGATGGCGGCTCTGCCGGCCAAAATGGCGCTGCGGTGGGCCTTCAACCTGAAATACATCGTGGGTATCCCCGAGTACTTCTTCAATATCTGACAACTGACGCGACGTACGTTTTTTTGCGATGGCTGACCGGAGCTCCCTTGTTGGGCAGTGGGCGGCAGGAACTTTCCGGCGACTGACAGGTCTGGACGACAATGCCTGCAAACGATGACTTCAAATACAACATCAAGAAGATGCACCGCGTCTTCTTGTACTCAGTGATCGCCTTCACGGCGTCCACGCTGCTGATGCTGTATAGAGACCACAACGACGAGTGGCACGAATATCAGCGCATCGGAAACATCGTGCAGGCCGAAACACTGAATCGGGAACGTGGAGGCGCCTTGGGTGCGGCTGAAGAATACGGGGCGCGTAAGAAAACTCTGGAAGACGATATCAAGAGTCTCGGCGAAGAACTCGTGACACAGAATGCAGAGTACGCCCGGCTCAGACCGGAAGCGGACGAGCTTGAGCGTCTGTTCGACCTGAAAGGTCGCGAGGTCCGCTCGGTCCGTGCTTTTCGCGACGTCGCCCGTGCCAACTATGACCTGGGCATTCGCGATGCTGTGTCGAACGACCGCTTGAACGAGCTGAAGGTCAAGTTCGACGACTTGCAGGCCAAAGTTATTGGTCTCGAAAAAGAATGGGAAGTCCTGGAGACCAGTCGCGATGCCAAACTGGCTGAGCTGGCGACGGTGACCGCAGCGAGGGACGCACTTGACGCGGAATTAATTGCCCACACAGCAGAGGTGACGCGCATCACCGACGCTCTCGACCAGATTGCGCCGGAGGGGTTGCTTAAGTGGGCCAAGCGGCATGCCATGACCCTGCCCATTATCGATGGATTTAACTCGCACCAGAAGCCTGTCCAGGACTGGCTGCCGGATCTGATGATCAAGCTCGGCATGGTGAGCACCGCCAGATTTGATCGCTGTCGCACCTGCCACGTCGGTATCGAAAAGTTCGCCACCGGAAATGTCCCATCGTTTCCGCATGGCACACCCGAGTCGGAAGAACCACTGGATTGGGTGGCCGAGGGCAAATTCCCACATCCCTACTCGAGTCATCCTCGCCCGGACGTCTATCTGACCGCGACCAGTCCGCATCCGCTGAACGATTTCGGATGCACGATTTGCCATGACGGGACCGGATCAGCAACAAGCTTCCATAACGCTCAGCACGGACCGAACAGTCCGGTCGAGTCCGACGAATGGAATGAAGAATACGGCTACTTCTACAACCACTTCTGGGAGTACCCGATGCTTCCGGAACGTCTGCGGGAATCGGCCTGCCTGAAGTGCCACCATCAGGTGGTCGAACTGGGTGTGAATCCGAAGTTTGGTCCCACGGCTCCGCATGTCTACGAAGGCTGGCAGTTGATCCGCAAGTATGGCTGTTTCGGTTGCCATGAGATCAACGGCTACGATGGTGAGGACCGCATCGGACCGGACCTGCGGCTTGAGCCAACCAAAGAAGAGCAACCCAAGTACGATGCTGATCCGAACCTGGTCGCAGGCCTGATGAGGAAGGTTGGACCGAGTCTTAAACACATCGGGCAGAAGGTCAGCCAGAACTTCGTGTCCTACTGGACTGAAGAACCGAAGCGATTTCGAGCGACGACCCGCATGCCGCAGTTCTTCGGGCTGACAAATCTCGAAGATCACTACGGTACGGCTCTCTCCAAGGTGGAGCTTGCCGGCATTGCACAGTTCCTGATCAAACAGACCACCGACATTAAACTGGACAGCCCTGCCGCCGACTATGTGGCAGACGCTGCCCGCGGCAAGACACTGTTTGCTGAACGCGGCTGCCTTGCCTGTCACAGTTACCGCGACGCGGACAGTGATCCCTACAGTGGGGCAACCGCCGACTTCGGTCCCAACCTGATCAAGACCCAGGAAAAAATGCTGCCTGGTAAAGCTGGACTGGACTGGATTTACACTTGGATCCGCGATCCGCAGCGGCACCATCCACGCAGCCGGATGCCCAATCTGTTTCTCGAACCGTACGAGGGCGCAGACGGCAGTACGATTGACCCTGCGGCCGATATCGCTGCGTTTCTCGCGGGTGACGGTCCCGCAGAGTTCAAACCCGTCGACTACGACACGGCGAAAGTTAAGGACCTGGCAGAATTGCACTTGTCAGGAAAAGCCCTGACCGCACGCCAATTCCAAATCTTCTGGGGCGACACAGCCGAACTTGCTCAGGAAACTGAGGCAAGAATTGCTGAGTTGAGAACACAGCTCAGTTCAGCAGCCGATGACGCTGATGAGGCTGCTCGTGTTCAAAGACAACTCGACGCGGCGGAACGCGAGCAGGACGAAATTCAGAAGGGTCTATGGAAGTACCCCTATCCGAAGGATCAGATTAAGGGCGATGAAATCGAACTGGTGTTTGCCGGTGATCGACCAACGAAGGGGCAGTTTGACGAACTCGTACTTACGTATCTGGGTCGCCGCAGTGTTTCCCGCTACGGCTGCTACGGCTGTCACGACATTAATGGGTTTGGTGAGTCGCGACCGATTGGCACCACGCTGCAGGACTGGGGCCGCAAGGACACGTCCCGTCTGGCTCCCGAGCACATCCATGAATACCTGCACCATCACGGTCAACGCGACGGCTCCAGCACGCAGCACTTCGTCGAAGATACAATCGAACAAGAGAAGGCCGGTGTCCTTGAGCCGGGTGAGGCACGTGACTCGGCGATGCGAACGGCATTCTTCTACGACAGCCTGATTCACCACGGACGTCCGGGTTTCATCTTCCAAAAGCTCCGCGATCCTCGCAGCTACGACTTCGAGAAGACGGAAACAAAGACATACCTCGAACGCCTGGTGATGCCGAAGTTTCCGATTGATGATGGTCAGATCGAATCGATCGCCACATTTGTCCTCGGCCTTGTCGCCGAGCCACCGGCCGCGAAATACATCTACACACCCGATCGACGCTCAGAAGACCGCAACCAGGGCGAAATTCTGCTGCGGAAGTACAACTGCATTGCCTGCCATATGACGGACATGCATACGCTCGAATTTGCTGTCGACGAAGGCGATGACCGAGTGGAACCGAGTGAGATCGACGCGAAGTTCAACCAGCTCGGGCTCGACACGCTGCTCAGGATGCGTCCGCCCGTCCCCGCCTTCACCGGAAGACATCACGTAGTGGATTCCGAGGACGATGATGGAAACATCGTCGAGAAGACACTTCCGACCGTGAAGTTTCGCGGCATGGTGAGGATGACTCCGGACAACTCGCCGTTCTACGAAGAGGACGAGCCGGACACTTGGGAATACACGTTTATGTCGTGGGAGCCCAACGACCTCACTCGCCCGGGTGCGGAAGAGTCCGGTGGCGTGAAGCTGCCTAATTCGCAGCTCAATGTGCTGGCGTCTGAGTTGGCACATACCGGATACACCGCCGCCCGGACTGGAATCTACGCCGAGTGGCTGGTCAATCGGGCTATGGGTGAAGCCTTCGAAACCAGTAGGTTTGTTGATGGCTGGAATGCCGCACCTCCTCCGCTCTTCCGGGAAGGCGACAAAGTTCAGACCGACTGGCTGTTCCGCTTCCTGAAGGATCCAGAGCAGATTCGCCATACGCTCAAAGGACTCCGCATGCCGCGGTTCAACATGAGCGATGACGAAGCACGTGTTCTGGCCAACTACTTCGCCGCCGCCGATGATTCGCCCTACCCATACGAAGCAGTACCGCAGGCCGAGCCGGGCTATCTCAGCGAAGCACAGGCATTGTTCGAAGTGGGTCATCCGCAGCGAGCGGCGGAAAACGACTACTTGCAGGAATCGTGGAAGATGCTCACCGCGACTTACTGCATCGGTTGTCACGCTGTTGGTGGTCGTGAGTTTGTGGCCAAACCCGGCGATACCAAGGTGACTCATGCACCGGACCTGGAGCGGGTTGGTCAGCGTCTGCGTGCGGACTGGCTGACCGTCTGGATATCGAATCCGGCCTGGATTACGCCGTACACCAAGATGCCGTTGAACTTCCCGGCCAATCAGAAGCCGACCGTGTCCTATCATCTGTTTGACGGAAACACGAAACAGCAGATGGTTGGCTCACGTGATGCCCTGTTGAACTACTACCACCTGCTGGAACGCAACGTACAACCGCTGGAGCCGATTCCGTCTCCCGCGGCACCTGCTCCGCAGGCGAACGCCAACTGATACAACCCGTTTGCCGGAGGTAGCTCCATGAAACGACTCACAGTGGTATTCGCCGCGATCGCGGCCGCAGCTATCGGTTGCGACATGAATAAGATCGATCCCGGCGGAGGAGCATCGTCACCAAGTGTGGTGTCGTTGCGCGGTGAGCCTGTCGTTCCGGATGCTGTGGATGATCCTGACGACGGCGATGGAGTGGATGTCGTCAAGGGGCCGCCTGGAACTCTCACCGGACGTGTTGTTCTAGAAGGTGCCGGACCAACGTTGGCCGCTCTTGTCGCAAAGGGTACATCAAAGGTCGACCCAACTGTGTGCGCGAAGGACGGAGCGATTCCGGACCAGAGCTTTGTTGTTAGTCCAGACGGTGGCATCGCCAACGTCTTCATCTACCTTGCCAAGTCACCCAAACCACCCGAAGGCGGTTTTGAACTTCCGGAAAAACAAACCGTTCTTGATCAGGCGGGCTGTGTTTTCACGCCACACGCTTTGATCTGGCGGGCTGGAGCGCCCGTTGAGCTGAAGAACGGCGACAATGCCACTCACAACATTCAGCTCCTTACGAGCCGTAACGATCCGTCGAATGACAACATGCCGCCGGGTTCAAACGCGATAAAGACGTTTGCGAAAACGGAAAAGGCTCCATTCAAGGCAACCTGCGCAATTCACGGATGGATGGAATTCCGAGCCTTGGTCGTGGATCACCCGTACGCTGCCGTGACGGACAAGGACGGTCGATTTGAAATCTCGAATCTACCAGCGGGAGAGCATTCGTTCCGCGTCTGGCATGAGAAGGTGCCGGGGAAAACCGGCATGCTTGAGTCCAAATGGAAAGTCGTCGTCAAGCCAGGCCCGGATGTGACGACGGAAGAACTGAAGTATGCCGCGTCAAAGTTTGATCTCTAGAACTCATACGTGGATTGAAGAGACGAATCTGTGAAAGCTCGAATCAGTACATTGTGCCTGTTGACTGCACTGGCCCTGGCCGGGTGTCATTCTCAAAGCGCACCACAGTTCAAGCTGAGCGCCAATACGGACAGTCTTGCCCCGTACGCGAGTCAGGCTCTCAGCAAGGAACTCGAGGCTGGATTCGGAACTCCGTCCAGTTTTATGGTCTGGCCACAGTTACCCGTTGATTTTGGGACCTACTCTGGTGACGTTGCCAAGGTTCTTCAAATTGGTGCTGGTTCGGTCGTACTGGCAGGAGACGGCCTCGTGCCTTCGACAGATCTGGCTCTGGAGTCGCGACTGGCGAGTCTCCAGGGCTCGGCAGTGATCTTCACTGCTGCAGCGGAAGAGCCGCCCGCGGAAGAGAGTCCTGCAGCAGAAAACGAGCCGGGCGCCGCGGCCGGTGATGAATCCGAATCTGTCCCTGCAGAACCGACAGCCGTTTATCGTGTGGCTTCTTACGATCCCGAAACGAAAACTCTGCAAGTCGTTGACGCAGACGGTGCACCTGCTGCGATCGATGCCCAGGAGGGCGATTCGATTCAGGTGATCGGTGATGGACTCCAGCGGGGTCGAGACCTGTATCATCGGCATTGTGTCCACTGCCATGGCAGCAGTGGCGACGGTGACGGTCCGACGGCGAAGTACTTTAATGTTCGACCACGCGACTACCGCAAGGGTCTCTTCAAGTTTACGTCGACAAAAAAAGATGCTCGCGCCTCCCGTGATGACCTGTATCGGATTATCAAACTGGGTGCTCCGGGCACGTACATGCCGTCATTCATGCTGCTGCCTGATGACGAAGTGAGCGCCATCGTGGAGTACGTCCGATGGCTGTCCATGCGTGGCGAAATGGAAGGCAAGCTTTATGTGGAATTCTATCTTGACCACTCGAAGGCAGAACCGGCCGGTAAAGGTGAGTTTAATGAGACCTGGGCGGCGGGCGCGGCGGAGTTCATTGAAAACGCCGGAGATGAATTAAACGACGACTGGGCTCTTGCCGAGCAAGAGGATCAGATCGTGTTTCCGGTGTATCTGAAGGACAACCCGGAAAAGAAACCAGTAGGACAGGCCCTCCCACGAACACCGTACTCACCCGAGTCGATCGCCAGAGGGCGAAAACTGTTCATGGGGAAGTCTGCCAACTGCTTCTCCTGCCACGGCGAGAAAGGTCGAGGAAACGGAGCTTCAACAGAGCTGCGTCAAAAACTGCCCAGTGGAGAACTCGCAGAGAAGCCAGGACTGTTTGATGCGTGGGGCAACAAGGTTAAGCCCCGTAATCTGACGATGGGAATCTACCGTGGCGGACGTCGACCGATTGATATCTACCGGCGGATCAACGCGGGAATCAAAGGCACTCCGATGCCGCCAGCGGGTGGCACACTGACTCCCGATCAGACGTGGGACCTGGTGAATTACGTGCTAAGTATCCCAACACATAAGTAGTTTTCTGACCAAATTCTGATGATGGCATCGAATAACACGATGTCGATGACAGCCCGCTCTGCGTGGGAGAGGTTTTGTGAATAAATTCTGGCTCACACTTTTCATTGGCTGGCCAATCCTGGCGATCGCCTGGTGCGCTGTGGCTCCGGCTAATGGCTGGTGGTTTCCCGGCCCGTCGATGAGCAAACTCGGAGAGCAGATCGACAATCTGTTCTATCTGATTCTTGTGATTGTCACGATTACGTTCATCGGGACGAATATCGCGCTTGGTTATGCACTGTGGCGCGGAGTTCAGGATCAGAACAACGCCAAAGGCTGGTTCATCCACGGAAATCACAACCTGGAAATCCTCTGGTCCATCGCGCCCGCTGGTATCCTGCTGTTTATCAGTCTGTATCAGATGGATGTGTGGATGCAGTTTCGCGTGTCCAGCCACTTCCCTCCAGAAACGAAACTGCTCGCCGAAGTTACGGCGCGCCAGTTTGAGTGGCGGATTCGTTACCCGGCCCCTGGACGGGAATTCAAATCGGAAGCCGAGGTTAAGGCGTGGCTCGCTGGCCCCCAGGACGGCGACCTGTACACAGTCAACGACCTGCACTTTCCCGTACTGGGATACTCACAGATTTATCTGCGGACGATGGACGTACAGCATTCGTTCTTCATTCCTGATCTTCGAGTCAAACAGGATGCTGTTCCGGGGCAGCTGATTCCCATCTGGTTTCAGGCGAAGGAAGTCGGGGAATACGACCTTCTGTGTGCCGAACTCTGCGGCTGGGGCCACTATAAGATGCGGGGTCGCGTGTTCGCTGAGACAGACTCGGAGTACTTGGAGTATCTGGAAACGCTGCAGGCGGAACAGAATTACGACGGTGTAACAGCACCCGAAAACACCGGAGCCCAGGTCGTGGAATATCGACCCGAGTCCGAATAAATCCAGCGTGCCGTCGGCGATTCGTCGGCGGAAACATGAGCCAACCAGGCGAGGCGGAACGGTGAGCGATCATTCCGAAAATGCAGATGACCATCACGGCCATCCCGAACTTCCCTTCCATAAGAAGTACATTTTCTCGACCGACCACAAGGTCATTGGGATTCAGTTCCTGATCACGACCCTGCTCATGCTGATGGTCGGCGGGTCCCTGGCTCTGGGTGTGCGCTTTCAACTCGCGTGGCCGTGGCGAAGTCTGCCGATTGTGGGTGAACAGATTTTCTCAGGTGAAGGCGGGGCGATGTCGCCTGAGTTCTACACCATGCTGTTCACCATGCACGCCACCGTAATGATTTTCCTGGTGATCATTCCGATTCTGGCCGGTGCATTCGGGAACTTCCTGATTCCGCTGATGATCGGCGCTGACGACATGGCATTCCCAACGCTGAACATGTTGAGTTACTGGTTCTTCGTTCCAGCCATTTTCTGCTTTGCCATGTGCTTCGCCGAAGGAGTGAACAGTGCGCCGGCACAGGGCTGGACCGTCTATCCCGTTCTTTCAGCGATTGCCGAAGCAGCCCCGGGTTCTGGTAATGCGCAAACATGGTGGCTGATCGGCCTGACGTTGATCGGTGTGTCATCGATGATGGGTTCGGTCAATTACATGACCACCATCATCAATATGCGGGCTCCAGGCATGACGCTCTTTCGCATGCCGTTGACGATTTGGAGTATGTTCATCACCGCGATCCTGCAGGCATTTGCTTTGCCTGTGCTAACTGCCGCGGGATTCATGCTGGTGGCGGAGCGGGAGCTGGGGTTCACGTTCTTTGTGCCAGCGGGCCTGTATGTGAACGATGTCGAGATCGTGAAGGGTGGCGGTCAACCGCTGTTGTGGCAGCACCTGTTCTGGTTTTACTCGCACCCGGCCGTCTACATCATGCTGCTCCCCGCGATGGGAATGGTCTCGGACATGCTGGCGACGCACGTTCGCAAGCCGATCTTCGGTTACAAGCCCATGGTCTACTCGATGGCCGCCATCGCCGGTCTGGGCTTTATCGTCTGGGGCCACCACATGTTCATAAGCGGCATGAATCCCGCTCTGGGCATGACGTTCATGGTTTCGACGATGATGATCGCCCTGCCGTCGGCGGTGAAAGTCTTTAACTGGATCGGGACGATCTGGGGTGGCAAGGTCGAATTCAACACGGTGACTCTTAACTGTGTTGCGTTCGTGTCGATGTTCATCATCGGGGGCCTGAGTGGCATCTTCATGGCCGCCGTTCCGGTTGACATCTACTTTCACGACACGTACTTCATCGTCGCGCACTTTCATTATGTGCTGTTCGGGGCCACGCTGTTCGGCTGCTTTGCCGGCATTCAGAATTGGTTCCCGAAGATGTTCGGTCGGATGATGAACGAGAAGGCGGGGAAGCTGCACTTCTTTCTGACTTTCGTCGGCTTCAACGGCACGTTCTTCCCGATGCACCTGCTGGGAATTGCCGGTTTTCCACGGCGATACGCTGATCCGTACATTCACCCGTATATGGATCACCTGATGCCGATGAACCGGTTCATCACCATCTGTGCCATCATCATGGGTGTGGCGCAGGTCATTCTGCTGGCGAATTTCTTCATCAGCATCTTCGCTGGCCGGAAGTGTGGAAGGAATCCGTGGAAGGCCAACGGACTGGAATGGTCCGCTCCGTCGCCGCCACCGCATGGCAATTTCGAAACAGTGCCGGTCGTGTATCGTGGACCGTACGAATACTCATCACCGCTGTCGGACGAGGACTATCTGCCTCAGACAGAGCCTCCGCCGAAAGCACCAATACCTGTCCCGGAACCGGAAGCCGAGCCAGATCCCGTCACTGCGAAGGAGCAGGAAACCCAATAAGGCGTCAGGTGCCGTGGATGGCGGATCGAACCAGAGATCAGAAGGTGATTCATGCCTTGGCGCTCGTGACGGCAATCGTGTCGCTGGCTCCGATCGGGCTTGGTTCGCTGGTGACAACGCTTGGTGCGGGCATGGCATTTATCGACTGGCCAACGTCCGACGGCGACAACATGTTGCTGTACAACTTCCTGGTGGATTTGCGGCAGGGACGGACTGATCGGTTTGTGGAGCACAGTCATCGTCTGGCAGGCGTTCTGATCGGACTCTGTTCGATTGCGTTGTGTGCGGCTGCCTGGAAGCTGAATAGTTCGAAGTCAATCAGGATCGCGTGTTCGCTGGTCGTGGCGGGAGTCATCGTCCAGGGAATGATCGGAGGCTTGAGAGTTCTACTGGATCGCCAGACCGTCGCGTTTGGGCATAGCGTTTTTGGCTGTTGTGTTTTTGTGGCGTTGTGGATGGTGGCATCCATGACCAGTCGTGGATGGAAGCTGCCGACGGAACCCATCAGTGGGTCCGGCGGCCTCGCAGTGGGGCTGGCAGTTGTTTATCCGACCGTTTGTCTGGTTCAGTACATCCTGGGGGGATTCATTCGCCATCTGGGTGGCATGTTACACGCTCACGTGGCGGGAGCGGGTCTTGTCCTGTTCGGGGCAGTCGTGGTTGTGTTGGCGTCACTGAAGATCAATTCAAAGGCTGTGCGTTCGCGGAGTTGGTTGGTTGGTGCGGCTGTTTCCATTCAGATTGGAATTGGACTGTTTACGTGGGTGACCAAATACGGCTTTCCACCGGCTGGCTGGGTGGCTGTGCAACACTCGCTGTCGCAGGTGATCTCACGAACGACGCATACAGTGGCAGGGATGTTGGTTGTTGCAACTGCCTGTTCGTGGGCAGTGACCGTGATTCGAGTCAGTCGATTGCAACCAGTTGATATGGCACACTTCGGCGGAGATTTGTCGGAAGCATGAGCAGTGCTCGTCTTCCTGATTTGAAACATCCTCGGAACCCGACTGAACGGCAGCGGGTTTCGAATCGGAATAAGCTCAATCTGGCAAGAGGTAACGCGGTGAGTTCAGCTACGGTCAATGGTCAGGTCAACGAAAGTGCAGTCGGATTTCCGGCGGCGCGACTGGCTGACTATTGGCAAATGCTGAAGCCAAGAATCGCCTTCATGGCCATGGTTGCTGTGGCTGTCGGCTACGTACTCGGGAATCGAGGCGATTTTCAGATCGTCTCGCTGGTGAGTGCCTGCAGCGGAATCCTATGTGTCGCGATCTCGTGCAGCCTGCTGAATCAATGGCTGGAACAGGACACAGACGCGCAGATGGACCGTACGGCTGACCGGCCCGTTCCTGGTGGCCGGATTCGACCAGGTGAAGTGCTCTTTCTTGGACTCGCGACGGGCTCGGCGGGAGTTACGTGGCTGTGGTTCAGCGTGAATGTGTTAACGGCGATTCTGGCGTCCGTCACGCTTGCGGTTTACGTGTGTGCGTATACGCCTCTGAAACGAGTGTCACCACTCTGCACTGTCATCGGAGCAGTATCGGGGGCCTTGCCGCCCGTGCTGGGCTGGACTGCGGCCGGTGGACGTCTCGATGCCGGAGCGATGGCGCTCTTTCTTCTGCTGTTTGCGTGGCAGTTCCCGCACTTTCTGGCCATTGCCACGATCTATCGACGTGATTATGAGCAGGCTGGTTTGAAGATGCTGCCCGTTCTTCGCAGCGGACGAAGCTGTGCGGGGATCGTCAGCGTCGCGTATGCAATCGTCTTGATTCCCATCAGCCTGATCGTCTGGCAGCAGGACCTTGCTGGCAATCGCTATCTGGTGGTGGCGCTGGCGGGAGGCTGTGTGTACTTCGCGAGTTCGGTCCGATTCATGATCGATCAGTCGGTCCTTCGGGCCAGAGAACTTGTGCTGTGCTCGATCGTGTACCTCCCGACGCTGTTACTGACAATGACGTGGGAACACTGCCGCCTTCTGGCGTAAAGAACACTGTCGCCTTCTGGCGTAAATACGAAACAACAGGAAGACTCAACATTTCAGGCCTGGCCTGAGTAACGGAAGCTGACTATGTCGCATTCGGCCCCTGCCCATTCAACGCCGCCTCTGAAGATGGGGCTGGCAATTCCGGATTCGAAACTGTGCCTGTGGCTGTTCCTGGGTACGGAGATCATGTTCTTTACGGCCTTCATCGGCACGTACATCGTGCTGAGAATGGGCTCGCCTGGCTGGCCGAGTGACCCTCACGATACTCACATCAATGTCCGCGCTGGCGGTATCAATACGTTCGTGCTGATTTTTTCCAGCTATCTGGTCGTGGTCGCCCACGAGGCCATGCACGAAGAGAACTTCAAGAAGGCGTGGAACTGCATGCTGGCGGTTCTGGTGGCCGGCTTTGTATTCCTTGGCATCAAGGGGTTCGAATACTACGGCAAGTTTGCCGAGGACATCGTTCCGGGACACATCGCCGAGAACGATCAACAGGCCCTGCAGAAATTTGTCGTGGAATTCACCGCATCGCGCGACGCAATGGTGAATGCTCTGTACGTGCCAGCGGAAGATGCCCCCGAAGCCACCGACACTGCCGCGAAACTGGCAGCACTTCGCGATGAGCTGACTGCCGGACCGGCAGATCAGGAGCGTCGAGCTGAACTGGAAGCTTTGTTCCGCCTCAATGATCGAATCGGATCGAACTTCGCCGTGATCACTACCAATGCGGCTGGTGAAGAAACGGTGAATTCGGATCCGACCCACATCGCAAAGGTCCAAGCGGACTACGAGGCGGCGATCAAAACGCACGAGGAAGCTGTCGCCACCGCGACAGCGGCCAATGAAACGCCACCAGATGCTCCACCAGCGCCCGATATCGCAGGACTTGCGGCAGTTGTCCGACGTGAGATTCTTCCGCTGCACACGGGGCCGGGGCACGATTTGAATCCCCACTTCCAACGACTCTACGACGAAACCAGCAATGACACGGGCATCGCGGATTACTTGAGCGTGCATAAACCACATCCGCTTCCCTACGGAAACGTGTTCGCGTCGGTCTATTTCCTGATGACAGGGTTCCACGCGATTCATGTGATCGTCGGGATGATTCTGTGGGGCCTCGTCCTGGCGAAAGGCGAAGCTCTGGACGGAAGCTGGAGCGACTTCGTCGAAAACAGCGGCCTGTACTGGCACTTTGTTGATCTGGTGTGGATCTTCCTGTTTCCTCTGATCTATATCGTTAATTTCTGATGACGCGGACTGCGGCGTTTGACGATCGCAATTGTCGAGACAGAAGGAATCACGTGTGATGGCTGAATCCCACGACACTCATGCTCATCCGCCGTACAAGTTCATTTTCGGACTATTGTGCGTATTTACTGGCCTCTCATGGCTGGCTGACGAGCTCAGCACTTTCGGTTTCGAGGTGAATGCTGCCGTGCTCGCAGTATTCGTGCTGGGCGTCGCAACGGCTAAAGCGCTGTGCGTGATGCTCTATTTCATGCATTTGAAATTCGAACGCCCATGGAAATACGTGTTGCTGGCGCCGACCTGTATTCTGGCGATCGGATTGCCACTGGCGTTGCTGCCGGACGTCGGCGTGCACTACTACGTTGTCGATGTTCCGCAGGATTCAATTACAAGCCGACTGGAAGCACCGCACGACTTGGCGGTCGACGGAGAACAACATGGAGGCGGGCAGCACGATTAACGTGTTGGCCGACCGGCTGAATGGAGACTCGAAACCCGGCTTCCTCACGAAGCCGGGTTTCTTCGTTTTGCGACCGGGTGGGGAGTTGCCGGAACCCACTCCATTCGCATCGTCGACCACTGTAATGGGGGTCAGCGTTCCTCGCGGGGGCGCTTTGATGCCGCAAAACTCTTCACGATGAAGTCAACGATCGGAGCTGGGTCCTTAAGGCTGTGCGGGTGGTGCTTGCCTCCTTTTTTGACAATCACCTTGATCGGACCGCCGAGTTTTCGATATCGCCGGGCAAACTCGCCGGTGTGCTCTTCAAATGGCACACTCTCGTCCGCATCGCCGCATACGTGAATGACTGGCACTTTCGCCTTGGCGAGCGGGGCCAGTCGGTCCAGCGTGTCTTGCGTATATTCCTTCGCCGTCTGCAATGTTAAATCGTGAGCCTTCATCCAGGCTTTGAGTCGGACCAGCTTGGGATTGCCCTCTTCAAGGTCACGTACATAGGGCCGTATACCGAGCGCCGGCGCATCTCCATAAATGCAGGACACCTGCCCGGGATGCTCAATGGCCCAGTGGTAAATGATCAGTCCGCCGCGGCTCATTCCTTCAAGAGCCGGACGGCGGGAAAATCCATGACTGCCCGTCAGGAATTCGTAAAAGCGATCCCACCGACGCAGGGCTTCTGCATTTCCCCACAGGTTGGCCACGTCGCAGTACACGACGTGAAACCCCCTCTTTAGCAAGGCAATGTCGGTTTGTGGCTCGTGTGCCCAGAACCTTGCTCGCCAGATCCACGGTCGGCCCTGAGCAACCTGAGCGGGTACGACGACCCGGCAATCAAAGTCATCCAGCTTGAAGTCATATTGATCGAATTCGTTCCACTTCGATTTGACGCCCGGAAAGGTGCCCGGTGCATCATCTCCGCCGCGAACCGAAACAGCCGACAGGCTGAGTGACAAAAAGACCAGTACGCCCAGTCCGTGATTTGACTGATTCATGGGGCAACTCTCTCACCGGTGAAAGGCAACAGCCTCGAATCGTATTAACCAGGCCAGACTATCGTTTCACCCGCCAGGAACAAACGGAGCGGAATCACCGGCTGCTCTGGATGAAAGTCGTATTGCCGCCGTTTCACGGGGCGGGATAGATTCCGGCCATCTGACCGGACGGTCTTCGGTCAGGCAATACTGCTGCGCACATCTGACGTGCGCAGTCATCGGTTCTGGAAAGGAATCCATGCCGACGCCGTTTTCCGCCGTCATCACGACCTTCAACAACGCGAAGACACTGCGCTCATGCCTCGAAAGTGTGCGTCTGGCCGACGAGATCGTTGTTCTGGACTCTTTCAGTACCGATCGAACGTGCGAGATCGCTGCTGAATACTCGGCACGCTGCATCCAACATGAATTCCTTGGCTATTCGCAGCAGAAGCAGATGGTCATTGACTCCGCGACTCACGACTGGGTGCTGCTGCTGGACGCCGATGAAGCATTGACGCCAGCACTCCAGACAGAGATTCAGTCGCTCATGGCATCCGGGCCGAATGCTGACGGGTATGCCATCCCCCGGATCGAGCAGTTGTTCTGGCGGATGACGCATCCGAAGTCGCGGATGAACCATTTTCTGCGACTGTTCGATCGGCGTAAGGGTGGGATGAATGACGTACCCGTGCATGCGGCTCCTGAAGTGCATGGCCATGTCGCACGAACGACCGCCGGTTTTTTCCACTTTGGTGAGCCGGACATTCACACCAAAGTCGACAAGCTCAATTCGTATTCCAGTGGCCTTGTGACCTACAAGGCGAAGCGGAAGAAATCCGTCAGCCCGTGGACGTGTCTGCTCTATCCGCCGCTGGTGTTTCTGAAATCGTTCGTGTTCAAGCGGAATTACCGGAACGGCTGGGCCGGAGTCATCGGATCGGTGTGCATGGCGTTCTATGCGTTTCTGAAATACGCCAAGTTGTATGAACATTTCCGGCAGGCGGATGTCGCAGCAAGTCTGCTGCCGCCGGAGTATCCCGGTCAACAAGAGACATCGGAACACAAACAGGCAGCCTGATGGGTCTGGAACAGGCCCGCATGGCAACCCTTCGTTCGCTATTCGCATGACTCGGTATCGCTCTTCATGGACGGTGACTCCTCGACAACCCGACACACTTCGACTGGCCTCACGCTGCGGCTGCATCGCCAGCTCAACAACGTGCGCGAGTCGACTCATGTCACCGATGCGCCGGCTGCTTCAACCTGCTGGTGCATCAGCAAAGGCATGGCTGGCATGAACAGCCAGACAAGCGGTCTGGCGAAAGCAGTTGGCTTCGAGAATTCCTTTGAGTTCCGGCACGCAACGTTGAAGTTTCCCTGGAACGGTATACCGGTGCCGCTGGTTCCTCGCCGTGCGAGTGTTCTCAGGCACGCGGACGTATTAGACGGACCGCCGCCCCGCCTGGTGGTCTCCTGCGGCCGCCATGGTGTTCTACCAGCACTGACGTTGAAGAAGCAGCTTGGTGACCGCGTCTTCACTGTTCATGTGCAAGATCCCAAGACCAGCACGCGCGGCTTTGACATGGTGGTCGTGCCAAAGCACGACGGCGTTCGCGGTGACAATGTGTATCTGACAACCGGAGCTCTGCATTACGTGACTCCCCAGCGACTTGCGGAAGCCGCGCAAAGCCCGCTGAGCATTGACCTGAAACCGGACGAGCGGCCGCTGGTCGCTGTCCTGCTGGGCGGCAGGAACGGTTACTACGCGTTTTCGCGCAATGATGTCGAACGGTTGGTCGTCAAGCTGAAACGTGTGGTCAGTCAGTACGGAGTGCGGCTTGCGATTCTGAAATCCAACCGTACTTCAGCAGACGCTGCCCGACGATTCGAAACGGAATTCGGATCTCAGCACTTTGTCTGGAGCGGCGAGAACGGGAATCCCTATTTCGCTGCGCTGGCCCTGGCGGACTATCTGGTCGTGACCGGTGACTCGGTCTCCATGGTCAGCGAGGCCACGGTCAACGGGAAACCGATTTTCGTTGAATACCTGAGAGAAAAAAGTGTGCGTCCGGCGCGCCGATTCCGTCGGTTTCATCGGATGTTTGAAGAGGCCGGCTTCACTCGCCCGTTCGAGGGCGAGCTGGCCGAATGGACCTACGAGCCGCCGCAAGACACGCCCCGTATCGCGCAGCTCATTCGCGAAAGGATGGGAATCGCATGAATCTGCTCAACTCGCTGCAGAACACAACGACGACGTTTGAAGAACCGTATCGGCACTGGCTGGTCGAAAAGCCAATTACCACGGATATGGTCGCCGAGGTAGCTGCGACACCGATCCCGGACGGGCGACGCGTCCATGACGGCACACGGGCGGCCGACAACGGAGGCGGTGGTGTCGATGGAAAACTGCGGTGTTACGTGACCACCGAAAACTGTGACGAATTCCCCGAGATGCATCGGCTCATCAATGAGCTGCTGGATCCGGGAACGGTCATGCACTTCGAGCATATCCTCGGCCGCGATCTGAGCGACGCCTATCTGCGTCTGGAAGTCATTGCAGACCGAGTCGGGTTCTGGCTGAAGCCGCACAAGGACATCAAAGAGAAGCTGATGTCGATGCTGGTGTACGTCAACGTGTGCGGTGAGCCCGAGAATCTGGGCACGGATATTTATGATGGCGATCTGAATGTCGCGAAGACGATTCCGTATCGCAACAACGTCGGCTATCTGTTTGCCCCCAGTGACGACACCTGGCATGGCATGGAAAAGGGCAAGGAGATTCAGCAGGAACGTCGCTCAATTCTGATCAACTACGTGACGTTCGAGACTTGCTGGAAAGTCCCGGACGCTCGCGCCCAACGTAAGGCCGCGTAGCGACCAATTGCTGACTCTGCCGCTCAGCAAACCAGACCGTCAATATCCGACTCCACGGCGCTGATACGTCACCGTCCGAACCTGCAGGACATCGGATCGGGTGATGTATTGACCCGGTTCGATCGACTGCCAGTAGACGGAAGGCTGTCCAGCAGGAAACGGCGGACGCAGGGCGTACGAGTTCCTGGCCGATGCCACTTTCCCAAGCACGCCCATTTTCGCAAGCTTCGATTTGGCATGGTCGTAAGAGCCAGTCAGATCGGGCAGCTGCACGCCTGCGACAACTGACGCCGACGCTTCACCGTTGAGCCAGTCACCCGGTTCCGGCTGCTGCTTGAACACGACATCACCATTGACCGTCGCAGCATCCAGGCGAAACGGAATCCGTGCTTCCTCAAGGATGCGGCACGCCGCCGAGACTTCCATACCCAGCAGTGTCGGCATCGCTCGGCGATTAAAAAGCTGGACGTCTTCCCCACGAGGAGACTGCTGTCCGCCGCTGGGGTTCTGATGTGTTACCACCAGATCGCCGCTCAGGGAGTCGTCGAACTCGGCTCGAAATCCATGCGTCTCGTTTAACAGGCGGCGGGCTGCATCGAGGGTCATGCCCAGCACGATGGGGACGTCTGTGACGATGCGCTCCAGACGGACGCGTGAGCCGCGTTCCACGGACTGGCCCGCACGGATGGACTGCTTCTCGACCACATCATCGATGCGTGCCAGTTTATTCGGCACGTCAACCGTCAGGCCTCGCGCCCGAAGCAATTCCACGGCGACAGAATGGGTCAGTCCCGCGACGTTCGGCATGACAACGTGTGTCGAAGGAATGGCAGGTTCTTCGCCGATCGACGCGGACGGAAGACTGAGCGCGACCCCGGAATCAACTACTGAAAAGAATCCAGAGCTGTCCCAGCGGTAGTTCGCGACGGGCGCCTCGATCTTCGGAAGAGCGACGACCTGTTCCACATCCGGAGCATGCTTCAACAGAACGGCAGTATCACTGTCCCGACTCGACGACTTGCTGGTCTGTGTCGCCTGCCGAATCAGTGTCATCACGCTGGCCGTCATGCGGTCATCGATCTGACGGACGAGCTTGAGCAGCGAACGCAGTTGAGGCATGGGCAGGTCCTGTCGTCCGGCCTGGCCGATCAGTCCCCACGCCATGGCCCGAGTCAGCTCCTCCTCGCGATGCCAGCCGGTGATCGCACTCTTCTGCATGCCGCTGCTGTCGGCCACGATAAACAGCGGCGTGGCATTGTCTGGAGCGAGGTACGGTTCGACACCGACTTGTCGTGACAACGCTGGCAGTTCATCCAGCGGCAGGGCGATCGTGACAAATGAGCGGGCGATCTGCGGCAGCACGGCATTTGGACCGTGACTGTGCTGAGCAAGCAGCAGGTTCCATTTGCCAATCGCCTGCCGGTTGTCGTCGCGCTTGTGGAAGATGAACAGCAGCGGCAGCCCTTCGCGTTTCGCGGCTTCAAGGCCTTGAGACGCCAGTTTCAGGTCGACCGTTACGTTCGCGACTTCTTCGTTAAGAATGTTTTCGAACACGGCTGGATAGACGGCCTCGAGTCGAGCCCAATAGTGTCCGGGAAAATATTCACACAATGTTAACTTGCGCGATTTGGGTTGTTGGATTACAAGCCTTGCATGTCACGCAGAAAGGAAAACATTTGCGGCAACGAGAAGTCTCGTGCCGCCTT
>CAUZFZ010000062.1:0-48899 GCA_963579025.1 Planctomycetota bacterium | reverse complement strand
CCGCCCCGTGAATGATACGTCTTAATCCAACGAATTCAGGAGTCCTTCTTCGCTTCTTCTTTGGCCTCTGCCTCTTCCGCGGCTTTTCGAGCCGCTTCTTCCGCTTTGGCCTTTTCTTCAGCAGCCTTCTTTTCTTCCGCTGCCTTCTTTGCAGCCTCGTCGCGGGTCTTTTCCGCTTCCTCGGACAGGAACTCGACCAGAGCGATCTTGCCGTGACCGACGGCGAACATCTGATTGGAGTCTTCGTTCAAAACGAATTCATGCACGTGCATCGGGGCTTTTTCCTGTTTGAGGATCTTGCCCGTCTCGATGCTGTAGAGATTCACGAATCCGTTGTGATCTCCGCCTGATCCCAGCAGCCATTGTCCGTCCGGATCGAACGCCAGTTGCTCGACAAGGCCTTTCATTTTGTCGTCTTCGATTTCATGCAACCGCTCTTTCTTCTGCCAGTCGAAGACCTCGACCCGGGATGGACCACCAAGATGATCGATATTCCCGATCTTGCCGATGCCGCCGACGGCCAGCAGCTTTGAATCGTGTGAGAATGCGAGCGAGCGAATGCCGCCAATGGAATGCCGTCGCTGTTTCGGGTCCCACGTATACATTCCAGGCGTTTCAACTTCGCCAGCCTTTTCGCCCGACTTCACGTCCCAGATTGCAACATGCCCCACCTTGTCGCCTGTCGCAAGCCACTTACCATCGAGAGAGAACGCCACCGCATACAGCATTGATGGAAAATGATTTGGCGTTTCCGCTTTGTGGTCCTTGAGTGTGTGGATCAGCTCACCGGTTTCGGCGTTCCAGACTTTGGCCAGCATGTCGTCGGCGACGCTCACGATCAGACTTCCGTCCGGGCTGGCCATGACGCGGCGAATCCAGCGTCCGTGAGCATCGACCGTCCGAATCGGCTCACGAGTCTCACGGTTCCACCAGATCAGCTTGCCGTCGTAACTGCCGGACACAAGCGCCGAACCACCCAGCGCCACGCCCATGACGTAGCTCTGGTGCCCGTCAGCTTCGAACGCTTTCGATTCAGGCTTCTCGGCGAGGGCATCGACTTCGTAGACCTTGAAGTCGGAACTGCCAAAGTAGAGCTGTCCCGTCTGGGGCACGCGATCAACACAGAATGCGATGCCCGGAACGGAAAACTCTTTCTTCACTTTCAGCTTGCTGGGATCTGACTTCGACATAGCGGTACTTCCTGGGGACGTCTGATGTGCGGGAAACGATGAGGCTACGCCAGTACTTCGCGTACCGGTTTCGCGCCGAAGTCCGACAGTGGAATCGTACGGGCTCCGACGAAAATCTCCTCGTCGTGCGGGATGCCGACGGCTTCCAGAATCGTTGCGAAGAGGTCGCCCGCTCCCACCTCGCCGTCGGCCACGGTGTTGCCGTCGTCGTCGGTCCTTCCGTAGGCGACTCCGCCTTTGACCCCGCAACCGCTCAGGCTGCAGCTCCACGCATTGGCAAAGTGATCGCGTCCCAGACTGCCGTTAATCTTCGGAGTCCGGCCGAACTCGGCCAGTGTGAGAACCAGCGTGTCTTCCAGCATACCTCGCTCGTCCAGATCGTCGAGCAGCGTCGACATGGAGTGGTCCAAGTCCGCACACAGTTCGCGGTGCGTCTCAAAGTTCTGACCGTGACTGTCCCACCAGGCCCGGCCAACTTTGACGAACGGCACGCCCGCCTCGCACAGCCGACGTGCGATCAGGCACTGCTGAGCGAACTGGTTCGGTCCGAATTTCGCTCGTACGGATTCCGGTTCCTGTTCAATGTCGAACAGCTTCTCGCTGGCCATCAGTCCGCGGACTCGCTGATACGCGTTGGACTGGCTGTTGACGATCTCGCTGCGCCGATTGTTGACGAACTTTTTCGAGAGCAGATCCCGCAGCGCGGCCCGGTCCTGATGGTCGACCTCCGAAATCGAATCGAGCTTGCGGATGTTGGGAGGGACCATGCTGTCTGACAGGAACATGGGTGCGTACCGGGCACCCAGAAATCCGCTGGTGCCTTTGCGACGGCCTTCGGTCGACGTGTACAGCGACACGTAGTCCGGGACCTGACTATCCGCGCGACCAAGTTCGCGAGCGGCGATGGCCCCGATGTCCGGGTACTCGATGCCCGCATCTTTGCGGCGGCCGGTTTCCATCAGCGATGCACCACCACCGTGATCACCGACGCGCGTGTTGAGCGAGCGAATGACGGCCGTGTGCTGCATCCGCTGCGCCATCTTCGGCAGCAGTTCACTGATATGCACATCTGAAGCGTTGGTTTTGATCTTTGCGTATGGGCCGCCTGTGGGGCGTCCCGGTTTTGGATCCCACGTTTCCAGTTGACTCGCTCCGCCAGCCAGCCAGAGCAGGATGATGCGTTTACCCCGCTTTTTGACTTCGCCGGCCGCGGCCGAATTCTTCAATACGTCGAGCTGCGTCATGTCCGCTGCGAAGGACGCTGCCGTCCCGGCGGCGGCCGTTCCGAGAAATCTGCGTCTGGTAACGCTGTGATTCGCCGAACCACTGAAATCGCTGCCTGGTTGAGTCATCGTCCGATCTCCCCTGTTCCCACGCTCGGCACGGGAACGAGTCCTTGTGTCTGAAACTATCAGTAATTGAATCGGATTTCCGGGCCCGTCAGAAGAGCCCATACCGCCTGTTTCAGGGTAGCAGGGCGTTCATCCTCGGGACGTTTTTCGATGTATTCCCTGATGGCCGTGGCTTCGTCTTCGGTCGGCGGTCGTGAGCACACCGCCCAGAACACCGCCTGAATCCCATCAGCCAGCTCTTCCTGCTGCTTCACGAATCCCAGCAGTCGGTCGCCCGAATCACGCAGCAGATCACCCTCGATACCACCATCGTTGCTGAACATCAGGGCTTCGTCGACGGAGACCTGGAAGTTGTTGCCCCGTGGCACTTCAAAGCGTCCCGCCCAGCCGTTGGACGAGTTCTCGATGTTCTCACGCCACTTCCTGTATTCCTCGGCCTTGTCCATCGACGGCAGTTTTTCCGGGTTCTGCGACGCCACCAGTAGCGAGAGTCCGTACTGCCGTGGCGACATGACTCGGGGCGTCGCAAGGGCGAAGTAAAAAGCGTCCGGTGGCTCCTCCGACGAAGTCCACTCGCTGCTGCGAGAATACGCCTGACTGAGAGCGATACCACGGATGAGCCGCTTCAGGTCGTAGCCGTGCGAAATCATGTCACGGGTCAGCCAGTCGAGGAGGTCCGGATGGCTCGGCGGGTTACCCGTATGCATCTGATCGGGTGGATGGACGATCCCGCGTCCCAGCAAGCGGGCCCAGACTCGGTTCGTGATGCAGCGGGCAAAGAAGTGATTATCGCCGACGCGTAGAACGAGTTCGACAAGCTGTTCTCGCGGGCTGAATTCGGCCTTCGGCGGATCACCGGCCTTATCGTCTTTTTCGAGCTTCTTGATCTGCTCGTCGTGCTTCTTGCGTTCTTTGTCGTCAAGCGGTTTGGACTTGTCCTCGATGGTGCTGCCAGTCAGGAACATGAACACGGCCTGCTTCTCGACACCGGCCGTCGTCTTGAATTTGACGTCGCCGTAAAACCGTTCGCCGAGCAGACCTTTTTTCGTCTGATACGTCCGCTTGAAAAACGTCTGCATGCCGAAGTAATGGTCCTGTTTCCAGTCTTCGACGAGCGGGTGATCGTGACACTGCGCGCAGCTCACGTTGACTCCGAAGAACAGCCGGGCGGTATCGTTGGTCAAATCGTCCAGGCTGCCGATTCGCGTGCGGACGAACTGAGTCGCCGCCTTCATGTTTTCGTCTTTGCCGTCGCCGGTCACCATGTCGCGGAACATGTCGTCCCACGGGCGACTCTGCTCGACGGCCCACAACAGGTACTTGCGAAACTCACCATCGTTCCGGCGGTTGGGCAGCAGCATCGCATCCAGCTCGTTCCGCTGGTGCCACACGAAATCAGGACTGGCAAGCAGACGGTCGACAAGCTCGGTGCGCTTGGATTTGGCGTCGGCTGCCTGGTAGCTCTGCGATTCAGCCGTCGATGGAATGCGTCCGGCCAGATCGAGCGTGATCCGTCGAACGGCATTCAAGTCATCGGCTTGAGCTCCGACGGAGACGCCATCGGACTTGATCAACTCATCGATGTAATGGTCGATGACATCTTCGATAGGACGGTCGGGCGGTTGGAGATCCGCAGCGGTCGCGACCGATGCCGCGAGAAGAACAGCGATCGCTGTCTGCACAGTCGTTTGCATAGCAGTCGAGTCAAACTGAAGGTGGGAGTAAGGTGCTCGGGCGCGATTGCAGACGGAGGATCGCCTGCCCGCCGAGCGATGGGACGAATGACGCTATCATTTCACCCGAGACGCATCAAGAAGGCGATCATGTTGTGGCTCGCGTTTCGCAGTGAATATCGAATGTCGAACAAGGAATTTCGAATGATGAAGTGCTTCACTTCGGACTTCGACATTCCTTGTTCGACATTCGATATTCGTGCCGCCAGGCATTGGTTTCCGAGTGCGTCTCGGGAGCCGCGTCGTTGCTTTCGGCCACACACCTGAGAGGAAATCTCTATGGCCAGTGAACCGATTCAGTTGTGCCCGGACGAATGCCGCGTGCGCCAGCAGCGAGTTCGCGAGATGCTGGCCGCATCGTCAGTCGACCGCGCCGTGTTCGTGTCACACGAAAACGTGCAGTACCTGACGGGTTTCCGTCCGCATCGTCTGATGCAGGCGGCTGTCTGCCTGACGACCGACGGCGACTGTGTGCTCAGTGCACCCAACAGCATTCCGGATGACGTGGCGGCGGACCGGGTTGTCACCTTTGAGGCCCAGTGGCTGGCAACACTAAGGCAGGAACAGGCCGACGCAGCGCTGACTGCGCTGGCCTCGGAGGTCGGCGAAGATTCACAGGGTCGGACGGGAGTGGAGTTCTCGGTCTGTGGACAGCATTTGCGGGAGTTGACCGGCGACATCGGGCTGGATCAACTGGTCGATATCGACGCGGGCATGTGGAATCTGCGTCGGCGGAAGCATCCGGATGAGCTGGCAATGATCCGCCGGGCGATTGCGTGTACCGAAGCGATGTACGCCACTGCCCGTGAAATCATCAGACCGGGTATCACTGAGCTGGATGTCTTTAATCAACTGCACGCTGCCGCCGTGGATGTTGCGGGGGAACCGCTCACCGCGCTGGGTAATGACTATCAGTGTAATTCACCGGGTGGCACTCCGCGTGAACGCGCGGCTCAGGATGGTGAGTTGTTTATTCTCGATCTGGGTCCGGCGTATCGCGGTTACTACGCAGACAACTGTCGGGCAATCGCAGTCAACCAGCATCCGACTGACGAGCAGATGCGAGCCTGGACCGCGATCGCCGCTGTGCTCGACATGGTCGAGCAAACGGTCCGTCCGGGAGTGTCATGCCGCGAGTTGTTCGCACGTGCAAAAGCAATGCTCGACGAGTACCAGCCCGATGCGTTCTGTCATCATCTCGGACACGGCTTCGGACTGTTCCCGCACGAGGCTCCTCATTTGAATCCCAACTGGGATGACGTGTTCGAAGTCGGCGACGTCTTCACCGCCGAGCCCGGACTGTATACCGACGAACTGCGGGCCGGGATTCGTTTGGAGCAGAATTACCGTGTGACCGAGAGCGGAGTCGAATTGCTGACGACATTTCCGCTGCATCTGTAATCTGTAGAGATCACGGCATTAGACTTGTGTCACGCAAAGACGCCAAGGCGCAAAGAATCTCAAGTCATGCCTTTGCGGCTTAGCGCCTTTGCGTGAATCTCGACAGGATAAGAATCGAAGGAGGAAAGTGATGCGTCGACGATCCTCAAGCAGCCAGAACGTGACCCGTATAAGGCGATGTGTGATCTGGGCTCAGACTTTGGGCCTGCTGTTGACGAGCGTGTCCGCACTCGCCGACGAACCGCAGGTCGTCTTCAAGGATCAAACGTCCGACCTGGGTCTCACGATATCGACGGCGGCCGCTTGCTGGGCGGACTTCGACAACGATGGCTGGGTCGACCTGTGTGCCGGTGGCGGAGTCTGGAAGAACAAAGGCGGAAAGAGCTTCACACGATTTGCCGATGCCTCCAATTGCGTGGCGGCCGACTTCGACAATGACGGATTCGTCGATCTGTTCTCGTGGTCGTCGTTGCAGCTTCTGCACAACGACAAAGGTAAAGGATTCACGAACTTCAAACTCCCCGAGTTGCCGAAGACTGTTTCGCGCGGCGCATGCTGGGGCGACTTCAATGGCGACGGATTCGTCGATTTATTTGTCGGTGGATATGAAGACTGGAACGCAGGCATCACCTGGCCGTTCGTCATCCTCATGAATGAGCAGGGCAAGTCGTTCAAGGTGGCTCGATCCGAGAGTCGGCTGCGGACTCGGGGAGTGACGGCGTGCGACTTTGACCAGGACGGCGACCTGGACGTCTACGCGTCCAACTACCGCCTGCAGCCGAATCTGTTGTGGCTCAACGATGGGAAGGGACAGTTCCAGGAAGTCGCTGGCGAGTACGGAGCCGTCGCGACCTCACCAGGTTTCGGTGGCGGCCATTCGATCGGTTCAGCCTGGGGCGACTTTGACAGCGACGGTCACATCGATCTGTTCGCCGGCAACTTCGCGCATCGGGACGGGCGCGGCGATCAGCCCAAGTCTCGATTTCTTCGCAATTCAGGACCGGACAAGCGTCATCGATTCGAAGACCGTGGGCCCTGCGGAGTCCATTATCAGGAGTCGTATGCGACTCCGAGCGTCGGTGATTACGACAATGACGGCAATCTGGATCTGTTCTTCACAACGGTCTACGGGACTGCGTCGTTCGGCCGAAAAAACAACCCCGTGCTGTTTCGCGGCGATGGCCAGTTTGCCATGACGGACGTGACCGCGGCAGCCCAACTGGGTGGCTTGAGTCCGACCTATCAGGCTGCCTGGGCCGACTTCGACAATGATGGAGACCTCGATCTCGTCTCTGCCGGAAAGCTGTTCGAGAATCAGGGCACGGCAAACTCGTGGTTGAAGGTCGCTCTGCGTGGTGACGGCGTGAAGGTCAACACGTCGGCCATCGGTGCCCAGGTCCGCGTCCGTGCGAATGACAAAGTGCTGACTCGTCAGGTTGAGGCGGGTACTGGCGAAGGCAACCAGAACGAACTCACGCTGCATTTCGGGCTTGGATCGCACAAAGGTCCTGTCGAGGTTGAAGTGTTCTGGCCGAACAACGTGCGGCAGCAGGTGGAAAACGTGGAGCCGGGGCATCTCGTCACGATTCCGTTTCCTTAGTCCGTGTTCATCCGCGATTCTCCGTTCCGCGAACGTAGAGAAACCGCGAGACTGAATCGAAGGCATCGCACCTGCCGCTCCTGGAATCGCCGAAATGATTGACCCGCACCAGACTGACCAGCCGCATGATGAGCATCTTGAGGAGGAACATGACGATGCCGTCATCGGGCAGGCGGTCCGTTACTCCGCGGGGGCCATTGTTGTGCTGGCGGCGGTGATCGGTGGTGGTGTCTGGTTTGCGACTCGGCCTGAAGCCGAGCCCATCTCGCCGGACGTGATCGTCAAGCCTCCTGAAATCGGTGACCTTCCCGACGTTGTACTGCCATCGATTCCGCTGGTTGACATCACCGTCCAGAGTGGCATCACGTTCAGCCATGAAAACGGCGCAGCGGGGGAAAAGCTGATCCCCGAAATGATGGGTTCCGGTGCCGCCATACTCGACTTCGACAGCGATGGCGACCCGGACATCATCTTTATCAATTCGAATCGCTGGCCGTGGGACGTGGAAAAGGACGAGACGCCACGGAAACCTGCCACGATGTCGGCCTGGCGAAACGAAGGTGACTGGCTGTTCGTTGACGTCACCGAAGAGGTCAACCTGGACATCTCGCTGTATGGACAGGGGGCTGCCGTGGGCGATTTTGATTCCGACGGTGACCCCGACCTCTACATCACCGTCGTCGGTTCGAATCGCCTGCTTGAGAACCAGGGCGGGAATTTCTTTGACGTGACCGATACGGCCGGCGTCGCCGGTGCGAACGACGCGTGGAGTTCCAGCGCCGGTTTCTTTGACTACGACAACGATGGCGATCTCGATCTATTCGTCTGCAACTATCTGGAGTGGAACCGCGAATTCGACGTCACTCAACCGTTTCAGCTGGTGGGAGACGAGCGGGGTTACGGTCGGCCGCAGGCCTTCAAGGGAGCTTTTTCCTGTCTGTACCGCAACGAGGGTGACGGCAGGTTTCAGGATGTCTCAGAGGCTGCGGGTATCCGGCAGCTAAGCGCATCGGGCGAGCCGCTGGCAAAATCACTGGGCGTCACTTTCTGCGACATCGACGACGACGGCTGGCTGGACGTCCTCGTCTCAAACGACACCGTGCAGAATTTTCTGTTCCGCAACAAAGGCGACGACACCTTCGAAGAAATCGCTCAGGTGGTCGGCGTGGCCTTTGATGAAAACGGTCGGGCTCGTGGAGCGATGGGACTGGCCACTGCGTGGTTCCGCAACGACCGATCACTCGGCATCGCCATCGGCAACTTCTCCAACGAGATGACGGCCCTGTACGTCGCACATCCTGACACTCTGCAATTCCGCGATGAAGCGGTCCCGACAGGACTGGGTCCCGATACGCGACTGGCTCTGACCTTCGGCGTCTGCTGGGCCGACATGGATCTGGATGGCCGCCTGGACCTGCTGGCTGCCAATGGCCACATCGAAACGGACATCAACCGAGTCCAGCCGCATCAGCATTACGAACAGCCGCCGCAACTGTTCTGGAATTGCGGCCCGGAGAGTCTGACGGAATTCGTCTCGCTGACTGCGGAGCAGTGTGGCGAAGACCTGTTCCATCCGATGGTGGGCCGCGGAGTTACCGCAGTCGATTTTGACGCCGACGGCGATCTGGACGTGCTGATCACCGCCTGTGGCCAATCGCCTCGCCTGCTGCGTAACGATCAGGTAACCGGCAACAACTGGGTGCGCATCAACGTCGGTCGTCTCGCTGATGGAACCGGCGCGATCGTTGAGCTGCATGCCGGAGGCCAGATTCAAAGGCGGCTCGTCAGCCGCACCCGGGGCTATCTGACAGCAGGAGAAGAGACCGTCTCATTCGGACTCGGAACTGTCGATCAAATCGATCAGGTCCGAGTGAAGCCATCCGGCAGCGACGAATGGCGAGAGTTTGCAGAACTCCAGGTTAATGAAGTTCATCACCTCACGACGGCGACCGGTGGCATTTTCAACAAATGACAGTCCGTGGGTTCTCAAAGAGGAGCGCGTTCCAGACCGAACGCGACTGAATCCTCTAAGCCAACCTCGTGATTACTCCCTACCACTGGTACAGGACTTCGAAGCGGACACCCTGGTTTGTGCGTCCGCCTGTGTTCTCGGCCTTCGCCATGAACACGTCGCCGATCAGAATCCAGTTCTGTTGAATTGCTGTCTGGCTTCGCAGGAAGATTGCGGCGATGCCGTCGTTGTTGTCTTTGGTGGAACGCTTGCCACCAATTTCAGCGATGAGCTGCTGACGACGTCCATCGAAGAACATCTGGTAGCCGAGGGCCGCACCGACGTCATCATTGACCAGGTTGTTGATCGCCGGTCCGAAGCGGCCGAGCGCGGCCGATGCGAACAGCAGCCCCGTGTCTCCCAGCGGTCCACCAGCCAGTGGGGCACGTGCGGGAGAAGTAAACCGGTCGATGCCCCAGAACGTATCGAAGTAAATCAGGTCGGCACCGTGGTGCGGTGTCCATGACGTCTGGGCAAACAGCAGCGTCCCTTCGCCGGCAGCCCGGGTTTCACCATCCGGGGCGTGCGACCCCAGCACATGGAACCGTGAGTTGTACGTGTTGTGGTAGCCGACCAGTCGCTGCGTTGAACTGAGTCCCCAGAACAGCAGGTCTCCGTCGGCCGTGTCGTCATCCAGATAGCCAATGTCGAAGTTGAACGTGTTGAACGCGAAGTCCATTTCTGTAAACACGCCGTACATCTTTGCGTTGGAATTGGATGCGTTGCCTGCCAGTCGCGTAATGCGGTTCCATGCGTAAACCGCGGTCGTTCGCATATTCAGCAGGCCGTTTCCGTTTGTCGTGTTTCGTGTCACCGTGACTGCGTCGATGAGGTCTTCATTGAGCAGCAGCCCGCGTTGGAATGACATGGGCTGGCGACCGACCGAAAAACGGTAATCCAGGGCATTGACGTCCCATGGGTCCATGTCCGGGATCATCTCACCGATGTCCCCTTCAAAGAACAGTGTCTGGACGTCTGCGTTGGTACCGCTGGTGCTGCCGCCGCCGTTCAGGTCGTAGCTGGTGAATTGCCGACCGTTCAGAGCCTGGCCGCCTTCTTCCTCGTCAAAGGGCCGCATCGCAAAGACAAGGTGCTCTGTCCCCGTGATGTTAAGGAATGCGAAGAGGTCGAGTCGTTCGGCCAGTTCGGTGAAATTCGCGCCACCCTGGTCTTCACGGTATTGGGCGGCAACTCGGTTGGTACCCCAAATCCACAGAGTCGGACGCCAGACGGCACCGCCCGGCAACTCGTATCCGCGGGTCATCGTGTCCTTCATATCCAGGTAGCGTTCTGGATATTCGAAGATCAGGGGCGGCCGCGGGAAGCCTTCCTGAATTTCGAGTGCCTCATTCGAGATTGCACTCTCGAAGGTGACATGCTCATTACCCGTCAGGCACTCCCACGAGTGGATCATCGGGTGTAAGGGCTCTTCGACCACGTCGATAAGCGGTTCCCACCACCACAAGCCGCTGGGCTCTTCGTGGGGAAACTCGTCGAACTGGTACCACGAGTGCTCGAACGACTCGATGGGCAGATCGTCCAGGTCGCCGAGCGGCTCCATGTCCGACGTCGCATCGGGCGACTCTTCGTACGTCGCAGCGGGCTGTGCGTCCGACGCGGCGTCCTGTAAGGCCACCGCATCCGAGGTCGCAGCCTCGGCAGGCGGCACCAGGGACGATGCTGCGTTTGAAGCAACGATTTCCTGAGCGAACACCTGACCCGATGTTCCGCACACGACCAACGTTGAGACAAGTAAGATTCTGATAATCATCTCTATCTGACCCTGTGCAAGGTTATTCATGGCAGTGGACAGTGGCTTGCTTCTCGTGCAGCATCAGGTGACCGGCAACGATCCCGCTGGCGATTTCCCGAGCAGTCATTCCGTAGTCGAATCCTGCGAAGGAGACGATGTGGACCAGGTTCACTGGGACCATTCCCGCGACCAGACGGGCACTGATCTGATACGGGCCCTTTCCGGTCAGGTTGCAGGCATCGACGTGGTAACTCCCCCAACGATCTCCACACGGTTCAATGTTCTGCTTGTGCTTCCTCGCTCCCAGCGGACGTCCCAGTGAAGAGAACGGACGAACCAGTGGGCGATTGAAACTGATTGGATCAAGCGAGAATGGAACCGGAAGAATGTCCTCACGCTCGTTTCCACGAACGTTTCGCGTGACGAACTTGGATTGCAGTGTCAGCAGGAATCGGTCTCTGGGGATGTCGCCGTTGTGTACGTAGAAGGAGTGGTCGTCGCGGTAGTCTCCGTTGGGGTCGAGGTCACCCGATCGGAAGACCACGGTCCCCTCACGGTCCCACACCAGAACCTGTAACCAGATGGGACGTTCGCCATCGAAGCCCGTCGGGACACCGTGGCCTGTCGTGCCGCTGTACATTCGCAGGCGGAAGTCGATGCCCTTTCGATTGATCTCAAGGTCCTGAACTTCGTCGAGCTTGAATCCAATGCTCAGGACCTGGGCACGACGTCGCTGATACTGCATCAGCAGTTCTTCCTGCTGGTTGAGAATCTGACGGGCCCGGATTCGACGCCTGGACTTCATCCATGCGTCGGGGAACTGGACGCCGTCCTTGTCGGAGTCCTCGAAGTCGAGCTTACCCCAGTCGGATTTGTGGTCGAACTGCAGCCACTCACGCATCGTGGCCAGACCAGCCGCCAGTTTGTCGTCGGCACCTTCCTCACGGACGGCTTCCGGATTGTGCGGGTAAATACCCGGGTGAATGACGGAATGATCCGGGCCGGCAAACCAGTGAGTGGTCCGCTTGCGTGGCGGTGTCTCGACATTGCCGACCATCGCGACCGACTCGTGGAGATATCCCGCCGCAGCCCCCTGCACCTTGCCCATGTGGCAGTCCTGGCAGGACAAATGCTCATCGCGGGCCGCTGGTGAATGCTTGTATTCGCTGAATGCGTCTTCCAGTCGGAATCCACTGGGAGTCAGCACGTCATGGCAGGCTCCGCAGAAACCCGGTGTTGAAAGCTGGAAGAACTTGTAGGACGTCTGGTGAACTGTTCGCCCCAGACTCGGGTCATCGGGACTGGTCTTCAGGACGCCGTACTTGTCCGGGTTGTGCATGACGTCGTCGAGCACCTCACTTCCGAGGTTCCCGAAGATCACCTGATCGACACCACCAGCAACCAGTGCCTGACGACCGGAGACCTTGCCCCACGGCTGGTTGATGCGGTGACAAACAACACAGGTGATGCCTTCGCGGGCAGCCGGGTGTCGGTCCATGTTGCTCATGAACCGGTCTTCCTGCAGTGCTGCTCCCACCGGAGTGTGACACCGCAGACAGAAGTCACCGATCGTTCCTGTGGTCAGCTCGTTCAATCCACCAAACAGGCCATTAAACACCGGGCTCAGCTGAGCGTAGGCGTGTGGTGAAACGGACCACTCGCGGTAATGCTTAGGATGACATTCGGCACAGGTCACCGCCGAGGGGAACACGTCCTCCTCGAAGCACGCTGCGTGCGCCTGATCGGCCGCGTACTGAAGCACTTCCGTCCGATTGGACGTCTGAGTCCATTTCCCTTCCAGGCTGCCGATCTCGTCAGTGCTGATGACGCGATTCTCTTGTTTCACTTGAACGGCCTTAAGCAGCTCGGGCGGTTTTCGTTCCGAGTGCTTTTGAGACCACGCCACGGACGTCGTCGCCATGATTCCCAGAGCAACGATTCCGGGGATGGCGCGACGGACGCGACCGAGCAGTCCGAATCGGTAATTGTGTGCAATCATTCCTGACCCTCTGGTTTGCTGTTCCAGGCACGTCGCAGGGATTTCATGGTGTGCATGAGTCGCACACGATGAGACGGTCCTGCAGCAGGCTCCGACTATGTTTTTCGCCCGAATCTGCCGGTCGTTTGAGTTGATCACGTAATCCCGCCGGCTTTCCGGTTGGATCCGCAGGTCACGGCCGGCATATCTTGACTGAGCTGTACAACCGGACGTCGGACGCGGTCACGTGCTCGCAGGAATACAGGGCGCGCGCCGGCAAGCCGCATCCTCGCAGGCCGGAACGAGTTCCGGCGTATTGGCGAGCCATTCCACGGCTGAAGCACGCCACTGACGGTCGAAAACGCCTGGGCGCGTTCGCCACTCCCGTTAATAGGTCGCAGGCTCGTGAGCGGCTGAATCGATTGATGATTGCCGATTGATGAGTGTTGAAGGTCGAAGTCACAGCAGCGTCAGGAGATGTGGACACACACCAGTGATGGTGGGTCCTGATCCTTCGCCATTCGAAAATTAACAGTCGACAATCATCAATCAATTCAACTGTCGCGAGTCGCCGCGAACGGTTGAGGTCGCTGCCGGTTCCTCGCCTGTTGAGCTACAGGCTGCGGAGAAACGCAAGCAATGCGGCCGACTCGTCAATTGAGAGTGGCTCGTCGAGTCGATGTCTGACACGGCCGATGACGTCTTCGAGTCCGCGTGCTCGGCCGTCGTGGAACAACCGATCGCGCTGGCCGACTCCCCGCAGCGAAGGCGGATTGAACAGTAGACGGTTCTTTTCGTCACCCAGTCCTACGTCAAAGGTCCCGGGCGATGTGAAATTCGGGCCCGAGTGGCACTGCACGCAACCAAGCCGTTTGAAAGCAGCCTGCCCGCGAGTGGTCAGTGTTTCACTCAACCGGTGAGCTGCCGGGGCCGGCTGCAGGGATTCGAGATACGCCACCAGGTCGGTCGTCTGCTCTGCACTGATCGCGTCGCCGTGCATCGTGGTCGTGACAGACTTCCGAACCTGTTCGGCCAGAGTCGGCACGCTGCCATTCCATGCCCACGGGCCGGTGTTGCGCGTCCCCAGAAGTGACGGGACGCGTTTGGGGGCGCCGTAGTCTCCGTCACCAAGCGTGTCGATCAGCAGGCCCGAACTGTGTCCGTCCGTGTGGCAACTGTGACAGCTCATCCAGCCGTCGTGCGAAAGCCGGGCGTCGAAAAACAGCAACTCACCACGATCAATCGCGGACAATTCCGGCGCCGGACCCAGCGAGATCGTCCGCACTGACTTACCGAGCAACAGATCGATGACAGACACCGAATCGTCGAACCGGTTGGCAACAAACAGGCGGTCACCGCTGACTGCCATGGCCTCAGGGCCTCGGCCGACCGGGAGTCTCGTCGCATAACCGCCGCGTCGAATGGCGATTTCCCCAATCCCGGACAGAGCGACGGCAATCAGCCCGCTCGGACCAGTGACAACGGTCCCGGGATCACCGGTTGCGCTGCCGATTCCGCCGAAGTAATCGAGCCAGCCTTCGGCGAGTGATTCCGTGTCTTGACCATTCAACTGTTCGACATCGAGTACCCGGACCGCATTGGCGACGAGCGATCCCCAGTGCAGGTCCTCGTAATCCGCGCGGGCCAACGGGTCCATTCTCTGATGAGAGACCAGGACGCGGCTGCCATCACCGCTCGTTGCCATGCCGCGAATGTTGTGTCCCGACAGCTTGTGAACACCGAGTAGCTTTCGCTCAACAACGTCAATGACTGCAATCTGCCCGCCAAAGGCATCGGCGACCAGCAGCGTCGCGTCGGAATTCAGCAGCAGCATTTCCTGCGGAGCAAACGGCAGTGCAATCGCATGCGATGCCTTGGCTCGCTCAAACCGATCATCGAAACCAGTCACCGTGACACAGCGTGACCAGCGGGCCGAAACAAAGAGCTCCCGTCGATCCTTCGAAACGGTCAGGCACGATGCGGACGGGGGCAGCTCAGCGACCGCAGTCGTCGAAAGGACTTCACCCTCAATCGACACCTTGATCAGTCGGTGCTGCAGATCGTCGGCAACAAATACCGCACGCTGCCCGGGGACTGCGGTCATATCCGCAATTCGGGCGGCGACGTGGTGTTCCGCAAAGACGCTCGAAGTCTCGAAATCAATCACCGTGATGGTGCCGCTGCGCCGGTTGGCGACCAGCAACCGGTCCGGCTGTGCAACCAGCGCGACTGGTCGCCTTAAAACGGCAGCCGCCGATTCCGCAGAGAACACGGAACGGGCAGGCACTGCTGTGAAGGACGCGGCCAGCAGCAGGATCAATGCACGGGGCATGAGCGACCTCTCGGACAAACGACGCATCAGGAAAAGGGAATCAGGCGACAGGATATTGCGCCGCTGTCCAACAGGACTACCCGACGTGGTCGACACAACTGTCAGATCGGAATCGATTCAGACAATGTGAATCTAAGTTCGAACTGGAAGACAAGGTAAATTGAATCGATCCTGACGAATGGGTACCCTCAAGTCTACGCTGACAATTCTGGATAGAAACAGGACTCGACTGGACCAGTGGTGTCACTGCGACAATCGTTTGATTCGATTGATCCGCTGCAAGTCAGCGTGTTTGTCGAATCGGTGAATCGCACATCATCGCTTTATTGGCATCGATTAATTCTTCAGTAATGCTCGTCCCATCGCACCAATGCTTGACCTCTTGAGAATCCGAAACCAGCTGCATCGTCGGTCGCGCATGCGCGTTGCGCGCAGTCGCTGGGCCCACGACCGGGCGGCCGAGGTGTTGGAATCGCGGGTTCTCCTGAGCGCGACACTCAACGCGATCGACCGACAGTTGCAGATTGAAGGGACCGCTCAAGCCGATCTTGTCATCGTTGATCTGCCCGACGACGTGCTACTGCGTGTTGTGGTCAACGAAGAGCTCCACACCTTCAATCAGTCCGATGTGGATGCGATTGTCTTTCGCGGACGGTCCGGAAATGACCATTTCACGAACGCCACGGCCATCCGAGCCATCGCCTTCGGCGGGTCTGGCGCAGATACGCTTCGCGGCGGCACAAGTCGCGACGTCCTCGTCGGTCAACAGGGGAACGATGTTCTTTTCGGCGGCAACGGCCTGGATCGACTGCGAGGCGGTAGCGGCAACGACAGGCTCGACGGAGGGAATGGCAATGACCGACTGTTCGGGCAGGGCGGTGATGACACACTTTCCGGCAGGTCTGGTTCTGATCGCCTTTCCGGGGCCTCCGGATTCGACACGGTTATCGAGTCCGCGAACGTCAACCTGACTCTGACGCGGTACCGCCTGACGGGACTCGGCAATGACCGGCTGGTACGGATCGAAAGAGCACACCTGACGGGCGGGTCAGGTGACAATCTAATCGACGCAGCTCGATTCAACGGTACGGTCACACTGCACGGTGGCGGTGGAGACGACACACTCCAGGGAACGCAAGGAGCTGACTATTTGCGTGGCGGCGACGGGCACGACCTGCTGATGGGTAACGCCGGCGATGACATCATCGAGGGGCGTGACGGAGACGACACGATCTACGGGGGCGACGGTCGCGATTCACTGAATGGGGCTGAGGGCGACGACCAGATCAACGGAGATGCCGGAAACGACACGCTCGACGGACTGGCTGGCAACGACAGGCTCGACGGTGGCGCCGACAGCGACATCCTGCTGGGACGTGGTGACGATGATCAGCTTGACGGCGGACCAGGCCGCGACCTGCTGTTCGGAGGTCTCGGATCGGATTCAGTTTCCGGAGGCGACGATGCGGACATCGTGATTGGAGCGACTGTCCTGTACGAGGGCGACTTCGAGACGCTCGACATGATCCTTGCGTCGTGGACGTCCAACGACATTTACGGCAGTCGCATCGCTGCCATCGAGAGCCCCGGTTTTGCGGGTTTTCTTGATGCACCGAGCCAGTTTTCACGGCAGAACTCTGTCTACGACGACTTCCGCGTGGACACACTTTCCGGGGGCAACGGCGAGGACTGGTTCATACTCCCCAGTGAACCGAATCTGGCCACTCAGGATGCCGTGATCGACCGCGACCTGAGCGAGCGCGTCAACATGCCCGATTTCGGGGACCGAGCGCCGGCATTCTCGCCGATTACGTTGTCCAGACCGGATTACCTGCAGACGATCGTGGATCCGACGTTGGGCGCAACGATCACTCGCGTCACCGGCGACCCCGGCACGGTGTTCACGACACTGCAGATTCAGGTCGGCGATACGCCGGTCATCACGACCGCCGACATGTACTGGGGTGGCGTTGTCCGAAATCGGTATCTGACCGACTCGGCATGGAACGTCGATGGAACATTGCTGCAACTGCGCAGCTTCGACGCGGCGCTCGGCTATCAGGTGCTTCTCGATGGCAACTCTGCCAACACAGACACGTACCTGAATCCACTGGCGATCGTCGACGTGCCCACGACGTCGCTGCGCTGGAGTCAGGATCCGGCACGGCCCACTCTGCAGTACGGTTTTCTGACCCACCAAGTGGTTGAATACGACGTGTTGACAGGCCAGATCACGCGCCGCATCCCACTTCCATTCACAAGTCTGACGAACACATCCAAGACGTCGATCGCATTTGTGGGAGGGCAGCAATACGTCGCGTTGCTGGGGACAATCAGCAGTCCATCCTCAACCAACGAACCGGACCTGTTCATCGTCAATCTCGACGCACCAACGGGGTCGTCGCCGGTTGTGGCCCGGTTCAGTCTCAGCGATGCGAGTCATGGACTGGGCGCGTTCGCGACCGGAGTCAACCCGTTGTCACTCCGATATTCGCCGAATGGTGAATTCGCATTGATCGCCTATCCGCTGGCCAACGGATCGCGAACGTGGCGTCTGCTGGACGTCGATCTGGCGGCCGGTGTTGTGTCGCCTCACGTTCTGCCGTCGCTCGGCCGACAGTCCTTTTATGCGATGGGTGATGCCAATCGGGGATTTTTCGCGGTGAACTGGGGACACCCGGTATTCGCTTACGCGTCAGACGGCCAGCAGGTTCATGTTGTCGGCGGTGCCGGAAGTTTCGCCGGCGAGCGCGTGTCACAGATCCAGACGTTCAACAACAACGCCAGCGAAGTGGGCTCAATACTGTCGTACAACACGACGACGAATACGTACCGGTCGCTAAACGGCTGGACCGGCTCGACGCTATCGATCGAGCACGTCGGCGCGACGAACTACTCGAATCCGGGCTACGTGTTCGGCACGGTGCTGCCCGGCACACGACCGTCCGGCGATTACATCGGCCAGATCGTCGCATTCAACCTTGACGATCCGGAGTCAAGCGGCGGCGCTGTTTCAATCGCATATCACCGTACGAACGCGGCGAACGGATGCTCAAACTGCCAGCCGCTGCCGGTCCTGACGCCCGACGGTTCGCAACTTCTGTTCAGCAGCACGTGGGGCAACAACCAGGGCGTTGTCAGCTCCTTTATCGTGGATCTGAATCTTCCGACCGCGTCGGGCGGCGTGTGAGCCAAATCCCGCATTGACGCCCGTTCTGCACGTAGTGTCGAATGCGAACGGACGCGGCATTCTGGCATACCCTTGCAGCTTGAGCAGTCCACGTGAAAGATCTGTAGTCTCCGATCGTAATATCCATTGCGTCCGGTTGCGGGACGTCGGTCAAATCCAGCAGGAGAGAGCATCGTGATCGGTCAGGCGGTACACATGACGAAGACCGGGGGCCGCCCGGGCGCTGCGCGACTCTCACGCTGGCGGGCAACGGCAAACCGAATTCTTCGGGACTCGAAGAAGTACGAAAGTCTCAGTGATGCGGAACTACTTAACGCCGGCCGCGACATTCGCTGGCGGGCGAAGACCGGCATTCCACTGAGGCATCTGCTCGACGAGACATTCGCACTCGTCATCGAGGCGTCGCGTCGCACGCTCGGGATGGAACACTATGCCGTTCAGATCATGGGCGGCATTGCGATGTTTGAAGGCGGAATCGCCGAGATGCAGACCGGCGAAGGGAAAACACTGACAGCCACTCTGGCGGCTCTGCTGCGCGCTCTGCCGGGCAAGGGCAGCCACGTTGTGACGGTAAACGATTACCTGGCCGAGCGTGACGTCGCGGAAATGGCTCCGGTTTATCAGGCACTCGGTCTGACCTGCGGCTGCATTCTCACGCCGATGGAAACCGACGAGCGTCGTGAGAATTACGCCAATGACATCACGTATGGTACGGCCAAAGAATTCGGATTCGACCTGTTACGCGACCGACTGCGTCAGGGCGTCGCGGCCGGCGGTCGAAAGCGGCAGACGATGTTCAGCCAACAGGCCGGTGCGGAAGCGCCCGTGCAGCGCGGACATTACTCAGTCATCATCGACGAGGCCGACAGCATTCTTATTGATGAGGCCCGGACACCGCTGATTATCGGACTGACTCTGCCCAACGACGCCAGCACGGTCAGCCTGTTCCGCTGGTGTCATCGAGCGGTCACTCATCTGGAAGCAAACGTCGACTTTGTCTACGAGCCTGAGCGTCGATCGGCCTACTTGACCGACCCGGGCTGCCGCAAGGTGCTGTTGCTGGGCAAACCGGCTCTGATCGATTCGATTGACACCGAGCGCATTTACAAGCACGTCGAGCAGGCGCTGACAGCGAGATATGCGTTCGTCCTCGATCGCGATTACGTCGTTGTCGACAACGAAATCAACATTGTCGACGAAGGCACGGGCCGCATCATGGATGGCCGAAAATGGCAGGACGGACTGCACCAGTCGATCGAGGCCAAAGAACTCGTTCCCATTACGGCGGCGTCCGGAGAAGCAGCTCGGGTCACCGTGCAGAATTTCTTCAAGTTGTACACGTACATCTCGGGCATGACGGGAACTGCGGTCCAGTGCGCCGGAGAAATCCGCAAGGTCTACGGCCTGAAGGTCTCGGCGATTCCCACTCATCGCCCGTGCATTCGAACACCATCGCCGACGCGCATCTTTGAAACGGCCGAGGCCAAACGGCGGGCCATTATTGATGAGATCGAGAAACTGATCACTGAGAATCGCGCGGTGCTGATCGGAACACCGTCGGTGGATGCTTCCGAAGCACTCGGCCAGCTATTAAAGGACAGAAAGATCCCGCACACGATCCTGAACGCCAAATACCTGGAACAGGAAGCGGAAATCGTGACCGAGGCGGGCGTACCCGGCAAAGTCACCGTGGCCACAAACATGGCTGGCCGCGGGACGGACATTAAACTGGCCGAGCCACTCAGGGCCGCGGGCGGACTGCAGGTCATCGCTACCGAGATGCATTCATCCAAACGGATTGACCGGCAGTTGGTCGGGCGCGCAGCGCGTCAGGGTGACCCGGGCGGCTACCAGTTCTTCCTCTCACTGGAAGACGAACTGTTGCGCTGTCACACGCCGGAAAAACTGACGAGCACGCGCAAGCAGGCCTTTCCCAACAGCAGCGGCGAGCTGTCCGGCAGTTGGGTGAGGTATTTCCGCAAGACGCAGCGGTTTCTGGAAAAAACGCACTACAAGCAACGCAAAGATATGATGAAGCAGGACAAGCACCGCACGCAGTCCTACCGCCGCATGGGCCTGGACCCGTGCCTTGAACTGACTGAGAACTGAGCTCGAACGGACTAACGACGCACCATTGCCCGAGAGCCGCATATGACGACGCAACCGGGCAGTCCGCAGCCGCCTCAGACATTGCTTGAGTACATACGCTCGTTCGGCCCGGGGTTCGTGGTCGTGCTGACCTGGCTGGGCGCCGGCGACATCGTCGACATGGGAGTCGCCGGCGGAAACTACGGCTACTCGCTGATGTGGGTGTTGATCCTGGCTGTCGTCATGCGGTTCCTGTTCGTGTCGCTGATCGCAAAATATCAGCTCTGCAATCAGCACGGTGAAGCGGTCCTGGACGGACTCGCCAGATTCCATCCGTGGTACGCGCCGGCGCTGCTCGTCGCATCTGTCGTGATGGGGCACATCTACGGGTCCTACATGACCGTCGGAATCGGCGAGACGTGCCGCAATCTGGTGGGCTGGGGCCAGGTCTGGCAGTGGGCTCTGTTCTGGTGCGTGGTTGCATTGGTAATCGTCTTCCAGCCGACATACCGGCGAGTCGAATTTCTATTCAAGGCTCTGCTCGCAGTGCTGAGCGTTTCGTTTCTTGGTACAGCCCTGTGGGTCGGGCCGAGTGCCGACGGAATCATGCAGGGTCTGTATCGAGTGGAACTGCCCGACCAAAAGGGGGACTTCAATCCACTCCTGGTCGCGATGGCCATGATTGGTGCGGTCGGGGGATCAATGATGAACCTGGTCTATCCGTACTTTCTGGAATCCAAGGGCTGGCGTGGACCACAGTTTCGTCGCGTTCAGATGTTTGACTTTCTCCTGGCGACGGGAGTCATGATTGTTCTGAACCTGGCAGTCTGGACGCTGGGTGCCGAGCTGCTGCATCCGCGCGGCATGACCGTCGAGCACCTGGACGACCTGCCGCGTCTCTTAAGCGAGGTTCTGGGCGAAGCCGGACGAGCGGTCTTTTACTGCGGCATATTTGCCGCCGTATTCACGTCAATCATCGGGCACGCATTGGGACTCGGTTTACTCGGAACACACGCCTGGCTGCGATGGAAAGCCGGTGCGGGAAAAATCGACGTGCGTTTTCAGGATCAGCGACTCTATCGCTGGATCGCGTGCTGGTGCATTCTCTCGCCGCTCGTGTGGACCATGCCGGGAATGCCCGATTTCGTGACGCTCACACTCGTGAGTAACAGCCTGCAGGTACTGCTGTTGCCTCTGATCGCTGGCGGACTGTGGTACATCACCGCCGCCGAACGCTGCATCGGCAAACAGTTCCAGAACCGCTGGTGGGAAAACGCACTGATGGCACTGCTGTTCGTGCTGGCCACCGTCGGAGCCTGGAAGTCCGTCGAATCGATCGTCTCAGGCGGCTGATCAGTTCGAGCAAGCGTGCAAATGCCCCGCACCGGTGCGGCGGCTCGACTTAGGATCGAGCGAAGAATTACTGTCCGCATTAGCCGCAGGGCGTTAGCCCCGGTTTCGTGCAGCAACCGGGGCTAACGCCCTGCGGCTACTCTATTGCGACAGTTATTCATCGGTCGGTCCTTATTGCCCGAGTTGGGCTTCGGATCGCAGCGAGTTGCCTCGTTCCAGGAGTTCGCTGCCAGGAACGACCATTCGCGGGCGGAGTTTGAAGTTGAACTGCTGATGGTCGGTCACTCGGAAGGGCAGGAAGTGGTCGGTCACGAAATCCAACGGGGGAACCTGATACCACGGACGCTGCAGCTTTACGAACTGACGTTCGATCTCGTAGCCGTCTCTGAGGAGCGTGACCTCTTCCGTGCCGTACCACGTGAAGTCGAAGGACGCTGGCGAGTACCCGATGACTTTGTCAGCCAGCATGACTTGTGCACCTGGCGGATCAGTGCGGATTGTTGCTCTTCTGTGGACACAGCCGGGAAGTGCCAGCACGGCCAGCATTAACAGTATCGCTGGTGTGCGGATTCTTTGGGGGGTGCGGGTGCTGCGAATTGCAAATTGCAAATTGCAAATTGCAAATTGACAAATGGCTGAATGTGCCGGGTGATTGATGTTTTTCATTTTGCATTCTCGCGACGCGGAATTGCGGCAGGAACTCGGTGGTTTTCCTGCGTCATCTCGGGGCACTCAACAGTTCGCCCATGCGTTCGGAGTATCGTGAACGGGATCCAAACCGTGGTTCGAAACTGACGGTCGCCTGGACGGCGTCTTTTGTGCGGTCGTAACCAAAACCGAAGTGGAAGAGGAAATCGCCGCCAATGCGGGTCAGCGTGATCGAGTCGCCGCGCTGCTGATTCTCTCTAAGGTCGTATGCGGTGCTGCCAGTCGCCAGCCATTTGTCGCTCAACAGATAGCTGGCCCTGACTGTCGCGAGCTGACTGTCAAGACCCAGGGCTTTGATCTGATGGACGCCCACATAGACGCTGCCTCGGGCACTGCGCTGGCTGTGGATGCCCGCACTCCAAAGCTGCTGACCACCATCAAACGTGTCGTACAATGTGCTTGCTACAAAGGCCGTTCGTTCACTGGCCAGCCAGCGGTAGTCGGCAGAGACCAGTCCCCAGTCTTCGGCGAAGTCACGGCCGGCGGGACTATGATGTCCGGCTCGTGGAAACACGGAAGCGTTCAGGTCGAGCGTCATCCAGTCGCGAATGCGGCGACGATCCGGTGGGCCAACTTTTGTCTGCAGGCGATGTCGCCAGCCAAGACGGACAACTTGAAGGTCGTCGACCAGTTCGTTGTACGGCACAGAGACCAGCGAGCCGGCTCCGCTACGAATCGCGTATCGGCGGGGATCCAGAAACTGTGGAGTATTCCCACTGAATGTTGGAAACGTCGGCGCCAGTCCACCAAATGTGTTGATCGGATACCGGAGGCGGAATCGCTCCTGGGCGTTATCATCGATCTCGTTGTACTGCGGAATGCGCGAGACGTCCTGCGACGAATCGGTGTAGGAGTATTCGAAATCAAACACCATGCGGTGGGCGAGACCGTCGAGATTGAAGATGTCGCTGCAGACGTACGGCAGTACCTTCAACATTGAAAGGCTGCCACGCAGGCCGAACGATCCCACGAGTCGACCCAGGCTGTTGCCTGACAGGTCGTCGCTCCAGTAGGCGGACTCACCCATTACGAACGGCGACAGAACGACCGGGCCGGCGTTGAACGGCATCGTCAATTCCTGGCGATTGTGAATAACCGCATCGTTCGCATTCGAGTAGTAGGGGATTGGCGTGAATGCGATTGCATCAACGGGATCAGAGGGGCGATCCGGAGTGCGAATGTGAGCATAGCCGGCTGATGCGTGCATGGACCACAACAGTGGAGTTCCGTAAACCGGCTGTCCCAGCACATGGAGATCGACTTTGGGCAACCACTCCGTCGTGTAGTCAAAGTCATCATTGACCTGCGGGCGCCCCTGAATGCTCCAGGCGACATTGTTAATACGCTGTTCGACGGCCAGTTTCGTTTCCTGGTCCTTGCCACTGGCAAACTCCGGCTCGAACCACTGCTCGATGTAGTTGCGATCGGTGACGTAGCCGGCTTCGGCGATCACGGACAGGCTTCCGGGCAGAGAATGGATGTGGCGGGCTGTGACTCGCCCGCGATTCTCAGTGTCTGGAATCAATCGGCGACGGCGTCCACCCAGGTTGTCCTGGCCGCGATCGTGTACGTAATTGGTCTGAAAGTAACCTTTGTAGCTGTCGTTGCGTCCCAGCAGATCCGTTCCATCGTAAGCGCCTTCCAGTCCAATGGACGGACCGCGTTCGGAGTACCAGTTCAGCAGCAGGCTGGTGGTGAGTTCTTCCGGAGAGTCGCGGGCCAGCAGATGGAACGGGTCCCACGCAGTTTCGATTTTATTACCAAAGATGCTGTCCGAGCCGATTGTGAATTTGGTGATCGGCAGATGCGGGTCTTCGGCAGGTCCAGACAGGTACGGCAGATAGAAGAACGGCACATCGGAGAGAACGAACGTGTTATTCAACATCGTCAGCCAGTTGACTACGCCGTCGTCGATCTCGCCTGTTATTGGATCAATCCGGCCGCCGTTTGCCTTGACCCAGGGATTAATCACGCGAGGTTCCAGGAAGACATCGGTCGCATCGACACGGTAACCAGGCTTCCCAAAGATGGATGCGGACATCCACGCCTGCTGCGCGTGAAATGCACCGGCATTGAGTTGCCGAATTCTATTGGCCCGGACACGCAGATAATTATCCGCCTCCGGTATGATCATCTTGAGTTCAGCATCAATCAGCAGGGCACGTTCCTGACGCGCGTCGTAATAGGCGCGATCAGCAATCAGGATGGAGTTCTGCTGACGGATCACGATGTTGCCTTCGAGATAAATCTGCAGAGGCGTGTCGCGATTCTGGATCTCTTCGCGTCCGGCGGTCAGATCGGTCAGTTCACTGGACTCGGTCCACAGAACCATGCTGTCGGCTGCCAGCTCGATGCCCTCAGGATCGGGGGAGCCGTCCGGTTGCGGCGAGTCGACATTCAGTTTGATCCCGCCGGTGACAATCGCCACCTGCTCGGCGGGCGTCGTTTGCGTCGACCGCTCGGTGCGAAACGAAAACGGCTGGCCCGTGCGGGCATACAGACGGACTCGACGAATTGGTGTGTCCGATTGTTCGAAACGATGTGCGCGAAACGGCAATCCCGGCGGGGGAAGCTCCAGCAGTTGTGTCTGAATGAACTTTGGACCGACACTGGCTCGCCGACGCCGCGAAGCCCGCTCGAACAGCGGGTCGCCGGTGGCCTTGTCGTAGTCGCCTCGCAGACGGGCCTTGCCGACGACGCCGGCTTCGGTCCATAGCTCCAGCCACGCCGACTGTTGCGAATGCGTCTGTCCCGGTCGCGTGATGACGACGTCGTCCTCGAGGTACAGCTCGACGCGGTCACGCCCGTTGAACTGCGACTGCCACACGACCATCTGCCGCGCCGTGATGACGGTTTCGCCCTGCTTCACACGGCACTGGCCCCACATGACTGTGACCTGAGAGCCGTCCGTGTCAGGCCATGTGTGGGCGAGCCGGCCGGAGACATTGATCCGATCGCTCAGGTTGTTTCCGGCACCTGTGTCCGCAGCCACGAAATTGGCGCAAATCAGGAACACAACCAGCGCGGCAACTGCGCACGGGAAGATTTTCCGCGATCGGCATGACTGTGAACATGCGACCGACACCAGAACTCCGGAGCGGAAATCAGTTTTGATAGGGTTAATGGGTGCCAAATCCGTTTGGCTGGCCGAGAGCGGCCGGTGAGTGAGGCTCAGCCTCAGTGGAAGAGGGGCGGGAGTATACGAGCGGCATGAAATACCGATCAATACGGGTACGGACGGGCTCGATCTGGCCAGGTCAGTGTTGCCGAAACTCGACGGAACGATCCATTCAACATTACTTACTGAAGTTACGTAGATGCCTTCCGGAGCAGTCCTTGACCCTGCGGAACACTCGACCGTACGCTCCTGGCAACAGTCGTACCTGCCGCCCATTCCGAGCAAAGGTTCTTCGTGAGCGATCCCAATCCATCCCGCCCCGCTGACGAAGCCGGAGCGAACTCGTCCGAGCCGACGAGTGAAGAAGCCAAAGCTGCCGATGCATCAACCCCTGTGACGGAGGCCGAGACAAAGGCCACCATTGCCACGGGAGAGGATGCGGAACCGGGTGAGCCTGAACAATCGGACGCGGCAGACGGCAATGTTGCCGAATCGGACAATCCCGACGTTGGATCGGCGGGCAAAACCGATGAGAAGTCCGGCGACGGTGCGACCGATTCCGGTGAGCCTGAATCCGAAGGTGACCTCCCGGAATGGGAACCACTGACCCCCGAGGACATCGAGGATGAGGCGATCCGCGGCGATTTCATGCTCCGCTGGGCAGTTGTCCTGCTGGCGTTCCTGCTGGGCTGCCGGGAGATTGGCGACACATTAACACTTGTACGCGTAAAGACCGGCGAAGCCATCGCTGCAAACGGTTTCTGGCCACCCGCGACAGACATCTTTTCCTACACGGCCGGTGACCTCGCGTGGATCAATCCCGCGTGGCTATTCGATCTGATTCTGGCCGGAGTTTTTGGAATTGCGGGCGACATCGGGCTGTCCGTGCTCACCGCGATACTGGCCGGAGCCACGGCTTACATTGTCGTCCACATCAGCCGTCCCGATCTGCCCACATGGTGGACTGCCGTTTGTGTGACCATCGCGCTGCTGATGGCTCAGTCTCAGTTCAGCGCGTTGCCGGAACTGATTACGCTGCTTGGCACCGCTTGGATGCTGCGTGGACTGGTCAAATGGTCTCAATCGCGAGATTCCCGAATTCTGTGGTGCCTGGCGGGTTCGCTGGCAGTGTGGAGCAACCTCGACCCACGCGCCTTCATCGGCTGGCTGATCCTGGCGGCCTTCGCAGCCGGCAGTTGCATCACGATGCGCCGTCGCGGCGACAGCGAGCCGGGGGCGATGAAGGACTTGGGCAAGGCAGTTGGCATCGGGCTGGTCGCGTTGATGATCAACCCCGCTGGCTGGCACACGATCCTTGCACCGGTGCAGATTTACGGCGCCGAAAACGCGGCGCTGCTGAGTTATGCGGGACGCATTGACACGCCGACGGAGGCGCAGTTGCTCTCAATGTTCGATGCGCGCTTTCCGGAGACGCTCAATCTGGCGTCGATCGCCGCACTCGTGCTTGCCGCGATTGCCGTGTTGAGCTGTATAGCCAACGTCAAACGACTGGATATGGGACTCGCGGCCGCGTTCGCGGTCACGGTTGTGCTCGCCGTCGTCTGCACTCACGAACTGGGAGCTCTGTGTCTTGTGGCCGGAGTTCTGGCGGCACTGAACGGACAGGACTGGTACCGCAATCGATGCCGACAGGAGTATTCGACTGACACGTGGGAGGTGCTCTGGTCGCGTTCCGGTCGTGCCCTGACTGTGCTCAGTCTGGCAATGGTTGCGTGGCTGGCGATCAGCGGCCGCATGATGGGGCCCAGCGGTAAACGCATCGGTGTCGGATTCGCCTCGTGGCTGCAGTCGACCATTGACGGCACAGCTCAGGACCTTGCCGAGATTCCGGACGCGCGTCTGTTCACGATGCGGCTTGAGCACGGCGACCTGCTGATCTGGCACGGTCGGCCGACGTTTATCGACAGCCGTGTGGGCCTTTATCGTGATGAGATTCTGAAGCTTCACGATCAGGCCCGCTTTGCCATGCGAAGTCGACGGGACCAGTCACTCGTTCCGGATTCGACGGCCAGCGAGACACCGCAGGCGAAGGAGCGTCGCTCGTGGCGCGAGACCCCGGAATTGTGGCAGGAGATCTTTGACCGCTTCGATGTCGGTCTTGCCACTCCGCGGCTCTGGGGTGCCAACCCGGATTACGATTCATTGTTCGACCTGCTGCGTTCCGACAACTGGCACCTGGTTTCGATCGGTTCAACGCTGGCAGCGCTGGCCCCAAGGACGTCTGCGTCGGGGAGTGAAGCGAAGCCGATCGACTTGATCGAAGTTGCCTTCCGCGACTGCCGCAATATTGAGTCGGAGAACCAGCGGATCGAGTTTCCACGAGCCCGGACCGGGTACCAGCAGTTTCTATCGCTGCCGTCCCGATCATGGTCACCGTCCGAGGCCCGAGCGCGACACCAGCAAGCGATCGCGGTCGCCGGATTCTCGGGAGAGGCGCCTTTGACCCGCGGACAGGTCATGGCGCTGGCCACCATGGCTCTGCGAGACAGCACGGCCGGAGCGGTCGAGACACCGAACAATGATGTCGTCTATCGCACACGTGCGGATGCCTATACAGCTCTTCGCCAGGTGGAGATTCAGGCTGCCGGTCCGGACGTACCCGTCATTGCGAAGCAGCGCTACTTTCAACGAATTCACTTTCTGCGTCAGGCGCTGACTCTGGCACCGAACGATCCCGGTCTCCTGTCGGCAGTCGCGCAGGAGTACTACGACGCAGAACGCTGGGATCTCGCGCTGCAAATGATTGACCGGTGTCTCAATGCGATTCAGGAGTCAGACGATTTCAGCTTCTCGGTCCTTGCAAGGCAGCTTCAATCGATCCAATCCGAACTGCAGAATAACGAGCGCAATATCACTTCCCGCCTGGATGTGCTTCTCAAGGACGAATCGGTGGATGTTGTGCAGATTGCAAAGACGCTGCGAGACCAGGGATACCCGTTGCACGGTGCGCGATTGCTGGACGAGAACAAACTCGACCTGTCTGGAAATATTTCCGGACAGCTCGAATATGGCCTGCTGCTGATTGAGTGCGGACGCCTCGAAGAAGCTCAAGGAGTTGTGAGCACATTCGACTCATTTGGCGAGAACCCGGCCATTGGTTTTATCTGGACCCTGCACGCTGCCTGGCTCGATCAGGCACGCGGCGATGCGGCCAGTGCAATCGTGCGATGCGAACGGAAACTGAGGGAAATCGAGTTGAATTCCGTGCAGGCGCTGCTGGCAGTGGCTCCCTTCGTCCAGCCCATCCCGCAGCTGGCAGCACGCGGCAACTTGTGGCCAGTCAGCCAGACGGTCGTCACTGGTCGCACATTCGGCGCAAGGGACGAATCGGCCATCTTGCGCTGGGTGATTGCGAGTGTTTATGTGGAATCAGGCCAGTGTGAGAAGGCCACAGAGGTATTCCACATGCTGCTCGAAACGGACCCCGAGTCGCCATTGCGACCGCTGGCAGCGATGTATCTGGGGTTGCTCACGGGCGAATCGATCCCGGTCGAATCACCGACTGAGCAGATTCCGATTCTGTTCGTTGGTGGGCCGGAGGATCCGGAACCGCCAACTCCGGTCGCGGATGAAGCTGACGCTGGAGATTCTGACGCTGACAACCCTGACGCAGTCAGGAAGTGAGTCCGCAGTCACTTCGAACGTAATTCTCTCTCGGCTATTCTTCGGCCTGATCCAGTGGCCGTTGATCTGCCGACGGCCGGACGCAATACAGCCGGGAGAGAAAACCGTGTCAGTCGCACGCTGCATGAACGTCACGGTCGTCCTCACGGTCGTCCTCGCGGCGTCTGTCTGTTCCATCGGTCGCGCCGATCAACTGTCACACCAGCAGGGCCGCGAAGCCCTGCTAAAGGCAGTGCAGTTTTTCAGCCACGACGTCTCCGCGGGCGGCGGCTGCCTGTGGCAGTACAGCAGCGACCTGTCACAACGCGAGGGCGAGCGTCAGGCCAAAGCATCGCAGATCTGGGTGCAACCACCCGGCACACCGTCGGTCGGCGAAGCGTTTCTCGAAGCCTGGCTGATCACGCGCGAGCCCGCCCTGTTGAAAGCGGCTCGCAGCGCTGCCCACGCCCTGGCCAACGGACAACTCGTTTCAGGCGGATGGGATTACGTCATCGAGTTTGACCCGAAACACCGACCGTCCAGAGCCTACCGGCTCGACGTCGCAGCGACTGGCCGTCCAGCGGCAGCCAAAGCAAAGAACGTCACAACGCTGGATGATGATACGACACAGTCGGCGCTGCGATTCCTGATGAAGATTGATGCCGTGCTGGAATTCGGTGACGCGAAGATTCACTCCGCCGTCAAATACGCGCTGGAAAATCTGCTCAAAGCCCAGTACCCCAATGGAGCCTGGCCGCAACGCTACTCGGAATTCCCGGTTGCCGATGAGTTTCCGATCAAGCCGGCTGCCTATCCGCCCGTGTGGCCACGGGAACATCCGAAGCTCGATTACCGCGGCTATTACACCTTCAACGACAATACACTCGCCGATCTGATCGACACATTCTTCCTTGCCGGGGAAATCTACAGGAACGACGAGTACTCACAGGCCGCCCGGCGCGCCGGAGATTTCATACTTCTGGCCCAGATGCCCGAGCCGCAGCCCGCATGGGCTCAGCAGTACAACGCCGACATGCACCCGGCCTGGGCACGGCGCTTCGAACCCGCCTCGATCACGGGCGGCGAGTCGCAGGGTGTCATCCGCATTCTCATGTCGCTGTACCGCCAGACCGCGGATGACCGGTACCTGAAACCCGTTCCGCGTGCGCTGGACTATCTGGATCGCTCGAAACTGACCGACGGACGTCTGGCCAGGTTCTACGAGCTGAAGACCAACCGACCCCTCTACTTCACGACCGAATACGTCCTGACCTGCAAGGACAACGACCTGCCGACACACTACGGATTCAAAATCAGCTCGTATGTGGACCGTTTGCGTTCTGAGTTTGCACAGACTAAGTCAGCTGGCCGATCAACTCAGCCACTGTGGACGTCCAAACGAAGCCGACCGGGGTCTTCGAAAAGTCTCACCAACCAGGCGGCGAAACTGATCGATCAGATGGACAGTCGCGGTGCCTGGACGGAAGACGGAAATCTTCGCGCGAAAGGTAATGATGTGCGTCCGCGGAAGATCATCACGACCAGAACATTCATGCGTAACCTGCGAACGTTGAGCCGTTTCGTTGCGGCCAGCCAAACCAATTGAAAAGGAACCACGATGAGCAACCCTGAAGAAAAAGCACGCGAAGCCGGAATCGAATTCCCCGCAGCCGCACCGGCACCCGGTTATCTCAATCTCTGCATTCGGACGGGAAACCTGTTAATCACGTCCGGACACACGAGCGACATCAAAGGCAAGCTGGGAGCCGACTGTGATGTCGAGCGAGGATACGCCGCCGCTCGCGATTGCGCTGTGAAGATACTGAAATCGGTTCACGCCGCGCACGGGACAATCAACGGGCTGCGCGTGATCAAGTTGCTCGGATGCGTGAACTCGACGCAGGATTTCACCGATCAGCATCTGGTCATCAATGGCGCGTCTGACCTGCTTCACGAACTGTACGGTAAAGACGGCGATGGGTGGCACGCTCGCAGTGCTTTGGGCTTCGCATCGCTGCCAACCGGACCGGCCGTCGAAGTCGAAGCAATCTTCGAAATCAAGGACGAGTCATAAGGTCGAGGTGACTACTCGTCATCGGGCGGATTCGTGAGTCCGCGAATGTAGGCGGCCATGTCCATTTCGAGCTGGAGCATGCGTTGCCATGTCGGCCAGTCGACAATGTAGGGGGGGGACTGATCTTCGGATTCTGTGTCCCCCTCGGCTTTGCCGGCGACGAGGACGGACCGCAGCCGATCATGCAGGTGAGCCAGCAGGTCGGATAGTTGTGCGACCTGCACGGGCCTCAATTCACCAGGCAGCTCGGGAGGACCGTCCGGAAACATCCGCGGCAGTTCCTCGTCCGCGTCACGACCGCTGTCGGGTTCCCCCAGTTCGAATTCGCCGGAATCGAAGGCGATGGTCCCCTGGGGTCCTTCGCTGATCTGTCGCTGCCGGTCCTTGATCCTCGCTTCGATTTCGTCGGCACTGCCATACAGCAGCAGACAGCGACCAATCGAGACCTGGTCACCGACTCGCAGCACGTGCATCTGAATCGGGTGCCCGTTGACTCGCGTGCCGTTCGTGCTTTCCAGGTCCGTCAGGATGATTCGGTCCGTGTCTTCCTGCACCTTGGCGTGAAAGCGGCTGACCCGTTCGTCGTTCAACTGGATGCCGTTGTCTTCTTCACGACCGATCGTAATGGGTGGTTGGAGATCGGAAAGAACGCGCCCGCGTTCCATGCCCTCCAGCACTTGAAAAGTCAGCAGAGCCATATTCCTGTCCTGGCTGCCTCACCCGTAGAACGCATTGCCCGTAAAACGCATTGACAGCCGCGCAGCGAACGATCGGTGTCCGCCCGGAGATTTCGTGGTGTGTTCTCTCAGTGTGTCCAGACGCGGCTTACAGCACAAACAACGCACGGACTTCCCATGCAGCGGCTCACCAGTTGCCAGCCGGGATTGTTCAGCGACGTACAAATCCCGGGAACAGACGTAAACACTCGTTTTCAGTTCATTGAGCCGAATGGAAGAGAGAATACATCGGGGTCGCCGTAAGTGGAATCGATCGCTGTGGAAACGGACTTCAGTAGTTCGCGTTTCCGGATCGGCTTCGGCAGCACACCCCAGGCGTCAGCGCGGCGAGCTTCCATCTCCAGCTCGTCGGAAGCTTCTCCGGTCACCAGAATGCAGGGCAATCGAGAATCGATCCGCTTCACAATGCGAATGGTGTCGATCCCGGAGAGCTCGTGCATGTTCATGTCGAGGAGGACAAGATCGACCCGCTCACATTCGACGATCTCGACAGCCTGCTCCCCGGATTCCGCTTCCAGCAGCGAAAACCACGGCTGGAAGATGTCGCGCAGGATGTCGCGAAACGCATCGTCGTCGTCAGCGATCAGCAGATTGTAAGGTCGAGTGCGCGTCACGAGTCGTCTCCGTGAATCAGGTCCGCATCCGTTTCGAACATGGATTCATGGCTGAACGACTTCGAAAAACAGAATGCGAAGACGCAGCCATAACGTCCACGGATATCAGACCGTCCACCACGGTGTCAATGCACCTCGCCAGAGCTGTTCGCCGAGTGAAAGCCAGTTACTCCCACGGTGCCCTTTTGAGCGAGACCCTCGTGACGTAAAACCTGTCCGCTGATCGAGTCAACGTGGCAATAGCGGCGCGTTCGGAACGATGACGTGAAACCACCACAGAAAAGAGTGAAGCAACGATGAATCCGGAACAGGAACATCAGCCCGGCGAATCGGGCGAGTCACCGACATTCGAGGCGTCCGTATCCGAACTGCAGGAGATCGTCGGACAGCTTGAGGACGGCTCGCTGGCACTGGAAGAGTCGATGCGGCAATTCGAGCGGGGCGTTGCACTGCTGAGGAATTGCTACCAGGTGCTCGAGCACGCCGAGCAGCGGATTGAGATTCTGACCAGCCCGGATGGCGACGGAAACCCGCAGACAAAGCTTTTTGACGCTTCGTCGACGATGGAACGCCAGGCGGAACAGAAGCAATCCGCAGTCACGCCCGGTGGAACTCAGCGGCGCTCACCTCGAGACGACGCCAGCTCACTCTTCTAACCGCCCGTGTTCGTTCTACGGCACCAGGAAAATGAACGCGACAACGGCCGCCGCTTCGATGGCACTGGCCGGCAGGCTGAATTCAGGCAGATAGGCATCCAGGTCGAATTCGTGACACGTGGGACAATCCGCTTTTGCCCGCACACATTCGTGCGGAGGCTCGACCGCCATCATGTAGGGCAGGGCGGGAAGTTGCCCCAGGGTCAAGGCGGCCGAACTGAAATTGGTCAACAACCCCAGCGATTTGCCACATCGCTCCAGATTCGGATCTTCGAAGTACAGCGGGTAGTGATGGAACGCGTACGTGTTTCGACTCGGTCGAAAGTCGTACCACTCCATGGCTTCCAGGTTCCTGACCTCCGGGCTGTTGTTGTAATCCCGTGCCCGATTGCCCGGCGTTTTCAGCTCGTCCGTCGAATCCTCGACGGTCTTCGTCGGAATTCTGACCGCCGCCATGACGTCGATGCTGCTTAGCGGGCTGAAGTGCATCTCAAGTTTCGGGGCTGATTTCTCGGACTGAATCGCAATCGCGGGGGACTCGGACGACGCCTCGGCGGTCGCCTCATCCGCTTGCTGCTCGGACTCTTCGTCGAATGACACCTGTATCACGGGTAGTATCGGGAATGCTGCTGGCTTCAATATCGGACGTTCCGCCGGCGGCAGCACTGGGAACGCCGCTGGCTCCAACTTCGGGCGTTCCACGGACGCCAGGTTCGTGGATGCTGCCGGCGCTGACTTGACGGCCACTTCCGATTTGGGGAGCCGATCGAAATGAGGTGACGTGTTGCCGGATGGGAGAACGATCCGAAATTGTGTCCACGCAGCATCATCCTCGACAGACGCAACGGCGGGAGCCTTCGGGGCTTCACTCTTCACGACTGGCGCCACTGGCGGCACGACTGAGGCAAGTGACGGCACTGGCACCAAAGTCTTTGCGACCTTTGTCAGCTTCGCCGGCGTTTCCGAGCCCGGTGCAAGAAACGAAGGCGGCTTCCATGACTTCGCCACTCGGACCGGTGATTCGCTCACAGCTTCGAAAACTCCGATGGGTGAAGCCACGTGTGGTGCTCTGGCCGCTTGTGTCGGATTCTGATCAGTGCCCTTCGCTTCGGAATCGGTGGAGGTCGGTTCCCAAATGCCCGCTATTGCCGGCGGGGATGGCAATTCACGATCAGGATTCGAATTGAACTTCACCGAGGACGGAAGCTGTTGGGCTTCCACAGGCGGTTGGGGCGACTGCTGAGGAGTCAGTTCAGGCGCGGGATCACTCGGTGATGGCAGTTGCCGGACTGCCACAAGCGGTTCCGGTGTCTTCTTGAGGACGGACGCCGGTTCGGGACCAGCCGCGGCCACAGCGTGACCGACGACCACTGATTTCGACGGCTGACTGACAGTCGGCGCGGACTCAGGATCACGCGAAACCGGAAGCTTCCGGGTCACCACCGGTTGAGGCGGTGCATTAAGGACAGACGATGAACTGATCTTCACGGATGACGGAAGCCACGTGCCAGGATCGGCCGGTTTCGCCGGCTTCTGACGAGCTCGCGGCGCCGGGGGCTTCTCCGTTGACCGGACCTGTGTCGCTACCGCCGCGGGTGGCAGCGACTTGATCCGGGCAGGCGTCGAGCTGAGTCGTTCGGGTCGTGGAAGCCGCCTGCCTCTCGCCGCCGGTCGCGACGGTTTCTTGAGAGTCGGCGCCGATCCAGAATCATCCGTAGACGGAAGCCGTCTCACTGCCACCTGACTCTCGGGCTTCGGTGCTTTCGCGGCTTGAGAGACGCGCGCGGGTCGAGTTTGCTTAGCGGTATCGGCCGGGGCTGGTACGGCGGACTTCGAGGCCGAAGCAGCCTGTGTCGAAGTGGTCGTTTTCACGCCGGTCGGTTTTGCCAGGGAACTATCAATCTCGGCCATGCGAGCCGGCGTCATCGCTGCTGGTCGCGTCGAGGGCTCGCCGCGTAATCGCCGGGATTCGATATACAACAGAACTCGTATCGGCTGTTGGCCAAACTGTTTGGATGAGATCGACCGCTCAAGTGCTGCTTCGGCCATCGCGTGCGCCATTGGGACTTCACCCTGATCCAGAGCATCCCACGCATGAGTCAACAGTCGCCGAACTTCGACGGGCCCCAGCACGAGCCCGGAGTCGCTGGACAAGCCAACGCGAGTCCCCTGACCTGTTGCCTTAACGGTCTTTTTGACTTCCGGCTGTGCAACCTGGGCCGGATCAGCCGCCCCCAACCAGGCAGAAGAGAATACGCAGGCAGCAGCCGAGAGGGCGCACAGGACAGTCTGGTGACGGCAAACTCTCATGGTTCTTTCAGCCTCGTCTCAGCAGGACACCGCAGTCGGGCGGAGATGTTCCGGTTAGTTCGATTGTCAGTGTCGACCCGAAAATGACAGAGATGTCGTTCGAATCGGCTGAATGCGTTGCCTCAGGCCAGGTCTCTCGGTGCGTCCCTGACCATCGACACGACTGGGACGAACCCCGCAATAGTCAATGTTACGCCTGGTGTCGCAGTACACCCAATCTCTGCAGATTGACAATCCCGTGCCTTTCTTGAGTTTGGAATAACTGGGTAGGATGGCGATTTAGATTTGTCCACACAGATCTGCAGGACCGCGTCCTTCAGATCTGACGCGGATGATGTGCGATTGGGGTCCGTCCGATGTGCACGTGTAATCAGACAATTCGGAGTCTTGTCCTGGCTGACTATTGAATCGTTCGAACCAAACCGGATTCGAAACAAAAGGCGCCCGCCATGCTGTTACTGAACTGGCTCAAGAGACTTCGCCAACACTCACGACCCACACGACCAGGGAAACGCAATCGCCGTCTCCGCCTGATGCGTCTGGAAGAGCGTAAGTTGCTCGACGTCACGCTGGGGATCATTGGGGCGGACGTCTTGGGCGAAGACGTCGGAGGCGACATTGTCTTCGAGTTCACGCGCGGCGCGGGTGAAACTACTGGCGACGCGACGATCACATTCAACGTGGCCGGCACAGCGACATTCAGCGACGACTTTGCACAGACTGGCGCCGCATCATTCAGCGCCAGTACGGGCACGGTGACGATCCCGAACGGCAGTCAAACGGCCCAGGTCAGTATTGCCCCCGAAAATGACACACTCGTTGAGGGCGACCAGACCGTCATCCTGGCGATCACGGACGGTGGTGGGCTCACCATCGGAACGCCGTCTACTGACACCGCCACAATTACGGACGCGGACAGCGCGACGGTGACGGTGGACGCGAGTCAGACGTTGAACGAGGACGGCACGGCTCAGGGAATTGGCGTGACTCTGACAACCGCCGGCGGTGCGACTCTGGAGAATGGTCTGACCGTTACACTGGCGGCGGCGACCGACGCGGGTACCGAAGCAGCCGATGCGAACTTCGCTGCACTGGGCGGCGGCAGCCAGTTCACATTCGCGGCGACTTCGGGCAACGGTACTACGGCCAACAGTGTGACCCTGACTCCCGTGAACGACACGCTGGTGGAAGGGAATGAAACGGCGACAGTGACCCCCTCGGGTGCAACGCTGGACGGTCAGGTCACGTTCACGGCCAACGCCTTGACGATCGACGACGACAACACGGCGACGGTGACGGTGGACGCGAGTCAGACGTTGAACGAGGACGGCACGGCTCAGGGGATTGGCGTGACGTTGACGACGGCCGGTGGTGCGACGCTGGAGAATGGTCTGACCGTTACCCTGGCGGCGGCAGCCGACGCCGGCACGGAAGCCGCCGACGCCAATTTCGGAGCACTGGGCGGCGGCAGCCAGTTCACATTTGCGGCGACTTCGGGAAACGGCACCACGGCCAACAGTGTGACCCTGACTCCCGTGAACGACACGCTGGTGGAAGGCAACGAGACAGCCACGGTGACGCCTTCAGGCAACACACTGAACGGTCAGGTCACGTTCACCGCCAACGCCTTGACGATCACCGACGACAATTCCGCCACGGTGACGATCGCCGCTGGCCAGACCGTCGACGAAGATGACGGTGCCCAGGCCGTGACTGCGATGCTGTCTGCTGGAGCAGGCGTCACGCTGGAAAACCAGCTCACCGTGACTCTGGTTGCCTCGCCAGCTACGGGAACTGACGCGACCGACGGCACATTCGGCACGCTTGGGGTGTTCAATTTCGCGGGCGACTCAGGGAACGGAACAACTGACGGCAGTGTGAACTTTGTTCCAACGTCTGATCTCATCGTCGAATCTGGCGAAGGGGTCACGATCACGCCCAGCGGCGCTGCACTCGACGGGCGAGTGACGTTCACGCCAGGCGACATCACGATCACTGATGACGATACAGCGGCCGTCGGCAGTTTGAGAGGCCCGGGGGGCGGAGCGACAGTCCCGCTCAATGTTCCCGGCGGGACGCTGCCAGCAATTGTCAACTTCGACGGTGTTGGCTCAGACACGCTCAGCTTCATCGGGAACGGCGGTACGACGACGGTCACATACAACGGAACCAATCCGCAGGACGGTATCGTGACGAACGGCGGCGTCACAGTGAATTACGCGCAGGTTCCCAATAACACGCTCATAATTAGTGGAACGGACGACCTGGTCCTCAACTTCGCTGGTGGTGATGCCAGTATCGCGTTCAGCCAGCTCAGCGCCACGATGACTCAGGTTTCGGGCGCCTCGTTCACAACGACACAGTTCGCCAGTCCGGCCAACAGCCTGACGCTGAATTTCACCGACAACAACAACTACACGGTCGCCTTCAACAATTTTGCGGGTGATTTCAACCCGTCGACGGCAGGAGCCGACGTTGACATCAACGGCAATGCGACCGGCGGTGACGTGGCGCTGACCATCGATCAGTTCGGCGCGTTTAACGGCGACCTGGACATTGATCTGATGAGTGGCACGGACTCGGTTGTCTTTCAGAACAACGCCCGGACGTTCACGAGCCTGGCGATTGCCGCCGAAACGATCACAGCGACATCCGAAGCCCTGACTGTCAGCGGTACCACCATGCTGGACGCTGGAGCGAGTGGCACGATCACGCTCGACAATGTCGTAAACGACTTCGGCGGATCAGTGTCGGTGACAGACGTGGGCACGGCAAGCTTCGACGATGCCGGTGACATCTCATTCGGAGCCGTCACAACACAGGGGAATCTCACAGTCGATGCCGGCGGCGCGGTCGCATTCAACGGAACGACGTCGATCGGCGGAGCGCTCGATGTCGAAGCCGATGCTAATAACGCCGCGGGAGGCGCGATTTCCGGAACCGGGGCCATTTCGGTGACAGGCACAACAACACTCGAAACTGGAACGCCTGCTACGGCCACGAATGACATCACTCTTAACAATGTCTCCAACTCGTTCAGCGGCGGCATCACGATTACGAGCGCGAATGACGCATCGCTCACGGCGACGGGAGCGGTTGACCTGGCTGCCGCGACAATCAGCAACACACTCACCGTCGCGGCGACCGGGGCCCTCACTGATTCCGGGAATCTCTCGGTGACGAACAACGCGAATCTGACCGGCGGTTCGATCATGATCGGCGACGGGTCCGTGACGACGAACTTCGGGAACCTGACCTTCAATTCCACGTCCGGTGCCGTTGCGATTACGGAAGACTCCGACACTCAGTTCACGGGCACGAACACCGGCGATTCGCTGACACTGGTTTCCGCGGGTGCGGTGACGGATGCCGCCGGCACCAGTGTGACGATCGATAACAGCGGCAACGCGTCGATCACGGGCACGAGCATCAGTCTGGCGGACGACAACGGCGACACGCTCAGTGTGGCGGGAAATGCCAGTTTCGATGGGGGAGCAGGAGCGATCACGGTGGCCACCAATGGAGCCGTGACCTTCGGGACACTGACGTTCAACACGACCGATGGAGCGGTCGCCATCACGGAAGACAACGACACTCAGCTCACGGGAACGAACACCGGCGATTCTCTGGCGCTGGTTTCTACGGGTGCGGTGACGGATGCCGCCGGCACCAGTGTGACGATCGACAACAGCGGCAGCGCTTCGATCACGGGCACGAGTATCAGTCTGGCGGACGACAACGGCGACACGCTCAGTGTGGCCGGAAATGCCAGTTTCGATGGGGGAGCAGGAACGATTACGGTGGCCACCAATGGCGCCGTGAACTTCGGGACGCTGACGTTCAACACGACCGACGGAGCAGTCGCTATCACGGAAGACTCCGATACTCAGCTCACGAGTACGAACACCGGCGATTCACTGACACTGGTTTCCGCGGGTGCGGTGACGGATGCGACCGGCACCAGTGTGACGATCGACAACAACGGCAACGCGTCGATCACGGGCACGAGCATCAGTCTGGCGGACGACAACGGCGACACCGTCAGTGTGGCCGGAAACGCCAGTTTCAATGGGGGAGCAGGAGCGATCACGGTGGCCACCAATGGCGCCGTGACCCTCGGGACGCTGACGTTCAACACGACCGATGGAGCGGTCGCCATCACGGAAGACAACGACACTCAGCTCACGGGCACGAGCACCGGCGATTCACTGACACTGGCTTCTACGGGTGCGGTGACGGATGCAGCCGGCACCAGTGTGACGATCGACAACAGCGGCAACGCGTCGATCACGGGCACGAGCATCAGTCTGGCGGACGACAATGGCGACACCCTCAGCGTGGCCGGAAACGCCAGTTTCAATGGGGGAGCAGGAGCGATCACGGTGGCCACCAATGGAACCGTGAACTTCGGGACGCTGACGTTCAACACGACCGCCGGAGCGGTCGCCATCACGGAAGACTCCGATACTCAGTTCACGGGAACGAATACCGGCGATTCGCTGACACTGGTTTCTACGGGTGCGGTGACGGATGCGGCCGGCACCAGTGTGACGATCGACAACAACGGCAACGCGTCGATCACGGGCACGAGCATCAGTCTGGCGGACGACAACGGCGACACCCTCAGCGTGGCCGGAAACGCCAGTTTCAATGGTGGCGCCGGAGCGATCACGGTGGCCACTAATGGAACCGTGAACTTCGGGACGCTGACATTCAACACGACCGCCGGAGCAGTCGCCATCACGGAAGACTCCGACACTCAGCTCACGGGCACGAACACCGGCGATTCACTGACACTGGTTTCTACGGGTGCGGTGACGGATGCGGCCGGCACCAGTGTGACGATCGACAACAGCGGCAACGCGTCGATCACGGGCACGAGCATCAGTCTGGCGGACGACAATGGCGACACCCTCAGTGTGGCCGGAAACGCCAGTTTCGATGGAGGAGCAGGAGCGATTACGGTGGCCACCAATGGCTCGGTGAACTTTGGAACGCTGACGTTCAACACGACCGCCGGAGCGGTCGCCATCACCGAAGACTCATCCACTGAGCTGACCGGTACAAGTACGGGTGACAGCCTGACGCTGGTGTCTTCGGCCGGAGTCACCGACGCGTCCGGTGCGAGCGTGACGATCGACAACGGAAACGCGTCGATCACAGGTACGAGCATCTTACTGGCCGACAACGCCGACACGCTCAGTGTCAGCGGCACCGCCAGCTTCGACGCCGGAGCTGGAGCCATCACGATCGCAACGACGGGAACGGTGAATTTCGGCAGTCTGACGTTCAATACGACAGACGGCGCTGTCTCGATAACCGAGGACTCGTCAATAGAGCTGACCGGAACGATCACGGGAGACAGCCTGGTGCTCGTATCCTCGGCCGGCGTGACCGACGCGTCCGGGACGAGCGTGACGATCGACAACGGAAACGCGTCGATCACAGGCACAAGCATCGCACTGGCCGACAACGCTGACACGCTGAGTGTCAGCGGGACAGCCAGTCTTGATGGCGGCGCCGGAGCAATTACCGTCGCATCGACCGGGACGGTGAACTTTGGCAGCCTGACATTCAGCACGTCAGACGACGCCGTCTCAATCACAGAAGACTCGTCCACGGAACTGACCGGAACGAGCACGGGCGACAGCCTCACGCTTGTGTCAGCAGCGGGCGTCACGGATGCGTCAGGGGCCAGTGTTACGATCGACAATGGCAGCGCGTCGATCACCGGTACGAGCATCTTACTGGCCGACAACGCCGACACGCTAAGCATCAGTGGCACGGCCAGCTTCGACGCCGGTGCCGGAGCGATCACCGTCGCATCGACAGGCTCGGTGAGCTTTGGAACGCTGACGTTCAACACGACCACCGGAGCGGTCGCCATCACCGAAGACTCATCCACTGAGCTGACCGGTGCGAGTACGGGTAACAGCCTTACGCTCACGTCCTCTGGGGCGGTCACGGACGCGTCCGGTGCGAGCGTGACGATCGACAACGGAAACGCGTCGATCACCGGCACGAGCATCTCACTGGCCGACAACGCCGACACGCTCGGTGTCAGCGGTACCGCCAGCCTCGACGCCGGATCTGGATCTATCACGATCGCAGCGACGGGATCGGTCAATTTCGGCAGCCTCGAATTCGATTCGACCGGCGGTGCGGTCAACATTACCGAAGACAGTTCAACAACCGTGTCCGTCGCCAGTACGGCTGGTGCAGGGCTGACTCTTGCCAGCTCCGATAGTGTGACCCTCGACGCGACTGTCAATATTACGGGAAATACCAGTATCACCGCGGGAACGACCACCGGAGCCATCGACGTTAATGCGAAGTTGACCGGCTCGGGAAGCATCCTTCTTGACGCGGCTGACGGCATCACTGTGGACGCGGACATTGATCCGACGACGGTCACCCTTGAGGCCGACGACGACATCGTGATCAGCGCCGCGGTGTCAGCGGAGAATCTCATAACAGTTTCAGCCGGCCTCGACGGCAGCGGTTCGGTCGACCTGGCGACGGGCGGAAGTCTCACAGCCGACAATGCCGGTAATACGGCGAACATTACGATTAACACCGGTGCGACAAGCGGCAACGTCATGCTCACAGGCACAACGACCGCCGATGACACGGTGATGGTCACGTCTGCCAGCGACATCAATGGCGCCGGCCAGGTGACCGCGGCAACGGTCGACCTGAATGCAGAGACGGGCATCGGCAATTCAACCGCCCTGGAACTGGCGGCCGGGTCGATTACCGCCGATACGGCGACGGGCGCGATCGATTTCGACAACGCGGTGGCAGGCAGTGTGACATTCGGCAGCGTGAGGACGGACAACGGATCGATCACTGTCGACAGTTCGGCGACCGGAACGGCGTCGTTCACCACGGTGACAACCGGGACCGGGACGATCACGGTCAACGGTTCCGGTGGCGGCAGCCACCGCTTCATGACAGTGACCACCACCGACGGCGCCATCAACCTGCAGAACACCGGCGGCAGCGACCTGACCGTGTTCGGCGGTGATGCTGTCACGGCTAACGGGGCGAACAACGTCACACTGACGACCGTAACGAGTGGTGACGTCGTGCTGACCGGAACGACGACCGCTGTGGGCGACACGGTCACAATCAATTCGGCCGGCTCAATAACCGGTTCCGGTCCGATCACGGCCGATCAGGCGTCTCTGACAGCAGCGAGCCAGATTGGCGACATTACCGATCTCCTGGCGGGTACGGGAACTCCCATTGAACTGTCGCTGACAGGCCAGCTCAACAATGCATCGATCACGCAGGCTGGCGGCGAGATCAACTTGCGATTCAACGGAGTGTTTGCTGCGGCGAACGGGGCCATTGTGGTGGACACCGACGGTGACGCCTCTGCCCTGATCTCGGCCACGAGCAACATCAACGTCTCCAGCGGGCTGACGGCCTTTGACATCGCGGCGGGCGACAGTCTGGGGCTCGATTCGGACGCCACACTCACGCTTCCGGATGCCGGGATCAACGCCGGAAGCGGCGACCTGCGCCTGGCCGGTGACACCGATGTGCTCGAGAGCAACAACGACATCGGGACGTTCATCGCCGATCAATTCACGTTCCTGTCGGGCAGCGGCACGGACACGACGCTGAATACGACGGTCAGAGAGATCACGGCGAGCATGACCGGCGCGGCCAACCTGACGATCATCGAAACGGACGCGGTCACGCTGACGAGCGTCACCACGGCCAACGGTGCGATCAGTGTCACGGCGGGTGGCACGGTGACGGCTACGAATGTGGCGTCGACCATGGACTCGGACTCCAATGACATCTCACTGACGGCTGTCGGCGCGACGTCCGACATCAGCGTGGTGGTTGTGAATGCCGGAGCAGCTGGGGATGTCACACTGGTCGCGGGCGACGACGTGATCGACTCGAACAACACGGATGGCAATGTGCTCGCGGCTGACGTGCTGTCAGTCACCGCGACCAACGCGACGCAGGACGCCGCGAACGTCATCGATCTGGATACGAGTGTGGCCAGCGTGACGGCGACGACCGGAACGGCCGCCAATACGGGCAGCATTCTCATCGACGAAACGAATCAGTTGACGTTGACGTCGGTCAGTACAGCCAACGGAGTAATCGACGTGACCGCGGATGGCATGCTCACGGCCACCAGCGTCAACACTTCGGACACGGACTCGGACACCAACGACATCTCACTGACGGCTGCCGGCGCGACGTCCGATATCAGCGTGGTGGTTGTGAATGCCGGAGCGGCTGGAGATGTCACACTGGTCGCGGGCGACGACGTGATCGACTCGGACAACACGGACGGCAATGTGCTCACGGCTGACGTGCTGTCAGTGACGGCGACCAACGCGACGCAGGACGCCGCGAACGTCATCGATCTGGACACGACTGTGGCCAGCGTGACGGCGACGACCGGAACCGCCGCCAATACGGGCAGCATTCTCATCGACGAAACGAATCAGTTGACGTTGACGTCGGTGAGTACGGCCAACGGAGCGATCGACGTGACAGCGGATGGCATGCTCACGGCCACCAGCGTCAACAGTTCAAACACGGACTCGGACGCCAATGACATCTCACTAACGGCTGTCGGCGCGACGTCCGACATCAACGTGGTGGTTGTGAATTCCGGAGCGGCTGGTGATGTCACACTGGTCGCGGGCGACGACGTGATCGACTCGGACAACACGGACGGCAATGTGCTTGCGGCTGACGTGCTGTCAGTCACCGCGACCAACGCGACTCAGGACGCCGCGAACGTCATCGATCTGGACACGACTGTGGCCAGCGTTTCCGCGATGACCGGGACCGCAGCCAATACGGGCAGCGTTCTCATCGACGAAACGAATCAGTTGACGTTGACGTCGGTCAGTACAGCCAACGGAGCAATCGACGTGACCACGGATGGCATGCTCACGGCCACCAGCGTCAACAGTTCGAACACGGACTCGGACGCCAATGACATCTCACTAACGGCTGTCGGCGCGACGTCCGACATCAGCGTGGTAGTTGTGAATGCCGGAGCGGCTGGAGATGTCACACTGGTCGCGGGTGACGACGTGATCGACTCGGACAACACGGACGGCAATGTGCTCGCGGCTGACGTGCTGTCAGTCACTGCGACCAACGCAACGCAGGACGTCGCGAACGTCATCGATCTGGACACGACTGTGGCCAGCGTGACGGCGATGACCGGGACCGCCGCCAATACGGGCAGCATTCTCATCGACGGAACGAATCAGTTGACGTTGACGTCGGTGAGTACAGCCAACGGAGCCATCGACGTGACGGCGGATGGCATGCTCACGGCCACCAGCGTCAACAGTTCGAACACGGACTCGGACGCCAATGACATCTCACTGACGGCTGTCGGCGCGACGTCCGACGTCAGCGTGGTGGTGGTGAATGCCGGAGCCGCTGGAGATGTCACACTGGTCGCGGGCGACGACGTGGTCGACTCGGACAACACGGACGGCAACGTGCTGACGGCTGATGAGTTGTCAGTGACGGCGACCAACGCGACGGACGATGCCGCGAACGTCATCGATCTGGACACGACCGTGGCCAGCGTGACGGCGATGACCGGGACCACCGCCAACACGGGCAGCATTCTCATCGACGAATCGAGTGAGTTGACGTTGACGTCGGTGAGTACAGCCAACGGAGCAATCGACGTGACGGCGGATGGCACGCTCACGGCCACCAGCGTCATCAGTTCGGGTACGGACGCGGATGCAAACGATATCTCGCTGACTGCTGTCGGCGCGACGTCCGACATCAGCGTGGTGGTTGTGAATGCTGGAGCGGCTGGGGATGTCACACTGGTCGCGGGTGACGACGTGATCGACTCGGACAACACGGACGGCAATGTGTTGACGGCTGATGAGTTGTCGGTGACGGCGACCAACGCGACGGACGATGCTGCGAACGTCATCGATCTGGACACGAGCGTGGCCAGCGTGACGGCGATGACCGGGACCGCCGCCAATACGGGCAGCATTCTCATCGACGAAGCGAGTCAGTTGACGTTGACGTCGGTAAGTACAGCCAACGGAGCAATCGACGTGACGGCGGATGGCATGCTCACTGCCACCAGCGTCAACAGTTCGGGTACGGACTCGGACGCCAATGACATCTCACTGACGGCTGTCGGCGTGACGTCCGACATCAGCGTCGTGGTTGTGAATGCCGGAGCGGCTGGAGATGTCACGCTCGTCGCGGGTGACGACGTGATCGACTCGGACAATACAGACGGCAATGTACTCACGGCCGACGTGCTGTCGGTAACCGCGACCAACGGCACGCAGGACGCCGCGAACGTCATCGATCTGGACACGTCAGTCACAACCCTGTCCGCGTCCACAGGCACGGTCGCCAACACCGGGAACATTACGATTGATGAAACGGACGGCGTGACACTGACCGCGACGGACACTGTCAACGGCTCGATCACGATTGTGGCCGACGGGATGTTCACGGTGAATGGTGAGATCAATGCCCGGTCCGACGGCGGTGTCTCATTCACAGCCAGTGGTGCGACGTTGATTCTGGCGGCCAATGTCATCTCGACGGCGTCGTCCAGCGGCAATGTCGGCGACGGCAGTGGGGCACTCACTCTGACCGGTACGGCGATCACTGGTTCGGCGGCCATCGGACAGGCCGGTGCCAGCGGGGCGGTGACACTGACTGCAGATGCGGTGAACCTCGATTCCGCCACATTGACGTCCAGTGGGGCTCTGAGCATTCGGCCTCTGACGTCCACGACGAACATCAATCTGGGCGGTCAGACTGGTGCACTTGATCTGAGTGATACGGAAATCGGCAACATCTCTGCCGGTTTCAGCTCGATCACGATTGGTGACACAGCGAACGGCACGGGCACGATCGACATCGATTCGGTCACGTTCCCGGACACGACGGGCAACAGCGTGACGATTGCGGGCGGCACGATTAACGACCGGGCCGGAATGGACATCACCACCGCTGCGGGCGACACCGTGACGCTGCAGGGAACGGTTGCGCCGGGGCAGTCGCCGGGCATTCTGAACGTCGTCGGAAGCTTCGCCTTCGCGGACAATTCGACGTTTGCTGTCGAGATCGGTGGCACAACGCCCGGGGAAAGCAGCAGCAATCATGATCAGCTCAACATCAGCAACGGTGGCTTGACGATCGGTACAGACGTGCTGCTCACAGTCGCGTCGTTCAACAGCTTCACGGCTTCAGCCAGTCAGACATTTGTCATCGTCAATAACGATGGCATGGACGCCGTTCCCATGACCTCGCGGTTCACTTTTGGATTTGCAAGGGACGGCATGGCACTCGGGACGCCGCGTGTGCTGAATAACAACGATGTCCTGCTCGATAACTTCCTGGGCAGCGGCGAAGCGGCGCGGATCTCGTATGCAGGTGGCACGAACGGAAACGACATCGTGATCCAGCTCGACGGCCCGATTGCCTTTAATGTCCCGGCCGGCATTGGGGAACCAGGCAACGACGGGACCGATGATGACCTGCTTGTGCGATTCGACGACGGCCGAGTCGTGTTCTTCGTCAACGGAGTGGAAGCAAATTCCCGCACCTTTGTGGACGCCGGTGGTGCGCTGACCATCAACGGAACGAACGACAACGATACGCTGACGGTCGATTTTCAGTTCGGGAACCCGGTCCCACAGGCCGGACTGATCTTTAATGGCGGGGCCAATACGACCACCCCCGGCGACCAGCTGATCGTGACCGGGCGCTCAGCCGATACCGTCACGCACAGCTTCACGAACGCCAGCGACGGCAGCATCACGGCGACGACCGGGGCGGACGATCGAATCATCAGCTACACAGGGCTCGAACCCGTTAACGACAACCTCTCGGCGACCAACCGTGTGTTCGAATTCACCGGCGCCGCCGAGATGGTCACGCTGACTGACGTTGCGGATGTCGCGGAGATTACGACCGGAAACCTGGCGCTGCAGGACGCCGCAATGATGACTGCGACGTCCGGGACAGTGCTCCTCGGCCTGTCCAACGTGAATGGCGGCGCGTTTGCTCCTGGCGATGTGATCGAGATCACCGGCACGAATGGCGACGGCGCAGCGGTCACGCTGGCCAGCTTTACCGTGCAGGCCGGCTCGATGATTGGCAACCTGCTGACGGCGGTCGACACCGCTTTCAATACAGGGGCGACCAACACAGTCACTTCGAGCATCGTCAGCGGTCAAATCACCGTGGCGACTGACGCCGCGGTCGGCGTCAATCCGGACCTGTTTGTCAATCTGGCGTCGGCCGGGACAAACACAGGTAACATGAACGCAGACCCGCTGGGTGCCTTCAGTGTCACGCAGCAGGGAGACATCCAGACGATCGACTCGGACCTGGGTGAAATTGTCACATTCGCGAGTCCGTCGAGTTCACTGACAATCACGCTGAAGCCCGCCGGAGCAGCGGCCGGTAACGATACGTTCAATGTCCAGGGCGTTGACACGCGTTTCGATGCGGACATCACCATCACCGGCGGCAATGCTGACACGGTCAACTTCCAGACGAATCCCACCGTCACACGACGATCCACACCGCTACTCCCGATGGCGGACCTCGGAGACATCAGCGTTACAGCCGGCACAATTTCCATACAGGACGACATTACGACACGCGGTGGCTCCGTCACGCTTTCCGCGGCAGTCACGATCAGCAGTTCGGCCGGCTCGGATATCACAACCACGGCTGTGGCGACCCCTGCAGGCCTTGCTTCAGGCATCATCGATATCGACTCAGGCGGAAGCGTCACGCTGGGCGGAAACATTGTGACCACGGGTGCTTCAGCGGGAAGCAATGGCGGTCAGGTCGACATCGACACGACCGCGGGTTCAATCTCTGTCGTCCAGATTACCGCCTCTCCGGGCACAGGTGCCGCTGGCGGAAACATCACGCTGAATGCAGGAGGCACGAACAGCGATGTGTCTGTGACGTCGGTGATAACGACCGCGGCAGGTGCGGTGACGTTGACGGCCGATGACAGCATCACTCTATCGGCGACGGGTGCGATCACGGCCACGGGTGGCGGTGCCG
>CAUZFZ010000061.1:0-49474 GCA_963579025.1 Planctomycetota bacterium | reverse complement strand
CCTTCCCTGGTCAATTGCTAACACACGCATCCTTCCAGGAAAGGTCCAGCCAATGAGAAGCTTAACGAACCATGAAGGCCAGCCAAGCCCCTGTTTGACTTCTCACCGGCGCGCATCACAAAAACAAGCGCAGCCATGCCTGCGAGGTTCGCTGCTGCGCTGATCTCTGCAAACTCCCCGGCAGTGCCATTCGTCCCAGTCACTGAAGGACAGGTTGCTGGTGATCAGCAGGCTGCGGCGTTCGTAGCGATCGGCGAAGACCTGGAACAACAGCTCGGCTCCGGAGCGGCTGAACGAGAGGTAGCCGAGTTTGTCCACAATCAACAGGTCGATTTTGTCGAGCCGTTTGAGTAGTTGATCGAGGCCAAACTTCTTCTGCGCTTCTTCCAGCTGGTTGACCAGCGACGCGGCGGTGAAGAACTTCGTACGCCTGCCTTCACGACAAGCGGCGAGGCCCAATGCGATCGAAAGATGCGTCTTGCCAGTGCCGGGTTGACCGATCAGGCAGACGTTGGCGTGTTGAGTAATCCAGTCGCCGCGGGCCAGTTCCAGAACTTTCTGCTTGTTGATCGATGGCAGCGCCGAGAAGTCGTACGTGTCCAGGTCTTTGTGCACGGGGAACTGAGCTCGTCTGATCCGTTGGTTCAATGTGTTGCTGGCGCGAGCCGACACTTCCAGTTCCGTCAGCCGCAGCAGGTATTGTTCGAACGTCTGATTGGAGCCGACTGCTTCCCTCGCCAGTGGTTCGAACTCGGCTTTCATCGTGGGAAGCCTCAGTTGCTTCAGGTTGGACTTCAGCAGCAGGTGATTCGCATCGCTCTTCGCTGGACTCTTCGTGGCCGCTTTTGTGGCCGCTTTTGTGGCCGCTTTTGTGGTGGGCGGCCTCACTGCTGATGGACTTTTCTCTGCTGCGTTCACCGAGGTGGCTTCGCTGCTGGTTTTCTTCTTCGTGGTCATCGTCGTTGCTTCCTTGAGTAGACGTGGAGAGAAACTGGTCGAAATGACTCAGGTGCGGACTGGGAACCTGAACCGACAGCACCTTGTCGCGAACCCCTTCATCTTGAAGAGAACTCTTCGCGGGAGATGTTTCCTGTGGATCGCCTGATGATTCGCGAGAACGTTCGGCGGAACCTTCCACGCGACGAATGATGCGATCCGCGTCAGCCCCATCAGGACCACGCAGTTGTTCGATAGCCGACTGGACGCGTTGCATCGGATGCGACGCCAGCAGTTGCAGGACACGCACGTACTGCCTCACGCCGGCGCGAGCCCCATGTCGATCTTCCAATCGCTCCCGCAACTGCAGAAATGCAGCAGGAAGCTTCCAGTTGCGGTACACGTTCGAGTGGTCCAGCGCCGCGGGCCGACGCTCCAGAGTCGTTAGGTAGTGCAGCGGATCGAGCACTTGATCGCCGCGTTCATAGCTTCGCGGATGCGTAGCCACGACCGTGTGCTGATGGACGATCTCCACGCGATCGACGTAGGCTTTCACCGTCACTGACTGGAATGCGCAGTGCCGCGGGACGCTGTAACTCACGTTGTCAAACTGCGCGAACTGGTACTTGTCGACCTTCGCGCCCCGCTGGAAGCCTGCATCAAACTGATATTCTGGCAGCGTCGCAGATGCCTCGCGGTCCCGCTCAAACCGAACGCCAATCGCCTCTGTTTTGCCGCTGCTGTTCCGGTCGCGTTCACGCACGCAGCATCCACGCAGGTACTCGTTGAGTTCACGTCCCTTCAGGACCGCGTCTGCCACTGTCCGAGGATTGTCCCACCAGACTTCTTTCGGAACGCAACCGAAAAACTCGAACGCCTGTGTCATGCCTTCAAGGATGGCTTCAGTCCGTTGAGTCGGCAGAGCAATCGCGAAGGGAGCGTTCGAATACGACCACACCAGAATCAGCACGTTGACCTTGCGACGACCGCCCGGAAAGTCGACGTGAATCTCGCCGAAGTCCGCTTCAACACGCTGTCCCGGATCATGATCCAGAGGAATGAACGTCTCGCGTTTCGACTCCCGATGCTGCTTCACAAAGCGACGCACCGAGTCGTAGCCGCCCTGGTAACGCCCGCCATCGCCAGCATCGTCGCTGTCCTCATCCCGCAGCCGCTCGAAGATTCGCATCGCCGTATGACGCTGCTTCGGCGGCGAAGACTCATCCCGCTTCATAATCTCCAGAATCTGAGCCTTGAAAGGTCCCAGCTTCGGGGCTGACTGACGCGACCGCTTCGCGTACGGCGGCGGCTCAGACTCGCCCCGCAGAATCTGCCGAACCTTCTGCCGCGAATGATGAAAACGCCGAGCAATTTCGCGAATACCCATCCCATCGCGATGAGCACGCCTGATCCGTCCGTAATCGTCCACCGTGAGCATCCTTCGTCTCCAAAGCCTTGAACCGGAATGATTCAAAGCTTCCTGAGACTGCTACGGTGGGTCCATTTTCAACGCCGATCAGCTCCCCGAAGTGGGTCCGTTTTGCACGCCTATCTCCACCGGGGATTATCTTCGCCCGACGATACGCCGGTGCGGCCGAGGACATCATTCACCGGGCATTGGCGGATATTCGGGAGAGCAGCGACCACCAGAATGCCTCTGACCGCGCTTTCGGAGTTGCTGACGGCGGGTCGGACGTTGCTGCCGCTCGGTCCATTCTCAATCAGTTTGCAACGCGTGCTTTCCGTCGTCCTGTGGCAGATGACGAAGTGGATCCATTGGTCGAACACTATCTGAGCCGTGTCGCAGACGGTGTCGGTCACGAAGCGGCGATTCTTGAAGTGCTGCAGGTCGTTCTGGTCTCACCCAGCTGCTGCGTCGATGAATGGCACGAGGCGATATTCCAGTCCCACTTCGGGAGCGAGAGTGAATTCGCGGACCAGTTCGATAAGAACGGTACTGTTGTCGCCGCGCATGACGTTGTGCGGCTCGTTCAGCTCCACACGCACACCGAATCCACCGCGGTCGATGATGATCGTCTTCGCGGCACTCCTGGTCTCGGCCAGATCTCCGACATTGGTCCCGTTCTCGTCGAGTAATGTCACTGATGTTGGTTCGTTTGGTTTCTTCGCCTGTCGGACCTTGTTGGCGACGAACGGGATCATCTCAAACGCTTCCGTTACGCGACCGTGCAACTTGCTGTTCGTCCAAAGGTTCAACAGGTTTAACTGGCGACTCTGATCCAGTTGGACCTGACAACGAATTGCATCGCGCTCAAACGTGAACGTGCGCGTCACATGCATCGACGTGTCACGCACAGGGCCGGAACCGGTCACCGTTGTGTCAGTCAGAGTGGCGTTGAAATGTTCGCTGTCGGCGGAAACCAGCGGGCGACCGTCGGCACACGTACCGACGATCGAGTGAATGTGGAAGTTACGCCACTGTGACGGATCCATTCCTCGTCCATAGTCACCATTAAGAGTGGACGCAAGAACGGGACCACGCCCGGGAATGTGCAACTGGCAGAGCATGCCGCCACCGTAACCACAATTGCCGGCGTTCGCGTTACTGTTCCATTTCGGGCTCAAGCGGCCGTGGTAGGTGACCGCGTAGTAGTTCTTGCGGCGGGCGGCGAACCACTCGTCGCCGTCATTGACGCTGTCTGTAAAGTCCGGTCCGGGGAATCCCTTCCATTTGAATCGACCTTCGGTCTGAATCGCAGTGTGTGGATAAAAGTTCGTTCGGGAACTCCAGGGCCCCGCTGCAATCGGTCGTTCTGCCAACGTGTAGCTGAACCAGTTGCTGAGTCGATCGTGCACCTTTTTGAAGCGTTCGTCACCCAGGTCCGCAATGACCGACAAGTACGTGCGCATGGGATACGACCCATAGTGGTACGCGTATGCGAAGCCTTCCTGAATCGATCCTGAGGGGCCGACGCCGACGCGTTCACCCCATCCGCCGTTAGTGAACCGATCGAAGTACGTCTCGAAGAGTTCTTTCTGCAGCGGGTCACCGGTCGCTGCGACACAGTAGCGCAGTGCCGTGGGGATCAGTGCGAACGAGTTTCCGTTAACTCGAGCCCAGCTTCGGCAGAATGCCAAACGATCGCCGGCGACGAGAAATGCATCGCGTAGAAGTTTCTTGATTTCGTCAGGTGCATCCGATTGCTGAATGATGCGCCAACCCGGTCTCCAGTAGTGCCACGCGTAGTTCGAAAACTCGTATCCCATGTTGGCAAACGGTCCACCCACAGCGACTGCGACGTGATCATTCGGGCCAATGGAACGCAGGCCCGCAATGACATCACGAATCGCCTGATTGAGGGCAGCTCGGTTCTTGTGAGCCGGCCAGTGATGCATCACACGATCGCTCAGCGGTGGCCGCCAGTAATTGGAATTCAACGTGATAAAACCCTCACGTTGCGGAAGGTCAGTGACTTTAATCTCGTCACCCTTGTCATTGGTGACGACAAAGTCCTTCTCCGCGAGCGTTTTCAACCAGTCATGTAGTCGCACCTGATAGCCGTGCCAGAAAACACGGTCATCGTGATAGAACGCTCCACCCTGAATCGCCTTTGCGGTGGCCTCGTCTGACGCGAACACGGCCGAGAATGCTCGTTCACCTCGTTGAGTGACCTCTGGGTCTCCACCAAAGCGGTGTTTGACTTCGATCAGAAAGTCCCCGGCTCTGTTTCCGCCGTTCGCTTTTCGCTGTCGTCGCTGGTCTGTCGGCACTTGTTTGACGCGGCTGACATCAAGTACCAGCACCTGGTCGTCGTACTGACCTGGTGCATCGAATTCGACCTTGCTGCGGGCGAATCCAAGTGTTCCGTCCGTCTCGTACAGAACTTTGCCGTCCGGTGCAGTCAACTTGAACAGGCGAGTGGACGGCTGGTCCCATTCTGCCGTGACCACATGCAGGCCGAGCGCTCCGCGTGGAACGTAGATATAACTTCGATTCAGCATGTCTCCGTGCGCGTGGAGAAATGTCGCGTTCCCCGAAATCCCGTAAGGCAACTCTGGATCAACGCTCAACGTGACATAGTGGTCGGTCGAACCCACCAGGACGACGCGGTACACGCCTGGCTTACCAGCCGGAATCTGATACGTGAAAGATCGCTTTGCGTACGCGGCCAGGCGGGCGGGATCAGAAAACGTGCTCCAGCGGAACATGGGAATCTCGCCCTGCATGCGGGTCCAGGCGTAATACCATGCCTCGTGATCCCACGCGCCGGTCGGATGTTGATAGGCGGGCTGGGTCACACCGTCGTCGGGAATAACCTCACGGACAACGGTGTTGCCATCAGGGTCGTAGACTTTGATCAGAACTTCTCGAGAGCCCTGCTCGAACAGGTTGAGGTCCCGTACATCGACCGAGACAGCAAATGCCTTCGCCTCGCGATTAACCACGAACGCAGTGACACCATCGTGCATGCGGTATGTCTGATCGGCGGCGGCGGTTGAAATGGTTGATATGAGGACGAGCATGCAGGTCGTGTGTTTCATGCGTGTTCAGCTTCCGTTGCATCTGGAATTCCTGGGAAGTTTATTCGATGGCGTGCGGTTATGGATCGGTGTCCGACGTTGGCTCGACAGATGGCTGTTTTACGGTGAATGTGCCGAAGCGCTGGCTGTTCTGATACGCGTGTTGACTGCCAAACAGGGTGTGGTAACTGCGAGCCTTGCCGGCCGAAGTACTGATCTGGAATTCCAGCAGGAACTCGTCCTGTGAGTGATCGATTTTCAATAGCGACACAGGGATCAATGCGCGGATTTCGTAACCGTCGTCGGTTGTGGCTGAAGACGTGCGGATCTCGGCGGACGCGACTTGTTGGGCTCCGGCAGCTTTGTAGCCAGCTGAAGCCCGTTCGCTCGCCTCGGGGGCAAGGAACACCTGCCCGATGCCTTCGACATCGGGCATGCTTCCGAACACTTCCACGCACGAGCCTTTCCACGGAGTCGAATTGTGTTCTACCTGGCTGTCACGTACCTGCGCGACAAGTGCCAGGTCGTCACCGGCAATGGCCACACGCAACGATGCCACGGACCGGTCATCTTTCTGAATCTCAAACGCCGGCTGTTCGGCCAGAAGTTGTGGCAGTGCGTTGAGTGACGCGACGGCGTCGAGCGAAGGCAGGAACTTCGCGGCGATTGAGTCGGGCGCGATCGAACCGAGTCCGGGTGGATCACCTGCATACGGAACAATGCGGTAGGACATCCCGACCGCCTCGGCCGGAGTCAGTCCGCGAGCGAGTTCGATCAGAATCGTGTCGTTCAGTCCGCGATAGACTTTTCTTGGTTCGTCGAATTCGATCAGTGCCCCGTAACCGTTGCGGTCAATGAGCACGCCGGCTCCCTCAAGGGACGATGCCTCTCCTGTTCGTAGACCGAATCTGTGTGAGCCTCGCGCGGACTCATCGTCGAGAAGACCGGCGACGCTGCCGTCTGCTGCAAGCACTTCAACGCGCGTCCGGTTCTTTGTGCCGCGCGGCTTGCCTTTGGGCTTTGCCAGGTCAGCAAACGGAATCATTTCGTAGGCTTCGGTAACTTTGCCGCGCAGGCGTGGACGTCCGCCCCAGATGCTGAAGACGTTGTCGTGCTGAGCCGGCCCCAACTGGACACCGCACTCGATCGATGTGCGTGCGAACTTGTACGTTCGACTCACACTGACCGAAGACTGACGGACATTGGCGGAACTGCGTACTGTCGAGTCTTCGAGTGCCGCATTGAAGTGCTCACTGTTCGCAGTAACCAGAGGCAGACCATCGGCCGTTGTGCCCACCAGCGAATGCACATGGAAATTCGGCCATTCGGACACGTGCATGCCGGCACCGTATGAGCTGTTGGGCTTCGCCGTGATGACCTGTCCGACACTGGGCACATGCAGCTGGCAGAGGCCGCCACCGCCGAGTCCGATCTGGCCGTGAAAGCCCTCACCTTCCCACGTGGGTGTGAGCCGCCCGTGATAGGTGACGGCGTAGTAATTCTTGCGGCGAGCTGCGAACCATTCGTTGTGGTCGTTGACGGGTGTCACCAAGTCCGGGCCGCCGAAACCTTTCCAGCCGTAGTTCGCCTGCCATGCGTTGTACGTACCACCGGCGACTTTCGGGATGGACGTACGGGAACTCCAGGGCATCCCGGCACCGTTGGACCACACGTAGCTGTAGAGATTCAGAATACGATTGCGCGCATTGACGATGCGTTCGTCCGGCAGGTCGCTGATCACCGCCTGCCAGCCGCGAAGCACGTAACTGCCGTAATGCAGGTCGTATCCCTTGCTTTCCTGCAAGCCGCCGGACGGACCGATACCAACACGGTCACCGTAGCCGCCGCTGACAAATCGATCGAAGCAGCTGGAAAACAATTCTTCCTGTAGTGCATCCTGTGATGCCGCGGCACAGTACTTCAATGCCGCCATCAGGCTGCCAAAGGCGTTTCCATTGCCGGTGGCCATTGTTCGGCAGAAGGCCAGCCGGTCACCGGCCTGAATGATGAACTCGCGCAGAACCTGTTTGACTTCGTCGGGTGCGTCGGACTGATGCAGAATCCGCCAGGCCGGGCGATACCAGAAAAAGGTGTAACAACCCTGCTCGTAGGCAAGATTCCGCTTCGGCCCGATCGCCACGTGGTCTCCATGGCTGATGAGACGCATGCCAAACAGCATGTCTTTGATAGCAGCGTTCAGTGCGTTCGCATTCTTGTGTTTCGGGAAACTGTGCATGATCCGATCGGCTGAGCCCTTCTTCGGGCTGTTGTGTGAACCGACGGAAACGAAACCGGTGCTGTCATCCAATTCTGGCGGATATGCGAAATCGTCATCGCTCAGATTCTTCAACCAGTCGTAGAGACGCACCTGGTGCATCTGCCAGAAGACGCGGTCGTCGTGGTAGATCGCTCCGCCGAGTGTTGCGCGTGCCGTCGCCTCATCGGGCGACAGTACTGCAGTCACAGCCTGATGTGCCGCCCGGACAGGTTTGAAGTCATTGTCGAGCTGAAACGTGACGTTTAATAGAAAGTCTCCGGGAATGTCTCCGCGCTGTCCAGTCGGGTTGGTGTGGGCGGAAACTTCAAGAGTCAATACCTGATCGTCCAGTCGGCCCGCTGCCTCAACACTTGTCTGAACCAGGCCATCGGCTCCATTGCCTTCGGCGAGCAGGTTTCCCTGCGAGTCCTTCAGGACAAACGTACGAGTCGCCGGTTCGTCGAACTGCAGAAATAGGAGGTTGATGGAGTGTGTTGTCCGAGGGACGTAAATGTAGCTGCGGCGGAACATGTCACTGTGCCCATGAATCCACTCAGGACTGCCGGCGACTCCGTACGCGAGGTCCGGATCGACCTTCAGAGTGACATAGTGATCCGGCGCACCAACGACGACGACTCGATACACACCTTTCTGTCCGCCCTTAACGTTGTAAGTAAACGATCGTGTTTCAAGAGCTGCCAGACGCTTGGGATCGGAATACGCACTCCACCGCACCAGGGGCTGCAGTCCTCGGGAGTAGCAGGTGGCGTAGTACCAGGCCTCGTGGTCCCATCCGGCTGCAGATGGATTGCTTGTGTGAGTCAGGACGCCGTCGTCCGCAATCACCTCTCGCACAACCGGTCTGCCGTCCGGCGGATAGACCTTGACCAGTAATTCGCTCGGCCCGTGCATCCGGTGGTTGATGTCGCGCACGTCGAGTGTGACGGTGAAGTCTTTGCCGTCGGCATTGTTGACGAATGCCGTGACACCGTCGTAGAGCCTGTGTGTGGACTCGCCGGCCACTGCCTGCAATGGGATGGCTGCGACTAGCGTCATCAAGAGAAGGGTTTGCAGTCGTTTCATTTGTTCGTCAATTCGGTTCATGAGAGCACGAACTGTGCCCGCGCTGTCTGATGCCCCTCTCCCTAACGCTCTCCCCTGAGCTGAGAGGGGACTGGGGGTGGGACGCTTTGTTGCCAACCCGATTGCCGCTCGTCATTTCGGATTGACGTTGATGAACTCGTTGTTGTCAGCTTCCAGCTTCGCGGCTCCGTCTCCGGCCTGTATCGCGACCTGCTTTTCCGCCGGGGCGGTCGTGTATCCGATTCGATTCTCACGGAACACGAGTTCGTGGTGTTCCCCTTCAATTTTCACCGAGACTCCGTTGTCCAGGATCCGGTTGGCCTCGAACACATTCCGATGCGCGCCATTGGCTGCCGGCTGCTTGCGGAAGAAAACACCGGTCAGAGAATTCGAGCTGACCGTGTTGTCACGAAACTCGTTGTCCGAGTCCTTCATGCCAATGGAAATGCCGTGCCGTTGATTGTCACTTAAGTCGTTGCCTTCAAAGATGCAGTGCTTGACTCGCCAGCACAGGAATAGACCGTCGCCCTTGTTGTTGGTGCAGCGAGTTCCGCGTACGACTGCGTGTTCGGTGCCGCAACCCGGGTGCAGACCGACGCCCGTGTTGCCCTCACAGATGCAGTCCCTGATCGTCACGTGCTGTGTCGTCTGAAAGCTGATGCCGTCACCGTTGTAGTTGTGCACGTGGCAACTGCGGACGGTGACGTTCTCGCATTCGAACAGATAGATGCCGCCGCCGCGGCAACCGGTCAGGTATTGCATGTTGTCGCTGTTGCCATCGATCGTCAGGCCTTCAATGGCGATGTTCTTAGCATTCCTTGCGGCGACGACGGGGAATCCCGAAGTCACGCGGGCGTTGCGCGTGGCGAAATAGTCGCGCACAAGCGGCACGGAAATCTGAAACGTGTGTTTGTCCAGACGGGCGGTGATCGTTGCCTGTGTCACGGTGAAGCCGTACATCGACTTGTCGTCCTGCACCATCACGCCGTCACCAATGCGAAAGCCATCCGGTTCGTCGACAGTTACCTGCCGCTCGTTAGTGCCGCCGGAACTGGATAGCTTCGACTGATGTGCGTCGCAATTGACGAGGACCGTCCGGCCGGGGGTCCCGAGAATTTGAATGTTGTCGGAGAGGATCAGCGAATTGCGCATCAGGAATCGGCCCGGTCCAACCCGGATTGTGCCGCCACCCAGCCGCGCGACGTAATCCACGGCAGCCTGCAGCACACGTCCGTCGTCGCCGCGAAAGTCACCGACGTCATTTCCAACAGTGACTTCGACGAGTTGCGGGCCTGGTTCGTCGGCGGTCGCGTGTTTTGTCGTGATTCCAACAATCAAACCGACAGCCACTAAAGACTGAAGTGTCCGCATGTGAGCCCCTTTCGTTGTTTGCTGGCCGAACTACTGAACTCTAGCGCGGACGCCATTCGAGTCTTCGCTGGATCGCGCCACGTCGATTGCGTGTCTTTCGGCCCTGCCTACAATCCTCGCCTCACGCATCAACGTTCTCCGATGAATCTCTGCAGGGTAATCCGATGACCCAAACACGTACACCATGCCAGTTTGTCTGTGCTTTAGCAGCGATTCTCAGTGTCGTTCGCCTGGACGCACTGCTTGCTGATGAAAATGCGAAGTCAGCCCCGAAACGCATTCCATGGACGACGTCGCGCGTCCAGGGCACGCCGGAACCGCCGCCGCCGTTTCGAGCCAAACGCGTCTTCCCGAAGATCAACTTCCGGCGACCAACAGTCATCACGTCCGCGCCGGGAACAGACCGATTCTTTGTGGCCCAGAACTATGACAAGGTCTTTTCGATTGCGAATGACCCGGACGTCAGCAAATCCGATCTGTTTCTGGACACGAAAGATCTGATCGAACAACTCAATGACGGCGCCGATGAAGAAGTCCAGATGGGGTCGATTTACGGACTGACATTTCATCCGGACTTTGAGACGAACCGTTTCTGCTACCTGTGTTACGTCGTCAGTTACAAGGCTGGTGGCAAAGGCCAGCATCCCAACGGGACGCGTGTTGTTCGGTTGACTGTCAGCCGGACGGATCCGCCGGTCGCCGATCCGAAGAGCGAAGTCCTCATCATTGACTGGCTGCAGGGCGGGCATAACGGCGGTTGCATCAAGTTCGGGCTCGACGGCAGCCTGTTCGTCTCAACGGGTGACGGAGGCTTCGCGTTTCCGCCGGATGGTCGCAACTCCGGGCAGGATGTCAGCAACCTGCTGTCGGCTGTTTTGCGAATCGATGTTGACCATCCGTCAAACGGAATGAACTACTCGATTCCGTCGGACAACCCGTTCGTGAAGCTCGACGACGCGCGCGGAGAGATCTGGGCGTACGGAATGCGGAACCCGTGGAAGATCAGCGTGGATCGAGAGTCGGGCGATCTGTGGGCGGGTGATGTTGGCTGGGAATCCTGGGAACTGGTCTATCGGATTCAGCCCGGTGACAACTACGGCTGGAGTCTGGTGGAAGGTCCGCAGCCAGTTCATACCGAGCGGAAACGTGGCCCGACTCCGATCGTGCCGCCGGCCGTCGCCATTCCGCATACCGATGGAGCGTCCGTGACTGGTGGTTTCGTCTATCGAGGAAAGAAGTTTCCGGAACTCGTCGGCACTTACATCTTTGGAGACTGGGAAACGCGTCGCATCTGGGGCGTGACGCGCGATGGCGACAAGATCAGTCCGATGAAGGAACTCGTTGAGCCAACTGTCCGCATTGTCGGATTCGCGGAAGATCATGACGGCGAGCTGTATCTGCTCGACTACGACGACGGCAGCATTCACACACTCATTCGCAACAAGACCGAAAAGCCGAAGTATCCGTTTCCAACAAAGCTCAGCGAGTCGGGACTGTTCGCATCGGTTGCCGATCATGAACTGGCAGATGGCGTTGCTCCGTATGCGATCAACGCGGAACTCTGGGCGGACTTTGCTACGGCGGAACGTTTCATCGCGATTCCGGGCGACGCTTCAGTTGGATTTCACTCGAAGGCCGTGCGAGTGGCTGGCTCGATGTTTGAACGCCAGACCGATTACCCGACGGGCACAGTCCTTGGAAAAACACTCTCGATAGGAGGTGTGAAGTCCGGCGATCAGTCGCAGACGCGTCGAGTCGAGACGCAATTGCTGCACTTCGATGGACAGTTCTGGCGTGGTTACTCATACGAATGGAACGACGAGCAGACGGATGCAGTGCTGCTTGAGGCGAGTGGCAAACAGCGATCGATTCCGGTTACGAAAGGTGCACTCGGTGGAGAGAGGAATCACGAATGGAAGTTTCACAGCCGGTATGAATGCCTGCGTTGCCACAATCCGTGGTCGGAATACACGCTGGCCTTCAACCTGTCGCAGCTGAATCATGTGCCTGGCCCTGAGACGGGCTCGTCATTGAAGAGGAACCAGGTCGATCATTTTCGGTCCATCGGTGTGATCCGCGACATCCTGCGTGAGCCGGATCCCGAGAATCCCTTCGACAAAGGCGAGCAGGTCAAATCAGTTTCCGAGTTGCCTCGGCTGGCCTCTCCCTTCTACGGCGACGACAGTCTGGATGCGCGCGCCCGTGCCTATCTGCACGTGAATTGTGCGCATTGTCATCGCAACGGCGGAGGAGGTTCCGCGTACCTGCACCTCAACCATGACTTGAAGCTGACCGAAACCCGGGCGCTGGCAAAACGGCCCACGCAGGGAACATTCGCGATTCACGATGCCGAAATCCTGGCGCCCGGCGACCCGTATCGGTCTGTGTTGTATTTCCGGTTAGCCAAACTCGGGTCCGGGAGAATGCCGCATATTGGTTCAAAGCTCGTCGACACCGAAGGGCTCGATCTGATTCATGATTGGATTCGGCAGTTGCCCGTCCGCAGTGAAGACTCAGGGATTGTCGACAAACTGATCGCACTCGACGAACCGGCGATCGTGAAGCGTGAGGAGGCCGACCGAGATCGATCTGTGTTCAACCTGGCGCGTGCAGTTGCCAAAGAGAACGAGCGTGAAGAAGAACAGCCAACAGACGCCGACCAAGCCGAGGCCGTCAAGCGGTACGAGGGTGCGGCAGCGGCTCGAGTCACAAAGCGTGCTGCCGATCGGGCCAGTCTGATCGAGGAACTTCTGTCGGATCCCAGCCGAGCAATTCTGCTGCTGCGGGAACACCGCGAGAATCGGATTCCGGAGTCGATGGTTGATCAGGTTCTGATGACTGCGGCAAAACATCCACAGCCACAGATTCGTGATCTCTTCGAGATCTTTCTGCCAGACGACCAGCGGTCGAAGCGTCTGGGCGACGTCATCAATCCGCGGGAACTGCTGGCACTGGACGGCAATGCCGACCGCGGTCGGAAGCTGTTCGTGGAGACGCAGGGGATTCAATGCCGCAACTGTCATCGAGTCGCCGGCAAAGGAAAATCACTTGGCCCGGATCTCGACCACATCGCGAAAAAGAACAGCAAAGCCAAGCTGCTGGATTCGATTCTCGATCCGTCACGCAACATCGACCCGAAGTTCGCCGCATGGCTGGTCGAGACAACCGCGGGGCGTGTTCACGTCGGGCTGCTGGCAAAGAAGACCGACGAAGAAGTCGTCCTGCGAACGACCGAGGGCAAAGAAATTCGAATTGCTGCAGACGATGTTGAGGAGATGTTCCCGCAACGAAAGTCATTGATGCCGGACCTGCAGTTGCGCGACATGACGGCCGAACAGGTCGCCGATCTGCTGGCGTTCCTGGCTTCCCTGAAGTAATTCGTCACTCGTCTGCGACAACTGGCATATAATTCGTCGAGTCGTGCACATGAGGACGGACGGGAGACTCGTGAAATGGGACGCATTCGTGAGGACATCCTGGTTGACGGCCGGAACTGCTGGACACTGTTCGATTCCGGAGCCAGGTACTCGTACATCGCACGCCAGGCCGCCACGGGTCTCGACGTGCGACATCTGCCTGCGGAACGGTCAACCTCATTGGGCGGACGCGTTCACAAGGTGACCGACGTGTGTCTCGTGTTCGCGGATGTGGCTGGGCATCCCCTCGAATTCCAGGCCAGTGTGATCGACGAAATCGGAGTGGATGAAGACGGAAAGCAAATCGAAGTCCTGTTTGGGGCGATCGCCATGCAGCTCTGGGGCATCAGGCTCGACCTGCAGAACGAATTGCTGGACTTCTCACAGTACACAACGGACTTCGTCGAATTCTGAATCAGGTCTCAGCGGCTTTCACACGCAGTTCGATGCAGAAGCAGGCGCCCTGATCTGACGCTTCGATGCGCAGGTCTCCGCCGTGCAGCCTTGCCAGTTCACGGGCGATTGAGAGTCCGATGCCCGTGCCGGCGGCGTCAACCGGGCGGTCGGACAGGCGATGGAACGGTTGGAATACAGCCTCATGCTGAGCTGCTGGAATTCCCGGCCCGTGGTCTGAAACGCGGATCGTTGCGACATCGCCAGACTGCGTCGTCGTGAGTTCCAACTGGTGGCCGTCGGCGGCGTATTTCTCAACGTTGTTGATGAGGTTGACGAGAATCTGTTCCAAGGCGTCGACGTCGATCATGACGCTCTGTCCCGCCGACAGATCGGACGTCACTTCGATGCCCACGCGTTCCAGTGAAGGTGCGAACTGTTCGACGACCTGCTGCACGACCGAGTCGACGCTGGCCGGCACTGGTCGCAGTGTGAGCGTGCGGCGCTGCTGGCGAGAGAAGGTGAGGACGTTGCCGATCAAGCGGCTCAGCCTCTGACTCTCAGACACGATTATGCGTAGCCGGCTGACGGGTTTGTCCGATTCGGCGGGAGCCAGTGCATCGAGATCCTGTTCGAGTAGATCGGCATACATGCGGATGTTCGTGAGAGGTGTCTTCAGTTCGTGAGACACCTGGTTCACGAAACTGACTCGACGCGCGGCTTCCCGAATTTCTCGCGCGTACTCCCGCCAGAAGAACGCGCCCAGCACTGCGATGCCAATGACTGCGGCGCCGAGACCAGATGCCAGATTGAAATAGACACTGCGGCGAGCTCCGGTGACCAACTCATCCGGTACAAGCGCCTGCAGACGCCAGTTGGTGAGTGGGCGCGTCAGTGCGGTTTCTGCAAACGGTTCGGCATCCTCTTCTGGCTCAAAGGCTCCCCACTGATACACCGTTCGGCCGACCGAGTCGGCCAGTCGGATTCGAGCGGATTCGATGGCGTCTTCAGAGGGACGCTCATCAACAGTCGCAGGAAGGGCGGCGATCAGGTCGGCCATCCAGCGGGGACGTTCCAGCAAAGTTGCGACTACGTGACTCGATGAGGTCCGCTGCCAGAAGATCAGATGAGCACCACGTCCGAAGTACCAGACGTACCAGCCTTCCGGCTGCTCCTCGCTCCAGCCTTCGGTTGAGTAAGCCTGATTGACGAAACCGCCTTGCCCCAATGTCTGCTGTGGTTCGGCCTGCTGTGGTGCGATCGAGTGTCGTTGCTGCACGGTATTTCCAGCTACGCCCCGGTCAGGTTCGGAGATGCGGATCAGGTCGCGATCAGCCAGCAGGTCCCGGGCGTTCATGAGGAACTCCCGCTCGCTTTCATTCAGCGGACCGGACGCGTGCGGATAGACCAGTCGCCCCTCCAGGTCCAGAACGACGATTTGCCGAGCCAACGGCTGTTCGCGGATCACAGCTCGTACGTCTTCGGCATCGAAGGACTTCAACTGGCCGACCACGCGAAGCTGACGTTCCAGCTCTTCAAAGTGGCGGACGACGATCTGATCGATGTCGCTGAGTTGACCAGACAGCAGGTTGTGAAACCGTTGTCGCAGGACAGCTTCCTCGTCGCGCGCAATGCGCGCTCCCAGCCACGCCAGCACAGCCAGCGGCAGCGTAACCATCAGCAACAGCAGAATGACGGGTTTACGACTCATCGTTAGTCATCAGTTTCAGTGAGGTCACCTTCAAGACTGTCGACACCCGGAGACCATCCCGCAAGAGACTTCCGCGAATCGGGTCACGCGTTTCACATCGGTGTCACAGTTGCACTGATTGTCAGACTCATTGGAAGATTCGCTTCACCTATCATTTCGGAGAGCCGTCGATGCAAGCTGTTTATCTGTCGGGGCGTGAAGTCGAATTCCGTGAGGACCATCCGGAACCGGAGTCCGGATCGCACGAAGTAATCGTGCGAGTCCTATGTGCCGGTATCTGCGAAACCGATCTGCAGTTGATGCAGGGATACATGGGCTTTGCAGGGGTGCTCGGACATGAGTTCGTCGGTATTGCAGAATCCGGCCCGCTGAAAGGAAAGCGGGTTGTCGGCGAAATCAACTGCTCGTGCTTCGATTGCGACACCTGTCGTTCCGGCCTGCCAACGCACTGCCCGAATCGCAGCGTGATCGGCATCCTGAATCACGATGGAGCGTTCGCCGAACGCGTCGCCGTGCCGCAGAAAAACCTGCACGCCGTTCCGGATTCACTGTCGACCGACGTGGCCGTGTTCGTTGAGCCGGTGGCTGCGGCGTTCCAGATTCTTCGGCAGCAGCTTGTGAGACCGGGACAGTTCGTCGTCGTGCTGGGAGATGGACGCCTGGGAAATCTGTGTGCTCAGGTGCTGAACGGATACGGCTGTCGTGTCATGGCCGTCGGCAAACACACCGAGAAACTCGCTGTTCTGGACCGACTGGACATTGAGACCACGTTGCTTACCGATGCTCATCCCAACCGGGACGTGGACGTTGTCGTGGACTGCACGGGATCACCGACCGGTCTGCCGACAGCGTTGCAGTTTGTACGACCGTGGGGCACCGTCGTTCTTAAGACAACCGTCGCGGGTGAGCAGACGCTGGCTCTGGCACCCGTCGTCATTGATGAAGTCAGCGTGATTGGTTCGCGATGTGGTCCGTTCCCGGATGCGATCGCAGCTCTTGCGGCAGGGCAGGTCCAGGTGGAACCGCTGATCTCCGGGCGATTTCCGCTACGTGATGGAGTCGAAGCGCTCCATACCACTGCGAGCCAGCCGGTGCTCAAGATGTTGCTGGATGTGTGCGACAGCTAACTCAACATCTCTATCGCAGTGCGTCATGCATGCGTTTTGCTCCACCTCCCAGAAACAGCACGTCGACTCCGCCAACGAGTAATGTGTATCCGAGTTCGGCGTACGGAGTCACCGCTTCCGCAGACACTCCGAAATAGCCCAGAGGCATACCGGCGGACTGGCATGTCTGCGTGATGTGATCGATCGCATCGGTAACGACCGGATCATCGACCTGGCCCATCTTGCCAAGGCTTGCCGCCAGATCGTACGGGCCAAGCAGGACTGCATCGACGCCTTCCACCTGCACGATCTGTTCAATGTTCTCGACGGCTTGAGCGTGTTCGGCCTGCACAATCACGGAGACTGTCTCGTTGGCAGATTCAACATACTCCTGAAAACGGAAACCGTACCCATGAGCCCGGGCCAGGCCGACTCCGCGACCACCAGTCGGCGCATAGCGAGCGAATCGCACGACATCGGCTGCCTGATCGGCCGTGTTGATCTGCGGGGCAATGACGCCGTGCGCACCCAGGTCCAGCACCTTTTTGATCGGTACTTCGTCACCCGCGGGGACTCGCACGATGCAGGCCGTCCGATGACTGACCGCCTGCAGGATCCCCAGGATGTCAGGCGTTTCGAGCGGTCCGTGCTCTCCGTCGATGAACAGCCAGTCGAATCCCTGATCGGCGAGGATCTCGGCCGTGGATGGCGTCGGCAGCGTGACCATCGTGCCGACCAGCTTATCGCCGTTCTTCAGTCGTGATCGAAAGTTGTGAGGCATGTTGCTTTCTTTGCTCAGGATTCTCAGTAGGTCGCAATCGGGTTCAGCGGTGACCCGGTGCCACCTTCGACGGCCAGCGGCGATGCGGTCAGGAGGAATTCCCATTGCTTAAATTCGGCAGCGACTCGCGCGATTTCACGGAGATCGCAGTTGTCGAAGATGTGAACCCCCATCGCGTGCAGCGTCAGAACGTGTATCGGGTGCGAGACGCCAGGAATTCCCGAAGGAATGACATCGCTGGCCGCGTCGCTGCCGAGCATTGCGATGTCACGTTCCTTGAGCCAAGGCGCGCATGACGCGTGCAGTCCGGCAAGTCCGTCTTTGCCGGCGTCCCACGGACCGGTCAGTTCACGCCGTGCCCAACGGCCCGTGCGGATAAAGATCACATCACCGCTGCTGACTTTCACACCGGCACGTTTTTCCCATGCCGTCAGTTCGTCGGGCAGGATGGGCGAACCCGGTTCAAGAAACCGCACGCCCCGCAGCCGGGGGATGTCGATCAATATGCCCCGAGTAAAGATGCCGCCTTTGATGTTCTGAATGCCAAGTTTCGACGCTCCACTTTCGAGGACCTCGTCACGCGAAAAACCGTTGTACATTTTTCCGCGGAAGAACAGGTGACAGAGCGAATCCATGTGCGTGTGGGCCAGACCGTGATACGAGACGCTGTAGTTATCCATCGCCCACTGCCCTGTGCTGCCTTTACCGAAAGCCAGCATCTTGTGTTCGAACGGACGCGGGTTGTCCGGGGCCTCGGACTTTTCGACGTTGTGAGCCAGTGAAACCGACACACCTCGTTGCACCAGCTTCGCCGCCTGCTGGCGTTTTTTTGGTGTGATCAGATTCAACGTGCCCAGCTGATCGTCTTTGCCCCACCGTCCCCAGTTGGAAAGCTCTTTGACCAGTCGGTCGACGTCGTCGCTGGTCATCTTCGGTGGTGACTGCGCGAACGCGTCGGTCGTGATCAGGAGCAGCAAAACAACTGCGACGGCGGTGGCGGAAATGAACCGTGGCATGGAAATTTCTCCGGCAGGACAATCGATGGCGAGGCAATCAGCGGAGTTTGACGCGTCGGGACACAATGATCTACAGAACGATCTAATCGGACAGCGCCACATTGGACGACCATACAAGCCCGAAGCGCAAGCGAGTGAATCACTTACGGTCCTGCACAACAATAACTTTCCGCATGTACCCTCTCCCCGCCGGGGAGAGGGCAGGGTGAGGGGCAAACGGAAACGGTAAGTTATTGTTGTGCAGGTCCTTACGGTCCGACTCACTCGCTTGCGTTTCAAGCTTGCATTCTCGCCGATTCGTACGAAAGAACGATTCGGCCGGTAGGAACCGGCCCTACTGGCTAGAGCGATCGATTCATGAGCCATACATCCGTCAGTCTGCTCGATCAGGCCCGTAGCGATTCCGGCTCCGAATCCTGGACGCGGCTTGCATCCATTTACACACCGCTGCTTCAGGTGTGGCTGAGGAAGTATGCGCTGCAGCCTTCAGACGTCGATGATCTGGTGCAGGACGTGCTGGTGACAGTTGCCCGCGAGTTACCGGCATTTGAACATTCTGGACGCATCGGCGCATTCCGTAGCTGGCTGAGGATAATCCTTGTGCATCGGCTGCAGAACTTCTGGCGGTCAAGGAAGCACCAACCTGACGCGAAAGGCGGGAGCAGCGTGCATGATCAGTTGCGAGAACTCGAGGACGAATCCAGCAACGCCAGTCGTATCTGGAATGCCGAGCACGACCGAAATGTCCTGTCGCACCTCATGGAGCAGATTCGGCCTCGATTTCAGGAGACGACGTGGGACGCGTTCCAGAGGCAGATGTACCGAAATGAAAAAGGCAGAGATGTCGCCAGGGAACTGGGTATCAGTCTGAAGGCCGTTCAGCTGGCTAAGAGTAGAGTCCTTCATGCTTTACGAGTTGAAGCGGCTGGTCTGGTCGACGGTGTGTGACCTGATTGCGTGTGGAGCGAGGACGGAGATTCTCAGATTCTCGTAGATTCTGGAGAGGGTTTTATTGGAGTTTGGCACTTCTCCTTGTGAACCCTGACTTTCTCGGGAGAACAGACGTGAGCAAGTCGTCACAACACCCTCAGCAACAGCAGCTTGTCGACTTCGGACTCGGCAAACTCGAACCGGACCAGACTTCGGAAATTGAGGAGCACCTCGATCACTGCGAAGAATGCCATGAAACCCTGCTGAGCCTCGCGGACGACACCTTTACGGGATTGGTGCGATCTTTACCGGAGCCGCGTCAGGAGCCGCTTGCAACGGACGCACCTGCCAGTGAGTCCACCGCCGACACGGTACACGGTACTGACGCCGATGCACCGTCACCTGCCAGCCACGCGACAGACGAAGCCGCCGCTGTTGAGTCGAACCATGCAGCCACGATGCTGGTGCAGCCCGGGGCCCTCATCGAGGTGTCGGAATTGCCGGCCGAACTGCAGAATCATCCGCGCTACCAGATCATTGATCAGATCGGCCAGGGCGGCATGGGGTCGGTTTATCGTGCTCAGCATCGGCTGATGAACCGGCCGGTCGCGCTGAAGCTGATCAACCCGCAACTGATCGGGCACCCGCAGGCGGTTGAGCGATTTCGGCGCGAGGTGCAGGCTGCGGCTCAGCTTGCTCATCCCAACATCGTGGCGGCTTACGATGCAGAGCAGGCCGGCGACGTACATTTCCTCGCGATGGAGTTTGTGGAAGGGACGGACCTGGCTGCCGTCGTGTCGCGACGCGGTCAACTGCCAGTCAACGAAGCGTGCGACTACATCCGACAGGCGGCTCTGGGGCTGCAGCACGCTCACGACAAGGGCATGGTTCATCGTGACATCAAGCCGCACAACCTGATGCTGAGTCCGGATGGACAGGTTCGCATTCTGGACTTCGGACTGGCCGGCTTCGCGACTGAAGAAGCGATCATTGAAGCCGACTCGACAGGCTCATCCGAAGGCGACACCGCACCGCTGCACCTGACGACATTCGGCAGCGTGATGGGGACACCTGACTACATTGCACCGGAACAGGCCCGCGATGCACATTCGGCCGATATCCGCGCGGACATCTACAGTCTGGGCTGCACGCTCCGTTATCTGCTCACCGGACAGCCGCCGTTCGCTGCCGATTCGGTCGTGGACAAGCTTAAGGCTCACATGGAACAGGCTCCGCCGCCCCTGGGAGAACACCGGGACGACGTTCCTGACGAACTTGCTGCCATCGTCGAGCGAATGATGGCCAAAGACCCGGATGCGCGGTTTCAAACTCCGGCAGATGTCGCGGCAGCCCTGTCTGCATTTACGGGAGACGAAACGCATGCAGCTATTGAACAGTCGTCTCAGCGGACAGGACTCAGACCAATCGTCCTGTTGTCAGGGATCGTGACGCTCCTGGCCGCCGTGATCTACATCGCGACGACAAAGGGGAACTTCGAAGTACGGTCCGAAGTTGACGGGGTCCAGGTCACGGTCAGTCGCGACGGAGACTCATTCCGTGTCCTCGACGTCAATTCCGGGACTTCGATATTCTGGTTGCCGGCTGACAAGTTCCGAGTCACGGTGAGTGGCGACACCGCAGTCTCTGTTAGCCGCGAAAACATATTCGTGAGCAGGATGGGGCGTCAGATTATCGAAGTGAGACGGGCTGCAGAAGCGCCAACGACGCTGCCGCGCGACGAATCTGCTGCGCCTCCCGTGCTGGACGAATTGCAACAGGACGTGGTCAAGTCCGCACAGGCGTTTCTAGCCTTATTGGACAAAGGCTCGTTCGGCGCCGCGTACGACTCGCTGTCGGCGATCGGAAAGCGGGCCGCGACTCGGGGACAGTTTTCGAGTTCGATTCAGGGACTGCGAGACACGTTTGGGAACGCCACGCAGCGAACCCTCCACGAAGTGCAATTGATGGACAGATTCCTCGGCCTGCCTGAAGGACGTTACGCCGTTGTACAGTTCAAGTCGGACTTCGACCGTCAGGAAGGGTTGTGGGAATCGGTGCTGTTGAATGTTGAGACCAACGACGAATGGCGTGCGAATACCTATGCGAACTCGCTGAAACCGTTGCTGATCCCGCAAGCGAAGCGAACGCAGTCGACACGCCCACGACTCCAGGAGATTCAGATAGCCGAGTCCGGTCGCCTGGTCGGTCATACGGACGATATCAATGCCATTGAGTTCTCACTGGATGGAAAGTACCTGTTCTCCGGTGGCGGTGAGAAATCTCTCTATCAATGGGACGTGACATCCCGAAAAGTCGTTCGGAGAATTCCGGTCGGTGATTATGTGAGGGGCATAGCAGTACTTCCTGACGGCGGGCGTGTGATTTCGTCGCACGTCGGAGGCAGTATCACGTTGTGGGATCTGGCTGACCGGCGCGCCGTTCGACAGTTCTCAGGACACACGAAACCTGTCAACGCTATTTGTGTATCGCCAGACGGAAAACGGCTGCTGTCCGGCGGGAACGACGGTCGTGTCCAATTGTGGGACATCGAAACCGGCGAAGCCGTTCACAACATTAGTGTGAAGTACTGTAACGCGGTGGCTATGACGACAGATGGTCGACTGGCGGCTCACGGGACGGCAAGTGGTGGATGGAAAATCTGGGAAACAGAATCTCACAAAGTGCTGCCACAGATTCGAAGGCAGGCCCGGTCGCTGGATTGTCTTGCGTTCTCACCGGATGGCCAGCACCTTGTGTCCGGCGATGGGAACGGAGTGATTCAAGTCTGGGAAGTTGCAACTGGCAAAGAAGTCCATCGTTTTGAGGCGCATCAGGATCGCGTCGCGAGTCTCGTCTTCACTCCCGATGGACGCCACTTCGTGTCTGGCAGCTATGACCAGACACTACTTGTTTTCGACATGGCACGCGGCCTGGAAGTCGGACACGTTGCTGTCGACACACTGTGCGTGACCCGACTCGCAATCTCACCAGATGGCCGAACGCTGGCCAGTGGTGGTGGTATCCATCAGAAGCTGGTCGACGGTGTCTGGACACAACGGAAAGACGGTGATTTCGACATTCGCCTCTGGCGGCTGCCGGAGAGTGTGACTCAAGCAGAAGACGCCAACCTCCCGGGTCACGATCACCTGCAGGGCAAGTGGGTTCCGGTCTCCGGGCACATGAAAGCGAAAGCGATGTCCGCCGAACAGCTCGGAAATATGTCGATCACGTTCGATGGCCATGGCGTGACAATGACTGACCCGAATAGCGGCGCGCCGATTCCGGCGGGCACGTTTACGATCGACACTGAGCGTGACCCGAAGCACTTCACCCTGCGTGCTCTCGATGGATCGAAGACTCTGTCCGGCATCTTTCAGTTCGAATTCGACGAAGAGTCGATCATGGTAGAAATCGACGCGCGCAATGTCGTCATGGTCGATGAGATAGTCGTTGCCAACCTGAACGATCTGCCCAAAGTCCTCAAATCAAAGCGAAAGACGGATGTTCTTATTACGGCTCACGAGAATTCGATGCACGAAGTCGTCGTACAGGTGCTCGACGCGGCCAAGGAAGTCGGGTTTCAGATAATTCGTGTGGAGCTTCAGAGAATTCGTGTGGGAGCCAATCGAAGTAGCAACCGGCTCAAGCTGGCTTGGGTCGACGAGGATTACTCACGACCAACCGATTTCAGTCCCCGCGACAAGCCCGATCACATGACGGTCGTACTGGAGCGAGCGCCGCTCACACCATTGCCGTTTCCCGAGTCGAGGAAAAAGCCAGCGACAGACACACCGCCGCCGGCGAAATCACTCGTTCCGACACGGAAGCCACTTGTTGCAAGGCCGGGGTGGCGGCCCGAGTATGGGGCAGGTCCAATCAAAGCCGGCGTGAATCTGATCAATGATCCGTCGCTGGAAAACACGGCTGCCAGTGAGCTTTATCCGCAGACGTGGGGGCACGGAAACCTGATCCCCAAAGACGCATGGCGATTTGAAGTCGTCGAAGGTGGCCGGACGGGCAAGCGTGGCTGGATGATCGAAGGTGATGGAGAAGCCGCCACCGTTCCGTCAAATCGGCCGCCCGTTGATCGAGCCTTCCGGTATGCGGCTCGAGGCTGGGTCAAAGTTGAGTCGGGGATGGCGCGTCTTGGGCTGCTCTACTTCGACAGGAACCGTCGCTACCTCAGCACGAGTCACAGTGCCGTGACAATCCAACGCGGCGAATGGCACCAACTGACGATGCTCGACGACTTTGCGAATCACCCCGAGGCGGCCTATGTCAGTCTGGCGCTGGTGATGGTCGGCAAGGGGAACGCTGTCTTCGACGATCTCGAACTGATTCCCTTTGACGCCAACAACCTGCCGGAGAACTTTGAAGCGGAATACGCTGCGCCGAAACATGACCCGGCTCTGTTCGACCGTTGGGTCGGTCACTGGCAATTGACGACCGAACTCAAGACGGCCGATGGCAGTCGGTCGACCATGAAAGGCTCGGCTATTGTCCGCAAAATCCTCGACGATCGCTTTCTGCTGTGGCATTGGGCCAGCGACACGGGCGACGACGAGTACCTCCGGTTGACCGGGTTCGACGAGCACATTGGTGCATATCGTGACTGGGGGGTTGATTCGAATGGACTCATTTACGATCGACGCGGTTCATGGAACGCGGAAACCAGCACGCTCACTCTTCACGTGTACGCTCCCGAGTCGGGAATCACCGAAACGACGACTGATCAGTTCGTCGGCAAAGACCGAGTCGAAACGTTGTTGGTTGACAGGACCAGCAAATGGCTGCCGGTTGGCGAAACGCGAGCGACGTGGATTCGAAAATCGGACACCGTCGACAGCGACATCCCTCTGTCGACTGCCCCTGCCATCAAAGCAGAAGAATTCGCCATATTGCAGAAGTTCGTTGGGAACTGGTCGATTCAGCAAACAAACAAACCATCGATCTGGTTCCCGGACGGCGCCACGGAAGCGATCACGGAAGCGATCACGGAAGCGATCACGGAAGCGATCACGGAGCGCACCGCGTGGGCGGTCGGCGGGCGCTGCCTGCTCGTCCGCTCGTACGACGACAAACAGCAGATGACGACTCTGGCTCTGATGACGTATCAGCCGAAGGAAAAGTCGTACCACTACAGGCACTTCGCCTCGAACGTTCTCGGCGGACAGTGGCGGATCACGTGGGACGCCTCGTCACGCGGATTCCACTGGCGTGCGATCGACATGCCCACCGGCTGGATCGGCACGGGCTTCAACCGCTGGATCGACGACGACACCTTCGACAACCAGGCACTCATCAAGGACGAACAGGGCCGTGTGTTGCTGGATTCACAGCAGAAGAAGACGCGGTTGAAGTGACGGACCTGCTGCGTTTCATTCGGAGAAACGAGATATTGAATACTGAGAGGGTTACGGTGTGAGACACTGATCTGTCTGGGGAGCTGTTGACTACACTTCCGGACTGACGTCCGTCGTGAAGTCTCTTTAGCAACCAGACGGGGAGTGAATGGACATTAAACCCAGTTTCAAGACGGCCGTTGTTCACGCCGCTCCGGTGTTTCTCGATCGGGATGCCAGTGTCGATAAGGCCTGCTCGCTCGTGGCAGAAGCCGCACGGCATGGCGCGCGGCTCATAGCTTTTCCAGAGACGTTCATCCCGGCCTTTCCCGTTTGGAGCGCGTTGGGTGCTCCAATCTACAACCACGATCTGTTTTGCCGTCTGGCCGCCAGCGCGGTCCTCGTACCTGGACCCGAGCTGGACCGCGTTTGTGCGACGGCTCGCGAATTCGGAGTCCTGGTGTCACTCGGAATCAACGAGCGGACCGAGTCGAGTTCCGGGTGCATCTACAACAGCAACGTTCTCATTGGTGAAGACGGATCAATTCTGAACCATCACCGAAAAATCGTCCCGACGTTTTACGAGAAGCTGACGTGGGCGGCTGGTGACGGAGCGGGCCTGCGCGTGTGCGACACAACGTGCGGGCGGATCGGCATGCTGATCTGTGGCGAGAACACGAACCCGCTGGCCCGCTACACGATGATCGCTCAGGGCGAACAGGTTCACATTGCGAGCTATCCACCCGTCTGGCCAACGCACGATCCACAGGACGCGAGTAACTACGACCTCGCTCACGCCATTCGGTTGCGAGCGGGTGCGCATTCCTTCGAGGCCAAGGCCTTCACCGTCGTCGCATCCGGATTCATGGATCGCGCCACGTTTCAATTTCTCAGCGATCTGCATCCCGATGCCGCACGTATTCTGGAAGGCAGTCCCCGCAGCGTCTCGCTTGTCACCGGCCCGTCAGGGGAAACTTTCAGCGACGAATTGTGCGAAGACGAGGGCATTCTGTACGCCGAAATCGACGTCTCTCGGTGTGTCGAGCCCAAGCAGTTCCATGACATTTCCGGCGGCTATAATCGCTTCGACATTTTCAAATTCAGCGTGGATCGAACGGCTCATCGTCCCGTCACGTTTGTACCCGATGAGACCGCGAATCGACTGGATGCACACAGTGATGACGAGGCAGCATACGAGTCGATTCCGCATGATGAGTTACAAGACCGATAGATGCTCTGATCCACACTCGATATTCACGTTCGGAACTGCGGAGTAACCCATGACCCGAGTTTTGCTTGTTGGTGTGGTGCTTGCCGTGCCATCGTTCTTCCCGACGCCCGTCCACGCCCAGCTACAGTCTGAGGCCCGGGCCAATAACTGGCATTCGAACTATGACGAAGCTCGGGCAACGGCTCGCCGGACGAATAAGCCCATGATGATCGTCTTCCGATGCGTTCCCTGAGGGGATTGTCAGGAATTCGACGAGCAGGTTGTTCGTCTCGAAACCATCAAAGACATCGCTGATGACTTTGTTCGCGTCCGTCTGACACGCATCGAGTCCTCAAACCTGAGGATTTTTGACTTCGACTATGACCTGACCTTCATGGTCTTCTTCCTCAGCCCCGATGAAGACGTCTACTCGCGCTATGGTGGTCGTTGCGGGAAAGGTCCTGACAAACGGCAGTCTCTGGCCGGACTTCGGCACGTGATGAAGTCCGTCCTCGCCGAACACGCATCCGACACGAGGCGTTTCGCGCCAACGGAGACCGGCAAACCGTTCTATATCACGGACCTTCCACCACCGGATGGGGCAGGCTTTTGCATTCACTGTCACCATGCGAAAGAGGCCATTCACAACCGACTGCAGAGCGCGGGCGAATGGAGCATTGATCAGGCGTTTCGGTATCCCCCGCCTGACAACCTGGGCCTGATCCTCGATGTTGACCGCGGGAACATCACGTCCGAGGTCGTTCTGGATTCGTCAGTGGCAAGTGCCGGACTGAAGAAAGGCGACGTGATTGAAACACTCAATCAGGTTCCGGTGCATGCGTTCGGCGATGCGCAGTTCGCTTTGGATCGAGCGCCGAAAACAGGTTCAATCGAAGTGACGTGGAAACGCGCCGGACAGCGTCGGTCGGGTCGGATTGATCTGCCGGATCGCTGGCGCCGCACCGACATTAGTTGGCGGCCGTCGTTGCAGAGTCTGGTGGCATCCGCGCGAGTTTACGGCAAAGACCTGACCATTGATGAGAAGAAGACGATTGGCTTGTCCGCCAAACAACTGGCGTTTCGTCAGAAGGACTCGGTCCCGCTGCAGGCCCGCAAAGCCGGAATCCGTCCTGGCGACATCGTGCTGGGCTTCGATGACCGCAAACTGGAAATGAGCGGTTACCAGTTCCTGACTCACGTCCGACAGAACTACGTGCAGGGAGAATCAGTCATCGTCGATGTCATTCGCGATGGAAAGCGGTTGAGACTGCCGATGACGTTTCAGTAGGTCCTTCGAAGCCGGCAGCATGTCGGTCGGTTGCCGGCCGACGGGCGAGAATCCAGCGGCGCGAAGTGAAACGCTGATCTTCGCTGATCAGCACTAACGACATCAGCGTCGATTAGTGTTCCCGACTCCGGTCCGTTTCTCGTTCGATGTCAACGAAATTGAGTAGACTGTCGCCGTTGATCCGAATCGGAGATCGTCAATGCTGACATTGAAAGACGGCCAGCCACGTCTGCTGAGCGAACGACGTGAGTTCCTGCGGGTGGGAAGCGGATTGGCGGCAGCCGGTTTTTCTCTTCCGAGCCTGCTGTGGCAGAAGCCGGCTCTGGCACGACCCGCGTCGAGTGAAGGGCTGATCACGGGCGGGGCGAAGTCCTGCGTCCTGGTCTATCTGCTCGGTGGACCTCCCCATCAGGACATGCTGGATTTGAAGCCCGACGCTCCGTCGGAGATTCGCGGCCCGTTTCAACCGATCGCAACCAACGTTCCGGATCTGCAGATTTGCGAGTTGCTGCCATCGCTGGCCGGCATGGCTGACCGATACTCGCTGGTGCGGTCTGTCACGCAGCGGAACAGCAACCACACGCCGATGATCTACTACACGCTGACGGGTCGGCACACGGCTCAGCCCCAGCGGGATAACGACATACGTCCGCCTCAACCTGAGGATTTTCCTCATATGGGAGCGGTCCTGTCGAAGTTCAAACATTCTGAATCGTCGCTGCCTGGTTACGTGGCTCTGCCGGAACTGGCGATCCGCAGCAGTCTCAGTGGTCAGTACAAGCGAGCGAGAAATCCACTGAGAGGCGGCGGTGCTGGATTCCTCGGCGCCAGCTACACCGCGCTGAACGTCAATGGTGAGCCGGGTTCGCGAGACGCCATACCGGCTCTGCAACTGCCCGAGTCCGTTTCGGCGGATCGTTTTGAACAACGGGCGTCTCTGTTGTCTCTACTCGATGGCGGCGTGCCGAAGGTCGGTGAGACTCAGGCCGTGCATGATGTGCAACAGCAGGCGGTCACGCTGACTGGTTCGTCGAATCGTGGACGTCTCCAGGTGTTCTCGCTCGATGACGAGACAGACAAAGTCCGCGACCGCTACGGCCGACATCGCTTCGGACAATCGATGCTGCTGGCCCGCCGACTGACGGAAGCCGGCGTACCCATGGTGGCTGTGCACTTCAATGAGATGACCGTGTGCGACGGCTGGGACACTCACAGCAAGAACTTCGACGCGTGCCGCAAAGAGCTGCTGCCGATGGTTGATCAGTCGCTGTCCGCCCTGCTGGAAGACCTGGATGAACGTGGACAACTGGATGAAACGCTGGTGATGTGTTTTGGAGAATTCGGCCGCACGCCACGAATCAATGCCAATGCCGGACGCGACCACTGGGGCGACTGCTCGTCGGCCCTGCTGGCCGGTGGCGGAATCCAGGGAGGTCAGGTGCTAGGCAGTTCCGACGATCATGCCGCCTACCCGAAAACGCATCCGGTTGATCCGGTCGACATTCAGGCGACGCTGTACCACTGCATGGGCCTCGACCCGCATCAGCTTATGCACGATCGAGCCGAACGCCCATGGGACATCAGCACCGGCCGTGTCCTCGAAGAACTGCTCTGAGTGAATCCGAGCTTGGCCCTCACAGGGACTCCCTCCTGTTGCGGTGTTTCGGAATGATCAATAAGTTGAATTGACGTATCAGTCGCTGCGTTTTGTTTTGCTTTCTCTCTCGCACAATCCATCCGAACGTTTGTTCGAATCCTGTGGCCCCGCCGCGCCGTTCGTTCTCGACGGGAGTATTTCAATGGCTGGGATAGCCCAATCTTCACATCCGGCGTTCACACGCAGAGTCGCGTTACAGGCGGGCTCTGTGGGGATTCTCGGTCTCGGGATGAACCACGTTGAAGAGCTTTCCGGCCAGGCCGCTCAGGGAACTTCCACCGTCAGCGGGCGAGCGAAGTCGATTGTGTTCATCTTTCTGTCCGGAGGCTTGACGCAGCATGACAGCTTCGATTTGAAGCCGAATGCACCGGACGGTATCCGTGGCGAGTTCAATCCAATTGCAACTGGGACACCCGGCCTGCAGATTTGCGAGCACTTGCCGATGCTCGCTCGGCGCAGCGAGAAGTGGGCGGTACTTCGCTCGCTGACGATGCCGAACAACGAGCACTCGCTGGGACACATGATGATGCTGACGGGGCGGTCGAAGGCGCCGCCAACGTTTAATGCGTCCAAACCAATGCCCGAGGACTGGCCGTCGATTGCGTCCATCGTCGGTGATGCGACAAAGCCACGAAGCAACAACCTACCACCGGCGATCGCACTGCCCGAACGGCTCGTGCATCGGACCGGTCGAGTCATCCCCGGTCAGTTCGGCGGACAGATGGGTCGACACCGTGACCCCTGGTTCCTGGAAGCCTCGCCGTTTAACTCAACGTCGTACGGGGCGTATCCCGATTACGAGTTCCACTTCACGCGAGGTCGCGAACGGAATGAAAAACTCGTCTTTCAGTCTCCCAATCTGAGCCTGCCGGAAGGTCTGACTCAGCTGCGACTTGGTTCTCGACAGTCGTTGCTGAAAACGATCGAAGACCAGCGGCGGTACCTGGATCGGTTCGCCGCCACAGAGAGTTTCAGTCGATCTCGACAGAATGCCGTTTCTCTGCTGACCGACGAGACAGTCAAGCAGGCGTTCGACGTAACTCGCGCCGACGACAAGGTGCAGGAGCGTTACGGCAAGAACGCGTTCGGCTGGTCGCTGTTAATGGCAAAGCGGCTGGTCGAGGCAGGTGTGAATCTTGTTCAAGTGAATCTCGGCAACAATGAGAGTTGGGACACCCACAACAACAATTTCCCACTGCTGAAAGACTGCCTCTTGCCACCGACCGATCGTGCTTTGTCAGCATTGCTGGATGACCTGGACGAATCCGGATTGCTCGACGAAACACTGATCGTCATGTGCGGCGAAATGGGTCGCACACCGAGAATCAACAAAGGCATGCCCGGCCGTGATCACTGGGGAGCCGTGCAGAGCGTCTTCTTCGCGGGTGGCGGCATTCGAGGTGGCAATGTCGTGGGCAGTTCCGATGAAATCGGTGCGTATCCCGCGACCCAGGTGGCACAGCCAGAGAATGTCGCCGCAACGATTTACAGTTCGCTGGGCCTGCCCGACACCGCAGCGTGGAAGGACGAACTCAATCGCCCGCACCACATCTACCACGGCGAGCCGATTCACGCATTGCTGTAGAGTGGCGTAGCCGCAACCAAAGTCGCCTTTCGCTCCGCGAAAGAGCGGAAGCCCGAAGCAAGGAACACTAATCCGCACTAATTGACACTAATGAGACACGTGACGACTGTCGCCCGGATTAGCGAAAATCAGTGTCGATTAGTGTTCCTTCATGGTCGGGAGCGAAACTTGACTCAACTGCAACATGTCTTACTGAATAAACGTAGCTAATGTTGGTTCAACTGATGATCTCGTCGAGGACTTGGCCGCCGATATCTGTCAGTCGGCGGAGCCGTCCGGCGTGCAGGAAACGTAAGCGCTCGTCGTCCAGACCCATCAGGTCCAGGATCGTGGCATGCACGTCCCGAATGTGAATCTCCTCGCCGATTCCGCGCAGTCCGAATTCATCCGTTGTTCCGGCCGATGACCCGCCTTTGACGTTGCCCCCGGCGAGCCACATCACGAGATTCCATGAGTTGTGCTCGCGACCGGGTGTCTTGCCGAGACCTCCGTTGCGGAACGGAGTGCGGCCCATTTCCGACGCCCACACGACCAGTGTCTCATCAAGCAGACCGCGATCAGCCAGATCGGTGAGGAGTGCGGAGACTGGCTGATCGACCTCGCGCGAATGCCGTGTCATGCCGGCCTTCACGTTGCCATGATCGTCCCAGCTGCGCGGACCGATCTGCACTCCGTGAACGAGCATGGTGTAACGGACTCCGCTTTCTACCATCCGCCGCGCAAGCAAACATTGACGTCCGAAACCGGCCGTTGCCGGATCGTCCAATCCGTACAGGCGACTGGTGGTCTTCGTCTCACCAGACAGGTCCACCAGTTCGGGAGCTTCGGCCTGCATTCGGAATGCCAGTTCGTACGCATTGATGCGGGCTGCGAGTTCGCTGTCACTCGACCGCGTGGCAAGGTGTTTGCGGTTGAGCCAATTGAGCGTGTCGAATTCGCGCCGCTGCTGTTCGACAGTCACACCTTGCGGACGATCGAGATTCAGGATCGGTGTGCCTTCGGGACGTAGCAGCGTCCCCTGATAGGCGGCCGGCAGATAGCCATTCGCCCACACGGCTGCGCCGTTCACCGGTGCTCCACGCGGATCCTGAATGACGACATAGCCGGGCATGTTGCGGTTGCTGGTCCCCAGTCCGTAACTCACCCACGAGCCCACCGACGGGCTGCCCGGAAACTGGCTGCCCGTCGTCACATGCAGAGTCGACGGTCCATGATTCTGATTGTCGGTTCGAATGCCTCGTACGAATGCCATGCGGTCTGAGTGCATCGCCAGATGCGGAAACAGCTCAGAGAACCACTGACCGCTTTCACCGTGCTGTTTGAACTCAAACGGGCTGCCGATCGTGGCATGCGGAAACGACAGTCGCCCCTGCAATTCACCGGATATGTCCGGTATTCGAGGCAGCGGTTTACCATGATGTTTCGACAACTCTGGCTTGTATTCGAACGAGTCGAGCTGACTGACGCCTCCCTGCATAAAGAGGAAGATGCAGTGCTTTGCTCGGCGTCCCAGATGCGGTTTGCGAACAGCGAACGGATCGGCCGCCGACTCGTCACCATTCACCGCGTGGGCGAATAAGTCCCCCAGCGCGAGCGCGCCGAGCCCGTTGAATGAACTCGTGAGAAACCCTCGCCGAGGTATGCGTGAAGTTGAGTTGTTTAATGACATGCGAGATTCTCCATTCAGAAGTACTCGACCTCTTAACGCCTGCCCAAGCCCCTCTCCCCACGGGGGAGAGGGGATACTGACGGCTCATCATCGCATGCTGTTTACTCGGCGAACTCCGGTGTTTCACGCAACAGAATTCGCCGGATGGCGGCCAGATGCGAATACGACTGCTCCCGATCGGCAGAGATCTGAGCATGAGAAGCCCGGCAAACGTCGTCAGGGATGACTTTCAGAGGTCGACCCGTTGACATGGCGATCACCTGATTCATGGCTGCCCGTTCCAGATAATACAGGTCGTCAAATGCGAGCGCCAGGTTTTCAGCGGTGACGACGACTCCATGAGCGGCAAGAAACAAAATGTCGGCAGCCACCATCTTCGAGCCAATGCGGTCGCCCTCGGATGCGTCCAGCGCCAGACCATTGTATTCGTCGTCATAGGCAACCCGACCGTGAAATCGCAATGAATTCTGACTGCACCATTCCAGACGACCGCCATCAATGCAGCACAAAGCCGTCGTATACGGCGCGTGTACGTGCAGCACGCACTTTGCGGACGGGCGGCTGAGATGAATTCTCGAATGGATAAAAAACGCGGACGGTTCAGCCTCGCGAGTTCCCTCGATCAGGTTGCCGGCCGCATCCACGGTGATCAGGTCGCTGGCCCGCATCTCGGACCAGTGCAAACCTTGCGGATTGAGCAGGAACTGGTCGGTCATACCGGGTACCAACAGGCTGAAGTGATTGCAGATGCCCTCACCCAGACCAAGCCGGTCAGCCCACCGAAGTGTCGCAGCCAGATTGATCTTCGCTGCACGAACGGCGTCCATGTCTGGTTCATCAATCGACATAAATAAACTCGTTACTGTTCAACAGGACTCGGCAGACGCCGATAAGTCCCTGCTCGGGCGACTCGCTGCGGATTGCCAGCATTTTCATCTGAGCCGCCTCTTCCACAGACGGGCTGCGAGCCAACGCGATCTGAAATGCGAGATTCACCCGTACCTCAAGATCGTCCCTGGCTGCATCCCGAACGCGTCGCGCGAAGTGCGTTGCTTCACTGCTCACAAAGTCGCCGTTGTACATCGCCAGGGCCTGTAGCGGCGTCACCGAGTGCCGACGGCGCGGACGTGACTCGTCGCAGACCAGCGAATCGAATGCCTGCAGAAAAGGCATCATCATTGTTCGCTGCTGATAAATGTAGACGCTGCGTTTGCGTCCTTCAGGACCATATTGCGTATCCCATTTGCTGGAATCGTATTTGACTCGTTCTTCAATGCCGTCGGGCAGCGGCGGAAAAATCGGCAGGCCAAACTGCTCAGGGTTAAGTCGTCCGCTCACGCTCAGGACGTTGTCTCGTACGGCTTCGGCTTCAAGCCGGCGACGTCGAAATCGCCATAACAACGTGTTGTCGGGATCGACTTTCAGTGCATCGGCATTCGTATGAACTGACGTCTGTCGATACGTGGCCGACGTCACGATCAGGCGATGCATCGCCTTGATGCTCCACTTGTTCTTTACAAACTGGATTGCGAGCCAGTCGATCAATTCCGGATGCGAGGCGCCGTTACTGAGGGCTCCGAAGTCGCTGGGAGTTGCCACAATCCCGCGTCCAAAGTGCCAGTGCCACAGTCGATTGACCATGACGCGTGCGGTGAGCGGATTGTCCGAACTGGCGATCCACTCCGCGAGTGCCATGCGACGGCTGCGCGTTGGCCAGCGTTTGAACGGGTCGAGTCGAATCGGTGCGGGATTCTGATTCCCCGTGACACAACTCGGGAATCCAGCTTCGACAAAGTCGCCAGGGTTGTCGTATTCCCCACGAATCATGACCCGCGACGTTGGCACTCCCGATTCGTAGGGCGGGCCGTATGAATGTCGCAGTGACATCGCGACCGGTCGCAGTCGCTTGAGTTGTTGCTTGACGAGCCGATCGCGATTGGCGAGCCACCGGTAACGTCGGCGTTCTTCGTCCGTGATCAGGTCGTTATCCGGATCATCAAGTGCTTTGTTCAGGTCCTCCCGCATCGCAGCGCCGGGATTGATGAACGTACTGAGAAAGCTGCCATTGCCGCCGACCTCGAAGCCATATCCTTCGTGCGAATGCCGAGCAGTGAAAACCGTGACGATCGAACCCTGTTCGTCGTCAGTCAAAGTAGCATCGCTCAGCAACCCGACGAGGAAGTCATTCTCGAACCGTACGCCGGCCGCGCCTTCGAATTCCTGGGCTGGCTTCGCACCAGTCACACGAACCAGGGACGGTTGCAGGTCTGCGTCCTTCTGCTCCAGCGTGATTCCGGCGACACGATCCCGCCAGATAGAGACGGCACTGCCTGGCTTTGGATTCGGCGTTTTCGGATCGGCGTCGAGGTCGGATGCATCCAGCCAGAATCGGAGCCCCGTGGCCGGTGGCTGGCGAGTCGAGGAACCACCGGACTCTCCGGCCTGCCCGGTGTACTTCATGCGAACCCACGCAGCTAAAGCCCGTCGCTCATCTTCGGACAGCGGATGATCGTAGATCAGGATCTGCGCAAACTCGCCGACATGGTGAGCTTTGCTGACTTTGATCCCACCCGTTCCCTCCGAGTATTGACCCAGCGTGACGTGTTTCGGATCCGGCAGATCAGCAAACCACTGGCCTCGATTCGTCCCGGCGTTGCTGCCGGTTTCATCCGGTCCGTGTCCGTCAGCAAAGAACGTCCATGATTTGTCATCACAATTCACGACCGAGGTGTGCAACGTGCCGTCGTGAACGGGCGACCGGCCAAAGATGTAGTTGTTACCGAGTGGGCCGCCCATCGCCTGGAGCCCGAGTCCAGCACCACCGCCCAGTTTTTCTGTCAGCGACTTCTTGAGACTTTCCAGTTCCCGCTTTGATTCACCAACGCTGCGCTCCAACTCGGCTCTGCGACCTTCTGCCCACTGCTTCTCTCCCTCACGATAAAACGCGGCACCAATTGGTCCTCCAATCTGAAATCCGTCCCCCAGTTCGGGACGCGGAATTGAGACCGTCGAGAAGAACGCCATCATCCGGTAGAAGTCTTTTGTGGGGATGTTGTCGTATTTGTGGTCGTGGCACTTCGCGCATCCGACTGTCAGGCCGAGAAACACCGAGCTGACTGTCGATGTCATTTCACTCAGCAGTTCGTGACGAGTCTCGTCGCCACGTGGTTCGGTAAACGGGGCCAGTCGCAGGAAGGTCAGAGCGACCACTCGCTCAGGCGGAGTCGCCGGCAGGTCGCCTGCACCCATGACCTCATTGAATTCATCGCCAGCGACCTGTTCTTTGATGAAGAGGTCGTACGGTTTGTCTTTGATGAACGAGTCGAGCACGTAATCACGGTATCTCCACACGTGCGGCAGGTCGGGGTCGCCCTCGTAGCCGGCGGTGTCCGCATACCTCGCCAGATCAAGCCACAGCCTGGCCCAGCGTTCCCCGTATCGTGGGTCCTGTAGAAGTCGATCAACCAGTCGCTCGTACGCACCGTCGGTATTGTCGTTGAGGAATGCTTCAACGTCAGCCGGGCTCGGCGGCAACCCGATCAGATCGAAGTACAGTCGCCGCACGAGCTGCCGACGTGACGCCTCCGGAGCCGGCGTGACCTCGACTGCGTTCAGACGTTCGAGAATGAACGCATCAACGCCATTCCGTATCCACTCAGCCGGTGCGACCTGCGGCAGTTCAACTTCCTGAGGCGTAAAGAACGGCCAGTCGCGTTTCGAGGGCGATTGCTCCGCACCGTAACCAACGGTGGCCCAGGCAATGATCCCGCAAAGAACACCGGGCATCGGGCCGAAGACGAGTCTCGCGAGCGGTTTCACGGTTTGTCATCCCGCAGACAGGGGCCTCACATCAGGGCAACACCATTTACGTTCCGGGATGGTTCGAATCCACCACGGAATGCCAACGGATCACCTGAAGCTTGTTCGTTACGCGGGGACGCAGCAAGGCACTCCGGCGATCCGTCCCAGACTGTCGGGCCCCAGGAATCTGAGTCGGGACTGACTTTATCGGAGGCACGATCCGTCAGGCAGCAATATTTCAGGGGGCGTCTCGGCTGGTGATTTCATACGGTCCGCCGAACTGGTAGAAGATCCGCTGGTAAACGATCTCGCCAAACGTCAGACGGAGTGTTTCATGAAGTCACTGGCCGTAATGTGTGTCGTGCCCATTCTTAGCCTGCTGCTGTGTGGTTGCGATGGGGACGACAGCTCGGTATCCGGTACTGGCCTCGCAGGCAGCGGTGCCGCTGGTGGTCCACCACCGATTCCCGACGACACCGCCGCTGTCGATGCACTTAAGAAAGTGGCCACGTCGATGCGGCAGGATGGCGACGGTTTGATCACCGAGGTCAACTTCCGCGACTCAGAAGTGACCGACGAGGCCATGCAGCACCTCAATGGGCTCCGCCGAATCGAGAAGATTCTGCTCAATGACACGGCCATCACGGATGCTGGTCTGGAGCCGATCGGCCAGCTCGCCACTCTCAGGGACCTCGACCTTCGCGGTTGCCCGGTCTCGAACGCGGGGATGGCTCATCTCAAGGGTCTGAAGAAGCTGAAAGCTCTGCGTCTGTCGGGCAAGAGCGGCGCGACGACGGTCGACGATGAAGGTTTCGGTCACATCTCGGCACTGAATGGACTGAAGGTTCTGGCCGCTGACTTTCTCTTCGGTGACATGGTTGCCGCGATCAGCCAGCTGGATGGCGTCAGTAATCTGGAAGAACTCTACCTTGCGGGAACGACGTTTGATGACGAAGCCGCTGCTCTGCTGACGCGTTTCCCGAAACTTCGGCAGCTACGCGTTTCGCAGTCGCAGCTCAGTGACCAGGGGCTCGAACATCTCGCGAAGCTCAAGTCTCTCACCGTGCTGGACCTCAGTGAGAACAGCCAGATCTTTGATGGTGGTCTGCAACACCTCTCGGGCATGCGTCAACTGAAGAGTCTGAATCTGTGGCGAGTGAACATCACGGATTTGGGCATCGAGCACCTGGCGGGGCTGACGAATCTGGAATCACTGAACCTGGACAACACGCAGCTCTCGGATTCTGGTCTGCAGCACCTGTCGCGTATGACGAAGCTCAAGTTTCTACACCTTGGTTCGACATTCATTTCAGACGCTGGACTCTCGCAACTGGAACCTCTGACAGCGCTGGATGAGTTGCGAGTCACGCGGACCGGAGTCTCGGAAGCCGGCGTCGCGGCACTCAGCGAAACGCTGACCAACACGAAGATCAAGCTGAAGTACATCGAGGGCGAGTAGAAACCCGGAAAGTTCGCGGCCGCACGTTCCACACCAGAACTCCCGGGCGTCATCAGCTTCGAACCTGGTGGAGCTGCAACCGGGAAAGCAGACTGCGGATGGCGCTAATCGTGCGGCTGAAAGCGGATCAGCGAGTATCCGCGTCATCCACGACCCCTCACTTTCCACTCGCAATCATCCGTCTGCCCGCGCAGGGTTTCATTGACCAGGACATAAGGTCGGACATGACCGTGGACACACAGACCCGGGTAGAGGTTTCTGACTTTGGCGACGCTGCGACCGAATACCGCGCGGCGCGCGAATCGGCTGCCGTTATCGACGTCTCCGACCGTACGCAACTCGAAATGACTGGAGCCGACCGGCATTCGTTTCTGCACAACTTCACAACCAACGACATCAAGGCTCTGCCGTCCGGTCGGGCTTGTGAAGCATTCCTATGTAATGTGAAGGGCCGCATTCTGGGGCATGTTTTCATCTTCGCCGGTGACGAGACGACTTGGGTCGAGTCGGTACCTGGCCAGGGTGATTTTCTGACGTCTCATCTGGAACGCTATCACCTGCTGGAAGACTTCACCCTGACAGATCGAACCACCGATCGGGGTGAACTGCTGGTGACGGGACCTGAGTCATCGTCGCGGTTGACTGCGGCCGGTATCGATCTCAGCCACTTGGAGAATCTGTCGTGTTCGTCGACGTCTGTGGATTTCGAGGGCGGTCTGGCGTTGGATGTGCGGCGGGTGGATGTGTTTGGTGCCCCGACCTTTCTGATTGCCGCTGACGGCGCAGCCATCGACGTCCTGTGGACGAAGCTGACGGCAGTGGACGTCACCCCGGCAGGTCGTGACGTACTGCAAACGCTACGGATTGAGGCAGCGTTCCCGTGGTACGGCGTCGACTTGTCCGACGAGAACCTGGGCCAGGAAGCATGCCGTACGTCACAGGCGATCTCGTTCACGAAGGGCTGCTATCTGGGTCAGGAACCGATTGCCCGGATTCATGCAATGGGTCATGTCAATCGCGAACTCCGACGCTTTGTCATTGACTCGGATACGTGCCCACCCGCCGGAGTGGCAATTCTCAATCCGAATGAGGAGAGCAAAGAGGTTGGGCGCGTGACATCCGTCGGCTGGTCGTGGCAACTCAATCGGCCCATCGGCCTGGGCACGGTCCGAACCAAATTTGCGAAACCGGAATCCGAAGTCGTGTTGGCGACGGACCTCAAGATCGGGGCGAGAGTGTTTGCGGACGCTTCTTGACCGAGGCCGTATGAGAAACCAGAAACTTCTCTACAGAAACAAGAACCGTGAGCTGAAAGTCAACTGGCTCATGCTCACCTTTCTTGTTGTGATCGTCGCGGCTTCAGTGATCGGTCGCCTCTTGTCTGATTGAGCAACACACTGACTGGCCAGTACGGACCGGTGGCCCAGCCGACACCGCCTCGTCACATCAAGAAGCGAATCTCCGGCATGCTCTGCAGACGCGTGTAAACACTCCCGACCTGTTGCGCACTTTCCACAGTCAGCTCGACCGTGACCGAAACGTGACGCCCGTTTGGTGTGGATTTCAGCGTGTGCTCAGGAGTATCAGACAACCGCAGTTCCCCCTGCAGAGCGGCCAGCACTGTGGCGACAAAACTGTCTGTCTGCTCGCCAATGACCTTCAACGTGTAGGGCCCGGGAAACTCGTGAGCCTCTTCCAGTCTCTCGATGAATGAATCGTCGATCACGTCAGAATATCCCGAACCACAGAGCCATGCACATCGGTGAGTCGGAAGTCTCGTCCTGAGTATCGGTAGGTCAACCGTTCGTGATCCAACCCCAGCGTATGCAGAATGGTCGCGTGCAGGTCATGCACCGACACGTGGTTTTCGACGGCTTTGAATCCGAATTCGTCGGTGTTGCCGTACGTTGTCCCGCCGCGAATGCCACCGCCGGCCATCCACATGGTGAAGCCGTAGTGATTGTGGTCGCGGCCGTCTCCATTTTCCGAAACGGGCGTGCGTCCGAATTCCCCGCCCCACACGACAAGCGTCTCGTCAAGCAGTCCGCTTTGTTTCAAATCACGCAGCAGTGCCGCGATCGGTTGATCGACTTCGGAGGCCACTGGGAAACGCCAACGACAACATGTTGGTCGCCCCCAGGATCGTAGGGCCAATCACGCGTCCGAGGCACTCGTCTCAACAGCTTCAGTCGCTTCTTCAACGGCTTCTTCAGTCGCCGGGACCGGAACGGCTTCTTCGAGGTTCGGTTCTGCTTCCGGCTTCAGGACTTCGTGGGCTTCGCCACCGGCATTTCCGACGGCACATGAACCGCCGACGCAGCCCGTGCAACCACCCATTTGCGGGCAGACCTGGACGGGAACGATGCGGCAGACTTCGTACTCGATCTCACGCGGCACCTGACGGCAGACCATGCGTGTGTAGCAGTAGGGGACTTCCTTCTCGACGCAGCGGGCGACCTTGCGTGTGACCGTGTAAGGCACTTCTTTCTTCACACACACGGGAACCTGGCAGGTCTTCTTTTCGGTGACCCACTGGCACGTTCGGACTGGAATCCGGCAGGTCTTTTCTTCCTTGACCATCCGCATGGTCTTCACGGGGTACTTCTTCGTGATGACCTCTTCCTCCCAGCGGCACTTGCGGACGGGGACTTTGTGGACGACCTCTTCAGACACCCAGCGGCAGGTCACGTGTGGAACCATCTCGACGACTTCTTCTGCCACATAGCGGCAGACCTGCTGTTCGACGACGTCCTTCACGACTTCCGGACACATCACCGTGTATTCGACTTCGCGTTTGACCAGGTTCGGGCACCACTTTCGGGACACGCACATCCGAGGCTGTCCGGGCATCATGCACAGGCCGGGCAGGCCATACGGCTTCATGCCCCAGCCCAGCGTGGGCATTCCTGGAGAACACTTCGCGGTTTCCACCCACTGACCCTGGTCTTCACACACCGTGCGAGTCCGAGTTTCCGGACGCATTACCGTGCGGCAGACTTCGCGTTTCACTGTTTCGGTCACGGGACGATGCACGATGCGGCGGCACTCGCGCTCAGTCTTTTGCATGACCCGCTTCCATTGTGTGCTGACACATTCGCGTTCTGAAGTTTCCCACACGGGGCGACGGACCGTGTAGCTGCATTCGCGTTCGCTGGTTTCCCACGTCGGCTTGCAGACTGTGTAGGACTCTTCGCGGTAGGACGTTTCCCAGACCGGACGGCGAACTTCGTATTCGTGCTCGCGGTAAGCCGTCTCGACGACCGTGCGGTGGCAGGTTTCTTCGACCTCGTCCCAGACGGTTTCGACGACCGTGCGGGTCGCTTTGACTTCTTCCGGTTCCCACACGGTTTCCATGACCGTTCGCTTACACGTCTGACGCTCGATGCGACAGGTCGTATAGCAGGACATGGGAGCACACGCGGTTGTCGGACAGCAGTTGTAACTGCCTGCACCGCAATAGCTGCCCGCGTCAGCCGTCTGACACAAGGTGGCGGCGACACAGAACGCGAACATGGCCATGAGCCTGTTCATAATCGAATCTCCTGGACGAATGCAGAGTCGTGTGGTCGGATCAGTTCATTCCCTGCACCGACGCGTGGTCGATGGGAGGTGCTGTTTCAGCCGCCTGCTGGACCGTAAAGCTTCGCGCACTCCTTTGTTCGCTAATGATGTTTCTCCCCCTATTACTGTCACACTCTCATGCAATCCGCAATGTCGCACTGATCCGGATTGCCGATCTGGGGCCGAACCGGTGCAGCGTGAACCGGTTGCGCAGGTGAGGTCAGTGCGGTGACTTCGCGAACACCGACAGGACGCGCAGGGATGGCAGACTTTGCGGGCGCGTCGGCGCTTCACGTCTCTGAGACAAATACCCGGCGGCTTCACACTAACCGTCCTGGCAACGACGACGATCAGTGTGGTTTCTGCTGCTCCTGGCGGGCGACGAGCTCGTGATGGGCGTCCACGTTCAGCCAGTGTCTCGGGAATTGCTTGCCGGACAGCACGTGGTCGGCGTCTCGCTCGCGCTGTTTGTAGATGCAGTTGCGCAGGACAAGCCAGACCAGGTACGCCTGCAGCCGATCTCGTCGCCACGCAATAGTTGACTCATCATTCTGGCGGCGGTGGCACTTTTTCAGCGGGTTTTTCCGGCTCTTTCGAACTGGACGCAGGGACGTCTCTCACTCCGATGATGGTCACGCGTGGGCGTTGTTGCGGTCGGGTGTGAATGTTGTCGTCCGGATTCGGCCTTGCGGGTTCATCCGCAACAGCAACTCGACGATCACCCAATGCGATCGTGGACGGTGATGCCAGTGACCGCCACGGTGCCTGACTTTTACTGTCCGCGGGCGGACCAAGCGTCACGGTCAGCGGTGGGACCTTCGTCGCCTGATTCGGATAATCAAAGACAATCGTTACGCCGTCGAGTGACACGGGTTTCGGACGCAGAGGGCTGCCCCCCTCCGTGACATCCGCAAATCGAAAGACAAAGTCTCCGGTGGGAAGCCGCGTGAGTGTCGGCCGCACGGTGGAGTGAGTGTTGTTCTTTCCTGGAAACCGCAGTCGTACCGCTGCCGCTTCCGGTTGCCACGACGCATCGCAGGTGACAATCAGATCGTCAGCGCCAAACGATGGCTGCACGGAAACACGCAACGACTGCCGCAACTTCGACATCGCGGCTGACGGCGTATGTTGCCTTCCAAGTTTCCCGGCACACTGCACGAGACTCAGCATGGGCACCTGAGCCAGCAGTTCGCTGTCCGACAGATATTCCGCGAGTCGATCAGTGCGTTCCTGGCGATAGCACAGGCCCAGTAGCGCCACCGTGCTGCGTGTCGTTTCGAGTTCGGAATCAACATTACGAAGAATCGCGTCCTCTGCCTGTTCGAAATGTCCGGTCTGCTCCAGCACAAGAGCGCACATCAGGTTCGCTTCCCACACGTCGGGAGAATACCGCAGTGCTTCGTTGGCGGTTTTGTCTGCTCCGTCTCGACCCAGTGCGACTTCGATCATCGCCTGGTTGGCCAGTGCGGCGGCCAGCATGTCGTCGCGGCGGAAGTGGCTGCGCCCCAGTTGAGCCGTGCGTTTGTACGTCGATTCCGCATCGAACAACTGCCCCAGTCCCTGCTGCGTGCGTGCGACGTAGTACCAATAGGGCGGATAGCACTCCATATACGGTTCGAGCCGTCGAAGAACGCGGAGTCGTTTCGTCAGGTCAGGTTCCTGAGCGGCCGCTTCCAGATCGTCCAGGTCGTTGCCGCGCACCAGCCAACGATCGGGGATGTCGCGTTCCTGGGCCACTTTCCAGAACGTGTCGAGAAACCTGGACGACTTGTCGACGACAGCACGAATGCGGTTACGTTCGATTTTCAAGGTGTCAAATTCGCGCGTCCACGCGAGGTCGCGGTAGTCGAGCCATGAGTTGACTCCAGAACGAACAAAGCCCTCCACCGAGAGCGTTGCCATCTGTGCCGCCATCACGATGGCAGTTGATCCGACCTGTCTTTGCAGCGTGCGATTGAACCGGTCCTGAACGGTCTCCGACTCAAGCTCGGAGACTTTGATCTGGCCGATTTCGTCCAGGCATTCCGTGTAGAGTCGAATGACTTCTTCGTCGTTGATGCCGTTCAGGTTGAGGTTGTCGAGAATCTTCTGCTGTTCTTCCACCAGCACGCGCTGTGACTCGTACCTGCGGATGCGATGAAACGAGGCCCGACAGTAATTGAGCGCCACAGCGGTTGCCTGGGCACGGTCGTCGGGCTTCTCGACGGAATCGGTTTCTGCGCTGAGGACCGCGGATATGCTAAAAAGCGAGACCATCGCGGCAATCGAAGTGGCGTTGCGGAATCGGCGCATCGGGCTGCCTTCGGAACGGGAGCGGACCGGTGGGAGAATCGAGCCAAGTCTACGTCCACTGGCAATGCCGCCGGGTCGCCCGACTGCAACGGCGTACGTGCTTTTCGCGACATGCGTCGGGTAGGTCGGGTCACGGAAACTCTGCGTCCAGGCGAATAGTCTCGCTATCCGTCAGAGTCGAAGTAATCGGATGAGTCGGCAAGCTTCGCCGTTCGCGATCTGTGGTAGCCGAAGTCGCCAGACTTTGGCGAGTGGGGCTCGTCAGTGTGCCACCAGCGCGCTCGGCTGCGATACCGCTGACTGCGACTCTGTCGTCGTCGTTGTGGTGGCACCCACGGCACCCGTTTGAGCCTGCACGTAGGCCGCGATCTGCCGGACCGAGCGAAACTCATCGATCTCCAGGTCAGACAGGTCAATCTCAAACTTGAAGGTCTCTTCCAGACGCGCGATCAGATCGACAAACACCAGCGAGTCCAGGATCCCTTCGTCAATCAGGTCCGTCGCCGCGTCAGGCACGGGAAGCTGCATGTCGTCGGTCACAAGTGACAGGATCTGCTGTTCGGTCGTTGTGGTATCAACCATGGTGGGTCCCCTCAATTAATGGCGGCTGGTGTTGCTGCCACGTCGGATTCAGCAGTCGCCGGAGCGGACTGCTGTTGGTGTTGCTCAGTGAATAGTCGTCGGAGTTCCGGTCGATCGATCTTTCCGTTCGCGTTCTTCGGAAGCTGATCGAGCGACTGCCACAGTGTCGGAATCATGTATTTCGGGACGTGGCCGGCGAGTTCCTTGCGGATGTGTCGCACGTCCGTGTCTGCACCGTCCGTTGGCACATAGGCACAGCAGATCAGTTTGTTTTCGAAGCCGTCGGTATCGATGGCGACAACAGCGGACTCGCCCAGGAAAGGCAGGGCTGCCAACCCGGTTTCGATCTCGCCCAGCTCGATGCGATAACCTCGGCTTTTGATCTGTGTGTCTACTCGGCCGACAAAGTAGACCAGACCGTCTTCGCCTTCGCGGGCCAGATCGCCGGTCTGATAAATGCGGTCGCTGGTACTCGGGTGAGTCAGAAAGACCGAATCAGTCTTCTCTTCGTCTTCCCAGTAACCTGGGCTCAGACCAACGCCCGCAATGTACAGATCACCGATTTCACCAACCGCTACGGGCTGCAACTGCTCGTTCAGGACCAGCAGGTCTTCTCCGTCACATGGCACGCCAATAGGAATCTGTTCGGTCTCACTTTGCGGGCAGAACGGAACGGTAAAGTAGCTGCTTGCGATGGTGGCTTCGGTCGGTCCATACAGGTTTGTGAAGGGGACGTCGGGCAGTCGCTGCATCAGGTAGATCAGCGTCGGCACGGGCAACACTTCGCCGCACCACATCAGGCGTTTGAGCGACGGAAAATCACCCTGCGGGACGGCATCAAATTTCGCCAGGTAATTCAGAATCGATGGCACCGAGAACCACTGTGTCAGCTCGTTGTCACGGATGAATCCGGCCAGGCGGTGCGGCAGCAGATTCAATTCCGGCGGCACCGGAAACAGTTCCGCGCCTGCGGCAAATGCTCCGTAGATGTCGAACGTCGACAGGTCGAAGTGCAGGGGAGCATGACCGGAAACGCGATCGTCGGCCGTGATCTCGAAGTAATCCACACCCCACTCGACAAACGCCGTGACCATCTTGTGTGTGATCACCACACCCTTCGGCACACCGGTTGAACCCGATGTGAACAGGATATGAGCCGCGTCGGAGGACGAGTTCACATAAGCGTGTGGCTGATCCGAGAACTGCTCCAGGTCGCTGAATTGAAACTCGGCCGTAAAGTTGTTTCCAGAAATCAGAGCTTCATCCAGACAACCGACCCGGACACCGCTGATCTCGTTTTCACCGAAGACCTGATCAATGAGCCGTGCAGATTGTTTGGCGCCAAGCAGCCACTTTGGCCGACACGCGTCGAGCACCTTGGCAACTCGCGCAGCGGGACAATCCGCATCAATCGGGACATAGACACAATCGGCTTTCAGCGTGGCGATCATGCTGACGAGCGCCGCTGGTGATTTGGGGATGCAGAAGGCGATCCGGTCACCCGGATTGGTACCAGTTTCCCGCAACAGCTCCGCCAGACGATTCGTCAGGCTGTCGAGTTCGCCGTACGTCACGCACTGGTTCTTCCAGTTGATCGCCACACGCTCCGGGTGTTGTGCGGCCTGACGGGTGACGTAGTCCTGAATCAGATGCGACATGATGGATGACTTGGATCTGTGGGACGACTAGTGACTGACAACAACCGTCGCTTCGTTGAAGGCGATCGACGTATGCCGCAACTCTTCTTCACACGGCGGAATGTCGAGGATGAAGGTCTGGTAACCGACGCTGATGTAACCGCGCAGTTCCTGTGCGACTCGCTCGTAACTACCGACCAGATACGGGCAGAACGTGCGGTAGTTTTCGAATGGACCGAGCCAGTACGGGTCGTCGCGGTCGGCGTCTTCGCGCGCCATGTCCGACAGTTGCCGATGCCATTGTGAGTCCGACGTCTTCATTGCCAGTTGATGTGCGATTTGCCCCTTGCGGTCCGTTGGGAAACGCTCATGAGCCACCTGCCAGGCCTCTTCGCTGGTTTCCCTCGCAATGATGCCGACTCGCACGCCGGACGGATGCTCGCCAGTTTCCTGCTGGACGGTCGCCTCGTCGCCGATCCGTTGCGGGTACTTGATCGGCGTGGCGCCGATGTCGCGGGCGGCCTGCAATCCCGCTTCCGACGAACCGGAAATGAGGATGCCCGGAAACAGATGCTCGGGCAGGGCGGGAGTCATTTTCAGATTCTCGACCTTGTAGTACTTGCCGTCGAAGCTGACTCCCTGCGGGCTTTCCAGCAGCCGGCTCATGATCTGTGTGTATTCCGTCAGCCGCACATAGCGCTCGTCGTGCGGTGTCGAGTCGTTGAGTGCGAGCAGATCGTTGCGGAATCCGCCGGCAACCATGTTCACGAAGAACCGCCGGTTCTGCAGAAATCCGTACGACGCAATCATCTTGGCCGCTGTGTACGGGTGCATGTATGCGGGCTGGATAGCTACCAGCGGACACAGCGTCGTCGTGTTCTGCAGAATGATGTTGGACACCAGCCATGGATCGCAGATGCCGTTGTCGGCGTATACGAGGATTCCTTTGCAGCCGTACCGCTCGCTCCAGCGGGCCACATCCGCAACCTGCTGAGCGTAATTGCCCGAGTCCCAGTCCTTTGACTGCGGTGTCGTGGCGAAGATATCGATCTGTGCTGGTAGTGATTGCTGGCTCATGGCCTTCGTGTCTCGCCCTGGTCTGGATTGGAGAAGCGAATGAAGGCCGGTACCTGGTATGTCGTGCGTGGAGTCCGGCCACAGTTTCACTCAACTGGAAAGATGTGGTGTGATTGGCCTGAGGCAAAAATCCGATCTGGCGAAACAGAGGGAAGTCTCCCCGTCGAACCGGTCAGGCTGTTTGTTCCGGTCAATCAGGCGACAACGTGACCTGACAATCCGGGGCGACTCATCCAGACCGCTTGACTGGAATGAACGACCATTCTCAGCGACTCTGACCCTTCACCGCCGACCGCGTGTCGGTTCGGGAATGAAGATCGCTGCCAACCGACGAAGAGAATCGACATGACCGAAGCAACTGCCGAGAAACTGTCCGCCGTGCTGGCTGGTGACCTGGCTCATCTGCTGGACTCCTCGATGAAGAAGATCCGCAACTGTCTCGAGCAGATTGACGACGAGCAGGTCTGGTGGCGTCCGCAGGCACCGATGAACAGCATTGGCAACCTGATGCTGCACCTGGCTGGCAACCTGCGGCAATGGGGCATCGTCAGCGTTCTTGAGCAGCCAGACAAACGTGAGCGCGAATCCGAGTTCGAGGCACGCACCGGCCTGACACGTGACGAGTTGTTGTCGACACTGACCGGGACCGTAACCGAGGCGCAGGGGGTCATGCGGGGCCTGTCACCCGACGACTTTCTGGCGAATCGAACGATTCAGGGTTTCGACGTCACCGTGCTTGAGGCTCTGGGGCACACAGTGACACATTTCACGGGGCACACGCACCAGATCATCATGCTCACGCGAATGATGCTGGGTGACAGCTATCAGTACGACTGGGATCCCGGTCAGCCCCGCACCGGCGTGCCTGCCTGAGTGTAGGCCGGAACTGCGCAGCGCTTGTTCGGCCTACTTCTACTCCTGGAATCGCAGCATTGGTTGTGGACGAGTCGCTCAGATGGCCGACGGATCCATCAAGTTCTATTGATTCATTCGAAGTCGGTGTGCATCCTGCGTCATAGAAAAGCTCGCTGAGACGAGTTTTCCCGGTCACCTGCAGAGAATCAGGAGAGCGCTCATGCTGACGATCTTTGGACGCGGACAGAAGTACTGTGACGGAATCGATCGACGCAGTTTTCTGCAGATCGGCGCTCTGGGAATGGGCGGCCTGACACTGGCGGACCTGCTGCGGGCCGAAGCGAAAGCGGGCGTTGGCTCATCAAACAAAGCGATCATCAACATCCATTTGAGCGGCGGACCTTCACACCAGGATATGTTTGACCTGAAGCCGAAAGCCCCGGCCGAATTCCGCGGGGAGTTCTCGCCGATCGAAACCAATGTCCCGGGCGTTGATATCTGCGAACTGTACCCACGCCTGGCGACGATGGCGGACCGGTACTCAATCATCCGGGCACTGGTCGGATCGAGTGCGGGCCACAGCAACTTCCAGACGCAAACCGGTTTCAACCAGCGAGACCTCGCCGCCATTGGCGGGCGTCCTTCGGTCGGTTCGGTGGTATCGCGTCTGCAGGGGTCTGCGGGTAACGGTGCTCCACCGTTCGCATCCTATAGCGGTGGTTCTGCCGGGTACCTTGGGCCGACCTATCAGCCGTTCGTTCCCGGTCGCAGCAACAGCATGCGTCTGGACCGCAGCCTGACGGTCGATCGTTTGTCGAGTCGCTCCGGACTGTTGTCGTCTCTCGACCGCATCCGCCGTGACATCGACGCGTCCGGCGAAATGATCGCGATGGACGACTTTACGCGGACGGCAGTCGACGTCGTCACTTCAGGCCGGCTCGCCGATGCGATGGATCTGAAAAAGGAGGATCCCCGAGTCGTCGCACGCTATTCGAAGCCGAGTCAGAATCTGCTGATCGCCCGCCGATTGATTCAGACCGGAGTTCGCGTCGTGACCATGAACAGTCCATGGGGCGGCTGGGACACACACCGCGACAACTTCAAGAATTTCCGCAATCGCAATCTGCCGCAGATGGACACTGGCCTGAGCGCGTTGCTGGACGACCTTGTCGCTCACGACATGCTGGACGACGTGTCCGTCGTTGTGTGGGGCGAATTCGGCCGCACACCGCGAGTCAACAAGACCGCTGGCCGGGATCACTGGCCGCGCGTCGCCATGGCGTGGATGGCAGGCGGTGGAATGCGAAACGGTCAGGTGATTGGCTCAACAACACGTAATGCCGAGACCGCCAATTCCCGTCCGGTGCATTTCCAGGAAGTCCTCGCGACTCTGTACCACAACATGGGCATCGATCCGAAGACGACTCAACTGACCGATCCCGCGGGCCGGCCCCAGTACCTGCTGGAGCATCGCGAGCCAATTCACGAACTGATTTGACGGTCGGCCTAGTCAGATTTGATTTCTGTAGACGCCAGGGCCGATCATCGTCCCTGGCGTCTCATTTACAGGCAGGCAAACAAACTTAAGGGATGAGCATGGTCATCGTTCCAGGATCAGGTGCGGCAAGAGGCATTTGCACAATTGTCGTTGCAACTCTGCTCGTGTGTGCTGGCTGTGGTGGCAACGATTATGGCGTTCCCGTCAAAGTTGGCGGCGTCGTCAAGCTGGATGGTGAACCACTCAACGAAGTGACAGTGATCTTTCATTGTACTGGCAACCTTCCGGCGGACTTGCGAACCCAACGCACAACAACCAACGACCAGGGGACGTTCGAGATGCCCAGGGTTTATCCGGGGGAATATATGGCTCATCTGAAAAAATCTGCAACATAGGATCGGAAGTACAATCCGCGGATCAAACCTGGATCGTTGGACATGCTTTTTAGTTTCCGATGCGCCAGCGTTGTTAGTTCATCT
>CAUZFZ010000060.1:0-49553 GCA_963579025.1 Planctomycetota bacterium | reverse complement strand
GGTTCCCGGGGGGGTCCCCCCCGGTGGGGGGGGCGGGGGCCCCCCCCCCCCAGCCACCCCAGCCGGCTCGGTGGGAACCTCGCCCTCCCGTTTGTGTTCGCCCGCCAGCAGGTTGTTCAGGGCTGCGATGCACTTGTCGTAACGATGCGCATCGTGCTGCTCGCCCGCGATCAACTGGCCCAGAAACTCCAGCGTCTCACGCGACGGCAGTGGCAGATTCCATCCGTCCAGATCGTTGCTCAGCAGGCACGCTTTCAGATAGCAGGCCAGGAAGTACTCCTGCAGCGACGTGTGCGCAAACCGAAAATTGCTCATGCTCTGGCTGGGCCGCAACACAAACGTAGCTGTGCGAAAATCCTCTTCCAGGATCTCAAATTCGGTGTTCCCGTAGCGGGCTCGCAGGACATCAGTCCGCACAAGCTGTTGCCCCAGCCAGTCGCGGACTTCGTTCCACTCCCATTCGCGACGTCCCTGGGCCCACATGGCGGCGGCGATGTTCTGCATCAGCGTGACTTTGTCTTCCGGCCGAATGTGGTGCTTGCCGCCATCCCGCGTGAGCCAGCGGGCCACCAGCATGTCGTACAGTGTCACGCCGTAAACGGCTTCGCCCCGCGCCCGCTTCTGTTCCAGCGCATCGATCTGCGGCACCATCAGCGACAGCAGCAGTGGCCGCCCGGACAACTCTTCCAGGTTATGCACACTGCGAAACAGTTCGATGGCCGCATCGACCCGCTGCGTGCCGATGGTGCGTCCGAGGTAATCGCGAACCTGCTCCTCGTTGAAGGGCAGCAGCACCCACGCGCAGTAGTCATGCGATTTCACACCTTCGCGGTCTTCGCCCAGGAACAGAGAATTCTGTTCCCGCAGCGACTTGAAGTAGTGCGAGCGACACGAGAACACCAGGCGACCGTGCCGCACACCGCCCTCACGTCGCTGCCGCCGCACTTCAGAAAAGGGCAGGGCTTCCCACAGCACGCGCATCAGAGCCATGCCCTGGTTTTCGTCCAGATGCACCAGTTTCTCGTCCAGCCCATCCAGGATCAGGATTGCGCCGTCCTGCTGAACCATCCGCACAATGTCCTCGCCACTGATGCCCGAGACATCGCCGCGATGTGTCGCCCTCCCGAGAACTTCGTCCAGCAGTTCCACCAGGTTGGTGGGGACCTTCTTCTGTTCCTGGATGGTGGGGATGAACAGACGCAGGTCGATGTAGATGGGCAGCGGTAACGACGGGTCTTTCCGCCGCGCGTCGATCAGCCGCAGCGTGAGCGTTTTGAGCAGTGTCGTCTTCCCGATGCCCGATTCGCCCAGAATGGCCGCATAGACCGCGGCCTCCGGATCCCGCATCCAGTCGTCCAGCGCCTGGAACATCAGCACCGAACCCGCGGCTTCCGCGTCGGTGCCCTGCCTGGTCACGTCCTCACCCAAGCGGGCCTGCGTGCCGCGCGGTTCGACCGTCTTCGCATCCGGTTCGTTGGCGTCAAACAGCTCTGTCAGCTCGCGGGCCGTGTCATCGTCGAAGGCCGCATGTTCCGGCAGCCGGGTCATCGCCTGGACCGGCCGCGGCTGCAACATGCGGTCATGGATCAGACTGAACAGCTTCTGAGCGAACTCGCCGCGCTGAGGGCCTTTGCATTCATGAAACGACTTCGCGCCCGCCCGTGGAAGGTCCAGTCGAAACAATTCGCAGGCATCGAAGCACGACTGGTCCTGTTTGTCGGAAACGGGCTTCAACAGGACGGGAATGGACTCGACCGTCGTTTCCCGGATAGAGGACCTCAGTCCCTCGTCGGCCAGAAACGCCGGTGAGGCGAACGGAAGCACAACGTCTGCGTTCTGCAGCGACTCGCGCTGACATTGCTCGGGATTCTCTCCGGCCAGAACCGATCCCCGGTCCCAGATGGAATAAACAAAATCTGTCTGAGCCTGACAGTCGCTCCGCAACAGCTTGACGAGTTTCCCGGCGAGCTGTCTGTCGTCCGACGCTGCAAGCACACAGCACCGGGCCTCCGGGCGTCCGATCAACCGGGAATCGACACCCAGCGGTTCGACAGCATCCGGTTCCCCGTTGCCGGCAGCGCTGGCAGAGAACTGCTCAATCCGCTCGGCGGTGCGATTGATCGGCGGTCCCGTGAACCAGCACTCACGGTTGGCGGCATCGTCTCGCTTGCGCGTGTCGACGGTCAGTTCAATACCGAGACCCACCTCATCGAACGCCTTGCGAACGTGCTGACGAAACTGCCTGAAATCCGCCTGCTGTTTCTGCCGGTCCCCCTTCTTTGCAGGCGAGACCACGTCCAGACAATCCGCCAGCCGGGCCTTCGTGTTTCCGTCAAAGCGAAACAGAGGCAGGACGCGGTCCAGCCGGTCCGAGTCAGCTCGGCTGATGTGCTCATGCAGCCTCGGTAACAGCGTGCGGACATCAACCCGGTTCAAGGTGACGCGTTGCTCGGTCATGGCGATCTCTCGGGATGACAAGGGCCGATGTAGGCGCAGTTTTGAAATGGCGCCGATCAACAGGGGCACTTCGTACTACTAGTCGTCGACTTGTTGTTCGCCTGCGCGCAATTGCGAACTCCCCCCAGCGACCCCGCGTCGGTGGAAACATGACCGGCAGCTACCACAACGGCGTAGTAGCTGCCGATCATGGATCCACCGACACAGGGGGACTGTCGATTTAATCGCTACGAGGTCGTGGAATAGGCTTCCAGCCTGTCAGGCTTCCCTAAGTTGAATCCCCCTGACTGCCTCATTTACGAAAATGACAGGCTGGAAGCCTATCCCACGATTAAATCGACAGTCCCCAGGGTCGGTGGGGTTTGGTTGTCGGTCGCAGGCAGCGTCGTTTAACCCCACCCCAAAGGAAGTTGCCGCCAGAAAACAGGGATTGTTGAGCGACGCCGTCGGCAACTTCCGTGGGGAAACGCGTCGCATGCGTGGAACCAGTCGATTCCACAGCGACGCGCTTCCCGGCGGAGTCTGCCGGCCACGCTGCAAATGTTTCCGTCAACTCTCCTGGCAGACTCCTCTGGGGCGCGGTTAAACGACTGAAAATGGTGCTGTCCAACTAAAACCCCAGGCGTTTCAGGCGACGTTCGATCTGGTCGTAGAGCTGCTCCACGAATCGTGTCTGGTTACTGCCCGTGCATTTGCCAAACGGCTTCTTGCGATCGAGCCGAAAGAGCTGGTGATCCTGCAGTCCTTTCAAATCGTGTCGGGCGAAGTTCACGGCCTGGACCTCGACCGGAATCGCCGGTTTCGATTCGCTACCGACGAACCGGGGCAATTCCGTATTCGTGATGAACGGCGAGCCGAGGAACGCTGGACTGACAAGCAGGAGTCCGAGATGCGACTCGTCAATGGCCTGCAGAATCTCTGCCTCCCACCGTTCCCCGGGGAGAATGGCCCGGTCGTCCCACAGCTGGAATTCGTACGTCGCGGACGGAGCCATCTGAGTCTGCAATTGGCGCAGCAGGCTGTTGCAGACACTCTCGTCAGCGTGTGCATATGAAATGAAGAAGCGGACCAGTGTTCGCACCATGACTGCTCTCCGGAACAGTAATATTACACGTTATATATGCGATGTATGCGATGATGAGCACGCAATGTCAAGCGGAGTCTGGTTTCTCCTGCGGCCTGTCTCGCCGTTCGTGGGAAGCACGGCAGAATGATTTCGCCTGCGGATAAGGAATAGTCCCGAAATAACTTCGCGGTATTGTGGGCCGTAGCCGTAGCCCGATTTCTCCGAAATCGGAACCAGACGACATCGCAACCTGCCGGCACATCGACCGCCGCTCAGTTTTGCCAGGTCCGGGGCAGCGGATTTCGGAGAAATCCGCCTACGGCTGAGATCCGGACCAGTGCACCGCCTCGGCAGGCGTCAGCCGTCGCCTGCGGCTCAGAGATCTCGCGGATCCCAGATCGGGAACTTATTTGAGGCGCGTTCCCAAGCGGGCGCGGCATCGAGAAAACGCGGGCGCCGGAGGTCCTGGTGTGCCATTGCGTCAGTCCAAGGCAAACTGGGCGAGATGCTGTTCGCGGGCGGATTCGCCGTACTGCTCTTTCTGCTCGGACTTCTTCAGGATGTGTCGGCCGAGGACCAGTACGTCCATGTCGGTCATCAGGAAGTTGCGCCAGGCGTCTTCCGGCGTGCAGACGATCGGTTCGCTTCTGACGTTGAAGCTCGTGTTGATCAGAACGGGGCAACCCGTGCGTTTGTGAAACCGGGTCATGAGCTGGTGCAGCAGGGGATTCCGCTCGTTATCGACAGTCTGCACTCGTGCAGAAAAGTCGACGTGAGTGATCGCCGGGACCGATGACCTCGAGTAGTTCAGCTTCTTAATGCCGAACGTGTCTTCGTAACCGTCCGGCATTTCGTTGCGCTGCTGTTCGCGGACGGGAGCGACCAGCAGCATGTACGGGCTGTCCTCACCAGGCCGCATCTCGAAGTACTCGTGAACGTATTCCTTGAGCACGATGGGCGCGAACGGTCGGAACGATTCGCGGAATTTGATCTTCAGATTCATGACCGATTGCATTTTCTGGCTGCGAGCGTCGCCGATGATCGATCGGGAGCCCAGCGCCCGCGGCCCGAACTCCATCCGCCCCTGAAACCAGCCGATGACATTCTCTTCAGCAATCAGTGAGGCGACGTCATCGCACAACTGCTCATCGGACGCCGCCGTTGTGTAGACGGCGTCCTGTTGGTCCAGGAATGCGGCAATCTCGTCATCGCTGAACTGCGGGCCGAGACGTGAAGCTCGCTGTAGATCGCTTCCGGTTGTGTGTCGATCGTTCTCCAGAAGCTGATGCCAGATGAACAGAGCCGTTCCCAATGCTCCGCCAGCGTCACCAGCAGCCGGCTGAATCCAGATGTTCTCGAATGGACCTTCTCGCAACACGCGTCCGTTGCCGACACAGTTGAGTGCCACGCCGCCGGCCAGAACCAGATTCGACAGGCCGGTCTGCTCGTGAAGGTGATTCGCACTTCGCAGCATGACCTCTTCAGTGACTGCCTGGACGGACGCTGCGAGATCCATTTCACGTTGAGTGACTTCTGATTCCGGTTCGCGTGGCGGGCCACCGAACAGCTTGTGGAACTTCGGGCCCGTCATTGTCAGGCCTTGGCAGTAGTTGAAGTAGCTCATGTCCATGCGGAACGAGCCGTCGGCCTTCAAGTCCATGACGTGTTCAAGCATCGCGTCTTTGTAGATCGGCCGGCCGTACGGCGCCAGGCCCATGACCTTGTACTCGCCGCTGTTGACGCGGAACCCCGTGTAATACGTAAAAGCTGAGTACAGGAGTCCGATCGAATGCGGAAAACAGATTTCGTCCGTCAGCTCGATACGGTTGCCGCGGCCGACTCCGAGGCACGTTGTCGACCACTCGCCGACACCGTCCAGTGTCATGATCGCAGCTTCATCAAATGGCGACGGAAAGAACGCGCTGGCCGCATGCGATTCGTGGTGGTTCGTGAACACGTACTTGCCCGTGTAACGTCCCTCGAGGCCCTTGCGCATCTCACGCGGCAAGTACAGTTTCTCTTTCAACCAGACCGGTATTGCCGAGCGGAATGAGCGAAATCCACGGGGCACGAATGCGATGTACGTTTCCAGCAGACGCTCAAACGTGCGCAGCGGTTTGTCGTAGAAGCCGACATAGTCGAGCTGCTCCGGTGTGATGCCGGCTTCACTCAGGCAATACTCGATCGCGTGCTTCGGAAACGCCTGGTCATGCTTTTTTCGAGTGAACCGCTCTTCCTGAGCGGCGGCGACCAGTTCGCCATCGACGACGAGCGCGGCTGCGGAGTCGTGATAGAACGCGGAAATTCCGAGGATCGCAGTCATTAAGCCGTCCGAATGTGCTGGGAGAGTCCATTCCAGATTGTTCGGCCGGACGATAGCGGTCTGCGGAGGAAGGCAACAATAGCGCGTGCGGAAAGCAGCCGGCCGGCACGGTTTTCTGGCGATTCGAACAGTTGATGAGATTGTGGCTGCCGGAACTGCGCTGCGCTTGTTCCGGCCTACGAAAGCTCAGTGGCTCTGCGCGTTCGTTCTCAGATCAACTCGGCAATCGGTTTGCCTTCACTGAGCACAGGCAGCGGACGGCGGGCGTGGTCGTAGAAGACGTGACGATGATCGACGCCGATGGCGTGATAGATCGTCGACAGCACACATCCGGGCGAGTACGGCTTGCTCGTCGGATACTCGGCCTTTGAATTGGTCGAGCCAATCGCCTGACCCATGCGGAGGCCGCCACCGGCATACAGAATCGAGGCAGCACCAGGCCAGTGATCGCGTCCCGCTCCGCCATTGATCCGCGGCGTGCGTCCAAATTCGCCGAAGGCGGCGACCACGACGTCGTCCTGCAGGCCACGGTCATGCAGGTCACTGACCAGTGACGCCGCGGCACGATCGAATTGCGGCAGCAGGCGATTCTTCAACTGAGAGAAGTTATCTCCGTGACTGTCCCAGCCGCCGCCAGCCTGCACTGTGACGTACGACACGCCGGCCTCGACGAGTCGCCGAGCCAGCAGACAGCTTTGACCCAGATCGTTGCGTCCGTATTTTTCGCGCAGCTTCGGATCTTCCGAGTGGATGTCGAACGCCTTGCGGGCCCGATCGCTGGTGATCATCTCGACGGCATCGCGATAGAACTCGTCGAGACCCTTGATGTCACCCTGCGTGTCGACATCCCGTCGTATCGTGTCGAGGTCGCCCAGCAGACCGTGCCGTTTGGTCATGCGTGCCGCATCAACCTTGCCCGGCAGCTTCAGGTTGCGGACGCTGAATCCGTCGGTGTTCGGATCGCTTTCCGGAGCGAACGGGTTGAATTCGGCGCCCAGGTATGCGGCTTTGCCCAATCCAAGAGCCCGAGGCAGATTGACATATGCGGGCATTCCCGGCTGGCTCGGTCCCTGGAGTTTCGCGACGACGGAACCGCAACTCGGGTAGAGATTGTTGTTCACTTCGATCGTTGGCTCGTAGCCGGTCAGCATCCACTGCGACCCCATGCCATGTCCCGCGTTCGTGTGATATGCAGAGCGGACAATCGACAGCTTATCCATGATCTGCGCCTGGAGCGGCAGATGCTCGCTGATCTCGATGCCCGGGACGTTGGTCGCGATTGGCTTGAATTCGCCTCGGACTTCAACCGGGGCTTTGGGCTTCAAATCGTACATGTCGATGTGGCTTGGTCCGCCAGCCAGCCAGAACAGAATCACAGATTTGCGTCGCGTGATTTGGCCGGCTTCGCGACCGCTGGCTTCGCGGCGCAGCATCTCCGGAAGTGCCAGCCCGCCGGCTGCCAGACTGCCAACCTGCAGAAAACTCCGGCGGGAAACACCGTCGCACGTCCGGAAAGAGCGACCCATCAGCTTGAGCATTGAGTACTTCCCGAAGACAAAGGTGTAACCAGAATCAGTTGGTTCATTGTGACACCAGTCTTTCTTTCGTTCCATGTCGCAATCTGAATCAAGCGATTCATCCAGATTCGCAACGGATTCACTCGTCGCGTCGAAGAATTTCCGGCTCCCGTATTTCCTGCACCAGGTCGAACAGTTGCCAGTGTTCTTCTGGAACAGATTCGAATGCGATACGAAATCGTGCAGCAGATGCCCGCTCCTGCGTCACGTTCCGAATCAGAATGGCAGTCACCTGAGCGGGAAAGCGGCGGGCCAGTTCCCCGTAGACTTCGGGGTCTTTCTCGCCCGAGTCGCCCACCAGCACAAACTGGCGGCCGGGAAATCGCTTCAGGATCGGTTCGATCCGCAGCAGTTTTGACTTCAGTGGATCGCCGAACAACTTCAGCAGAGACCTGTCTTTGAAACGCACTCGCTGGAGTTCGAATGTGGTGGGCGGAAACTTCTCGGCGACCATCCAGTCCAGCAGTGGCTGATAGAGTTGCCATGGGCTGGATGACACGAAGCAGATCACGGCGCCGGAACCGGACCATTTCCGATACAGAGCCGGAATTCCATCCATGACACGAAATGGCCGCAGAAATGTGTTGGCAAGCAGTTTCTGTCTGTCGGTGACATTCGACACTTTGACGGTGTCATCAATGTCCGAAATCACAGTCACGCCAGCCGGTTCGACGAGTTGAACTTTTCCCGTGATCCTGCGTGTGCTGTCTTCCGGCAGAATGGCTTCCATCGAGAGCCAGCCGTCCTTTGCATGCTGCCGGACTTGCGTATCAGTCAGCTCGATGAAGCCGGCGAAATGACCATCGGCACCGGAATCTCCCAGAACGTGTCGCGTGCCGGCGATACGAATACCAATGTTTTTTCCGCGTTCGTTGTCCACCATGAAGCCACGAATTCGCTGATCAAACAGCTCTCGCGATTTGGCTGTCAGTACTGTGCCGGCTGCCTCACTGAGCTGCCCCAGCAGTCGGCGCTGGATGAACTCACTTTCCGTCGGCTCGAATACCCAAAGATGCACAGGAACCGACCAGCGGGTTTTGTCCGGCGATCGTGAGGCTGCTGTCTGAAAGAACACAACTCGTTCGTCCGAACGGATCGTTGAGGGCTCATCGGCTCGGGCGGAAAGGTTGCAAAGAACCAACACCAGTGTGAGAAGGCTTCGAAGCATGCCGGAATTGTAGCATCCTGGAGCGTTTCTCTGGTGCCTCATCCGCCGGTGGCAGGGAGCCGCTTCAGCTCTTTTTTTAGCTTCTTTCAGTCGCTTCTACTCTTCGCGGTGTCGACGGATAATGTCCTCTGCTTCCTCTGCAACCGACTCGAACTTCGAGGGCGACGAAGACACTGTTGTCGAAGGCTCAGCAAGTGGCCGCAGCGGTTGCACGGTCGAGTCAGACAGCGGATCCATTTTCGGCAGGCGGGAATCGCCCGACTTCATAATTGCAGTGTCGCTAGTTGTGTCGACCGGTTCGCCATTGGTTAACCAGCTTGCGATGCTGTTCTCGGTCGCATCGACTGAATCGTCTTCGTCCGCGGCTCCCTGGGGGAATTCTTCTGATGGAGCCTGCATACCCTTGGGCGCGGTCGCCAGCTCGAGTCGAAATGACACCGGGCCGACTGTCATCAGATCGCCGTGGTTGAGTCGAATTTCTTCGGTGATGGCCACGTCGTTGACCAGAGTGCCATTCCGACTTTGAAGATCACGAACGAATACGTCGTCCTCAGTCTCAACTCGAATCAGGCAGTGCTTGCGACTGACTTCGTTCGTGCGGAGCGTGACGTGGCAGTCGTCGTCGCGACCGATCGTGAGTTCACGCACGGGCAGACGCAGTCGTTTGCCCTCGTGTCGTCCGCCGAGAATGACCAGTCTGGCCATGAATGTCCTCCACAATCCAGATCAGTCGTGATACGGCACCACAAGCGGTTCGGCGCAGTCGGGGCACGTGAGCGTCCGGCCGCGATGTTTGTTGCTGACTTTAAAGCGCTTGCCGCAGCGGCAGTTAAATCGGACGCGCCGATCTTCTTTCGGCTGTGCCAGGTGAGTCCGGTCCCAGACAAGCTGCGCGATTTCCTGAATCTGTCCCAGCAACACGGCTGGACTGACCGGCTTTGTTACGTACGCGTCGGCGCCGACACGCGTCGCCAGATTGCGGGCATCGTCCAGAGTGATCTCCGTCAGGACCATGACCGGTATCGATTCATTCTGTTGCTTCATCCACTCGCAGATTTCGAATCCGCTTTCGCCCGGCATGATCAGATCGAGGATCACAAAATCGGGCTTGTACATCGCGAACCCGGATCGCGCCTGGCCGCCATCCTTCGCCGTCTGTACCAGGTATCCACGCTCCAGCAGAAGTTCCTTAAGTGCCTCTCGCTGCTTCTCGTCATCCTCAACGACCAAGATGCGATGCGCGATAGCACCCGCTGTTTCGCCACCGGAGAATTCGTCGAGCATCTGTGTGCCCTTTCGGGCTTTGACCGAACCAACATGCCACTGACGCGGTTTCTTCTCGAGCGACCCCGGCTACCGCGTATTACCCCAGTACGCCTTGAGAAGCTCACTCGCGGACTGCCCAACCTGCACACTGAGCGCCGGGTGTGTGGGTGTACGCAACAATGCCTCAGTCCCATCATACCCCTGACGCCCAGCCCGAAGAAGACCGGACTTTTCGGCGATCGGACACATCCCCGATCCTGCACGATCATGTCACAAGTGAGACGTTTGTCAGGTCACGTGGGAGCGGGTGCGAGCTTGCGCAATCGGTGTCCCGGAAACTCACTCGTTACACGAACCTGGTTCTGAACGTGTACCGACACAGCCCGACAGCGTTCTGGCTGACATGATTCGGCGCCGTAGCCATTCCACCATCATCGAACATGGATCTTGCCTTGCAGGTACCGGTGTTTGGTGTCGTTTCTGTCTGCAGGAACATGACATCCAAACGGCCTGGCCTGGAAGATTCGAGACTGGAGAATCTGTCGATTCGGTGTAACGTGTCAACGTTGAACGGAGGCAGCGATTGTTTCAGTCCCTCTTCTCTCAGCCGGAGATTTCCGATGAATCGCACTCGACGTCGCTTTCTGGAAGACGTGGGTTCAGGCATGTTGGTCGCTGGCCTGGGAGTCGCACTCGCTGACGATCTGGGACTCGGCGCGGCCGTAGCCGCCGACTCGCGCGATGAACTGAACTTCGGAAAACTCGATTCACTCGTCGGTCTGATGCAGGACACGCCGGCGGCGAAACTGCAGCCGATACTGATTGGCAAGTTGCAGAACGAAGAAGTCAGTCTGAAGCAGCTCACCGCGGCAGCCGCCCTCGCAAACGCGGAGACATTTGGTGGAGAAGACTATGTGGGCTTCCACACGGAGATGGCGTTGCTGCCGGCTTTGCAGATGACCGCCGATCTGCCAACGGAACGCAAACCGCTGCCGATCCTGAAAGTCCTGTACCGCAACAGCGACCGGATTCAGGAAAGCGGGATGTCAAAAACTCGCACGCTGAAACCAGTCACCCCAGCCAAACTCGCCGATGCCACCGACGGGCACCTCCTTCGCACAGCTGCGCGCCAACGGGATATGCAGCGGGCCGAGGAGATCTTCGCCGCTCAGGTCAGCCGCAACCGGAAAGACGCCTACAACGAACTGGTCACGACCGTGCAGGACTCGCCGGATGTGCATCGATTTGTACTGGCTCATCGGGCGTACGGACTGATTGATGTTGTCGGTGCACAGCACGCGCACACAATCCTGCGGCAATCAGTTCGCTTCTGCGTCAAAAGCGAGCAGACCCGCGCCAAACGCGGATGGGCTGAGCCACCGCATCGCCGCCAGGTCGCGAAACTCCTTGACGAATATGGTCTGCTGAAGAAACCGGCCGGGACTCGTGAACCCGGAGACGACTGGATCGAATCCATGTCGCGGTTCATTCATCGTGCCCAGGGGCCTGAGGCAATGGACGCCATCTCGGCAGCTCTCGGTGAAGGCATCTCGCGGGAGGCTGTCGGCCAGGCAATGTCGCTGGCCGCGAATCAGCTTGTGCTGACACAGGGTGAGCGGAAGGACGGCTCGCCACGCTGCCACGGTGATTCACCGGGCGTCCACTCGTCCGACTCGTCGAACGCCTGGCGCAACATGGTTCGAGTCACCAACCATAGAAACTCGGTTGTGGGCCTGATGTTGAGCGCATTGCATGTCGCGCAGTTCAACGTCCACTCGGAGCAGGAACCACTGCCGCATGACAAGCACCGTGAGGAAATCCGTACGACGGATGCAAAGAAACTGCTCGCAGCGGCGGACGAGGCGATCCGCCAGAACGACCAGGCTCGGTCGGCGGCAGCCATCGCTATTTACGGCGAGCAGGGACATACCGCGCGACCGGTCTTCGATCTGATGTTGAAGTACGCCGTCAGCGAAGACGGACGTCTGCACTCGGAGAAGTACTACCGCACGGTGACTGAAGAATTCGCGACAACCAGTCCGAAATTCCGCTGGCGGCAACTCATCGCCCTGGCCCGGGTGACCGCGAGTGCCTACAGCTACAATCGCGAAGACGAGCAGGGCCACCGCGCCGCCGGTTATGTCGAAGCCTGCCGGATGCTCAATCTTGATTCGTGATTGACGCAGGAGATGCCGCGATGGAACTGCCCGATTTGTGCCAGGAGTTTCAGGGTCGAGTGGCACTGGTCACGGGCGGTTCCCGCGGCATCGGCCGAGCCTGTGTGGAACGACTGGCCGCCGGCGGAGCCCACGTCGCAGTCAACTACCGCGAGAACCTGAATGCCGCGGCGGAGACCGTCGAATATGTCTGCGAGTCCGGCGGACGAGCCTTCGCGATTCAGGCAGACGTCACCGACGAAACGCAGGTGCGGAACATGATTGATCGGATCGAGACTGAACTCGGTCCGGTCGACCTGCTCGTCAATAACGCGGGCATCTTTCCGTTTGTCTCCCATGAAGACACGACTCTGGAAATCTGGAACGCCACACTGGCGTGCAATCTGACCGGAGTATTTCTCACCACATGGGCGGTCAAAGACGGCATGATCGAACGGGGATTCGGTCGCATCGTCAATCTGGCGTCGATTTCAGCGTTGCGTGCCCGACCGCAGTCAATCGCCTACGCGACCACCAAAGCCGGTGTGGTCGGTTTCACCAAGAGCACGGCGGAAGCACTTGCACCGCACAATGTCCGCATGAACGCGGTCGCACCAGGACTCATCGAAACCGACATCCTGGACGGAGTCCCGCAGGAGAAACTCGACGAGCTTGTTGCTGCCACTCCACTGCGCCGCATTGGCCGACCGGATGACATCTCGGAGGTCGTCCGGTTCCTTTTGTCAGAAGATTCCCGATTCATGACAGGGCAGACCATTGTCGCCAGCGGCGGCCGTGTCATGTTGCCGTAAGACCACGTGCGCGGCATCAAGCAATTGCCGCGCACCAGTTCGGCATACCGGACTGACCCGACGGGTGAGCTATGAAGTTGCACACTTCTGGACTGCGGTGATGCATCACCGCTTTCTCATCGTGGCGAAGCCACTCTTGCGGCGGAGCCGCTTTCCATCCGTTTTCGGCGGCGCGTCTAACATTCCGCCCAGGGCGGAGTGAGGAGAAAACACTGAAAGGTAAGCGGCTTCGCCGCAAATGAAAAAAAGGGAAAGCGACGATGCATCGTCGCACTCCGAAAGTGTGCGACTTCAAAACTCGCGCCCCAGGCTATTGCATGCCGCCTCTTCTCGGCGTTCCGGAACACCAGACTCCAAAGCCTGAACTCCGTCACGCATCATTCGTGACGCAGGGCTTCGATCGGATCCATCATGGCGGCCTGTCTCGCGGGGTACAGGCCGAAAATGAGTCCGACAACGACCGAAATTCCGAAGGCCACTCCAACCGACCAGGGCGCGATGATCGGTTCCAGCGACTGTATCTCCGGCGGGATGGAGTTCCACGTTTCGGGCCACCACTCCTGAAGCCGCCCCTGCGTCAGCTTGACCGCCGGGCGACACAGGAAGCCCACGCCCACGCCCAGAAAACCACCGGTCCCTGTCAGAACAATCGTTTCCGCCAGGAAGTGCGCGATGATGTCTTTGCGACGTGCGCCGAGTGCGCGACGGACACCGATCTCGCGTGTCCGCTCTGTCACTGTCGCCAGCATGATGTTCATGATGCCGATGCCGCCAACCATTAATGAGATGCCGGCAATGAGCACAAGCAGAACATTGAACAGGCTCCGCAACCGTTCCGCCTGGCGGATCAGCTCCTTCGGAACGGTGATCGTGTAGTCTTCCTTGTCGTGAAACTTCTCGAACAGCACGGCGATGATGTCTGCGACGGCTTCGACATGTTCGATCGTGTCGACAGTCACAGTCACCTGATTCAGCTCGACCAGTTCGGCATCGAGTGCTCCGCTGCCGGACGTGACGATGTGGTCGCCGAACCGCGACCGGAAGGTCGAGATCGGGATGTAAACGTCCTGATCATACGAGCGTCCGGCCAGGCTGCCTCCGATTGCCGCGGACGGCGCCCGATCTTCAACGATCCCGACAACCGTATAGAACTCGGGGATCAACTGAATGGACTTCCCAAGCGGTTCCTCAAACGGAAACAGCTCTTTGGCGACGGCGGCAGACAACACGCAGATATTGTCTCGCGATTCGAGATCAGAGTCGGTAATGAAGCGACCTCGGTCCATTGTCAAATGGTTGATCTGATAATAGTCAGCAGTGCAGCCAACGAGCTGGCAGTCAGTGATGCGGTGTCGATAGGCGGCTTCCCTTAGAATTTCGCGCATGGGAACAGCGCGCTCGACTGACGGAATCGTGGTAACGATGCGGTCGTAGTCGTCTCGCGTTATGCCGTACACCGCCACGCGTCCGCCCGCGCTGGACGAATTCGCGTCGCGGGCCGGCTTCGTGCTCTTAATGATGACGTTGCGGGCACCAAGCTGCTGAATCTGTCGCTGCGCCTGTTCGCTGACGCCCTCACCCAAAGCGACCAGCCAGATCACGGCAGTCACACCGATCAGGATGCCAATCATGGCAAGCGTCGAACGCAGCTTGTGCATCAACAGGCTTTTGAAGCCCAGTTGAAATGTGCGGAGCCAGCGACTGATCATGCTCTCCGCTCCGCCAACAGGGCGAATTGCTGAATTCGCAGGAATTCTAATCTGGACGATTCGCCGGAATTCCTCTGAATCCGGCGACGCGGCGATTGGTCACGCTGTCGGCGGGGTCGCACTATTTCGGGCCCCCGGGAGTTGTGCTGCCTCCCTGGCGCTGACTCATGGCCTTCCGGACCCGCGCGATCATCGCGTTGTATTCCGAGGCATCGATCGAGCCGTCCTTGTTCGTGTCATTCTGATCAAAGTGCTCAGTCATTCGGCCGGAGGTTTCGTCTTTCGTGATCTTTCCATCACTGTTCGTATCGCGGTCACTGAATGATGGCATGGAAGGGCCGCCGCCGGTCGTACTCGATCCGCCACCTGGCGAGGTACTGCCTGGTGCACCATAGGAAGCAGTTGTTTTGGAGCTTGTCGGTGCTGGTGCCTGTCCCGACGGCCGATCGGATTCCTGTGTGTCTTCCGTCTGTCCATCTTCATCGAGGGTCGGCAGGTTTTTGACATCATCCACAGCACTGCGCGGATTCAGAATGACGTCCTCATCGACGTTGACACCGTCACGCACCGCGATGACTCGGTCATTCGTTGGTCCCAGCAGCAGCTCACGCCGTTCTGGACCGGACGGTGTTGTGATCCAGCAATAGTATTTCTCCCCGTGATTGAGCACGGCGGCGACAGGCACGGTCAGCTCATCGGTCAGGTCATCAATTTCAATCTCGACCTCGGCTGTCATGCCCGGTTTCAGGCCCTCAACATCCCCATCGATTTCAACAGTGACCGCGTATTCCTTCACCTGGGCACTGAACCACGACGTCGGTTCCGGCTGATTGGCAATGCCATTCTCGGCGACTTTGCCCGTGAATTCTCGGTCCTGAATCTTCAGCGTCGCGGCCATACCCGGTTTCAGTTGATCGATCTTCGACTCGTTGACCAGTACCTTGGCCTGCATCGCGCTGAGTTTAGGGAGCCGAACCAGCACTTGATTCTGCTGCACAGTCACGCCCTGTTCGATCGCAACACTTGAGCGGTAACGGCTGCGTTCGTTGGCATACACGACCATGCCATCCTGCGGTGCAAGGATGACGCACTTACTGACCTGCTTCTCCAGACGCGCAAGCTTGACGGTCTCCATTTTAACGTTGCTTTTCTCAGAACGAGCGAGTGCGAGGCCCGCGTTGTACGTCGCCTCCAGCTCTTTCGTCATCTTTCTCAGCGTGAAGGCTGTCAGGACTTTGTCAGCCAGCTGAGACGTCTTCAGATCGAGTCCGGCACGCTGTACGGCAAATTCATCCGCCTGAACCTGCAGTGGTGTGGCGAACCCCTTGCGTGCTATTCGCTGCGTATGAGCCAGCATGTTGTTCGCAGCTGCCAGGTTTTCCCGCGCGATGATGATCGACGCTTCAATGCCCTGTTTGTCTTTCAGGTACGTACCTTCAACGTACTCCTGCACGGCAATCTTTGCAGCTCCGGCGTCTTCGTCAGCTTTGATTTGTGCGGCCAGAGCTTTTTCACAGATCCCCTCCTGCTGACGGAACTGTTCCTCGATGCCGGATTTGTCTAATTCAACAATCTTCTCACCCTCTGCGACGACTGTGCCGTCGGCAACGATCCACAGGATCGTGCTCCCACCTTCGATCTCACATTTCACGTCCTTGTTCTCGGCACTCTCCAGATTGCCGTCTTCGGTCACTGAGATAATCAATCTCTCTCTCGCGACCGTATGCGTGATGTATTCCTGGTCGCTGTCGTCGTCTGACGCGGATTGACCAAGTGTGAAGTAAACGGTCCCTCCGGCGACGAGCAGGACCAGCACAACAATGAGGCCCGTGTTGCCTGAGCGTGGGCGGGACGCTGAATAACGACTACGAGTGATCATCGACAGCTCCGTGATTGGATCAGTCAGGGGCAGCGTTTGGCTCAATTGTGCCTGCCGCAATGCGGAGTTCATAGCACCCATTGCGATTACACAAGCCCGGCTGATCCATCGTGCGGGCAGGGCCGTTCTGAACGCGGCTCAGATGAAACTGTCGAGCAAGTCGAATATCGCCTGCGGCACAACGAACGCGTTGTTGATTTCGGCGGCGTTGTCGAACGTGTCACCGGGATCGGGCGTGTCGTCGTCCGATCCTTCCAGACCAGTCTCGCCCACAAGCGTGTCACGGTTGGTGCCCTGTCCACTTATGGAATCCGCACCACGTCCGCCCACCACCAGGTCTTCTCTGCCGCCACCGGTCAGCGTGTCGTTGTCGGCATCGCCGAACAGCTTGTCCTGACCGTCCTGGCCGTTGATCCGATCGTTCTTCAGACCGCCGGAAATGGTGTCGTTTCCGTTGCCGCCCTCGATGAAGTCCTCGCCATCTTCACCTTTGATGACGTCGTTACCGTCGCCGCCCAGGATGTTGTCGTTCCCACCACCACCGGCAATCGAGTCGGCGTCGTCTTCACCAAAGATGTCGTCGGCTGCTTCGTCGCCGAACAGCAGGTCCCTGCCGTCTCCGCCAAAGATCGTGTCCTCGCCGCCGTTGCCGCGGATGGTGTCGTCGCCGGCTCCACCAACCAGGCTGTCGGCCTCGGAACCACCGAGAATCGTATCGGAGCCAGTGCCACCGTCGATGACGTCCGCTCCGGCCATACCATTCAGTGAGTCAGCTCCCGAACCCCCGTTGATCGTGTCGTCGCCCGATCCGGTCGTCACCGAGTCGTCACCATCACCAGCACTGATGTTGTCGTTTCCTGCTCCGGTATCAATGGTGTCGTTGCCGGTTCCGGCATCGACCACAAACGTGAAGTTCGCGTTCGTGTTCAATGCAGCACTGACCGTGTCGTTACCGGCTCCCAGCGTCAGGTTGAAGACGCCGACGCCAGCGATCGTGGCCAGGTTCTCGACAAGAATCGCGTCGTCTCCGTCCATTGTGTCAAAGAAGACGCGCTCGGTGCGTGTCACCACGACGCGGTCGTTGCTGCCGGACAAATCAAGAATGCGGTAGCGGCTTCCGAGATTCTCGACCAGAAACACGTCGTCTCCTGACGTGCCCGTGAACATGACCGAGTCGAGGCCCGACCCTTGTCCGTTCAGCGTGTCGACACCGCTACCATCCGTCGCGAGAACATCCCGTCCCGCCCCACCCAGCAGCCGGTCCTTGTCACCTTCGCCATTCAGGTCGTCCCGGCCGGCACCGCCGTTGAGCGTATCGCGGCCGTTACCACCACGCAGCGTATCGTTGCCGGCATTTCCGAATGCACGATCCACGCCATCTCCACCGATCAGCAAGTCCGCACCAGCGTCCCCGATCAACCGGTCATTACCAGCTTCGCCCATCAGCACGTCGTTGCCGAGGTCACCCTCGAGCGTATCGTTGTTGTCGCCACCGCTCAGCACGTCGTCGCCATCGCCCCCCGCCGCGCTGTCGAAGCCGGCACCGCCGTTGAGGACGTCGTTTCCGCTGTTTCCGCCGAGCGTGTCGTTGCCGTCATTGCCGTTGATCGTGTCGCGGCCACCACCACCCAGTGCGATGTCGTTGCCAGCACCAGCATCGATACTGTCGTCGCCCAGACCGCCATTGAGTGAGTCCGAACCGGCACTGCCCAGCAGTGTGTCGTTGCCGTCGCCACCATCGATCGTGACCGAGCCAATGGTGTAGGCGGACGCGTCCAGCCGGTTACTTCCCGTTCCGCCGATGATAATGACCTGTTCAATCGACAGGAACGTGTCGATCAACCCGGCTACGTCAAACGTCGTGTTCGTTAGTGTGGCATTCTGGCTGCCGGTCACTGACCCACTGAGCTGATCGATGTTAGTGCCACCGTTGCCGCCGTCGATTGCGTCGACGCCCAGACCACCATCCAGCGTATCGTTGTCGTCGCCACCATCGAGGCTGTCGTCGCCGTCGTCGCCAGTCACGACGTCGTCACCGGCACCGCCGCGAACCGTATCATTATCAGCACCACCGCTGACCGTATCCGCGTCACCGCCGCCATCGACCGTGTCCTGGCCGCCGTCTCCACTGACAGTGTCGTTGCCGCCTTCACCATCAATGTTGTCGGCACCATCACCGCCGGACAAGTTGTCATTGTTGTCGCCACCAGTTATCGAATCGTTTCCAGCGTCGCCAGTGATGATGTCGTCTCCGGCTCCACCATCGAGTGTGTCGTTCTCCGTTCCACCCGTGATCAAATCCTGGCCACCGTCACCACTCGCATTGTCAGCACCAGCTCCGCCGTCAATCGTGTCGTTGTCATCACCGCCCTGGATGAAGTCGTTCCCGGCCCCGGCGACAATATTGTCCGTGCCCAGACCACCCGTGATCGAGTCTCCAAAGGCAGACCCCGTCAACACGTCGTTGCCGGCTTCGCCATTGAGCGTGACGGCAAAGTTGACCATGTTGGCATCGACCGTGTCGTTACCACCACCCGCGTTGACAGTCAAAGTTCCCGTAAAACCTGCTTCCAGCGGCTCAACCGTGATTGCATTTGTGCCGTCGCCCGCGTTCACGGTTAGTGAGGTCGTCGGGTTGTTGAACGTGATATTCTCGAATGCGCCCGTTCCGTTGGAGTCGATGATCGTCTGGCCGGATGGTGCATTTGCGATCCGAATCGGATGATCGCCGGGATGACTGATTGAATCGATTGTGAATGTTCGATTCTGGGCGTTCAGGAAATCCCGGACCGGCTCCAGACCCGTGTAATTGATTGTCGAAACCGTACCGTCGTCGAGCACCACCGTTCCGGAATTCGTACCGGTTGCCGTGTAGGTGATGTTCGTGAACGTGCCTGAGGCGTTGGTAAGCTGCAACGAGTCTCCGGCAACCTGAGTGAAGCCGTTGACGGTCAGGCCGTTGGTCGGAATCGGATTTCCGTTGGTGAAGTCCACTACGAACTGATCGTCCATGCCACTGTCGAGCGGCTGTGACGTGTCATTGGGAACGGCAAGGGACATCGTTGTCACGACCGTCTGAGAGAACACGGTGACACTACCCGAATCGTCCGTGCGATCTACCTCAAAGTTCAGCATGTCGGCACTGCGACGGATCGTCCACACGATGGGACGCGGCTCGTCATCTTCTATTGTTCCCGTCGCCGGCCCACCCAGTAAAATGGCGTTGGAATCCACCATTCCACCACGCATCACGCTGCCGGCCACGAAATCGAGCTGGAACGTCTCGAAGGTCCCTGTTCCACCTTCAAATGTCGTGTCGCTGACGACCTGAACATTCTGCGTCACGGGCACCGGAACGTTCGTGAGATTCGCCGGAATCGTCACCGTGGCTGCGTTCAGAGCGAAGAAGTCCGCACCGCTCGTAGCAGTCACGCCAGTCGTCTGAACCTGGAACGTGATTTCCTGTGCGACCTGCTGTGCCAGACTGAAGCCGAAACCGAAATCTTTCAGGCCTCCCGTGCCTTCGGTGTCGCTTACGCCGGCAATGGTTAGCTGGACATCGTCATTCAGAATCGTACCCGTGGCCTGCGGAGATGTACCGATTGTGAGTGGACTGGCTGACGTCAATTCGATGTTAAACGTCTCGTGAGGCTCGGCCGCATTGTCACCAATCAGCGTGATGTCGAACGTCTGCACCGTGTCGCCTGGTGCGAATGTCACCGAGCCTGTGGCGTCCTGATAGTCGATCCCTTCGGTGGCCGTGGCAGTTCCCGTATCCGTGGTCGTGAAATTGACAACCGCGGTATCGACGACCGCATTCGAAAGTAGCACGGTGACGGTCATCACCGGGTTCTCACCCACGGCTCCTTCCAGCAGCGAGGTCGAAACGGCATCGACAGTAAGAATGGCATCGTCGTTGTCAATAATGCCTCGCGCTTCAATTGCGGACTGCGGGGCATCGGGATCAACCTGGTCACATTCGAGATTCGGGTCGTCGGGACAGGTGGAGCCAATAAGTACGGCATTCACAGGATTCGTCAGTCGCACCTTGAATGCTTCCGTGTCTTCCGGAGTCGTGTCGCCATTCACTTCCACAACGATGGTCTGCGTCAAGTCGCCAGGGGCGTAGTTCAGCGTTCCGGATGTGGAAAGAAAGTCGCTACCAGCCTGGGCTGTCGCCTGCACGGTCGTGAAGACGACAGAGACGGGCTCGGCAGTGGCGGTTTCCAGCAGCACTGTGAACACGAACAATGTCGAGCCGTTCGTTCCCTCCGCCATCCGAACCTCGTTGATGCTCAGGCGATTTTCCTGAACTTCGAACGCACCGATATCCGCGGTGGAGTCCGTCGGACGGCGGCCGCCGCGTTGATCGACTGGTTCTCCGCCGGAATTGTCACCGGCATCCAAAGCCGGGCTGCCAGCCAGCAACGCGTGTGTCTGCGTCGGGCCGCCATTGTCCTGCAGAGGGCCGACCACAGGATCAAACGGGCTGCCGGTTGTTCCCACAGCGTCCAGGTTAACGCCGTTCACAAAACCGCCCGAGTTCCCGGCATCGCCAATGAAGTTGGCACCCGACGAGATGAAGCTGCCGTCCAGATCGTTGTTGCCTCGCGGAGCTGTGTTCGAAGCGACGATCGTATTGCGGAGTGTCACGGTATTCGATCCGGACACGTTGACAATGCCACCACCCGTGCCGTCCACGGCGTTGTCGAGGAACGTGCTGTTTGTAATTGTCACAGCCCCGTTGGATGTTCCTGTGCCGACATTGTAGATGCCCGCCGCCGTTGCCTGGGCGACGTTCGTGCTGATCGTCGAATTCAGAATGTCCAGTCGATCGTTGTTGTAAATTGCTCCGCCCTTCGCTCCGGCCTCGTTTCTCGACAACGTCGTACTACGGATATCGATCGTGGAAGTGCCGAAACTTGACGTGCTGTTGTAAATACCACCGCCCGCACCGTGTGCGTAGTTTGCATTGAACGTCGTATCGATGATCTCGGTAGAGGCAGAAGCGATCGCTGCTTCGTTAAACAGGCCACCGCCCTGAGCGTTTGATGAGTTGGTCGTAATGACCGAACGCGTAATCGTGAGTTCGTTCAAATTGAGCAGCCCACCACCCTGCAGCCGCGCTTCATTCGATCTGATCGTTGAGTCAACGACAGTCATGGACTGCACAAGCTCGATCCGTGCATTCACATTATGAGGAGCAGCCGTCGTGCCATTGACGCCCCGTGTCACGGTATAGGTTTGGTTGTTGACGGTCGTGACTCGAAGTTCTTCGTCATCAATGCGAATGTCGAACCCGCCAGTCGACGGGAATTGCGAGCCGCTACCGACCGTCAGGGTCAAATCTGTAGCCGTCAGTGGTGTGTTCGCCAGCGAGTCTTCCCGAAGATCGTTGTAGATGCCGCCGCCGAAATCTGCGCTGTTGTCTTCAACGACAACGTTTTCCAGAGTCAGCACACCCTGATTCAGGATGCCACCACCGCGGACTTCGCTACCACCACGAACGGTGAGGTTCTTCAGATTCAACTGAGCACCGGCGAGCACATGGAAGACGCGGTCCAGTCCCGCCGCATCAATGATTGTTTCGTCCACACCCGAACCAATGATGGTCAGGTTGCCAAGGATGTCGAGATCGCCGCGAGCCGCTCCATCTTCATTCCGTCCCGCGATCACGAACTGATACGTACCGGGGATCAACAGCAGCGTGTCGTCACCCGTCTGAGCATTTGCTTCCATCACGGCTGCCCGCAGACTGCTGCTGCCATTGGCGTCGGCGCTGGCCTGGTCGCCAATGTTATTGATCAGGACAGACACGTCCTGCGAGTCCACGAACGTGTTAACGACGAAGCCAGACTCGAAGGCACCGATGTCGACCGTGGCCACACCGTCGCCGTCGCCATCAAAGATGCGTCCGAAGCCACGCTGGTCCGTCAACAAAGCTCCGACATTCGAACCTCGGTCACGAGCCGGACTGCCGAACAGCAGCGCATGTGTCAGGGTCGGGCCCCCGTTGTCCTGCAGCGGCCCCAGCAGGGAGTCGACAAGGCGAATCAACTCACCGCCCCCGGTGAAGGTGCCGTTACCCGACGTACCGTCGAGTGACAGCGTGTTCCCGTCGATCACCGTCACGTCGAAGACACCATTCGCGGCTGTGTTACCCGTCACATTACGAACTCGGATACGATCGCCGGTCGATAGACCGTGACTGGCCGACGTAATGACAATCGGACTTGCGTTGGTCGCTCCCGTAACGCTGCCGATCACACCACCGACCACGCCAGCCACTGCGTCGCTGAATCCGGTCACCGAATTGCCCAGGTCGCCGATCAGATTGTTGCCCTGATTGACAAACTGCACGCCAGTGACGTCAGCGTCCGCCGGAGCAGTATTCCCAGCGACGATTGTATTTCGAGCACGGAACTGACCGAAGGCGCTTTGGTTGTCGATGCCGCCGCCGTCCACGGCAGCCGTGTTGTTGAACACGGTGCCGTTCTGGAAGGTAATCGTTCCTCCGTTATTCGCGACACCGCCACCTGAGGTCGTGGCCGTGTTCGTTGAAAGCGTACTGTTCTGCAGAGTCAGGTTGCGAGAAGTGTAGAGTCCACCGCCCTCGCGGGCCGTGTTATTCGACAGTGTTGAACTGGCGACCGTCGTTTGACCGGTCGAGCTGTGGTACAGACCGCCGCCCTGATCGCCGGCCGAGCTGCTGGACAGGGTCGATGAAGTGACGGTCAGGCTGGAGCCGCCGGAATTGTGAATGGCACCACCATCAGCCGCTGCCGTGTTACTGGTGACCACGATCTGGGCGAGATTGACGTTACCGTTACCTGTGCTGGCGATACCCCCACCGTTGGCTCCCGATACGTTACCAGTCACCGTGGTGCCATTCTGGAGTGTCAGGACACGGGTGTTACTGACGCCGCCACCATCCAAATTAGATGTATTATCGATGACACGCGTGTTAGATAGCGTCACAACACCTTCATTGCGGAAGCCGCCCCCATTGCCCTCGGCGGTGTTGCCTGACAGGGTCGAGTTTCCGGCATTCACAACACCGTTGGACGTCACATAGAAGCCACCGCCGTCACCGGACGCCGTATTCGCCGACAACGGAGACGCGGTAATTGTGACAGTTCCATCCTGATTGAAAACGCCGCCGCCACGTTCCGCCGAGTTTGCCGCGACGGTTGTGTTATTCAGAGTGGCCAGGGCCGCCAGTTCGCTGAGCAGACCGCCACCGTCTCCAACGGCCGTGTTCTGAGAAATCGTGCTGTCGATGGCCGTGAGGGTGGATTGATCGTTGTTGTACAGACCACCGCCATCGCGCCCGGCCGAATTGCTGGTGACCTGCGTGCCGGTGATCGCTACGGTTCCCGTGCGGTCGTTGAACAGACCACCGCCGTCCGTCGTCGCCGCGTTTGATGTGAACGTCGATTCGACGATCGTGACTGAGCCCGAATCGTCATTGAACAGGCCGCCACCAAAGTCCGCCTGGTTGTTCCGGATCGAGACCAGAGACATCTCGTTCTGCACGAGCGAGACCGTTTCGCCACCGAAGTGGTTAATTGCAGTTGTGCCGCTGACGCCACGTCGCACCGTGAATGTATTTCCGGCCACGGTAGTGACCTGCATACGTTCCGCACCAAGCTGAATCTGGAATCCAGCGATCATCGGAAACGCGGATGCGTCCGTCACAGTGAGCGTTGTGGCGCTCGGTGGCAGAGCTAGAGCGACCACAGCATTTGCCGTGTGTGCCACAGCAATCGTACCGTTAAAGCCACGTGTGACTGTAAACACGTTTCCAGCCACAGCCGTGACCTGCATCTGTTCCACGCCACCCGCGCTAGTCACCTGGATCTCAAATGGAACGTTGGTGGGGAAATTCATCGCGCTGTTCAGCGTGATGGTGGTAGCGCCGGCCGTGACCGCAGTTGCCAGGGAATCTGCCGTCGTCACGAGTGGTGTAGACCTGGCAACCGAATCGACAAATACACCGCCGCCACGACCATCGGCGGAATTTCCGGCAATCTCTGTGCGTGTGAGTAGCAGCGAACCACTGCTGCGAATGCCACCACCGTCTTTGCTGCCTTCAATCTGACCGCCACCCACCAGCAGAGCGTCCGGACCACCGGCGACCACGCCGCCCGTGACCGTCAGGTCGGTCAGACTGACTGTGGCACCGAAACGAACGTCGAAGACGCGGTCAATGCTGTTGCCGTCAATCGTCGATGCAGCAATGCCGTCACCGGAAATGATGAGTGAACCGCCAAGGATATCCAGGTCGCCGAACGCTGTGGGGTTGTAGGTAAACGGCGTGTTCGTCGGCGGAGCCGGCAGTGTGCCGATGAGCGAGTCGGTCACGGTGACATCATCACCAATGACCCACTCTTCGATGTAACCCTGTCCGGCCGATAGAATGCTCGGTCCAACGAAGACACTGTTCACAAAACCGCTCTGCAACTCGTCGGCTGCGAGTGAATTGCCGGCGGCATCTTCGACGTTACCAAGGGTCGTCAGAACCAGTCGATAGGCCCCGTCTGCCACTGCGACGGACGACAGGTCGATGGTGTATTGCGAGTCGGTGACCTGAATGACCGTGAGCGTGGACAGGTCGATCTGAACGCTGTTCAGCCCGCCTCCGAAGCCGTCAACGTCATAGAACAGGTCGAAATCAGTTTCCGCCCCCATCATAGCCGTGTTAACGCCTGTAACATCTTCACTGAAGTCGATGGTGACGACACCCACGGGACTGTTACGCGGATCCGGAGTGATTTCGGCGATTGTCCCGGTGGGCGCGTCCATGTCGGGACCGACTACCCAGGTTCGCGTAATCGGAGTTTGATTCGAGACGTTGCCCAGGGTGTCCTGGATGGGCTGCGTGAGCGCAGCGGATGAAGGATCGAACGTCAGGACGTACGTGCCGGCGGCTGTCAGACCCATCGTGACCGTCGGGTCGAGGACTGCCGCCAGATTCAACGTGAACTCAGTGCTCGACACCAGTTGCAGGGCGATACCGGATAGATCGATGACGACCGGGCCCGCCACGCCATCGTCGAATGTCAGACTGAAGTTCTCTGGGTCGTTCGATGTATCGATCCCCTCGATCGCTTCATCAAAGGTGACCGTGACTGCTCCGGGATTGTCTATGCGGGGTGTGGCGATCTGACTGACCGTAGCCACTGGTCCGAACACGTCCGCACCGCGGATGAAGACATCCGACGCTGCCACCCCGGCGATTCCAACAGCCGGGTCATCGGCGAGACCGTTCGGCTGCAGCGCGAAGTCCGTCACGCCAGTCGACACGAGCCGCAGTTCGTACCGACCGTCTGCTGCCAGCGGCGTTTCAAGATTCTGAAGCGTGTACTGGGTCGGCGAGTCCTGCCGCAGCGTGACACCGGCCAGTGAAATCGGTGCAGCCATCGTGGTGCCGTCAGCCGCGAACAGGAGATCGAAATTCGTCTCGGCATTCAGCAGGTCGAGGCCCTGGACGGGTTCGGTAAACGTGACCGTGATCTCGTCGATCGGATTCTGCATAAACGCCGCGGCCGCAAGCGGATCCGGCGTAACATCGATGATGTCTGCTGTCGGCGACGTACGGTCGATCTCGGCCTGTGTCAGGGTGTACGGAGTGGGGCCGACCAGTCGAATCGCGTTGGATATCGAATCACCGGACTGAGCCAGGGCATTGACTTCCATGATGGCCGCCCGCAGTGTGCGACGGCCGAGCGAATCGGCCACGAAGCCGTCGCCGGGAATGACGTCGATGCTGTCTTCCGTGGAGTTCAGGAAATAGCCACCGAATTCGTACGCTCCAATATCGACCGTGCCGTTACCCAGCGTGCGCGCGATGCCGCGCTGATCAACGGTGGCGTTCTGCACGCCACCACCATTGATCGCGAAGTTCTGAGCGATCAGACCGGCGCCAGGCGAGATCAAGGCATGAGTCAGAGTTGGTCCGCCATTGTCGGCCAGCACCAGCTCTCCGGTCACAACGTCAGTTTCCAGGATATTCGTCACATCGATCAAAGCAGCCGTGGAGCCGACGAAGTCTCCATTAGCATTCGCGGTGCCTGCCGGAAAGGCCGTTGTCGCACCGCTGTTCGTACCAATCAGGTTGTTCCCGGCACTGCCGATGTTCGCTGGGGCAAAGCTGGGAGCGGTGACATCCGAATCCACACCACCACCGGAGACGTTCGAGATGACGAGCGTGTTCTTCAGAATCGCCCGGCCAATCGCTGCGGAGATGCCGCCACCCTGATTGCCGGATTCGTTGCGGGCAATTGTGACATTAACCAGTCCGAGACTTGAAATGAGCGTCACCGTGTCGCCCGGCACGTGTGCAACGGCAGTCGTTCCATTGATTCCACGTTGGACGGTCAACGTATCGCCATCGACTCGTGTCACACGCAGTTGTTCCAGGCCAATCCGAATGTCGAAGACTTCCAGCGGTCCGAACGCGGAAATGTCAGTCACTTCCATCGTTGCGTCTGTAGCCGACAGATTGGTGTTCAGCAGACTGACGACGCCTGGTCCGGTAGACAGACTGGCGTTGCGAATGGCTCCTCCGTCAAAGCTGTCGGCCACATTTCCGGAAAACGTGCTGCCGGTGACCTGCACCACACCCGCTCCCAGATTGACCAGGGCACCACCCGTCTGACCGGCCCGGTTGCGTTCATCGAATCCAGTTGACGGGTCGTCCAGACCACCAATCATGCTGTTCACGATCTGCAGACTGCCCACATTTCGGATCGCACCGCCGTTATTGATTGCCTGGTTATTAACGATCGTGGTGTCTTCGATCAGCATGACACCGTCGTTGTTGATGGCTCCACCGTCGTCCAGCGACACGTTGTCTCGGATCACGGATCGTCGAATGACGACCGTGCCGCCGTCGTTTCGGATACCACCGCCATCGTCACTGCCAATTACGCGACCGCCGGAAATCGTGACATCCTCAAGAATCAGCGAGGCCCCTGCGAGTACATGGAACACACGCTCCACGCTGGCACCGTTGATGATGGTGAATTCCGCCCCGGCACCACGGATCGTCAGTGAGCCGTTAACGTCGGTAATGTCGAAGTCACCAGTCAGGCCGCCCTGCTCACCGATGCCCCCCAGCGAGATTGCGAAAGTACCTGCCGGCAGAGAAATAATGTCGTCACCCGGAAGCGCATTGGCTTCATTGATGGCTGCACGCAGTGTCGTATTTCCGGCTGCATCCTCTGGAATCTGGTCGCCAGGCGTTGCATCTGCCGCGTCGGCGGTGACCGGGGTGTCGACGGTGATCGTCGTCCGCGTTACCCACGTGACGGACGCGTTGCTGAGCAGGTCGGATGAACCGTCAGTTATGTCGGAATCAAGGGCCTGCAGGGTCAGCGTGTAGGTGCCGTCCGTGCCACTGACGGTCGACAGATCAATAAAGTACTGCTGCGCTCCAAGCGGGCTCTGGACCACGGTAATTTGTCGCAACGAAACCGGAATCGGATCCGTGTTTGGCGTTGCGATGCGCGTCAGGCGGAAGTCTTCGATGCCGACATTAGACACCGCCACGGGAGTTCCTGAAGCAGATGCGAAATCGACTACAATCTGGTTAACCGCGCGCAGTCGAGGGTCGGGCACTGTCGCGAAGCCCGGCTCGGGAGCAATCGTCAGCGTCGCCTGCAGGTTTGCCGGAATTGTGACCCACTGCTCTATTGCATCGGTGACTATGGCATTGGCATTCGTCGACGAGTCAATAATTCCAGAGCCGGCCGCTGTCAGGGTCAGCACGTAAGTGCCAGTGGCGGCTGTCAGTGAACTGAGACCGGAGATCTGATACTCAGAAGCGGAACCCGGCGCCGCATTGACTTCCACTCCGGCAGCCACCAGACCAAGGGTGTTGCCGTCCACAGTGAGCGAGAAATCGCTGACGTCCACTCCACTGACGTCCTCATCAAAGTTGACCGTAATGGTGTCGACAGCCGTCTGCCGGGGATCCGGAGTGACCGCCACAAATGTTGCTGTCGGGGCCGTCAGATCGTCACCGATCGTCCACAGATCACGTGCCGACAGACCAGTCACGGGCAGCGAAGTATCTGCCAGCAAATCGTTGCCAGCGGTATCAGTAATATTCGTTTCCGACGACAGCCGAAGTTCGTAATCGCCGTCCATCGCGGTGACCGACGCAAGGTCAACCGTGTATCGCCGAGCTGTTTCACGGGAGATACTGAGACTGGAAATGTCGACCGCGCCACCATCGCGCAGCAACACCAGGTGTGTATCGGCGGGGCCGGTTGCCGCATTGCCCGGAGTGACGTTGCTGACATCTTCATTGAACAGGATGTTTACCAGACCCACTTCATCGTCACGCGGATCCGGGAAAATGTCGACGACGTCGGCGGTCGGCACTGTGTTGTCCAGGACCCAGGTGGCTGTCGCATCGGCGGGCAGTTCAATCCCGGCGCCATCCACAATCTCCGAGTCGGATGCGATCAAGGTAACTCGATAGGTGCCGGCAGTATCGGTCAGGCCTGCAGCGCTTAAGTCCAGTGTAAAACTGTCGTCGAGTCCACTGACCGGACTGTTGGCCGTGACGGTTCCGGCCGCGCTGGACACCACCAGGAATCCGCTGCCCGTGTCGCGTTCCAGTCGGAAGTCAGAGATGTCCACTGCCGAAACGACAACGTCCTTGGAGAACGTCACCTGAATATCATCGGCCGGATCAGTTCGCGGAGTGGGCGCAGTAATCGTCGCCGTAGGTGCAATGGTTTCGACCGTCCACGTATCGAGCAACTGCAGAGTCTGCGGCAGGAAGTTAAGAGCAGTGTCGCGGATCAGCGAACCGTTGCCGTCGATACTGAAGACGTAGGTACCAGGCGCACCGGTTACCAGATTCAGGTCAATTTCGTAGCGGTCCGACGCAATCTGCGTCAACGTCACGCCGTTCAGAGAGACCGCGTTGCCATTCAGCGTCAGGTCGAAGTCTGTGATGTCGACGCCCAGCACAGGCTCGCTGAAGTTAATCGTGACGATTCCTACCGGCGTGCTGCGCGGATCCGGATCGATCGACACTGTCCCCGACACCACCGCCGGTGGAATTGTGTCGGTGAACCACTCGTCGTTCGCACTGACCTCGATGCGATTGGTCACAAAGTTGTTACTCGGCGTCGGACCTCCGGCCGGAAACACCGCGTCAATGATCGGATCGTTGTTCGTCCGGAACAGTCGCTCCCACGCATCGACTGATGTGCCCGTTACCAGGTAGGCATTCCCCGTGTCATCAGCGATCCCTCCTGCGTCGGTCAAAGTCAGCTCGTAATTGCCATCGACCGTCGGGAAGGCCGACAGAATTGTGGATTCAATATCGCTCAGATCGAGGATGTAAGCACTGGCAAATACGTTAATCCCGGTCACAAACGGTCGCACCGGGTTGCCATTCGCATCGACCGGACTGATGGGCCGCACGGGAATCACGCCCATCGAATCGGTCAATGGAATCGGTAGTGGCCCGTTTCCATCACCAATGTCCAACGTCAGTGTGAAATCCGTCGCCGCATCGAATCGGTCAACGCCACGGACCGGTTCTGCGAATTGAACCGTCACGACGCCGGGACTCTGAACGCGCGGATCGGGATCAATCGACAGGATTTCCGCCGTCGGATTCGTACTGTCCTGAACCCATGTGTCGACTCCGTCGACAGCCAGTTGCTCCAGGTCACCCACGGCTCGAATCGCGGAACCGCGATTCAATGTCAAAGTGTAGTTTCCATCGATCGACGGCAGTGGCAGCGCCGCAGTGGGAGTCGAACTTGTGACGGTCCTCAGGTCGATTTCAAAGACCGTGCTGCTGCTTTGGGTGAGCATGATTCCGGTCAGTGGAACATCCTGAGGCCCGTTGCCATCACCTGCGTCGCGAGTCAGCGTGAAAAAGTCTGATGCCGGTTCGTTGTCCAGCGAAGTACCATCGGTCTGTTCCACGCCTTCCGAAAACACGAAGGTCACTGCACTGGCTGCGGACGGTCGCGGATCCGGAAACACGTCAATGATTTCCGGTGCCGGGCCGGTGGTGACCACGGTGAAGTCATCCGTAGCCGGAAAACTCAAACTCAGACCCTGGGCATCCTGAATCCGGGACGGCCCTGTTGTGATCAGTGTCAGACGATAGTCACCTGGGATGGTCGTCAGGGATGTCAGGCCGTCGAGTCGAAACAGTGTCGACGTGAGCACTGCGGCCTGGGACTCGTCGATGGCCGTCAATGGATCGTCGAGCGGCGTAACAATGGCGATGTTCGGATCGATCAGAACGGCGACCGGTCCGAATCCTGTATCACGCGACAACTGGAAGTCACTTGTATCAACAGTGGCTTTCAGAACTGGCTCACTGAATCGGAATGTCACAGACGGCACGGGCGAATTTCGTGGGTCGGGAGTCACATCAAGCAGGTCGACAGTCGGTGCAGCACTGGCCCGCACCCATGTGTCGCTGGCGTCGGCGAGAATCGACAGACCACTGGTACGAATCACGTTTACGACTGAAAACGGTCGTCCAACGCGGTCGATAATGCCCGGGTCAAATTGAACCGAACTGCCACCGAATGTATACGATCCGACCGCGGACGAGACCGGCGTAATCAGCGTCCGATCCGTCGCCAACCGAAAGTTGTCACCATCGACCACCAGTATCCGAAAGACACCATTAACTGGAGTAGCGCCGCCGTTTGCCGTCACACCCTGAACAGTGACCGTCTGACCTGTCGACAGGCCGTGCCCAACGACGTTGAAGTTCACCTGATTCGTCGCAGCCAGAATGGTCACGCTGTTTGGAGTCAACTGCGAAATCAAAGCAGCAGTCCGGGGAGCGAGTAGCGTCAATCGGTACTGTGCCTCGATGTCCGTTACCGTGCTCAGATCGATCGAGTAAGTCGACGGAGTGATCTGCCGCACTTCCAGGTTGGCGCCGATTTCGGACAGGTCAACTGCAATCGGGCCACGCCCGTCGCCCAGATCACGCGACAGCGTAAAGTCGAAGATATCGACCCCGGTGACGTCTTCACTGAAATTCACAACGATATTGTCGACTGGGCCTGACTGAGCATTGGGAGTGACCGGAACGATCGTGGCCTCTGGCAGTCGCCCGTCGATGATCAGTTCGTAATCCCCATCCAGAGCCGTCGCTGGGCCCAGGTTGACCGTGAACTGCCGGGCGTTGACCTGTTGCAGCAACACGTTACCAACATCCACTGCCCTGCCGTCACGCAGCAGCAGCAGGTCATCGACATCCAGTCCCGTTACCGGCTCCGAGAAATTCAAGGCGACAACCCCGGTGTTGGTCGACCTCGGATCCGGAGTGATATCAACGACATCACCGGTCGGAAACGTAGGCGTCAATGGATCGGTAAAACTGTCGTCAATCGTTACGAACGTTCCACCGCCAGTGAAGGCGCCGGCAGTCGCAGCGGATCCTGTGACTAGAAACTGGTCCACGCTCAGAATCGAGCCGACTGCGAGCGATTCAAAACCGTTGGCGGCTGGAATGCCCTGGACACCAGTGATTGTGATTTGTCGATTCGGAGAAAGTCCATGGTTTGCAGTCGTCACACGCAGTTGACCAAACGGAATGGTGGCGTCGTCAAAACGCGATTCCACGTTGATAATTGAGCCGCTGCGAGTTTCATTCGGCGTCCAGATGTCGTACGCGCCATCGGAAAAGTTTCCGCTGCCTCCGGAAAACTCGTCCGCAGCAGTCGGCCCCTGGGTATCGAATCCCTGTGCGATTCGGAACGTTGATGACGGACTGATGCCGGGATAGAGAAACGATTGATTGGCCGGGTTATTCCACACCACTGTGCCACCATTGGAAAACTGTGGGCCACCGTGGCCTGCGGTGTTCCGAAGCTGGAAGGTTCCAGCCCCTACGTTGACGTTGAACACCTGCTGGACACCGTTGGCGGTGTGCAGCCCGCCGCCAATGGCGCTCACTCCGCTGATTTCGACGAACGCCCCGTTGGGGAATGTAATCGCACCGCCCACCGTCACCTGCAACTCCGTCACGCCATTTCCCAGCGCCACGTCCTGCACATTCGTGACCGTCAGGATATCTGTCATCGGCGGGGGCAGGTTCGGGCCGGTCAGCGGCGCAAATTGGACCCCGCCTGGAGCACGCGCAGGAAGATTGATGATACTACGCGGCAGATTACCTGGCCGTGTTCCGCCGTTGATAAAAGGCCCCGCGGGAGGAACCTCGTCGCTTGACCCGGGTGTCGCGTTGGCAAGTGAATCGCGACTCTTGAACACCGGCTCCGCGATCTGATAAGCGGCGGACCCACCCAACGCCCTCAGTCCATTACCGACGTTGCCCTCGAATACAAGGTTCAGTCGAGCTAACGGATCTGATAAGTATTGATTGGGGTCAATGTCGTAAGGGGGAGTATTGGTCAGCGTCCAGTCACCCTGGGTCACTTGTGGCTCGGCAGTCGAAATAAACGCCTCGAATCTGGCGTCGTCACCGAAGTTCCCGTCAAAGTCATTGTTGATAATCCGGGCATTCGTCCGTCCATTGGCTCCCGCATCCGTCACTGTCCCTGCAGCAACGCTGGAGCTATTACCGAACGCCGCCGCAAGCGCTTCGGAGCCGCGGCCTCCGTTACTCGAACCGATTCTCGCGCGAATACCGGTCGCAGGCAACCCGCCCAGCGATCCGTTGTCTTCGATGGAGTTTGTATCAACTTGAATCAACAGGTTCGGGACGCGAGAGGGACTGAAACTGGCCGCCGTTGCGTCCAACGGAACACCTGAATCCACATTCTGATCCTGATCCGTTACCGAGGTGATAATGTAGATACCTTCCCGCCGGTTACTGATAATATTGTTCCGGCCGGCCTCTAGCCCATTACCAATCTTCGCATTCGTATTCGAACCGCCCGCCACAAGAATGTCGATTCCGCGGCCAACATTGCTCCCAATCAGGTTTCCAAGAATCGTCGCCTCGGTGCTTCCCTGAATCTCGACACCATCGTTCTGGTTGAACGTGATGATGTTGTCTCGAATCGAGATGTCGCCACCCAGATTTATGTCAATACCGGCCCCGTTGTTGTTCCTGATTCTGTTGTCTTTGACAGAGATCTGGGAACTGCCAACCTGAATCTTAATACCGCTACCCAATCGGGCGGATTGCCCTGTAGGTGTAGCCACACCAACGGCAGTGCTGAGGACCTGACCGTTAAAGTCAAGTTCGTTGTTCGTAATCGAGATCCGGCTTCCACTTGTACCGCCACCGGCACCGGTTGCCCCCGCCGTTCCGGTAATGTCGATTCCTGAATCACCATTGAAGCTGACGGTATTACCCAGACTTCGATTCTGCGAGTCGACCCCATCTGCACCGACAATAAACACGACGTTCTCGCCGCTTGGAACTCCGATGTCGATTCCGTCATCCACATTGTTGGAGAAGTCGTTTCCGAACAGTTGCCCGGCAATGTCTCGCCGATCGGACACGGACGAGAACCGCTCCGTCATCTTGAAACCGTCAAGCCCGTTAAAGGCGACGATGTTGTTCGTGACGATCGTCTCGATACGTGCATCCGCTTCCGTATGTAGACGGAGCCCACTCGAGGCGAGCAGGCCAGCGCCAACCGGGCCCACCTGATTCGCGATCGTGTTGTCTCGAATGTCGACATCGAACTCATCGGTCGTGCCGTTTCGCACGATGATCTCAAGCCCGGACCCCGACCCGCTGCCGTCGACGAGATTAGGACTCACAACAATGTCAACTTCCGGTTCAATGGCGTTTCCGGAGATGACGTTGTTCGCAATGGTCACCGAACGCCGTTGATCATCGCTGGCGTTGACCGTACGCGTAATTCCGTCATCCTCGCGGATGAATCGCACTCCATCGTCTGTGTTGTTGGCGACGATGTTATTGACGATCTGAACGTCTTCTATGACGGACTGCTCTTCAAAGAAGTAGTCAATGCCTCGATCGTTGTTGCCGCCTGTCGTGGGAGTGAGAATTGCGTTCGCCGCATGGGGTGCCGCAGTTGTTCCGTTGAAATTACGCTCCACGGTGATCGTGTTGCCAACGGGGGGCGCGGCCACGCGAATCTGTTCGCCATCGACGCGAAGAACGTCATTCACCTGCAGGCCGGCGCCCAGATTGAAGACGCTCTCGTCGGCCAGAGTAAACGTCGTCAACGTGTCCGTAATTGCAAATGGCAGCGTCGTGAATGAGTCAATCCCGATCAGATTGCTGTCAATCACCGAGCGTCGCAGGATGTTGGTGGCCGGGACGTTTGCATCCAGACTGACCAGATTGACGCTGATACCGTCCGAGTCGTCGGCGTCGTTGCCTTGACTGTTGATGATGACGTTGTTCTGAATGACGAACGCACCAGCGGCACGGTCCACCAGAGTAAGTCGAAGTCCACCTCCGGTGTTTCCGTCGAACACGTTGCGATCGGTAGTAACGTCGTCACCACCCAGAGTCAGTCGGAAGGCATCACCCTGGGTGGCAATGACATCTGCATTCGTGGGATGGAATCTCGCACGCGTCCCATTGACTCCACGAATCACGGTCAGAATAGTCGGCTCGTTTAGAACGGTCCCCGTGACGGTCAGCTCCTCGGCCTCAATCATGACGTTGAACGGCGCGGTGAATTGCGTGAAGGCACTGGCGTCAATGACACGCAGCGTCGTGTCTGTACGGCCAACACCGCCACGTGCCAGTTGGGTGAACTGCGCGGCAGTCTTCGCGACCGTGAAATCCAGACCGCGAACTCCGTTGGACGTGAATGTGTTGTCGGTCAACGTCGCGTTGATTGCGACGTTTTCGGGCAGGTCAACGAAAACGCCAGCTCCCTGGTTGCCACTGAATGTGTTCCCATCAAATTCATTCAGGCCAGACTGAAAGTCAAACAGCAATGGACCGCGATTTTCGTCGACGAATTCCTGAGACACGGTTGCTGTAATTTCCAGACCGTCGCCCAACGTGTCCTGGACAATGTTCCGAGTGAAAATGCCGGACACATTGCCGTCTGTAATGTCGAAGACAATTCCCTCGGCACCGGCAGGATTCGGAGTCATTCCCAGATTGCCGGCCACAGTGTTGTTGTCGATCAGAAGATTGCTGAGTGTCGAGTCGACGGCTGCGATTCTCAAACCGTCGATTGACGGTCGCGTGGCATCGATGCGGTTGTTCCGAATCGTAAACCCGTCAAGCGGTGAGTTGTCCAGGTTGACGCTGATGCTGCGGATGAGCTGGGTGGGATCGTTGACATCCAGGTGGTCTTCGATGTTCAGTTCCGGCGCATTGGTGTTGGTCAGGTTGATCTCGACCCCGTCGGCGCCGGTCGTACCGGTAATGGTGTTGTCGCGGAAGCGTGTGCTGTTGATTGTCGTGCGCAGAAAGACCGTACCGGTCCCGTTGACATAGGTCCCCGTGCCTGTTCCGTCGATTCCATCGAGGGTGAACTGGTTCTGGTCCGGGCGACCCTGCGGATCCAGCGGCACGGTGATCGTCGCCGTGGTATTGGCGACGGTGGCGCCCTGCACATCCTCAATGGTGACTTCCGAGCCGGTCTGAAATCCGTGCGATGCAACAGTCACATTCAGCGGGTTCGTGTTGTCAATCTGGAAGACTGGCTGTTCGATACCGGTGCTGGTCAGTGATACGCCATCGATATTTGATTCGGCGATATCGATCTCACCGATGACCGTGTTCCGAGTCTGGCTGTCGAGACTGATGCGCAGACCGGCATTGGAGCCACCAAAGATATCCGTCTGGAAGACGGTCAACTCGGGCACCTGTACGTCGGTCAGGTTGAATACGACTGGTCCACCGGTCGAAGACGTCGCCGCTACGCCGATCTGCGAATTCTGAAGGATCAGGCCGTTTGGTCGTTCCGGGTCGTCAGGTCCGTCGCCGAAGTTGACGTTGTTCAGTGTGACATTCAGACCGCCGCCGCCAGCACCCACAATCGTGACGTCCTGGAACGCGATACGGCTGAGTTCGAGCGGGGTGATTGTGCCTGAAGCATCGACGCGACCTGACAGGTTCACGTTGATTCCGGCCCCGAAGCCACTGAGCCTGACGTTGTCGAAGACGATTTCGTCGAATTCGGGCGTACCATCGTTGTCGACGTCGATGTCGCTGTTTCCCAGCGTGACGCTGCCACCGCGAATGTCTACGAAGTCCTGGTCGACGACCAGAGCTGTGAGCAGAGTGCGCTCTTCCAGACGCTCGGACGTCCGGTTCAGTCGGCGGCCCGGCTGCCATAACTGGTTTCCACGGACGTCCCCACGACGACGCGTTCGTCGACGGCGTGAGAAAAGTGTTTCGCGAAAACTGCGCACCCACGATGTCAGCAGCATGGATGATCTCCCAGAAGTAAGTTCACCCGGCAAGTGCCGGGTGGCTGAGATCGGTTCAGGGATCTCGCCGAGTTGCCGTTTGATACAGCCTTCCATTCAGGCTGCTCAAACCAGGTCCTGTGCGATTGGCCGGTGAATCACAGACCGTGCGCAGACAGGCTCTGCGTCCAATCAAAGACCACCAGGCAAAGCCTGTGCCGGCCGCAACAATTCAGCCGTAACCTCTGATATGAACGTGTTTCCGGGGTCAGAAGCCACAAGGATTGTTGCCCATCGACAACGGCGTTGATGTTGGCAACACCGCGATGGGCACGATCCGCAGACGGGGCAGCAACTGACATTCTCTGCAGAATCCGCGATTGTGCCATACTCCCAACTCCGGACAAGTTAGCCGGTTCGCTTCAACCGTGAACGCGGAACCGGCCGTTCCCAAAGCCGGATTGGACGCCGTCAACCACCCACCGGTTCCCACCACTTCAGTCCGACAGATTCTGACGGGTGCCGGGACGCGGATTTGACAGGTCGCCGGCGTCTGGTACGTGAACAGTGCTCTGTCAGATTTGAGAATCAGGCAAATCTGCGAGTCCCTGTCGCTCGCTCGCTGTCGTGAACCGCTGTGCGGAGACGAGGACGGGGAAAAGCGGGCAGGTGCCCATCGAGAGCCACGACTTCACCTGTGAGTCCACAGGCGATCGACTCAGCGGCGCAATCGGCAATTTCTGCTCAAGCCGCACAAATTCTCAGGTCGATAACGATAAGGACGGCATCCGGTGCCGGCGCATTGACCCTGCGCACTGAAGGCGTGTTGGTCGGCGTTTCGGCATCGATGTCTGTTTTGGTCCCACTAAAGCGAACACATCCTGGTTTTGCCCCGCGGGTCCGACTGCTGTGCGTCTGGATCGCAGTAAACGGTTCGGAGATGACAAAATGAGGCTTTATCTTTCTCAGTTGGTCCTTGTGACGGTGTGTGTGTCGGCAGCCTCGGCGTGGCAGACTCCGCAGCCGAAGGTCTCTACTGGTGGTCAAGCGCAGAGGCCGGCGATCTACACCAGCCACACCGCTTTCTACATTCCGTATCAATATGATGCCCGGGAAGTCGCCAGGCTGGGAGCGAAAGAAATTCGGCTGTACGTCTCTCAGGACCATGGCCAGCAGTGGTTTAACATGCAGTCCGTCGAGGCGAAGGCGGGCCGATTCGACTTTCGGGCCGAATCCGACGGCGAATACTGGTTCGCTGTCCGCACGATGGACCACCAGGGACAGCCCCACCCGGGCGGTGAACTACGGCCCGGGCTGGCTGTCGTCGTAGATACACGTAAACCGCTGTTGAAGATCGACCTGTCGCAGCCCGCACCCGGGCGAGTCGCTCTGAACTGGGTGACCGTGGACGACAACATTGATCCGGAGTCGGTTCAGTTGGAGTTCTCTCAGTCGGGGATACCAGACTGGCAACCAATTGGCAGACGTCCGACCGCCAGTGGACAAACATTATGGACCATTCCGGCTGGTGGAACAGTGGCGGTACGTGGTCGCGCCCGCGATCGAGCCGGCAACGAAACGTCCGCGCAGTACCAGATTCAAGTGTCTCCTGCCGGAGCATATGGAACACCTCCGGGCAGTGATCCCGGTCGGCTGCCGCCAGTACTGACACCGCGTGCCATTGATCCTCGACAAACAACCGATCCGCGTATTCCGGCATTCTCAGGTGCAGACGCGGCATCTCCGTCTTTCGGTCCGGTTCCTGGCACGACGGCAAGAGCACTATACCCGACACCCCCCCCGCAACGGATTCCCGGACCCGCGTTCGGCCCGCCAGCTTCCTCAGACGCGGGCTTCGGCGTTCCGCCCGTGCCAGGGCAGAATCTGGGCGTCGGTTCAGGCGTCTCCCCCTTTGGATCGCCACCTGCTCCGACCAGCACCGGCCCGTCTCCTGACTCTCCTCAGTGGCGGGACGCATACGCATCGGCCGTGCCACATCGAAGCAACGTACAGGACTTTCCTTCAGCGCAGTCGCCTGGTCACCGAAAGGTACAGAGTCGCCAGTTCCAGATTGATTACCAGGTCGACGATGTTGGTCCCTCGGGGATCGCGGCGGTCGAACTGTTCGTGACACAGAACGACGGCGAAAAGTGGTACCGCTATGGAATCGACGAAGATCGACAAAGCCCATTCGACGTGAATGTCCCGGCGGACGGTGTTTACGGTTTCGCGATGCGAGTCGTCAGCGGAGCCGGCCTGACCGATCCGCCACCGCAGCAGGGACAGAAACCCGATATCGTGATAGAAGTCGACGCCTCGCCGCCGGTCGTGCAGCTATTCCCGTTGAAGCAGGGCCAGGGAGCACAGAGCAACCGCATTCTGATCACCTGGCAGGCGGAAGATTACAAACTCGCCGAACGCCCGATCGCATTGTCATGGTCGCCGGACCCCAAAGGTCCGTGGAAACTGGTCACCGACTGGCTGCCGAATACCGGCGAATATGTCTGGACAGTTCCGCAGGGAATACCGCCTCGGCTGTATCTCCGGGTTGTGGCTCGCGACGCGATCGGCAACATGGCCCGCGTCGACACTCCCCAGCCGGTGCTGGTTGACCTGGCACGCCCCAGCGCCCGCATCGTGAATGTTGAGTCCGCGGGAAGGCAGTGAGGCGAGGCGGGTGGAATTGCGGAAGTCGACATGTCGATGTGAGCACTTCGGGCAGGCGTCGCCGCTCCGCACTGACCACCGATCACTGATCACCAAACACCGAGTGCTCTTCAAGGAACTGCTGCAGACGCGGAATGAACACCTCGTGCGCGTCCTCGAACACGTAATGGCCGGCGTCCGGGATCCGGAGCGTCTCTGAGTTCGGGAATCGGCGCTCAAACTCGTGCAGGAAGTCGGTGTTGAAGCACCAGTCGCGTTCTCCCCAGACGAGCAGCATCGGGTGGTTGACGAATTGCGACAGGCCTTCCTCGACTGCCACAAGAGTCGACCATGACGGATGCGAACTGCGGAGCGGGATGTCGCGTACGAATGCATTGACGGCGACTCGATGAGCCCACGAGTCGTACGGCGCCAGATAACCTCTGCGGACCGGTGCCGTCATGCGTTCGTGTTTTTCGACGGCCATAGTCAGCGCCGCTCGGCTGAAGGCATTCAATCCGCGGAGAGCAATCGTCCCAAGCACGGGAATCCGGCAAACGGCAATTCTGAGCGGGATGCGTGTCGACCGAAACGCGGCCGTGTTAAAGAGTGCGAAACGAGCGAACCGCTGCGGACACTGCCCGGCCACGCCCATACCGATTGCCCCGCCCCAGTCGTGCGCCAGTAGAGTCACCTGTTTCAGGTCGAGTTGTTCGACCAGGCTGCGAAGATTGCCAATGTGCGACGCCAGAGAATATCCGTACTCCTGAGGTTTGTCCGAGAGCCCACAGCCCAGATGGTCGATGGCAACAACCCGATGCGTCTGGCTCATTTCCCGCACGACGTGCCGCCACGCGAACGACCAGGTCGGATTTCCGTGGACGCACAGCAATGTCTCGCCGGAGCCCTCATCGAGATAGTGGATGCGGTGACCGTCGATCTCTGCATAGTGGTTACGAAACGTGTATTCGCACTTCCACATGTCTACATGAGTGCAATCTGAAGAGGCATGCGGGTCGTGCATCGTGCGGTCGTTCAAAGCGAAGGGTCGGCCCATTGAGGCGTCGCCGCGGCTGACGAGTTTTGGAGTGGGCAGGTTAGCACATCGTCATTCTGCAAACCGCGCATCGAGTGCGGTAGATTAGGGGCTTTCGCCCTAAAACAAATGGTCACGCAATCCCCGAGAACTGGATGAACACTTTCGGCTTCAGCGGCGTACGCCTCGAACACATAGCTGCTGGGTGACTATGGTCGCGTGTATATGTCGGCCGACAGTACGAACTGTCATAGTCTCGATTAGTGCGTGAGGTATTCGACTGATATTGCTACTGATCGTTGTAATCGTGGTTGGAAACACACTATTTTAGTCCAGGATGTGGGGGCCGCTGACAAAGTATCCGGTCTCAACAGAGGCGCGCGTCGACCACCATTCCGGGGGGTGTCGAACGCGGCGAATCCAGACCCCTCTTACACGGATGAGTTCCATGGTCGCATCGCGTTTTTTTGTCACGGATCGTCTCAAGAAGGGGACGTTGTCTTTCGAAGGAGCGGAATTCCATCACATGGTGCGTGTCACCCGACACCAGGTCGGCGACACCGTGCTGCTGTTCGATGGTGTGGGGCGTGAAGCCCCAGCAGAAATCGAACACATCTCACGACATGCCGCGACACTTAAGGTCGGCAGAGTCGAAACGCTGCCAGTCGAGCCGGGGCCGTATCTGGTACTGGCAGTCGCGATGCCGAAAGCGACTCGAGCAGTGACGCTGGTTGAAAAGGCGGTCGAACTGGGCGTCTCGAAAATCGTCCCGATTACGACTTCCCGCAGTGTTGTTGACCCGCGACCGTCCAAGCTGGATCAGCTTCGAAATAACATTATCGCGGCCAGTAAACAGTGTGGGCGTTCGCGGCTGATGGAAGTTGGCAGCGTTCTTACGTGGAGTCAGTTTGTGTCGTCCAACCTGCTGGGTTCCGGGACAGCCGTGGCTCACCCCGGCGGTGTCCCGTTTAACGAAGGTCTGGTTCGATCGATTCTGCCAGTCACCAAGTCCGGGAATAAGAAGGGCGACGTCGATACCCTCGTCGCTGTCGTCGGACCCGAAGGCGGATTCACAGTTGAAGAGATCACTCAAACTGTCACTCGTGGTGCCCGCCTTGTCAGTCTTGGGCCGCGTGTCCTGCGAGTCGAAACGGCGGCCCTGATGATGGCCTCTGTCTTCACTTCCGCACAAATGAATGCATAGCGTCGTACGACTGCCCGTCACTGCGAAGAAGCCCGGCATTTCTGAAATGTCGGGCTTCATTCGTTCGGGAGTGAGTCCTTCTGCACGGGTGCTTCTACACGGGGCCAACGTAAACGTCCGCAGCGGCGGGGTGAGTGACCACGCCAATCTTCTCGAATTGGGATGTAGCCTGCAGTTCGCTGTTCATGCTGATAAACGCGCTGCGGGCTGAGGAATAACTGAGTAGCTCGAGAGCCCGCTCTTCCAGGACGTCATACGAGTCGTCCAGATCATCGGCGTTGCTATCCCACTCGACATCGATCATCGCTGCCAGTTCCTCAGCAGTCAGATCGTCGTGTACGAACACAACACGATCCCGTAACCGGTCCCACTCCAGCGCCGAGAGCTGCGAGTTTTCCAGGAATGCTTCGCGGATTTGCCGCTCCACTGCGTCACTGATCTGTGACTGCCACATTTCACGAATCCGCTCCACCATCTCAAGCTGCAGTTCCGCGTCACCCTGAACATGGCACAGTTGCCGAATCTCTTCCTCGGATGGCGGGCCCTGTTCAATGCGGACGTTCATCATCCGCTGCCACAAATCCTCGAACACCGCGGGAAAACCTTCGGCCGACGTCGGACGTGCCTGACAGTCCGGGCGGTTCTCGAAGAACCGGCTCAAGACATCAGTCGGTGTACCGCCGGGTAGATGTTCCAACTGGAATTCGGATGGGCGAACAAACTGATCACCCGGACCCGAGCTGACGGTATAGGACGAACCGCCCTCGCCCAGAGAAAGAACGTCGAGCCAGATACCCGTATCCGCATCTTCACAGATCGTCGCATAGATCGACTGCTGCGGATCGTGCCATGCCTCCAGCGGTACCGTGGTTGGCTCGGAGTTGAATGTTCCAATCCGGGTGAAACCACGTTCGGCGAGTTCATCACCAACGGCGTGGACCTGTGCCTGGTCCCGCCATTCGTAGTTGTTGTCAGGCCGTAATCGAACCTGCATGGGGGGGACAACGCACCCGGCGACTCCGGCGGCATCCCCAATGTCCTCGAATTGCCGAAGTACTGCGCGAAATTTCAATCGCAGGAGGAACAAGCCGAGCGCCAGCAGCCCCACAAGTGCCAGCGCTATTCCACCGACAATGGCCAGAAACACCTGCAAGTGGATCTCCAGTGCTTTCCTGTCACGCAGGTTTGCCCGGAATCGGACGCCCGGTTTCACCTCAGCCTGGAGTATGCATGGGCAGAGTGAAGTGAATCAACGCCGTTAAGAACCGTCGGCCGGCGGCTGGGCAGGCCTGGTCTGCGAGGATTTGCCATTGCCCTCAGACGCGGTTGACTGCTGATCCGTTGACTGCATCTTTCTTGCGATTTCGACGAAGCGGGGACGATTGGCCGTCGCTCGCGCTACCGGCTTGTTGACACGCCTGTCCCCGGGCCGCGGTTTGTCCCATGGACTTTCTTCCGCAACAGCAACCAGCTCCTTCAGCCAGGTGCTCTTGTTCCGTTCACGGCGCGCGGCTTGAGCAGCGTTCGGATTCGCATTGTCCTGAGCTGCGTTGGCATCGGCCGGATTCGCGTTGCCGTCCGCGGGTTGATCTCCATCCGGTTCGTCCGGGGCGGGGGCATCGTCGCCGTCGTTCAACAGTTCCAGCAGGTCAAGGACCTCCAGGAGGCCGTCCGGTGTTCCCAGTATGGCGCGGCCGAATCCTGTCCAGAATGCATTCAGGACTGAGTCCGGGGCCTCGGGAATCTCGGCGAAAACACTGTCGAGTTCATTCCAGACCGCGTCAAACAGCTCGCGACCGAGTACTTCGACACGGTTCGTGAAATCACGAAATACTGCGCCCGGGTCATTGGGACCAGGCACATCCTGGCTCTGCTGACGCTGCAGTTCAGCGACCGCTTCCATCGCCGCGGTGGAGACTGCCAGTGCAACGTTGCTGGCAACAACCTCGTCAGAGTTGTCATCGCCTCCATTGGCCAGCCGGGCAAAGATCTCCTCACCGGTAATCGGGAAGTTGTTCTGTCCCACGTCTGTGAAGTCGAGGACCAGTCTTGCGTCTCCGGTCAGCACGCCGCTATTGCTGATTGTCTTGGAATCACCGCTCTCGGTGACCAGCGTAGCCACCTGCACGAACTCGCCCGATCCGACGCCTGACAGTTGCAACGGAAACTCGCCGGGGATCGCGTCCGGCAGAATGACCAGTTCCACGTTGCCGTCACCCGAGTAGAACGACCGCGCCACTTCCGTCAACTCACCTCGAACCGCCGTGTAACCAGTGGTTCGCCCCTCTGTGTCGGTCAGCAGGAAGTCGACCGGATCAGCCGTAAAGACCATTCCGAACTCCAGGCCGGCTGCCCCCAGTGCCCTCAGGTTGAGGACTTCCAGCTCGGCGAGGAATTCCAGGTTCGTCCTGTCACCGCTGAATTCGTCCAGCAAGTCGGAAATCGCGTCGACGATGATTTGCAGTTGTTCGTCGCCATCGTCACGGAAGACACGCCGGTCATCGTCAAGAATGACTCCATCGCCCTGCTCCTGGTCCGGATCGATTTCAATCGTGCCAGTGTTCACCATTGAACCTGCGGAGTCGAAGCGTGCGTTCGTCAGCCTGAGCACGAACAGTTCGAATTCCTCTTCCAGCAGCAGGTCTGAGATGATGGGTACACTGACAGTCTGCTCGGTCGGACCTCCTGGAGTGAATCGCAACGTGCCAGAGACCGGCCGAAAGTCCACATTGACTTCCGCCGTGTCCGCTTCCGCGGCAAAGTCGACGAGCACGTCACGACCTAATTCACCGATAATGCTGACGGTGAAGTCGGCAAACGTCGCCCCGTCAGAATCACCTTCACGCACGACGACCGAATCGACTCGCAGCTTTGCGTCAGTGCTGTCGTCGTTCAGAATTGACCCAATGCCCTGTCCGGTTCCGGCAATGGCAACCGCTGCCCCGCTCGCATCCATTGCATTGGACAGCTGCAACACAACGTCCTTGGTCGATTCGTCAAGTGTGTTGCCGAGAATTGGAATCGTGACAGTCTTCGTCGATTCACCGGACAGGAACGTCAGCACCTGATTCACTGCCGTGTAGTCGACGCCTGCAGTTGCCGTGTCGTTCAGCGTCGTAACAGTGACGGTGACGGACCCTCCGAGATTGGCGGGGTCGACGTTGAGCGAAACCGTGTGAACCAGAGCATTTGAATTGTCGTCGCCTTCGAGTTCCGACACGTCGTCGACCGTTAACACAGCGGCACTCGGGTTGTCGTCGTCTTTGAGAAGAACGGAGGCAACCAGCTGGTCCGTCGCTACTGTGGCACCGACCACCGATACGATCTCTGCACTGATCAGCTCGTCAGTTTCCACAAGGTTGTCTTCAATGATACCCACACGAAATTCTGCCGACGTCACCTCAGAGTCGAGCGTAATCAGTCGATCGGTAAAGAAGTAATCGCCCAGGTCGGCGTTAGCCGCCGCGAGACCCACTCCGTCAGCAAGAATCGTACGAACACGGATCTCGACGGGGTTCTGAATCCGACCTGACAACGACAGAATGAAAACGGCGTCGACGTCATCGCCCTCATCACCTTCGCTGACCATTGCTCCTGGTGCGGCGGCGAAACTCAATTCCGGCAGTTCCGCAAATTCATTGTCCCGAATTGTGACGACCGACTGGATCGCTGCCGGATCGAGACGGGCCACGGTGTCATCGGATGTGCCATTGGCCAGTGTCACACCAGTCAGCTCGATCAGGAAGACTTCGTTTCCTTCGAAGCGGACGTCTCCAATAACCCGAACCGGCACGGATGCCGTCAGTGATCCTCGCGGGATGAGGACCGACGCAGTCGTTAGTTCCTCGTGGTCCGGTGTCAGTTCTGCCGGTGTGCCCGGCAGGACGACAGGCTGACCGGCAGCGGTAATTGTGCCTGGTGTCGCCACATTGGTGCCCGCACTGCTCCGTGTGCGATAGGTCAGCCGCAGGTCCTGGCTCGCAGGCGACGACAATGTGATCGTCGCCTGAGCTGGATTAGTGCCGACATCGCCTTCGCGTACTTCTGTCGCTTCCGCAATCGAAATCTCGGTCACCACACCATCATCGTCGCGGATACTGGACTTCGCTCGGGCGTTCAATCCATCCAGTGTCACGATCGGAGCGGGCAGTCCGGGCACCAGCACCGGCCCGAGTTCGAACGATGTGATCTCGACAAAGACGTCTTCCAGCGGCGACTCGACCAGGTCATCCGGCAGGACGACCACCGAAATCGGCGCACTTAACTGGCCAGCCAGAATGACGACCTGACCCTCACCCGTGTTGACGGCCACATGGTCCACATCAGGAATCGACAGATTGGAACCGGCGTCGGAAGGTAGCGGCACTGTTCTATAGTTGACGATGACGTTTCGCGTCAGGACTGCGTCGATCACTGCCGAGAATCCCAGGTTCGAGGTCCGCATGCCGTCGCGTTCCGAAACGATCTGACCACCGGTCAGACTCAGCATCGCTTCAGTGCGGTCATCGGTGACGATGGTGGCATCCACTTCGGCGCCAGTGTCGCTCTCTAAAGCGTTGGGGCTGATGTTGTCCAGTCTCACGCGGACACGTTCGTCCGGCTCGACGAGGTCCTCCCCAATGACCTGAATGGAAATTGTTGTGCTGGTCAGGCCAGCCGATATCACGCCTGGCGCATTCAAAAGTGGGAGGTAGTCGGGATCGACGACTCCGGCACCCTGGGCGAGTGCAAAGCCGGCGGCATTCTGGTCGATCGTTGAGACGGTGAACGTGATGTCGGTTGTTGATGCTGCCGAGGCCGTGACCGTCACGAACAGTACGTTGCCGTTCCCGGGGCGGCCTTCAATCACACTCGCACCCGTTTCCAGCGAGAGCACTGGCGTGCCATCGTCGTCATCAATCGTACCGATCGCCTCTCCACGCTCGATAATCACGTTTCCGCCCGGTGAACCATTTGCATTCACCTGCATGGCACTCAGCAGTTCAATGCCGAACGTCTCGTCGCCTTCGTTCAAAAAATCGCCTATGACCGGCACGACGATGGCGTCACCAGTGGCGCCTGCGGCGATTTCGAACGTTCCCGTCTGTGTTCCCGTGAAGTCACTGGCAATCGCTGCGCCCGGGCCGGACAGCAGCACAGTCCGATACGTTCCCGTGATTGCCAGATCCGTATTGCCCAGACGCTCGAGTACAAACGACAGGCCCGGCTCACTGGACGGGTCCAGTTCACGCACTTCTCCGTCAAGCACCGTGATCGATGGCGTTGGATCATCGTCGTCGATGATTGACCCCGTTGCCTGTGTAGACATACCGAGCTGAGCATTCGCGCCAGACACACTGTTCAGCCGCACGGAAACCGTTTCGTTCGGCTCGTCGATGTCGTCACTGATCACCTGGACCTGAATCTCCGCGCTGGTCTGTCCGGCCTCAATCGTCACGGTGCCGCTAACGGGGGTGTAGTCACCAGCGCTCGTTTCATCACCCGCCGTGGCCTGTCCCTCGGGAGCAAGCATCGTTGTCGGATCGACCATCGGATCAATTGTGCTGAAGTTGACATCGATATCGGCATCCGCCGAGCCGGTGAGGAGTCGCGCGATAAAGACTAAATTCGGCTGGTCCAGCGAGTTGCCTTCATTCACGGTCGGAGCAGGCATGGCTTCAATCACGACGCGCGGTATCGTGACCATGTCGTCGTTGAAAATCGTCGCGATGGCACTGCTCACACCCGGCACGGCCTGTACTGGATTACTCAGCGTTGCCTGGAAGTCTTCATCAGCCTCCGGCTCGGCGTCGCCGATCAGGTTGAGAGTGGCCGTCTTCGAAACTTCACCCGGCTGGAACGTGACAGTCTGCTCGGCGACGGGAAACTGCTCGAAGTCAATCCCGAGTGCAGCCGTGCGACTGGACGCGATCACGTTAACAGTCACAACACGCGTCGCGGGTCCATTCAATGAGACCGTGAAGTCCGCGGGGGTGAACAGTCCGGCGTTGCCTTCCTGCAATGTTGCCGGTGGTGCGATAGACACCGTCGTGATAACCAGTCCGGCATCGACATTGGACGCCGTCGCGCCGGATGTCACCAGTCCGAGCGGGAGGGTTTCACCAGTCAGGCGGCTCGGGTCGCTGTCGTTCGAATCGGAGGGGCTGCCCTCCAGCAGTGCACCCTGAATCGTGAACTGCCGGGCAGTCGGCGGTGTGTACACAACTCGGAATTGCCCCGGATCCACTGAGAAGAAATATTCACCACCCGGATTCGTGGTCGTTGAAGCAATCACATTGTTACCGAGATCCACAAGCGAGACAGTCACGTTCGCAACTCGCGGTTCTCCGACTTCGAGTTCGTCGTCACGGATTCCGTCCTCAGTGGTATCAAGCCAAACTACGCCGGAAACTTCGGCAGGTCTCAACTGGACGTCCGCCATACGCGAGACAATGTTGCTGTTGGCGTCGCCATCATTTGCCTGGAATTCGATCGTGCGGACGTTTGCGTTGGGATTACCGCTGGTGTTCTGGAATGTCACGGTCCGCAGAACCGCCTGGTAGTTGGCCAGGGTGTCGTTGCCCGAGAGCGTCAGGACGCCGGTGGACGCATTGTAATTGACTGTGATGTTGCCCAGAGCCGGTGCCGCGAGAATGTCTTCACCGGCCTGGAATCCGCTGGAAAGTCGCACGTCAGCGGATGACAGCGTTGTGTTGTCGACATCGGTCACCGTGAGCGTCGCGGTGATCGGAGTAGCCGGATCGCCTTCACTGTAGGCCAGTGCGGCGGTTTCCAGGTTGGCCAGCACCGGAGCGTCGTTCACCGGTGTGATGTCGACCGGGATGGCGATCTGGGCGCTCTTTTCGCCGCCAGTTCCCTGTGCTCCCATGTTTCCGTCAAACAGCTCGGCTTCAAGCGATACCGTGGTTTGCGGGTTGTCGGACACATTTTCATAGGTGATGGCCTGCAGAATCTTGACGGTGTCGGAGGACCGGGCGTTGGCGTTGAACGTGACGATGCCTTCGCCGTTGACAAGGTTGAACGTTGCGCGAGCCACGCCGTCCACGATCAGGTTCGGCCCACTGACGGTCACCATGCTGGCCGGATCGATGCCGAAGACGTCGTTGAGGCTGGCGGCACCGGCCCGCTCGATAAACAGGCGAGCCCCGTCCCAGTTGTTAAAGACATCCAGTTCAGCATCACCAATGACGACACCCGGACCGAGACGCACGGGCATGCCGCCTTCCGTGAAGCTCACGGACTCGGGAAACTCGCCGCCAAAGAACGGTGCGTCGTTGACGGCAGTGACGTCGATCGAAATGGTGGCCGCGACGATCCCGCTGCCGACATCATTGACGCGGAAGTCGAATGTCGACCGTCCGGCTCCATTCGCATCGCCCGCTGGCGTATAGACCAGATTCGAAATGTTCGCGGCGGTGATCGTGTCGTTGACGCTGACGTCGCTGCCGCTGAGTTTCAGCGTGTCGCCACTGGCGAGACCGAGCCCGGTGATCGTGATGGACGCCAGCCCGTCGCCCTCGACATCGTTGAAGTTGAATTCACCGACGGCGAACGTTTTTGCCGTGTCCTCGTTCGTGCTGACACTGCTGGCCTGAGCGACCGGGACGTCATTCACGGCGTTGACATCAAAGGTCATTGTGGCCGCGACGATTCCGCTGCCGGCATCATTGACGCGGAAGTCGAATGTCGACCGTCCGGCTCCATTCGCATCGCCCGCTGGCGTATAGACCAGATTCGGGATGTTCGCGGCGGTGATCGTGTCGTTGACGCTGACGTCGCTGCCGCTGAGTTTCAGCGTGTCGCCACTGGCGAGACTGAGCCCCGTGATCGTGATGGACGCCAGCCCGTCGCCCTCGACATCGTTGAAGTTGAATTCACCGACGGCGAACATTTTTGCCGTGTCCTCGTTCGTGCTGACACTGCTGGCCT
>CAUZFZ010000059.1:0-51812 GCA_963579025.1 Planctomycetota bacterium | reverse complement strand
TGTCTTCAGTCCGCACACCACATGCGGGAGTCTGGCTTTTTTCATAATCATCCATTTCAGCGATACCCCGATTTTTACAACGCCAGAATCCTTAACGGCGTTGCCCTCCGGGGCTGTGGTTCAGAAATGGCTGATTTTCCCGGGTTGAAACCCCGGGCTATTTGCCCACGTCCCTTCGGGACTGAAGTGTGCAACTTCAAAACGTGAGCGTTGGCGCTGCGCCGACCGAGGAAGCGGTTCATGCGGCTCCGTCAATCGCTACTTTTGAGCTTCGCTCATCAGGAGCCACGTTGCCGGTGTTGAACCGTTACCAATGACAAACTGGTCCACTGCGTTTGCATCGCGATAGCTCTTGCTGGCCGGCTCATAAGTAATTCGGACGTCCCCGATCGACAGGCGTCGATTCAGCCCGTCGACAGTGCGATCCAGGTAAACGGGCCGAGATGCGAGCGCCGCAACTGTACTGGCGATGTCGCCGGCGGTAAGAACGCCCGGGACAACCACGTCGTGAGGAATGTAAACGTGAGGGCTGGCCAGAACGGAGAAATAGCTCGACAGTCCGCCGCGAACATAAACGCGTTCGATGCCGTCGTCGAAAAGAGCTCCCAACACAGCCAGCAAACCGCCCATCGGCTCGGACTGATGTGGCCGACCGCCGACATCATACGGGACCTGGAAATTCGTATCGGCCGCATTAACAGGAGCGAATGAATCTCCCCACAGAGAGATGTGTTTTGGGTCGACGTCCTTTCGAGTACGCAGAAAAGCAAGCACTGATTGCAGGTCACGCAGTCGCTGCCCAACCATCGTCTGATTGAACATCAGCAGGTTGACCGATCGATTGCCGTCGCCACTCGAACGGCCACGTGACGACCCGGCCTTCGTATCTCCTGTACCGCGCAGATCCGGCAGACAAACAATCGCTCCCTTGTCCACCAGCTCGGCAAGCTCGTCGGCCCGATGCTCAATAAAGCCGGACTTACCGGCCTGAGCCAGAGCGACGACAACGGGAGACGCGTTTCTGTTCTGATTGTCCGCACCTGAGATAAGCATCATTGGGACGACCACATCCGGCTCGACTTCGATAACTACCCGTTCGAGTCGCAGGCCATTCACCTCGGGTTCGCTATTCGTTGAAGAAACCACTCGCGGAGTCGACTTGACTTCAGTATCGCCGAGCAACGCCGACCATTGACTGCGAACATGCTCACGCTGCTCGCGGTGTGTCAGTCGTAAACCTTGTTGTCTCGCTTCATTAACGCGCTTGTGTGCCAGGTTCGAAACAACGTCGACGAAGCCTGGTGGTTTCAGTTCACGCCGGGCCGCATCGGTCAGGCATGTCAGCTCCTCGGTTTCCCGTCGGGCGCTGTACTCGTCCTCGGGTGTGACATCGATGTTGAACCAGCGGCGAAACGCCGGATGAATCATCTCACGATGAACGCGACCAATATTCGTGCAATGTGAGCCGCGCGGGTTGTTTCCCCTCAACGTGCCGTGTCCATGGGCGACCGCCAGGTTGTCACGGACGCCGTAGAAATCGCCATAGATCTTCTCGAATCGCTTCCACACGGGGTCGCGTTTTCCGTCCCATGCGAACTCGTGTCCATGAATCAGTCGTCGCGGCGCGATGCCGCCCACAATGACCCAATGAAAGAAACCATCCGCTGCCGTGCGACGCAGTCCACGAGTCGACTCCCAGTACGAACCCATCAGGTAATTGAACGACGTCTCGGCGTCGTCTGGCAGTGGATATCGCGTCTCCGGTTGCGGTCCGCCGAAATTGAATGGCACAGCCGCGGCAATGCGCTGATCGAGCGCCGCGGTAACGCCGCACGGATCGCCACCGCCAGCGACAGCACCAAGCATGATGATCCGCTTCGGGTCGATTCCGTCCCGTGCAAGCAGCAGATCAACACCGCGCATCCAGTCCCAGGCCATCCAGCCCATCAGGCTGTCACCTGCCAGTTGCAACTGAACGCCGCTGTCGTACCGGTAATAGTAATCCTGTCGCCAGTACTTGTAGTCCTCTTTCGGATAGTCGTTTGGTCCATTGAAAGAATGTGCCCGACGCTCGCCGTAACCGACCTGATCGATGACCAGCACCATGCACCCGGCGCGAGCCCACGTCATTCCCATATCCTGCATTTCACCCTGCCGCTTCGGACGATGATGCGCATGCGCAATCATGATGCCCGGCATGGATTCCGGCGGTTTCGCAGGAACGTACAGGTTGGCCGTGACCCAATCACCTGGTCGGGATTCGTAGACGAGGTTTTCGATACGGAACCCGTCACCATCAACCGTGCCGGTGACCTTCACCCGTAACTCATCCGGAGGCTCTGGAAATGTCCCCAGCGATGCCCGCAGCTTTTCCAGCCGCACGTCGCGAAAGGCCTCCCAATGCTGCCGCGTCTTGATGGCATTCCAATCCGTTCGATTACTTTCATTGGCCGCATCGCGTCGGCGCCGCAGGTCTCGTTCGATCATCCCCGATGCTTCGTCCCGTTGTGAGTCAGTCAGGACCAAAGGTGAGAGACGTTCAATAGCCGCGGCGAGTTTCGCGGTATCCGGTCGATCCGCCGCCTGCGTCGCACCGGCACCGATGATCGAGCCAGCCGTAACGATCCACGCCAGCGGCAGCGAGCACGAAATCGGCAGACAGGTTGAGAGACGTCGCGAGAAATTCATAAATCAGTCCTTTCGACGAATTCAACGTCCTGAAGGTGCCTGTGGCTCGACTGTAACTTCGAATGCAGCCGCCAGATTATCGAGGTCGTACACACGAAGCGCCCCGTGGACTGTGTGTGCAAGTTGACCTTTCATTCCCGGGTCGCGAACGACGTCGGACCACGTGAACTTCGGCTGGGTAAGTCTCAGTGAGGCGAACAGCGAACGTTCAACTGCAGCAGCATGGACCGCGGGGATTCCCGCAGCACCCACAGCGACAAGATGCACTTTGCCGGAACTCTTACCATCCAGTTCCTGCAGATACCGTGCGGCGCACAACACATCCTCGGTACGCATCCCCACCAGGGACCGACCGAGAAGGTAGGACAGGAAGATAGAATTCCAGTCGCCGCCCCATGTGTTGTCACTACTGGGTCCCGTTTCGCCTGTTCCTCGAAGGTCCACGGAAAGTACGAGGTCGCCGGCACGAACCAGTGTGTCGATTGGACCATCCAACCCGGAATCCGCCTGCTTGCCATCGGCGTGCAGATAGAGCACCCGACGCCCGCTTGCTCTGGCCGGTTTGAACAGTAGGGCGGGAAGCTGGATACCGTCTTCCGGCCTGATGACCAGCTTGCCGATGCTGTATCCATTTCGTTCGACAGTTCCCACGTCGGTGACAACCGGTCGCGGTAAATCGGCGAGTTTGCGAATTCCCGCAAGTTGCCGGACCTTGTCGAGTGCAACTTCGCGAGAACCAGATCGCCAAATATTTTGCCGCTGTTTCTTAAGCTGCTCATTCAACTCGATGTTCAGGTCGACAACAGAGCGGGAACCGCTCAGAAGCAGCACCTGCCCCGGCATTGTGCATTGCAACTCCTGCGAGGGTCGCGTTTCAAAATCGGGTTCTGTCACTGGTTCGTCGATGTCCAGCAGCCAACGCCTCATCCATCGCACCATGGCCTCGCGTTGCAGCTTCGGGTACCCGTGCTTCGCGTCGGTTTCGACCAGATTGACACGCTCGGCGGCACCCAGCCGCGTGTAGAAACGCTTCGCCTGACGGAAGCTGTCCCATGCACCGTCGATGTCAAAGAAGTCATGCGTTGATGCCAGAATGAGTGTCGGTTTCGGAGCACGCATCAACAGGTAATCGGCGTGGTCCATACCAAACGCCAGTTGTCCGTGAATATTCTGTTCGGCATCCTGCGGACCGATCGTGTCGATCAGTCGACGCCAACTGGTGATGTAGCAACTGGGTGCCGCACAAACGACTCGATCATCCAGAGCCATCAGGTAACTGGTCAGCGTCCCGCCGCCACTGCAACCAGTAACGCCAATCCTCTCGTGATCAATTTCCGGTCGACTGGTCAGGTAGTCGATGGTGCGCATGCCGTCCCAGATACGAAACGTCGCCGTGCCGCGTCCCAGTGGAATACTGCCTGCTCCCACAAGGGTGTGCTCAGTCGTCATCCTGAACCGAGCCTTGCCGTCTTCATCAAGCAACTGCACGCGCTCGGCCTGCCCGATCGGGTCGTAGCTCAGCGCGGCGATACCGTTCTTCGCCAGAAGAATGCAGATGCGTTGCTGCGCCGCTTTGCCACTACTGCTGTGACCGCACGGAACGACCACCGCAGGAAACGGCGGCTTCGACTTCGGCAGGTACAGGATAGCCGTCACATGATGTTGCGGCTGGCTCTCGTAGATGAGTTTTTCAATCCGGTAACCGTCTCCGTCGAGCGTGCCCACAACAATTGCGTTCAATGGCGTGCGTTCCGGAAACCCACCCAGATGTTCAATGAACTCTGCACGCAGGCGTTCCTGCCAGGCCACCGCCTGTTCCGGCGTCTTGACTTTCTCGTACGCCTCACGTCGGCGCTGCAGCGCGTCGTATGCCTGTTGTTTGAGATACCGTCCCAGCATCTGTTTCGTCGACACGCCATCGACGTCAGCCGGCAGGACCGTCAGGTCGGAGCTATCTGCGGGTTCTTCAGCACCTCGAACCGAGTGTGCTGGCACGAAGCAAATCAACAGGATGCCGGCACAAAGCATGACCGCTGAATTACGTTCTGCCACTCGTGCAACATGGGTCATGGGTGTCTTTCATTGATTGAGCGAGGCACGTACTTGTTGGCCAGCTTAGCTGCGAGGCGGCGGAAGTCATCTCTCTGGTGCATTCGCAAACGGCTCGCAGTCTGACGCCGCCTTGCGTCTTCAGCAGTCTCCCAGCACGATCAGCCGTGAACTGAGACGAAACGGAACACTGGAGATCGATCGCATGAGATGTTGGGCACGAAGTCTTACAGCGTCATCGCTGCTGCTCGCCGTGTGCGTGAGTGGTCTCGCTGAAGACGATGTCGAGAATCTACCGCCGAACCGCTGGATCAGAATCCACGAACAGACGGCCGATTCGCTTACGTTCCGACGGCAGCCGCATGGTGGTTCGTGTTTCGATTCAAAACGCGGACGCCTGATTCTGTTTGGCAGCGACACGCACGGTCGCGATTGGACGAATAGCCCGCTGGTCTTCGACGTCGCGAAACGGAACTGGAGTCGAGCTTACCCAGACGATCTTCGATCAACGTATGAAGTCAACGAAGATGGCCTCCCGGTTGCGGGCGCGCGTGGCGAACACCCCTGGGCAATGCATACGTTTGGCACGGTGATGTATGACTCTTCTCGTGACGAGATGATTGTCGCCTGCGCTCAGAAGCACATGATTCCCGGCCGGTTTACCGATTCAGTGAAGGACCTCTGGCCGAAGATCAGGAAATTCCCCACGTGGACCTTCGACCTGGCCACGAACGGCTGGCGTCCGCTTCCATGCGAGTCCGTCGATTTCTTTCCACACAGCGCGGCGTTCGACACGGATCGCAATGTTGTCCTCGGATACAGATCCGATGGCATCTACGAGTTGACTGGTCAGCCACGCACCTGGAAACGACTCACAAAGACAGTGTTCCTCGGCGGCTGGCACAGCAACTGTGTTTTCGACTCCGGCCACAAGGCGCTGGTCGTCTTCGGTACGAACACGAACAGCAACAACATCGAAGTGTTCTATCCGGCTGATGGCAAACACCAGGTCATGCCGACACGCGGTACACGGCCGCCGAAAGACCAGCACAATCCGATGGCCTTTAACGCGTCTATTGGCAAGACAGTTGTCGTTGTGGACCACAAGCTTGATGACAGGCAGACAGTCGCCGAAACCTGGCTCTACGACTTATCGCGTGATGCATGGACGCAACTCACAACGGCGACGCTGCCGTTCGGATGCGGCATGAATTACAACCTGGAATACGATCAACGCCACGACCAGATGCTGCTGGTCACCGGTGGCTACCGGCAGACGACGACCGTGTGGGCCATGCGGATTGAAGATCAACCCTAACCGGTAATAGTAATCGCGACGCTGTCGCACCTTGAGTCAGGAGTAACATCATCGTGAATCTGCGTGAACGCATCTCTCTATTGATCTGCCATCTCATCTTTATTTGCAGTTGTGTTCCGGGCTTGCTTTTCACGGTCTGGTCAGGGGACGCAGCCGCAGCCGACGACCTGGCCAAACAGATCCAGAAGCTGGACGGACGCGTCATTCTCCGTGGCACACTGTCACGAAAACCGATGGCGGCAATGCTGTCGCGGTACGTTGAAGCGGAACTGCGGGAGGCGAATCATCGCGACCGTCAGGCATGGAATGCCGTCACAACGAAGGCCGACTGGGAAGAGATGCGTGACCGTCGACTGGCGGCGCTCCGCACATCACTGGGGCAGTTCCCGGAAGTCGCCGAGGACCTGAAAGTTCGCGTCGTCCGCACGACGTCTGGTGATGGTTTTCACGTGGACAATCTCCTGTTCGAGAGTCGTCCCGGCATCATGGTCACGGCGAATCTTTACCGTCCGGCGAAACCGTCGTCGTCGATGCCCGGCCTGGTCGTTTGCCATAGTCACATTCGCCCGAAGGAAACTGGTGCGCGGCAACTGATGGGTGCAACATGGGCCCGCGCCGGTTGCGTCGTCCTTGTCCCGGACCATCTGGGACACGGAGAACGGCGGCAGCATCCGTTTCGCTCCGAATCCGACTATGGCAAGCCCTTTCGAGTTTCCAGTCAGGATTACTACTTCCGCTATGACGCGGGAATTCAACTGCACCTGATTGGTGACAGCTTGATGGGTTGGCTGGCGTGGGACTTGTGGCGTGGAGTCGACGTGCTGCTGAATCAGCCGGGCGTCGACCCGAAGCGGATCGTCATGATCTCGGAGCCGGCCGGTGGCGGAGATGTTGCCGCGGTTGCTGCAGCTCTTGACGGTCGAATAGCCGGCGTCATGGTCAATAACTTTGGTGGCCCTGAACCGGAAAACGGATATCCGTTGCCCCAGGACGCAGAGACGTGGTTTCCGTACACCGCTTCCGGAAGCTGGGAATCGACTCGCAATCTGCGACTCTCCGCACGCGATGGATTCCTGCCGTGGACGATCGTCGCGTCAATGGCGCCACGTCGCCTGATTTACTATCACGAATTCTATTGGGATCGCGAGCAGGACCCGGTGTGGAAGCGCATTCAGCGCATCTACGGCAGCTACGCTGCGGCCGACTCGGTGACTGGATTGGCCGGGCACGGTTTTGTCGTGGGCTCATCACCAGAAAACACACATTGGACGCCACACAGCCGCGAGCTGCTGTATCCGACATTAGAACGCTGGTTCGGAATCCCAAACCCCGGAAAAGAGCACGACCAGTTGATTCCAGAGGAGAAGTTGCAATGTCTCACCACTCCCGGAACGGCACCAATTGAATCCATTCCGCTTTACAAGTTGTGCTCGCATCTGGGAACAGATCGCGGCCTGGCCGCACGCCGAACACGGTCATCATTTTCACCTGTCGACCGGACAAGACAGTTGCGGATGCAATGGACTCAATTGCTGGGCGATGTGGAATCGCCCCATGAACCTGTCGTGCTCAGGCACGACCACGAGTCAGTGACCAACGTCGTCATCGAACGGATTCAGTTGGGCACCGAGCCGGGAATTGTCGTGCCTGTTCTGTTGCTCGTGCCCGAATCTGAGTCCGCGCGCAGAATCGTCGTCGCTGTTGCACAGTCCGGTAAGCAGCAGTTTCTTCAACGTCGCAGTGATGAAATCGCCGCACTACTTAAGGCTGGCACGGCTGTGTGTTTGCTTGACCTGCGCGGGACTGGAGAAACCGCTCCCAGTGACGAACGTGGTCGGCGCAGTGCTGCGAGTTCGCTTTCGTCGAGTGAACTCATGCTCGGGCAGACACTCGTCGGTGACAGGCTGCGCGACCTGCGGCAGGTCGTTCAATATCTTCGTGTTCGCGATGATCTCGATCCGAATCACGTCGCTTTGTGGGGAGACAGTTTTGCGAAAACGAACGCAGCAGATTGTAACTTTGCCGTTCCGCGCGGGATTCCCGATCGGCCATACCAGTCAGAACCGGCAGGTGGCCTGCTGGTTCTGTTGTGCGCGTTATTCGACGAAGCTGTCGAGGCGGTGTATGTGCATGGTGGGCTGACTGGTTTTCAGGATGCGCTGACCAGTCCATTCTGCTATCTGCCACACGACGTCGTAATTCCCGGAGTACTCACATCCGGAGACATGTGTGACGTTGCCGCGGCGATTGCTCCACGCCGATTGCGGCTGGACAGCCTTGTCGATGGGTCGAATCGTCGCGAATCGATCGAGCAGGTTCGCAGGACATATGAGGCAGCCACGGTGCGTTATCGTCAAGCCGACGCCAACGAGCAATTCGACATTACGAACGACGGGCAATCGATCGCCGAGTGGTTGCTGCGTTCCAGTCGTTGACTGCAGGCTGAACTCGTCTCAGCGTGGCGGTTGCGCGTCTGGGTCGGTGCGAGCGAGTGCACGCGTCAGAAACTCGTTGATCGCCTGCGAGTACTGATCCGGGGCTGTCGCGAAGATGTCGTTGTGATCCGAGTTGGGCAGCTCAAGAAACTGCTTACTGACTCCAGATGACGACTCTTCAGGGGCGCGTGCTAATAATCGGCGACCGAGTTCGATGGGAACAATGCTGTCGCGAGCTCCGTGAATATGCAGCAACGGACAGGTGACATTTGCCATTCGATCAACTGACAAAAAACGATCCACCAGAATCCAGTTGACCGGAAAGAAAGGGTAATGGTGTTTCGCCGCGTCGACCATTGACGAAAATGTCGCCACCGTGACCAGTCCGGCCGGGGACACACCGTCCGTGCATAGTTCCGAAGCAAGTCGCACGCCCACGCCGCCACCCAGAGACTGTCCGTAAACAACAATGCTCTCAGGAGCGATGTTCTGGTCTGTCGTGAGATATTCCCAGACCGAGCGGGCATCTTTGGCGAAGTCCGCTTCCGTGGGTGACCCGGCGTTCTCCGCGTAGCCGCGGTAGTCGATGAGCCACACATCGCAGCCCTGTTCGCTGAGCAATGACAGCGGCTGGACTCGCCACTGCCTGTTACCGGCGTTGCCGGGAAAGAACAGAATGGAACAGCGTGGCTTGCCCTGTTGTGCAGTGACGTGCCAGCCGTTCAGAACGACTCCATCGTGCGCGGTTATCTGCACATGTTCGACGAATCGGGCAAGCGGCCCGGCTGCGGAAACCGGGATTTGTGCTTCACGATGCGGCTGGTAAATCAGCTTCCTCTGCAGCAGTGTCAACATCCCTGTAAGCACCAGATAAAACAACAGGACACGGATGAGAATTCGACGCCAGCGCTGCGCTGGTCGGGATTTGCCGTCTTGTGACGTCACTGTCGCGATTTCCAAGATTCGGGATACCAGATTACCTGCACAGCAAGGACTTCCTCGCAGCATTCATGACATGTTCGTGTGCGATCGATGACACGACACCTGTAGTCAACTCATCGCCACGCCGCTGTGCGAGTGCGACCGTCGCCGCAACTGTTTCGTCGGTCGCTGTCGCAGATAATTCACCCGGATTCTCCAGTAATGGATCGTCAGTTGACATGAGCCGTCTCTCCAGTCGAGTGGCAAGCTAATACAGCCGCATCCATGTGGCCTTGAGGTAATCGGACTCCGGGCAGTTCGTTGCGACGGGATGGTCTCCACCTGGACCTGTGCGGTCGATGATCTGTACGTCGCGCGGACCACGACGTGGGAATTCGTTCTCAGGTGTTGCCTCGGTCAAGGGAGCACCGGACTGCCGGGATGCCGAGCAGAGCAGTCGGTCAAACTCCTCGCGGGAGAGCAGTCCCGAACACGTGAAGCTGACCATCAGTCCGCCAGGACGCACAAGTTGCATGGCCAGGCGGTTCAGATCGAAGTGGGCGCGTTTGCCTTCTTCCAGTTCATCGCGCGAATGAATCAGCTTGGGCGGGTCGAGCACCACGACGTCGAATTGTCGGTCGTTGCGGATCATGTCACGCATCCACGGAAAAACGTCGGCACATACAAAGTTGACCCGCACCTGATTCAGGTTGGCATTCGCTTTGGCGAGTTCCAGGGGGCTCCGGTCCAGTTCGACTCCGGTCACGTCGGCAGCGCGACCGAGTTTCATCGCCTGGACAGCAAAGCCACCCGTGTACGAACACAGATCGAGCACCGATTGCCCCTCGCATTCCAGTGCCAGCCGGTGTCGGTTGTCGCGTTGATCGCAGAAGAAGCCGGTCTTGTGACCACCTTCGAATGCAACTCGGAAGCGCGTCCCGAATTCCTGCACGTTGACAGTGGGCGGCAGTTCGTTCGACGTCAGAGGATCGGCATCGAAGCCCTCGTGCGTCTCCGACGAGGGACTGGTTCGGATAATCGTGTGCCGCGTGCCGACAATGTTGGCGAGTCGCTCTGCGATGGCTTCCGCTCGTCGAAACATCGCCAGTGAATACGCCTCGACAGACAGCACGTCGTCGTAGCGATCGATGACGAGCCCAGGCAGAAAATCCCCTTCGCCATTCACAAGCCGACAGGCATTGGTGACTTCGTCCAGCTTCAGCGTCTCAGTCCGCAGCCGCACCGCGCGTTCCAGCAGGCGATCCCAGTAAGCAACATCCGGAGGATCGGACTGTGTCGAGATCATTCGCAAAGCGATCGACGACTGCGAATTGCAATAGCCGTATCCAAAATGCGAATCGTCCGGCAAACGAACCGCAACGCAACTCCCGGGTTGTACGTCGCCGGGGATATCCTGAATGCGTTTGCGAAAGATGTTGGGATGCGGGGTAGGCGTCTTCAGCGTGACGACGGGCAGCGCTGCGACGTCAGCTTCGATCAACGGCCTTTGCCCGGTTGAAATGCGAGCCCGGCCGTTTGGGCGATGTCTGCGTCTGCCACTGGTTCCACTCATATCGTGAGATGCAATTCATTTGTGCGCGGTCCACACCACACGAGACACGAGTACGGGATCGGCGCCTCTTACGGCAAATCCGGGGCGAGCTTGGTCTGCTGACGGTCGACGTTCCACCAGCGCTGCCATGCTTTTTCATTGAAGGCAAAGTCCTGCTTGGTGAGGCTGCGCAGTGTGGTCAGCACTTCCGGGTTTTGTTGCTGTACCGAGACCGGCACGACCTTGGTCGCTCCCCGGGCACCCAGCAGTGGGACGGTTTGAACGCTGTCGTAGACGCCCGTTTTGAGCCCGGCGATGATATCCGGAGGCAGCGAAACGCCACCACCTCCGATGGAACCGTCCGAGCCAAACGACCCACCGTAGCTCTGCACGGGCACCGTTACCTTGTAGGTATGCGTTGTGACCAGAGCTCGCATCAATGCTGGGACCGCGGATTCATCGCCCATGCGACCTAAAGCGGCGCCAGCGCGTCGCACAACCAGGTTTCGCTTGTCCTGCAGTGCCCGAATGAAGATTGCCTGAGCCGTCTTCGATCCCTCTTCCGGAATGGACGCCATCGCCTGATCACGCAGCGTGCGCACGTCTTCATAGATGCCTAACTGCGCCAGAGGCGGCACCTTTGCCGGCGAGTCCATTTTTGAGATCGTCTCAATGAACAGGGCCCGCACATCGGCGTGCTCGCTCTTTCCCAGAAACTGAATCATAGCGCTAATCGCATCGGGATCGCGGATCGTCTTGAGGTTTGCAAGTCCGTCGGCCTGACGGCGAGCATCGCGCCCGCTGGCCCAGTTGAACCATACTCGGACTTTCCGAAACCACTCGGCCTGCGCTTTGGAGCTTGCGGAATTGGCCTGCAATTGGTCGAGTTTCTCGGCCGGGATCCACTTTCCCTCGAATTTGACGAAACCCGCGGCTCGCTTTTGGGCTTCGAATTCCTCACGCGTCAGCCACTTGTCGTCCTGCCGAGTGTGGCCGAGTCCATAATGCGCCTTCCGATGTTCGGGGTCGTACTCGAGGACTCGTTCCAGGTGATAGTCGCGCTGTGCGTCGAGGTTCTGTTCGCGACACCACTCGGCCATGTCCCAGTGTGCCGGGGCTGTTGTGTCGATGTGCCTTGCCCGGACTTCGTATTCCTCAAACTTCAGTGGACGACGCACGACTTCTTTGACCAGCGAGGCCGGAATGCGGACCTCGGCACCGGTCAGCAGTGTGATCTGCAGGATTTCGGCGTCGTCGGCCGTGTCTGCGGCGAGCGTGCCGCTGAGTCGGCCGCCACTGGTCAACTCCAGCACGTCGGCGCGGCAAAAACCGGAAGCTGTTAACACGAACAGCGAGCAGAAAAGAAGCGATTGAGCGAACTGCATGATCTATGTCCCCGTCAGGCCCTGCACGATACTGACGAATATCGCCGCAGGTTTTCAACCGCGATCTGGTCGCATAATGCGTTCGGACAGTTTGATCACCACTCTCCGCGCGGTGACCCGAGGTGACACAGCTACCAGACGGTTCAACCATCCCACAACAGTGAAGTTCTTTTTTCGCTTCATGGCCCGCAACGTCGCACCCACAACATCTGCTGGCGTGTGCGATAGTTTCGTGTACCAGCCGTTCATCCCGGCCAGATCAAAGAACTCGGATTTCGTCGGGCCCGGACAGACGGCCAGAACATGCACACCCCGGTCACGCACTTCCGCCCACAAGGATTCGGAGAAGTGCAGGACAAACGCTTTCGTCGCGGCGTACACGGGCATGTAGACGATCGGCTGAAACGCGGCGACCGATGCGATGTTGATCACCGTCCCGCTACCCCGAGCCAGCAGGTCGGGCAGCAGCTCATACGTCAATGTGGCCAGCACCTTGATGTTCAGGGCGATCATCTCGCTGGCCTGAGCGGGTTCTGTCTGGCTGACTCGCGAGAGGATTCCGAATCCCGCGTTGTTAATCAGCACTTCGACCGGGTGACCGAGCTGCCGTACCTGTTCCAGTAAACCGGCTGGCTGTCCGTCTGCCAGCAGGTCGACCGGCAACACAGCGACCGTAACGGAGTACCGGTCCTGTAGCTCCGCAGCGAGTGCGTTCAGACGATCTTCCCGCCGGGCCGCGATGATCAGATTCATGCCCAGCGCCGCGAACTGTCGCGCATATTCCTCACCGATTCCGGATGACGCTCCGGTGATCAATGCCCACTTGTCCGCCAGGTCCTGCACAGGGTATTTCCAGTCGTCAGATGTCGTTCCCGACCGGCTGATCAGCCGGCGACGATTTCGTGGCCGGACGTTAGCGGAGGGTGCCGTACTGTGTAAGGAACGACTCTGAATTCAGGTCTCGAAGCGACGTCGTGTGCCTGTTTCGTATTCACAGACCGTCGGATGGGTCATCATGGCCTGGTGCTGTGATGCAGAATTGATGTTCCATTTCTGAGCCGACTGCGCTAGCCGCGGGTCGCCAGTCAACGCCCGATTGCACCCGCGGCTAGCGCCGTCGGCTCACGGGTCACGCAGCCTCGCGTGGGACACCATTTCTGCACCGTGGCACGAGTCCTCAATCTGCCGAACGGAGTGGAACCATGAGTCCTGTCCGCGCCCACCTGATTGTCGTGTTTCTCGCGTTCTCGATGCCTGCTTTCGCGGAGGGATTGGAGGACGCGCGTGAGCACCTGCAGAAGGGTCGTTACGAAGAGGCGGCGGCCGACTACGTGGCGATCCTGGAAACCGAGACCGATAGCGTGCCGGCGGCCGTTGGTCTGAGTCGCTCACTGGAAGCTCAGGGACAGTACACCGAAGCCATCGCGAAGCTCGCCGCGGCTGACCAGGAAGACCCGAACATCCTTGCCCGGCTGGCCGAACTGCAGTTCGCCATCGGGCGACTGGAAGAGGCCGCTGTATCCTGCCAGGCGGCACTGGAGCACGATGCAGATCACGCTCGCGCCCGGATGGTACAGACGAGACTGCAGGTCGAGCTGGGGCAACTCGAAGAAGCTGACATTGGGTTTCGCTGGTTCGTGCGCTACTACAACCGCAAGCAGCCAACAGATGCGGAAACACTCATGCTGGTTGCCGAAGGCTCAGCGGAATACGCGCGATGGCACAGCGTCTCGCAGATTTTCGGCTTCGTCATCAACACACTGTGCACCGATGCTCTGAAGGACGACGAGCTGTCCTGGCAGACGCATCTCGTGTCCGGTGCCCTGTTGCTGGAGAAATACAACCGAGCCCAGGCGATTCCCGATCTGAAGAAGGCGCTCGCCATCAACCCTCGCGCCGTTGAGGCCATCGTGGCTCTGGGAGCTGCCGCGCTGCAGAAACACGACCTCGATCAGGCCGCGCTGTTCGCGAAGCAGGCCGTCGCCGTTCAGGAAAACTCGGTGATTGCTCTGCAGCTCAAAGCGGATGTCGAGCTGACGAAGGGCGAAATCAGTGCGGCATTGGAAAGTCTGCAGAAGGCCGAACAGGTCAACGCGGTCGATCAGGGCACGCTCGGACGAATTGCCGCCTGTTATTACTTGATCGACGCAAAAGCGGATGCCGACGCAGACGATGAGCGGCTGAAGCAGTTGCTCGCCAACCTGGACGCGATCGACGACGACGTTCCTGAACAGCCAACCCGGTTGGAAGAACTCGTCATTGGCGTCGCTCGACGGAACCCGAAGCCGGGCGTCTTTCTGGCAGCCTTTGGTAGAGGACTGGAGACGAAGCGTAAATTCGACATGGTCGAGAAGCTGTACCAGCATGCGATCCGCCTGATGCCGCAGTTGTCGCAGCCGAAGACGGCCCTGGGAATGCTCTACATGCAGATGGGCAGAAGTGAACAGGCGAAGGAGATTCTCGACGATGCGTTTAAGGCCGACCCGTATCACGTGCGTGTCAGTAACATGCGCAAGGTGCTGGGCGTCCTCGGTGGATACGAGACGATTTCAACCGACCACTTTGTCATTCGTGTCGATTCTCAGGCCGACCGCATCCTGGGCGAATACATGGCTGAGTACCTCGAAGAGGTCTACGCCGAACTGGTCGAGCTGTACCAGTTCGAGCCGCCGAACCGCACAACGTTTGAGATCTATCACAACGCGAAGGGCCTGTCGGCTCATCAATGGTTCAGCGCCCGCATGATCGGGCTGCCCTGGATTCAGACGATCGGGGCATCGACAGGCATGATGGTCGCGCTGTCGTCGCCCACGGCGGTCGAGAAGCCGTACAACTGGGCGAGAGTCATCAAGCACGAGTTCGTTCACGTGGTCACGCTGCAGCAGACGCGATTCAACATCCCGCACTGGTTCACAGAGGCTCTGGCCGTCACCAGCGAGAACATCGAACGCCCGGCCGTGTGGAACAGGCTGTTACTCGAACGCGTCCCGCGCGGCGAATTGTGGAGCCTCGACGAACTGACACAGATTTTCGTCCGGCCGCCGACACCACTCGACTGGCAGTTCGCCTACTGCCAGAGCCGGCTGTACGCCCAGTACATGATTGAAACCTACGGAGAAGAAACGATTGCCGCGCTGCTGGACTCGTATCGGCGGAATGTCCCGACGAACACGGGGATTGAGCAGGTCTTCAAAGTGTCTGTCAAAGAATTCGAAGCGGGCTATCACGCGTTCCTGAAGCGAATTGTGGAAGAAGAACTCGGCGGATCGGCAGTCGAAGCGCCGAAGTCACTTGCCGACCTCGAGAAATACTTCAACGCGAACCCGGACGACCCGTCCGCGATGGCGGGCTTCGCGGCGGCGATGCTGAAAGTGAACCGTCGTCGTCAGGCGCGCGAACTGGCGGAAGCCGCACTCGAAAAGAACGCCCGCGAGCCGCTGGCCGCCGTCGTGCTGGCTCAGCTCGAAATGCTGGCGCAGGACATCGACGAAGCAGAGGAGTTTCTGCAGACGGCGCTGGATGCCGAGAAACCGGATCGCCGAGTGCTCGGCATGCTGGCCCGCGTCCGATTGCTGCAGGGCGAAGCCGCGGACGCGGCGCGTCTCTACGAACTCGGACGTGACAAGCTGGGCATCGGAAAAGCGTATCTGCCCGGGACGGACGAGTGGTTGAAGGGACAGGCCGCCGCTTACGTGAAGCTCGGTGAGACCGACAAACTGCAAAGCGTGCTGGAGTCGATCGCCCGACTCGATGGAGACAACGCAGTCGTCCGCAAGAAGCTGGCACAAATGGCAGTTGAACGTGACGACCTGGAAGCAGCCGGCAAATGGGCCGGTCAGGCCCTGTACATTGACGTCATGGACGCCGACATCCATTCAGTCCTGGCAAAGGTCTACGAGTCCCGCGGCGACAAAGACCGAGCCGACCGCGAACGTCGCTTCGCCGAGCAGTTGAAAAACGACGAATAATCGATACCAGGAAGAAACCACGATGCCGCCCGGAGACCAGGTTCAGCAATTGTCGTATTTTGGATTCCTGTTCCGCGCTGGCGGGCTGTCGTATCTCCTGCTGGGACTGGCTCTGTCCGTCGTCGGCGTGGCGCTGATTGCAAAGCCCAGGTTCCCGCTCGGCACGAAGATCTATGCCTGCCTTTCTCCACTTCCGGGACTTGCCGCGTTGCTCGCCACCTATTCTGCGTACGGACAATTCTCTGCCATGGCGATGTCCAGCACGGCACCGAAGCCAGCCGAAATTGCGACGGTCGCCGGGTATGCCATGTCCAGCGGGTTCTTTGGAATCCTCGGCACGATACTGCCCATGGCGATCGCAATGGTCGCGATCTCGCGTTCTCAGCGGGGGCGCAATTGACGCCCGGCTACCGTGCTGCCAGTACCAGCACAGAATCGCCATCGTCAGTAACATCGGTTGACGCCTTGCCCGAGAAGGTCCGCGACGGGTTTCGATTCACTCGAGAGAACTGCGTCGCCGAGTCTTGATTCCTCTGGTGTGGGGTTGCTCACAGGGTATTCCATCGGTGCTCATGGGAGTGTCAATGTTCGTGGACGGGAAACCAGTGTGCCTGAATACCCTTAGAATGTACAAGCTGTCGAAAGCGGTGGGACACGACAAGCCCCTGAGATATCTGATGGCGGAAGCCGAACACCTCATTCGTCATAGCGACGTCGGCATTTCCGACTCGTGTGACGTCTTCCTTTCGATAATGCAGCTCGGGTTCCCTGTAGTGTCCTTCCGCAAGAAAAAATCCTTTCGTATGATCACACGTGTCAACCGGCCGCGCGCTTGCATTTACAAACTCACAAGGAGGAGTCAGGAGAGGCGGAAACTGCATTTCGCTGCCCAAGCTATAGGCCACAGGAGCATCAGCTTCTTCAGACGCTCCGCTTTGGTCAGCGACGACAGCAATGGGTGTCATCGTCACGCCAATGGGGCACGAAGCAAGAATCTCCGAACGAAATGGCGTGGACACAACGATACCCTGCTCACCTGCAACACGAGCCAGTGGGACGACCTCGTCCATTGACGATTTGTCGATGTGCCAGGTTCCCTCCCAGATCCCTCCTGTGTACACGGCTGATGGCTCAAGAGTGAACCATCTGTAGTCTCGCAGCTCGTCGTCTGAATAAATCCGAACGAGTTCAAGCTTGTAGCACTGGAAATCCCCAAGTCGCTTATACGCCGGCCTGGCTCCCTGCGACTCAAGCCACTCCATCACTTCCTGAATCTCGTCGGACGCAAGGTCCCCTTCGGTCTTCCATGTCTTTCCCTCGACACAGTCCGGCGAAGACTCGCTCGCGTTGGTAAACACATCAATGCCAGAAATATCGGACCAAACGGTAATTCGCGCAAGTGTATTCATTACGTTCTATTCAAAGTCCAAGTTCTCTATTGCACCACCGTTCAACGATTTCGGCGGTTTGCTGTCTCCGAAATCCAAATATGCTTGCTTCAGAGCATCGCCTTTTCATCCGGTCCGGCCAGAAACTACGTCCGTATGGACTGACGTCGGCAAGGGCGTCGGCCAGCAGTTTTCCCACACGCAGCAGTGAAAACGGTGAGCGTTCGGCGAACCACGCCCTGCCGGTCGCCGTTGACGGGCGTGGCTCGCAGAGGCAGCGTGTGAGTCGGCTTCCGCACGATCTCCATGTCGATCGCTTGTCAGGCCAGTACTTCAGTCATTTCGCCAGAACTGTCGGCGAAGTTCTCGGTCGAGACTCCGAGGCGATTGAGCATTGTGACGAACAGATTCGACAACGGCACGTTCGCCCCGAATTTGCGGAACTGGCCGTGTTGCAGGCCCAGTTTGCGGCCGCCGGCCAGGATCAGCGGGTAGTCGTTGTTGTTGTGAGTCTGGCTGTTGCTGCTGCCGTAAAGCACAATTGAGTTGTCGAGTACCGAACCGTTTTCCTCTTCCGCTGATGCGAGCCGGCCGAGGAAGTAACCGAACTGCTCGGCCATGAACCGGTCCCATTCGCCCAGCTGCACCGCGCCTTCCGGTTTGTTCCAACCGTGAGCCAGGGTATGCAGCGAGTTCTTAAAGCCCTCCAGTTGCGGGAACTTTCCAGCTCTTGACGAGGCGTCGGCCATGTTGGTGATCTGATAGGTGGCGACACGCGTCGAATCAGTGCGAAACGCCAGATAAATCAGATCGTACATCGTACGGATGAAATTCAACGGAGCCTTATCGTCGGAGTCGAGATGCAGCATGTCCCGCTCTTCGTCACGCAGCTCCGGACGCGGAATCTCAAGCCACCGTTGCGAACGTTCGACGCGCTGTTCGATCTGACGCACAGACGCGAGGTACTCGTCGAATTTCTCGCGGTCGTGTCGACCCAGCCGGCGTCGCAGTGAACGCGAATCCTCAAGCACGCGATCCAGCATTCCCGACGCGCTGACCAGGCGTCGTCGTCTGGCGATCAGATCGGCGTCACCGGCCCCGAAGAAGCGGTCGAATATCTGCTGCGGCTGGTTCAGAGCGGGGATCGGGCGGCCTTTGCCGTCGTATGAAAGCGTGCTCGATCGAGTCGGCTCACCCACGCCGCCGTCGGTCGACATGACCAGAGACGAAAATCGTGTCTGGTCACTAAACGCCTGCGCAACGACCTGATCAAGCGAGACCGTGTTCCGCAGATACCCGCCGTTGATCAGCGCACCGGTCAGAAACGTGTCACCGGTGTCGTGTCCCCCCATCTTGCGGCCGTTGGGATGTGACAGTCCGCCGAGCACGGTCACATCTTCACGGAGATCCTCCAGCGGCTTCAGAGTCTCCGTGAACTGAAACTCGCGACCCTCTCCGTTCGGAAACCATCGCCACATGGCCTGCTCGCTGTCTTCCTTCGGCAGGCTGACTCCGAACCCGAAATACATGGCACATAGGCGGCGGGGCTGACTGACAGGCTTCTGCGTGGAATCAGTGCCAGCGCCAGCCATGCATTCCAGCCACGGCAGTCCGAGCGAAACGCCGGTGCCGAGCAGAAACGATCGTCGATCCAGATGCCAGGACTTTGACTTCATGATTCCAATTCCCTCACATGATTCGTTTTCGCAGCCAGTCAATCTACCCGGACTTTATTTCGTCTGGAATGGCACGCTGGCTGCAATATTCTGGATCAGACCTCTCAACTGGTAGTCGCTCTTCGCAAATTCGCCCGTGAGATCGTCGATCGCCGCCTGATCACTCAGCTCCAAACGTCGTCCCAGTGCGTACGTCATGAGTCGCGCCACCAGCGCCCGAGCGAACTCGTCCTTCTTCTCTGTCACCAGATAATTGCGCAGAGCGTCGGCCCCTGCGATTTCTCGACCATTCGGCAATGTGTCCGTTGCATTCACCGGTTGTGTCTCGAAGTTTTTGCCCGATTTGCGACGCACTTCATCGCGCCACAACCCGACAGCATCAAAGTTCTCCAGCGAGATCCCCCACGGATCGATGTTGCGATGACATGATGCGCACGATTCCGTATCGCGGTGAACCTCTAACTGCTCGCGAATTGAGAGCTTGAGAAATTCCGGATCGGCCTCGTCCAGAGACGGGACATCAGGCGGAGGCGGCGCTGGCGGATCATTAAGCAATCGGTCACGAATCCACACGGCACGCCGCACGGCATGGGAATCCGAACCCGTCGAATTGGCGAGCAGAACACTCGCCTGTCCCAGCAGGCCACCGCGGTGTTGTTCTGGTTTGAGCGATACGCGTCGGAACTCACGCCCAAAGACACCCTCAATTCCGTAGTGGCGAGCGAGCGGTCCGTTGAGCATTGTGAAATCTGAAGACAACAGGTTCAGCGCACTCAAGTCATGCTTGAGCAATTCGGAGAAGAACAGTTCAGACTCCGCGCGCATGTGAACTTTGATCGTGTCGTCAAACTTCGGGTGGTACTCGAGGCTGACCGCGACTCGGTCCATCACATCCAGGTGCAGCCATTGCGACGTGAACTGCTCAATGAATCGTGAAGACCGGGGGTCATCCAACAGACGCTCGACTTCTGCTGACAGGACATCCGGTTCATGCAACTTTCCGGAGGCTGCCAGAAGCGTCAGCGGCTCGTCCGGCATCGTGCTCCATAGAAAGTACGACAGTCGCGCGGCGAGTTCCCAATCACCCACAGTTCGCTTTGCGTCGCCGGCCACTTCCATGAGGTACAGGAAGTCCGGCCGGATCAGAACCATGGCCAGCGTTTCGCGGATCGCTTCCTCGAACGTCGGGAATTCCGGCCGGATCGCGTCAAAGAACTCGACCATTGCTTCGACTTCGCTCGCTTCCGCAGGACGGCGATAAGCCCGCTGAATGAAACGAGCCAGTACCTCGGCCACGTAGCCCGGTTCGTCGGTGTCGCGGATAGGTGAATCGAACAGAATGCGCCGATGCAGAGCCGGCGGCCACTCGTCGAAGTACGGAGCGTGAAACTCAACGGATTGAATGTTGATCACCGACAGGTGCGGCTCGTCGGGAAACCCCTTTTTCTTTTCTTTCTTCGGCCGTGGTGAGCCGTCGTCAAAGACGTTTCGGGCACGCACGACCAGTCCCGGATACTTGCCCTGCCCGCGTACAGGCAGGGGATGATTCTCCAGCCGGCCGCGGAACTCGAACACCTGCTCGTCCGGCGATGTGATTTCAACCGTGCCGGCCGGGTGAAAGAGGATTTTGGTGTCCGGCCGATATCCAACCGACAATTCCAGTAATGGAAATCCTGTGTCCGGTCGTAATTCGGCCGACAGTTTGACGCGGATCAGAAACTCGCCCTCTTCGGGATAGTCCTTCTTCATCGTTGCCAGAAAGGACTGATTGCGTTGCAGACGATTTGTCCGGTCCACGTTGCCCAGCCAGCCGCCGACGTTGCTCTTCGTAAATTCGTACTCGTACACCTGTGGAGTCGGTCCGCTGACGATCACGCGGTCAAGAGCGCGCCTGGCTGTTTCGAGGTAGTACTCAAGTTGCAGTGACGACATCTGCAGTGACTGTCCGTTGTTGAGAAACCCATCGGACGAAACGCTGTCGGGAGGCAGATCACGCGCATAGTCCATATCCAGACCAAGCAGGTCGAACATTGTGTTCTGATACTCGACTCGATTCAGTCGCCTGAGTACGACGCGTCCTCCGGTGCTGAGTTGAGCATCGACGGCTTGTTTGATCGCCGTCGAGACCCAGCTCGTGAGCGTCCTGCGCTGTTCCGCTGTCAGTTGCGGCTCGTCCTCAGGCGGCATCTCGCTGGCTTGGAGTACGTTGAGGACTTCGTTCCATGTCTCAGCGGCGGCGCGTTCTGCGATCAGATTGGTCGACAGATTGTCGAGCCGCACCCGGGACTCCTGCTTCTTCGCCCCATGACAACGGACACAGTGTTTCTGCAGAATGGGACGCACATCACGTTCAAAGTCGGGCAATACGGACGTGTCGTCAGCAGCAAGGCTGAGCGACACGCCGGCAAGTGTGACGACGAATGCAAAAGAAGCAGCGCGCTGGGTCATGGAGAAAACCAACGGGGGCGGGACATTGTGGCGGATTTCGCGGTGGGATCTGCGATTCAAGGGGGAGCATCAGTATCGCAACTCGATACGCTCAGAGCGAGTGCAACGACAGTGGGGAGTGGACTCCCACATGACTGCGGGGTGGCTCTGGTCTACGATGATCTTTACGAATCCAGTGCCGCAGATCATCAGCTTCGCTGACAAAGGACAGGACTTTGGAGCCGACAGGAATTCAGCATCTCCGCATGGATCGACGTGCGGCACTGCAGGTTGGCGGGATCGGATTGTTGGGCCTCTCGCTGGCCGATGTGCTCCGCTGGCAGGCCGCTGCGAAGGACAGCGGCGCAACCACCGGCACAATTCGATCGGTGATCTACGTCTTTTTGAGCGGAGGACTGTCGCAGCAGGAGAGCTTCGATATGAAGCCGCTGGCACCGGACAACGTTCGAGGCGAGTTCACTTCGATCGCCACTCAAACCCCGGACCTCCGCATCTGCGAACACCTGCCGCGTCTAGCGGAACGCAGCCGGCAATGGAGTCTGCTCCGATCGCTCACTCATACGAGCAATGACCACGGAGAAGGCATCCACATCATGAGTACCGGGCGCAGCAACCTGCCGCCTGGTCTCAAGCGTACGAAGCCACAACCAACGGATTTCCCATCCATGCTTTCTGTGGCAGGCAGTCAGTTGCGTGGACCCGGCGGTCTGCCGGCAACGGCCGTGTTGCCTCGTCTGATTACGAACGTCAACCACGCTCTTCGTCCAGGTCAAACCGCCGGGCTGATGGGAGCCCGCCACGATCCCTGGCTGATCAATGCGTCCAGCGACTGCAACGGGTATGGAGACTGCCCGAACTGTTTCTACTTTTCCAACAAGCCGCCGTTCAAGCACTCGGTGTATCCGGTGTTTCAGTCGCCGAACCTGAAACTGCCCGACACGCTGTCGCTTCATCGCCTTGACCGGCGAGCAAACCTGCTGGCGGAAGTTGAAAAACGTCGTCGGGATCTCGACCGGCAGTCAGCAGTCCAGCGATTGGACCGGGACCGCGCCGGGGCTCTGTCATTGCTGACATCGGGCGACGTCCGTCAGGCATTCGATCTGGAGAATGAGGATCCCAGACGACTGGATGCGTACGGACGAAATCTGTTCGGGTCGTCCATGCTGCTGGCGCGCCGCCTGGTGGAAGTCGGTGTGCGGCTTGTGCAGGTGAATCTCGGGCGCGGATCGACCTGGGATCAGCACGGCGATCTGTTTCCGTCTTTGCGTCGACTGTTGCCGCCGTTTGATCAGTCGTTGTCGGCGCTGCTTGACGATCTGCAGGAACAGGGACTGCTGGATTCAACGCTGGTGATCGTCGGAGGTGAATTCGGACGGACGCCGAAGATCTCGAAACTGAATGTCTACAAGCTTCCTGGTCGCGATCACTGGGGAGCAGCTCAGTCGATGCTCTTCGCCGGCGGCGGTGTGCAGGGTGGCAATGTCATTGGAGCGACCGATCGAATCGGCGCTTATCCCGTCAACGATCCGCAAACGCCCGAGAATCTCGCCGCAACGATTTACTCGACGCTGGGCATTCCGCGTGACGCTCACTGGCAGGACCCGGCCGGTCGACCGTACCCGGTGTATCACGCCTCACCGATCGCCGGTCTGGGACCAGCGGGTTGATCGACGGTCCGTCGAGATGAATCCGACACGGTCCCAAACGAACTTCGGCTCAAGCCGCCAGTTCGGTTATGCCGATCTTAGCGACAGCATCGATTGCGCTGGCGATCCACTGCGTGTGTGCGCACGCGTGATGTGTTCATGACCACTCACCAGAGAAGGCGAGCCGAAATGTACGAAGCGTACTGGGGTCTCTCCGAGTCTCCGTTTTCGAACCGCCTGAGCACGCGCTGGTTTCACGAGAGTCCGGTTCACGAAGAGGCTTTGGCTCGTCTGTTCTTCGTGATTGAACAGCGTCGTCAGTTCGGCCTGCTGAGTGGTGAATCCGGGACGGGCAAATCGCTGACGCTGCGAGCTGTCTGTGAGCAGTGCCGGCGATCGCAACGCCAGATTGTGTCACTCAATCTGCTCGGCATCGACGCGCACGAATTGCTGTGGCAACTGGCCATCGAGTTGCGGCTGTCTCCATCGGAAAACGAATCCCGTTGGAGTCTGTGGCGGCGTATCACGGATCGAATCACATCACTGGAACTGTCGCGGACGCAGACCGTTTTCGTGCTGGACCATCTGGAACGAGCTGACACAACCTGTCACAGCCTGATCGAACGCCTGCTGGGTGTGACCGGGGAAAGTAATGGACTTGCGACGTACATCGCCTCGGTCCGCACGGGAGACCTGCCGCGGCTGTCCGAATTTCTGGGAGACATCTCTGACCTGCGCGTCGAGCTGATGCCGCTGCAGCTTGACGAAACCGAAGCAATGGTTCGCGATCTGCTGACACGAGCCGGCGGCGATCCGGACATCTTTAATCACGACGCTCTGCTGAGACTGCAAACGCATTCGCGCGGCTGTCCCCGATTGATCAGCCGGCTGTGTGAGTTGTCCCTGATCGCCGGCATGGCCGGGAACAACGAGACGATCGACGGAGAGCTTGTCGATTCCGTCGCGACCGGCCTGGTCACGCCCACGGAAATTCGCGGAGAACTGCGTACACCCGAGTACGTGTGACAGAACTCAGGTTCTTTCGGGAATGTCCTCGAACGGGTCGAGTACTCGCACAGGCCTGAAACACGTTGCACTGAGGGGCGGGTGAATCCGTCTACTCCCGTGCTCCGTCTTCCGGCACCGGGGGGATCACGAACGGTGAGGCGGCTTTCCATGTGGCTGCTGACACACCCAGAAAGACCAACAGGCCGATCAAATCAGAGATCGGTGTGACGCCCGGATAGAGCAGAAACGCGGCCGCAACGAACAGCAGACTGCGCGCACTGACGTTGAGCCTGTGACGCATGAACCCGGCCAGCCCGGCGGCCAGTGCCCAAATTCCTATGACCGCCGTTCCGCTCGAAGTGATCACGCTGACAATGGAAAGCCGTTGGTCGGTGAAGCGCCCCCAGGCGAACGAGAAGTTCTTCTTATCTTCATCGGTGATCGACTCGGGGTCTCGCACCTGATCGTAGACGTCGATTGCTCCGATGTGCAGCGAATCGCCGTACGTCACGGGGTCGCCACGAAGCTCTTCCTCTTCCGTCTGCTCATTCGGAAAACGCAGACTGACTGTCCATCCGCCGGTCGCGAGTTCGGTTCTCAGGTCCCCGTATAGTCCTGTCACCGCAGTGACTGAGTCGTCGCGGTCAGGTCGGTCGAGAGAGATTTCGGAACCGGGAACGGGCTTACCAAATTTCTGGAACGTGGCCCGCAGCACGCCCGGCTCACCGTCGTTCTGGCGATACGAGACCGTCTTGATCTCGGGCTTGTCACTCTGCAAAGTCAGTTCGGGCCGATACACGAACATGAACGGCAACGTGAAGCCGACCAGCGAGAAGCGGAACGCGGCGAACGCCGTCTTCATGATCGGCGCCTCGGCAATCGAGGCACTTGCATAGGCCGCCAGTGCCACCGGCGGCGTGACCATCGACATCATGCCGAAGTAGAAAATGAAAAGGTGCGCTGACAGTGGGATCACGCCGAGTTCACTCAGTAGTGAGCCCATCAGCGTGGCCATCAGCAGATAGCAGACGACCGACGGGACTCCCATTCCGAGGATAATTGAGCAGACGGTGATCCCGAGCAGTGCCAGAAACAGATTTGTTTCCACAACGTCTCTAATGCTGGCGCTGAAGTCGTTGGCAATGCCGGTCTGCTGAACGATTCCAATGATGATCCCGACGCAGGCGCTCGCCGCGACAAGGGAAACGCCGTTTCGCGCCGACGACGTGAAGGCCTTCAGGATTGCGGGTCGCCACGCCGAATGGGCCAACCCGAATACCAGCAGACAGAACATGCCGACCAGCGCCGAGTTCAGCCAGGCTTCGAAGACCTGTCGCAGCGAAGGAACATCAACGGTCTGGGAGTAGCCAAAGTGATGCACGAGCGTGCCAGCAACGAACGCGCCCAGTGCCAGCAGGCGAGGAGTCGTGCCCATCTTCAACGCACGACGGAAGATTGACAGGAACAGGATGGTGATCAGCGATCCTGTCACAGCCTTAAATGGTGAGAAGCCCCAGACCAATAGTCCGACCAGAACGCCCAGCGCTCCGAAAAAGACGACCGCCTCGTACGTCCATAGCGGACCTCGCTCGGAATCCGGCTTCTGGGCCGCTTGGACTCCAATGCGCTGCGAATAGAAGTGGACGATCAGGAAGATTGAGAGGTAATACAAGATCGCCGGTATGAGCGCCGCTTTCGCCACCTGCAGGAACGTGACCTGCGGCTGCACCAGTTCCAGCATCATGTACGCGCCAGCACCCATGACCGGCGGAACAAGGGCTCCACCAGATGCGGCCGCGGCTGTGATCCCGCCGGCGATATGGCGCTCGAATCCAGCGTTTCGCATCATCGGAATCGTGAATGCGCCGGTTGTCACCGCATTGGCTACGGCACTGCCAGAGAGTGATCCCATCAGCCCACTGCCCAGCACCGATACTTTGGCCGGTCCACCTGGGCTGCGGCCAAAGACACGCTCAGCGAAGTCGATGATGAACTGCGTCGCGCCGGACATTTCCAGAAAGGCACCGAACACGACGAACAGGAACACGTACTTGAACATGACTCCGGCTGCGGGACCGAAGACTCCCAGAGTCTGGAGGAACGTCGTGCTGACCAGCCCCTGCAGATCCTGGCCGGCATGCGGCAGCATCCAGCTCTGCATCTGCGGCCAGCCCAGCGACTGTGCTCCATAGCAGTAGAACGAATGCGCCACGAACGAGAGTGCCAGCAGCGGCACGATCAAACCAATGGCGCGGCGCGTGGCTTCGAAGACAAGAATCAGTCCGACCAGGCCAACGTAAATGTCGGTCTGAGTTTCCGCCTGAGCTCGGTTCGCAAGCGACGATCCGTTCGCCCAGTACTTCTGAAATAACTCAAGTGGTTCTGTCTGCACAAAGACGTAAGCGCAGCACGACGCAGCCGCAACGCCCAGCAGCACATCGACCCAGCGGAAGAACTCGTTGTCTTTCAGCTTCGGATGAATCGGAAAGCTAAGGAAACACAGTTGCATCCCAAACATCACGAACAGAGCGAGCGCAGACTGCGGCTGCAGGAAGTGGTAATTCACTTCGGCGATCGTGAAGAAGGACAGCAGCACGCTTAACGTGAGTGCAGCGGCTTTGGCGAAATCGGTGTATGTGGCTGACAGGGCCGATGCCGGTTTTGGCGGCTCGCTCGCGGACGGTTGATCTGCCCGGTCTTCGTTCGAAGTCTCTGCCACGTGGGGCTCCCACCGGTGTTGTGAAGAAGCGGGATTTTGGAAAAGAAGCCCGGCCCTATGGAAAGGCCGGGCTTCTGGATTGTCGACAATTGAGATTGCAGGGCGGACGCCAGTGGGTGTTACTTACGCTCAACTGTCAGTCACTCAGCCGGTGCATCTTCAGCGGGCTCATCAACCGGCTTGTCTGCTGCCGGCTCTTCAGCAGGGGCGTCGCCTTCTGCCTTCGGCCAGATACCAGATTCCTCGTAGAACTTGATCGCACCGGGATGGAAGTCGGTGCCGGTGTAGCGGGCTGCGTTCTTCGGGTTGATGGCTTTTCCGGCTCCATGCTTGGCGGCGACGTCAGCACGGTTTTCCCAGATCGACTTCGTGACCTGATAAACCAGGTCCTCATCGACGGAAGCCGAAGTGATGACGTGCATCGAACCGACGTTCAGGCCGGCATAATCTTCTTCCTGACCGGGATACGTCTCGGCGGGAACGGTCACACCGTTGAAGAATGGATATTTCTCAATCAGCGTCTCGCGGACATCAGGATCGAACGGGACAAACACGATGTCGAATGAGGATGCCGCCTGACTGATGGCTGCCGCCGGGACCGCTCCGCCCAAGAACGCCGCATCCGCGTCACCGTCACCCAATAGATCGACTGCTGGTCCCATTGGTGAGTTGAGTTTGGTGAAGTCGTCAAACGTCACGCCGTGCTCTTCAAGGATCGGGCCAACAAACATCTCGAATCCGGCACCAGCCGGACCAATGACAACACGCTTACCTTTCAGGTCCGCGATCGACTTGATGCCGGAATCAGCTTTGGTCACGAACATGGCGACGTTGGGAGCCATCGTGACAACCGCGCGAATGTCGTAGGTCTTGTCCCAAGTGGATTCACCTCGTACCGCGAAATAGCTGATGGCCGAATTCGACAGTGCCAGTTCGAGCGTCCCGGAATCGAGACCACGGATGTTGGCCTGCGAGCCCTTGGTTCCCTTGGCCTGGACCTTCCAGTTGATGTCGCCCTTGTGATTGTTCAGCGTCTGTGCGATCGCGTCGCCCACGATTGGGAATGTCCCGCCGATCGGGGCCGTTCCCATACTCAGGAACTTGACCGGGGCGTCCTGCGCAGGGATTGTCGGATCATCTGGACCAGGCGTGTCGCCTTCGGCCGTGCAACCAGAGACAACCAGCGCCGCCACCAGTGGCAGAGCGACAGTCACGAGGGCCAGCGGCCATGCAGCATGAGATCGACGCGAGGGCTGGTTCTCGGACATGTGCGACGTTCCTTAGTCTGTGGGTTCCGAATTGTGCGGAGAAAATGCCAGCCGTGGGCCAGCATGGAATCGACAGGCAGGGGCAGGGGGCAGCAACGGGGCGGGAAACGCAGGAGGGAGTCACCGTTTCAGGACGCAACCGTCCCGGAAAATGCGGCAAAAAGCGATCGTATCACTCGCCAGATGGCCTTGCCAGCGACCCGCCTGCGTCGCGATCACTCGCTCCGTCCGGGCGAAACCAACTGCGTTCAATGGTCTCGGCGACGATCGCGTGCGCCTGCTCATTCGGATGCGCGTCGAAGCGATTGACCGTCAATCCAGCGGATGCACGAGCCGTCAAATCGGGTTCGAGGTCAACGACGGGAATCTGTCGCTGCTCGCACAACTCGACGATCTGCTCGTGAATGCCGCGGAAGGGATACTCGGGACCCAGGTTGTGCATGAACGGAAATACGACGACCGACAGTTCGCAGTCGTTGTCGCGGCAGAGCGTCTGCGTGCGCATCAGCGCGACTGCAAAGCGCTCCCACGGCTCGCTCGAGTAGTACTCGAGGACGAATGAGTAGTAGTCCCGCACGTCCGAGCGGAACAGGAGCTGCGACCGAAAGTAGAGCCAGTTGTAGAAGTAGGTGTCGCGAAACAGAAATGTCGGCGGATCGAACGTCTGCAGTTCCGTACTCTGCTTCATCCGGGGATCGTGCAGAGATTCGATGTCGTTCAGGCAAAGCACGTACACGGCGCGATCGATTCGGCCGCCGGTTGCGAACACGTGCTGCAACACGGACTCGACCCACAGAAGATCGGTGCCAGGCCACGAGAGATTCGAAACCAGGCAGTCGGGCTTCCTCAGGTCGGCGGAGCGCGTCCCGGCAGACAGCGACGTATCGAGGATATTTGAGAACCGGTCGCTGACGCTCGGCACACCGTGCCCGAAGGTGAAGCTGTCCCCCAGAAAGACAACGTGCTCGACAGAGTCGGGCGGCTGTAACGGAAACTCGTCGGGACCGCGGAAGGAAATACCGGTCCCCTCCGAGAACGCCAGTTGTCTGACGTCCGGAGCGACATGCACGTCGAACCATCGATTCGACACGTTGGTCATGTCGAACGAATCCGTTGTGTCGTACAGTAGGGCAAATCCGACTTCGAGCAGCGTCAGCGGAACAAGACAAAGCCAGACGGTCAGCGAGAAATACACCACTCGAATCCGGCGGCGCGATTCTTTCCAGCGGCGGCGGAGGCGGACAAGCAATGGCGGCGTCACGACCATAAGCAGGAGCCACAGGCCCATGCCGAGCACGTATCCGTCGGAGAGGTGCAGAAACAGCGTCCACATAAGGCCGATCTCGAGTCCCGCGACGGGGTTTGTTCTACCAGGACTCTATCACAACGAACCGACCGGCCAGCAGGCGCCGCAATCGGAAAGTCCCGCCACATCACCGAGATAGAAGTACGTGACGACATCATCTGTGTCGAACGGTGGCAGCAACGGAACCGGCCGCCGCTCGTACAGACCGTCGGCGATGCCTTCCACGTCGTCCAGGATCGTCAAAGTCGCCTCATCGACATCCCAGACTTCGCCTTCAATGGACAGTCCGTTGCTGTCCTCGACGAGGCCCGGATACCAACCGAGCTTGTAGAGCCGACCCGGCCTTGCCCTTCGTGCGAGGCCGACGAACTCCTGTGCCTGCAGGTGATGGTGCAGCGTTCCGCCGCGTTTCAGCGTTCCGTACACTAAGACGCGCATCGTCAGTGAAACCCTGTTTAGAGACCGCGGTTACTGCCCGGCTCTCATTCGGCCCTATCCCACAGAATCGTCAAAATCAGAACAGACGGCAGAATCGGAATGATCACCATTCTTTCAGGCTGCGGCAGTGAATCTACCCAATCCGGGCAGGTTAGCCTGAAATAACTCCTTCATCATTCGAGTATTCTGATTGGTTGGTTTGTGTCGGCAGGATGCTACGAGACATCACCACACCAGTCTGCCGGGCCACTCAGCAGTTGCGGTGTCATCTGCCCAGGGAAAGCATCATGAGCAATCACATCCAGGCATCTCAAAAACAGCGGACGGAGTACCTGTCATCAACGGGGATGGAGCGGACAGTCTTCGTCCTGTTTTGCGCCATCGCCATGCTCGCACTGCTGATGACAACCATCCTCGGCACTGAGCCTGCACCCGAATCCGAATCGAATTTCACATTCGGATCGGGGATTCTGGCTTCGTCTCCAGATACCGGTGAGACCGCGCCGCAAACCGACGTGGGTGGATTTCCAGCTGCGAACCGCCCGGACTGATGCGGCGATTGCCGCCGCGGCCGATTCGTTTGCCCGAGGGGTAGCCGAAGTCGCGAGACTTTGGCCACGTCGAGAGTCACGGCGAAAAACCAAACTCTGGCGAGTTCGGCTACATCCATCACTTCACGGCTGACAGAGCACTAGCTGCGAGTCAGTTCCTTGAATCGGCCCAGCAGGTCCTGCGTGACCGGGCCTGGCTTGCCGTTGCCGATCTGGCGACCATCGAGGCTGACAACCGGAACGATCTCCGCGGCCGTGCCGGTCAGGAAACATTCGTCGGCGACGTAGATGTCGTGTCGGACAAGGGGAGCTTCGGCAATCTCGTAACCGGCGTCCCGCGCCATTCTGATGACTGCATCGCGCGTGAGTCCGCCGAGGATGCCTGCTTCCGTGCCCGGCGTTTTCAGGCTGCCGCCCGTGACGATAAAGATATTGTCGCCCGTGCATTCGGCGACCTCGCCTTTGTGGTTGAGCATCAGAGCTTCGGCTGACCCCTGATCCGTGCCCTCAATCTTGGCCAGGATGTTGTTCAGGTAGTTCAGCGACTTGATCCGCGGGCTGAGCGCACCCGGGTGATTGCGGATCGTCGTGGCGGTCACGAGTTGCATCCCGTTCTGGTAAATCTCTTCAGGATACAGCTCGATCGTGTCGGCGATGATGATGACCTGCGGGTTGCTCGTACGGCGAGGATCCAGCCCGAGGTATCCCGCACCACGCGTCACGACAAGCCGCACATATCCATCGCTGATCTCATTGGCCGCGACTGTTTCGTTGACTGCGGCGGCCATCTCCTGCTCATTCAGCGGAATCTCCAGCCGGATGGCCAACGCGCTCTCGTAGAGCCGCTGGACGTGCTCATCCAGCAGAAAGACCTTTCCGCCATAAACCCGGATACCTTCAAACACACCGTCGCCGTAAAGCAGTCCGTGGTCATAGACGCTGATCATGGCGTCTTCTTTGGCGAGGAGTTCGCCGTTAATAGAGACTTTCAGCGACATTCGTTTCTCCGGGTGTGTCGTATCGAAATCGATCTTTGAAGACAGACAACGGACAGGATGCAGCGATTCAACCGGCGTCAGGAGTAACCTGTGTTCTGTCAGGCTTTGATTTCAGGGTGGCTGGGGTCGAACGAAGTGAGCCCCCAGACGTGTTTACTGGGGGCTCGCGTTGCTCGACCCCAGCCACCCAACCCTGATTCTAAAGACTGACAGAACACTAGACTTGATCGCGGACCTGCAGGATGGCTTCAACCTCGACGCTGATGTTGCCCGGCAGTGAACCCATGCCGATCGCACTGCGGGCGGCACGGCCAGGATCACCGAAGACTTCGACCATCAGGTCGCTGAATCCGTTCATCACGGCCGGATGATTTTCGAAATCAGGAGCCGCGTTGACCATTCCGAGCACTTTGACAACGCGCACGACGCGGTCAAGACTTCCCAGGTTCGCCTTGAGCGTTGCCAGCATCGTCAGTCCGACCTGGCGGGCGGCCGCGTATCCGTCCTCTTGAGAGACCTCTGATCCGACGCGGCCTTTCATCATCTCGCCGTCCGGCTTGAGTGGTCCGTGACCGGAAACGTAATACATATCGCCGACCTGCACGACGGGCGTGTAGTTTCCACCGGGGGCCGGAGCGGGGGGCAGTTCGAGTCCAAGTTCAGTGATTCGGGCATCCGCACTCACGGGGGTGTCTCCTTCGTAGCGGTTTCGGGCCGAGGCGGTCAGACTGCCGTCACGCCGGGCCGGGCATGCTATCGCCTGAAGGCGACCACGAAAAACACGAATGGCACGAAAACCGTTTTCGGGTCATTCGTGTTTTTCGTGGTTGCTGTTGCTCCTGATGTGTTTTCGTTGACTGCGGATACTGAGGACGGATTGACGAATGGCTGTGCTGCTGCAGATTAGAGACGCCCACAAGAGTTTCGGCGATCAAACCCTGCTGGACGCGGCGGAAGCCACGCTCATCGAGGATGTCAAGGTCGGGTTCATTGGACGCAACGGGGCCGGAAAATCCACTCTGCTGAAAATTCTGCTGGATGAGGAAGAACTGGATCGCGGCGAGATCATCCGGCATCCGAGGCTGAAGCTGGGCTACCTTCGCCAGCACGACCCGTTTCTGCCCGGCGAGACGGCTCTGGAATTTCTGATGCGGGACAGCGGACAGCCCGAATGGAAATGCGGCGAGGTCGCAGGCGAGTTCGAACTCAAGGGTGCCTATCTCGAAGGTCCACTCAGCGAGCTGTCCGGCGGATGGCAGACACGTGTCAAACTGGCGGGACTGCTGCTACACGAGCCGAATCTGCTGCTGCTCGACGAACCGACGAACTTCCTCGACCTGCGTACCCAGATTCTGCTCGAGCACTTCCTGCGTAACTACCGGGAAGCCTGCCTGATCGTGTCGCACGATCGGGCATTTCTGAATGCGACCTGCAGCCATACGCTCGATCTGGCACGCGGCAAGCTGACTATGTATCCCGGTCAGGTCGACGGGTATCTGCAAACCGTCGACGAGCAGCGCATCAGGGACGAGCGGACGAACGCGACCGTCGTGTCCAAACAGAAGCAGTTACAGAGATTCATCGACAAGAACCGCGCCAACGCCAATACAGCGGCGCAGGCCCGTAACAAAGCGAAGCAGCTCGATCGACTGCAATTAACCGAGCTGGACAGCGACGAGCCCACGGCATTCATTCGAACGCCGGTTGTCGAGCCGCGTCGTGGCCCTGCGTTCCGCTGCCAGAATCTGTCGATCGGATATCCGGATCACACGGTGGCAACCGGTATCGATGTGGAAATCGAACACGGCGAGCGAGCGGCGATCGTCGGCGACAACGGACAGGGTAAGACAACGTTTCTGCGGACACTGGTCGACTCACTGACTCCGGTGAAAGGTGGAGTCCGATGGGGCTTCGGCTGCGACATTGGCGTATACGCCCAGCATGTCTATACCAGCCTGCCACCGGATTACAGCGTTCAGGATTACCTCGAATACAACTCACTGCCGGGCACGACTGCCCAGTCGATCCTGAAGGCCGCGGGTGCGATGCTGTTCCGCGGGAACGCCGTGAAGAAGAAGATCAAAGTCCTGTCCGGCGGTGAGCGGGCGCGACTCTGCATGGCCGGACTGCTGCTGGGCGAACACAACATTCTGATTCTCGACGAACCGGGTAACCACCTGGACGTCGACACGGTCGAGGCTTTGGCAACCGCCCTGCACGCGTACAAAGGCACGGTCATTTTCACGAGCCACGATCGGCACTTCATGAAGCGCGTGGCCACGTGTATCGTCGAGGTCCGCGACGGACACGTGACGAACTACGGCGGCGACTACGACGCCTACCTGTATGCGGTCAACAAGGAGATCGACGAAGGCGAGCGGGAACGCCACGCGGCCATGTCCAAAGCGCCGCATGAAAAGCTGATCAAGCCAGTCGAACGGGCTCCGCGTCGCGACGAACGTAAGGTACGCAAGGAGCTGTCGAAGACAGAGAAAGCGATTGCTCGGCTCGATGGTGAGAAGAAGGAGCTGAGTGCGCAGTTGCTGAACACGACGGACGCGAAAGAAGCCATGCGGCTGCACGACGAAGTCACTCGTCTGACGACCGCGCTCAACGAAGCCGAAGAACGCTGGTGCGAGGTTCAGGAAGAGTTGGAATCGATGTCGTGACCCGTCACGATGGAAGCATGGCGGCGGTATTCGTCCGCGGCACCATGAAAACGTCGATCGAAAATAAGCTCGGCTCAAGTTGGCCCCAACCGCTAATCCACGCGAGGAATACCACATGTCCCAACTGACCCGTCGCGATGTTCTGAAAAGTAGTGCTCTCGCAGGAGCCGCATTTGCGTTTCCGTCGATCCCCACATTCGCCGCGAGTGCCAACGAGGAAATTAACATGGGTTTCATCAGTTGCGGCGGCCGCGCCGGCGGACTGATGGGCGAATTCAACAAACTCGCCGGAGTGAACATTGCCGGTCTGTGCGATCCAGACGAAGGACGACTGAACGGAGCGAAAAAACGTTATTCCAAAGCGAAGGGCTGGAAAGACCTGCGTGGTCTGATCGAAGACAAGTCGATCGACGCCGTCGTCATTGCCACATGCAACCACTGGCACTGTCTGGCTGCCATCTGGGCCATGGAAGCGGGCAAGGACGTGTATGTTGAAAAGCCTCTCTCGCACAGTCAGTGGGAAGGCCGCCAGACCGTCCTGGCTGCTCGCAAGTACGGGCGTATCTGCCAGGTCGGGACGCAGCAGCGATCTGATCCGATGCAGGCTCAGATTCAGCACTTTCTGCACAAGGAAAAGGCGCTGGGTGAAATCGTCTCGGCGCGAGTCAACCGCTACGGCGTACGAGGTCAGATCGGTAAACGATCAACGCCACTCGAGATCAGTTCCAACGTGGACTACGACCTGTGGCTGGGGCCGGCACAGAAGAAACCCATCTTCCGCAACAAGCTGCAGTACGACTGGCACTGGGACTGGAATACCGGCTCGGGTGAAATGGGCAACTGGGGCGTCCACGTCCTGGACGATCTGCGCAACAACGTCTTCCAGGACAAAGTCAGCCTGCCGAAACGCATCTTCGGCGGTGGCGGGCGAGTCGCCTGGAACGACGCTGGAGAAACGCCGAATGTCCACTTTGTGTACTTCGACACAGGCTCGATCCCGGTCGTCATCGGTCTGAGCAATCTGACGGACGGCGCGGGGAAGAAGGGGACGGCTCGGCATCCGGGCCCAGGCAGCGGATACATCGCCTATGGCGAAGGCGGTCGGCTGGAAGGCCAGCGTGGCCGGGCCGTGGCATTCGACAAAAGCGGCAAACAGATCAAGTCGTTTCGCGGCACCAGCGGCATGGGCATCCATCAGCAGAACTTCATCGATTCCGTCCGCAGCCGCGATGCGTCGAAACTCAACACCGATGTGGAGGTCGGTCACCTGTCTACAGGTTGGTGTAACCTGGCCAACATCGCGTTCCAGGCCGGAACGACATTTGAGCACACGAATGCGGCCGAGATCAAAAACGACCGCGGCGTGTGGAGCGGTCTGCTGGGCGAGATGGAAAAGCACCTCGGCACACACGGTGTGAAGATCGCAAGTGATCAGATCAAACTCAGCCCTGTACTGGAATTCGATCCGGATCGCGAAGTCTTCGTCGGAAGCAACGCAAATGCCGCGAATGGCCTCCTGAAACGCGAATATCGGAAAGGCTACGAGGTCCCGTCGATCGACTCGTAAGAAAGTCTGGTACCAACCGGCGTCGACGTGCTTGTTGCATCACACGCTGTGAGTCTCGACACACGGTCGCCGACCAGTGCGATTCCGATCCCAATCCACGGCCACGTCAGTCCAGAGATGGCGATCCCCCAGTAGGTTGCCACCAGCACGGACCTGGGAACCCAGGCGACTGTCAACAACGAGATAAAGGTAAAGGCTCCGACCACCAGCCAGTTACCGAGTGAGTCGCGGCGTCCGGTGGTGCGAGGCAGCGGCTTCACGACGTTGCCTACATTGTCCGTCTTCGTGCTGCAGAACAGATCGACGGCGTGCGAGGTGCGCGTGTAGCTCACGTCGCCAAAGTAGCTGCGAAACGTCTCCATCCAGTCGGCGCGGCTCGTGACGTGTCCGATGACCGGCCCGAAGATGATCACATTGTGGAAGTCGTTGCCGTGCTCAAACATCAATGCCGTTCCACCGTCCTTCAGCACTCGTCGAGCCTCTGAAAACAACGTCTCACGAGGCGTGCCTTCTGGAATCTCATGCGTGCCGAATCCGAAGACGACTGCATCGCACGATCCGTCTGCGAACGGCAGCGTGTAGTCCTCCGTGCGGATGGGATGAATGCGAGGATGTCCTTCCGGGACGGCTTCCAGTTCGCGTACGTCACGGATGGCAATTTCGTGTGGCTCGCCGGATTCGCCCCAGCAGTCGACGCTGTGAACGGTGGCCTCGCGAAGCAGCTCAGCCAGTGCATAGCTGTGCCGGTACGTGCCGATGTGCAGATCGGCCACGACTGCAGGACCGCTCACATTGCCCTCGTTGAGCATCCGCCGCAGATAACTCCTGGCCGGATGTCCGTACATGCGATACATCGCGAATATCGAATATCCCAGATAGAACAGCGACACGGTTCCGGCTCCCAGAGCCGCTCCCTGCCAGAACTTCAGGTCCAGGTAGAGTGCCAGCCAGACGAACGGCAGCCCAAGACAAAGCATCAAGGCACAGTAGATCTTGAAATAGTCTCGTCGGCTGACGTAGAGCGCCCGTCCGTAATACCACCAGGGTGTCGGCCGTCGCGTCGATTCGGTTCGCGGGTAGCAGTGAAAACGTCGGGTCGTCGTGGCCATGTCAGTCTCCTTCGCTGGCTGCCGTTCACATCGTTTGTCGCGACCAGTCTGTCGCGACAAACAGGCAACCGGTGGAACTGAGCTGGATTAACTGCGTTTCGACGGATTGCAGTATCGAGAGTCCAGATTCGGCACGAACCACGCGAAATAGACAGTTTCGATTTCGTGTACATTCGTGTTTTTCGTGGTCAACTACTCGGCGCGTTCCTTCAGCGGAATCTCGATGTCCGGCACGCTGCCGGTTTCCGGGACGAGCACGATGGCTTCGCCGGTGAATTTCGGTGTCGGTCGGCCGGATCGGAATTGTTCCTGCGGAGTCAGTGGTAAGTAGACCTCGACAATGAATCGGTACTCACCGGGTGGGAGCTTCTCGGTGGTGAAGACACCGTTCTCGTCCGTCGTCTGACCGTCCAGCACCAGCCAGTTCTTGAAGCGTTTTTCCGTATCGTCGGGCAGTTTCAGTGGCATGACTGTGACGAGTGCTGTTTTCGCCTTTGTGTCCTTGAGCCCGGCGACCAGTCCTTTGACGCGTGCTCCTTTCGGCCGCGTGAAGTCGATCGTCACTGTTTGACCGGCTTCGATCGACAACCAGTGACGGTCAAGAAACCGACCCATGCCCATGTTGCCGGTGCGCAGCATGCGGGAGCGGGCGATCTGATACTTACCCGGTGGAAGACTCGCGATTTCCAGCGTTTCACCGTTCTTCATTTCAACTGTCTGCTCGCTTGTGATGCCTTTGAATCCCGGAGTTTCGTTGCCGAGCAGTTGCCGGAAAACTTTGGTTTTCTCGCCAGCACCTTCGATGTCGAAGTTGATCACGACGCGACCGGGTTCGGGCAGTGTGAGTGTGGCTTCCTGCATATCTTCAGGAAGCTCGCCGTGCCAGGCATCGATGTCTGGTGACGACAGCGCCAGCCGTGACGCTTCACCGACGACCAGCTCGAAGCGGCCACTCTTATCTGTCATCGCTCGCACTCGGTTGGAATTGTGGGCGCGACCACCACCAAGATTGATGCCACGTGAATCCACAGCGAACACCGAAACGCCCTCGGCCGGCTTGCCTGTGTGATCGATCACACGCCCGCGCACCCACCGTCCGCGTTTCATACGCAGCTCGACTTCGATCGACGTCTGCCCGTCTTTGGGAGCTTTCGTGACCACCGGCTGAGGCAGATACCCATCGGCGAGAATGCGCGACGTCCACCCGGCTTTCCAGCGGATCGTGGTCGAGAACCGGCCTTCCCGTGCGGCGCCGCTGCTTCCCTGGCTGAATCCCCATTGCACTTTGGTCGGGTCCTTCGGATCGAACTTGCCGGCCTGGGTAATGAACTTCGTGATCGGCTCGCCCGACTCGGCATCCAGCACGCGACCTCGAATGGACACAGCTGGCGCGTCGGCAGGAGTTGATCCCGTGGCAACCTGCGAGTCACCGGGCGCGTCCTTGTCCTCAGGAGACTTGTCTTCGTCTCCGCTTTGTTCGCGTTCAGAATCGACCGCCGTCACGTTCTGTTTGATTTCTCGCAGCGCAACTTCGATCACTGGCACATCGCCGGATTCGGGGACCGTGACAGTCGCCTCGCCCACAAAGCCGGGTGCCTGCAGATTACGCACTTTTTTGTCGTCATCACTCGGTCGATATCCATAGACAGTGACGCGATACGCACCCTTTGAAAGACGTCCGGTCTCGAAGCGCTCTGTCGTCGTCAGGCCTGCGTCGACGTACATCCAGCCGCGAGCCAATGGCGCGGCTGCGAATTCGTTGGCCAGTTGCACCGTGATGACGCTCCACGCCACACCCTGCTCCTTCGCACCCTTAATGTGCAGGTCCACGCGTGCGCCGGTCGGGCGAGTGAACGTGTATTCGGACACCTTGCCGGATTCCACTTTCACTACCGTTCGATCCAGGATGTACGTTCTCTGAAAGTTTCCGCGTTGCACTCGTTGCGCGCGACCGATCACGTACTCGCCGGGCGCCATCGCATCGAAGTTCGAGCTGGCACCACGCTTGAGTTCAACCACTTTCTGCGTCGAGCAGCGGAACAGCGGCTGGGGATAGTTCCCGGGATTCCTGCGCCACTTCTCGCCATCGACCGGTCCGCTAACAAAGACTCGAACGGCTTCGACTTCGTCCAGGTCATGGCCGACGACAAGCGTGCCCGCCTGAGGCAGCCGGATCACAGCTTCGTCACCCTGTTTCGGCGCCGAGACCTCCCAGACATCCAGCTCGGGCGTCGTCACGGCCAGCTCTGTGGTATTCCGGGTCTTCAGTTCGAATCGACCCGCCTTGTCGGTGTAGACGCGCAAGGTCAGTTTGTCTTCTTCGATCTGATCGGGCATGTATGCCCGCCGGACGGCCTTTCCGCCGGTCAGCATCAGCGAGTGACGGCGACCGTAGGTGGAACCCAAAGGAAATACCGTCGCATTGGCGAGTGGCCTGGCCGTGTGATCAAGCACGCGACCTCGTACGGTCACGCCGGACTTCGGCTTCTCGTCGGACTCTGCCGGTGATTCTGGAACATCCAGGGCCGCCAGTGCCATTAACGGACCCTGACGCAGCACCTTTTCGACATCCTTGTCCAGTCCGCGAACTTTCATTACCTGGGTGTGCGGAATCGGAATGCATTCCAATACCACAAAGCCGGTTCTGTCGGACTCATCCATGCCTGGAACGGGACCAGTGAAGACGGCGACTCGACCCGGAGGCAGTTTCGTGGCGAGCTTCAACTTCTGATCGAACACGTCACTCCACTGACTTCGACCCGCAGCGTTCGGTTTGTTCTCCTGCACCAGCCAGCGTCCGCCGATCTGCCAGGCCCGGTCCTTTGCGGACGACAACGCGACATTCGCTTCCAGCGTCCACATGCCACCCTGCCTGTTTTTACGTTCCTGCACATCAAGAATGCCCGAGGAATAGCCGAACGGGAAGGAGCCGAGTACAGGTCCACGGTACGCCCCAGCCGCACTGATTTTCATGAACTGGTCGAAATCAAAGAGCGCCCCGACAATCACCCCGGGCGGATCCGCGTGACCATCGTCCCGCAGTTTCATGTACTGCCGACGAACGCTTTCGCTGTCATTCAGAAACCATGACAGCCTGTCTCCCAGGTTCTGTGGCTCGGCACCGTTCAACAGGTCCTTGAAAGCTGTTTCATCACCCTGAAACGTCCAGCCCACGAGTGCCAATACGGGAGTGGGTTCTTCCGCGGCCGCAGTCAGTTGTTCGCGGAGTGCTGCTGGAAAGCCCACGAATCCCGAGAACGTGGCCCACGCCAGACGTGCCGTGGCGATTTCGAAATGCGTGACCTGATCGGGATGAACCAGAAATCGATCAAACACAGACGCGGTCGTCGAGGTGTTGCCTCCCACGTGTACGCGAGGCAGATACTGACTGGTCAGTTTGTCGCCGTCACTTGTGACGGCGGTCACCAGCACCTCATGTTCTCGCTCGCGGGGATGCCTCATTGATACGTCCGTGACTTCACCGAACGTGTGCAGCTTCCGCTTCAGAACCTGAGCCGCCCGAAACTCTCCTGCGTCGGTCAGCAGTGGCTCGTCGCGTTTCACAACACCGAGGTGTTGATCGGGCTGCATGCCTGTGCCCAGACCGACTTCGAGCGTTGGTTCGTCACCCGCCGGGACTGACACGATCACCAGTTGGCCGTCGGCCGGATTGGGCATGGCAGTGCGTTCCGATCCACTCAGGTAACGAACTCCACCCGTCGTCAGCGAGCTGGTTGGGTTGATCAACGTTTTCAGATTCACCGGGTCGGGGGCTTTCTGGGTGCCCGGAGTATGCACCACGTGTAGCAACGCAATCATTTCATGCGGCGGCACGGCGGTGACATTCGGATCGAAGTCAAACTGCAGCGGCATGCCGTCCGGCGTCCACCAGGCGGTCGGGCAGTGCTGTGGACTCGACAGCCCGACCAGAGTGACGCGTGAACCGGACTCCAGCAGCTGACTCCATTTGCCTGCCAGCGGGACTGTTTTCGTAGCGACGCCCTGGGACCAGTTATTCGCGGCCTTCGCTCGACGTTGAATCCCCTGTGGGCCTGCGGCGAGCCAGGTGGGCAGGTCATGAATCTGTCGTTGCTGCGAACGCCGAGACGGGACGCGTACCGGTTCGAAGACCGAAATCACAACCGGCGACCAGTCGAGAAGTGGGTCGAGTACCCGAGTCACCAGCATGGCATCACCGTTGGGGATCCGGTGGTCCGTATCGATCTGACCGCGATGCTCGGATTCAACGTCGCCTTCTGTCGTATTGAATGCCTCGAACCGTGCGCTGTGCTGTGTCTGCAATTTCAACCGCACGTGATCGTCCGCCGGCAGAACGCGATGCACACCAATGATGTCCTGAGTAAACAGTATGTGCGCCCTGTCGCCCGGCTCACGAAACTGAACGTTGTCGCCGTTTGTCAGCGTGCCCGTGAGATGCTCGGGGGGCATGTTAATGCTCAGCGGAGCCAGCCAGTTCATGCGTTGATACAGCCGAATGATCTCATTGGAATCCGCCGCTTTGTGCAGCCGCTCGCGCAGCCGAGCAGCCTCGATGGTCTGCAGAGCCCAGCCTTCCTGCTCATCGAACTTCGTGGCTCCGGCCAGCAGTTGATCGGCCAGATCGCGATCCACGACGACACCCCACACGACGACGTAAGTATCATCCGGACCACTCGTGGCGCCGTCCCCATCGGGCCCGTCGGTCGCGACCTTTGATATGCAGGACGCGGCGAAAAGAAGAAGCGCGATTGGAATGACACCTCCCAGCCACCAGCCCCGGCGACCCTCGTGCGGCGGTTGCACCGGCGCGCCGATCAGACGACGCACACGCTGAGTCAGGCTGCCCCCCGTCGACGCCACTGCGAGCCGGGGAGTCGTTGCACGAACTTCTTCCATGCGCACCAGCGCCTGAGCGTATTCGAGTCGGTTGCCGCACACCAAACTGGCCACGTCGTCACAGCAATTCTCCCGTTCCTGGCGAATACGGCGTGACAGCCACCAGACGGCCGGGTGGTAGAACAGCAGCGTTTCGATGGCGGTCTGCAGCAGGTTGACCAGGTAATCGTGCCGTCGGACATGCGCCAGTTCGTGAGCCAGAATCGCCTGCAACTGCGACGACGAAAGCCCGGTGACGGCGGTGGCCGGTAACAGAATGACCGGCTGCAGTGCTCCCAGAACCGTCGGTACCTGCACCAGAGTAGATTCCAGCAAACGCACTCCGCGCGACACACCAACACGGTTCGACAGATCGGCGAACAATGACGCAACCTGCTCTGATACCTGATCCGTTCCACTGCGGGACAGGCGGCCGACGTTCAACCAGCACAACAGCAGTCGCACGGATAGAAGAACCACACCGACAGCCCAGGCCGTGAGGAACCAGTCCAGTCGAGTCTCCAGCCAGATGGAAACGGCAAACGTATCCGAGGCACGCGCTGTCGATGTATTGGCAGGTGACGCACCAATGGCGGTTGCTTCGCCGACCTCTGCCACTCGACGCTCGCGATCCCGTTGGCCGACTTCACTGGCATCAGCGAGCGCCGGATCGGGCGAATTCGCTGCGGATTCCAGATTCACCGTCTGTGTTGTTTCTGGTAATCCCGACTCACCAGCGTTTCTCTGTAAGGTGTCCCGCGCATCGACTGGCATCAACCAGGCCGTAGTAAGGAGTGGCCCGATCGCCATTAACAACAGGCCCAGGCAGCAGACGACGTACTTCACATCAGACGACGCACGACGCATCATCACGAGCAGCGCAGCTATCACGGCGGCAATGACAGCCCCCTGCCACAGAAAGTGGATCAGAGCCCAGCCAGTCGACTCGACGAGCGGATGATTCAGCAGTGTGTGGATCGAGTTCATGCCTCACCTCCGTCGAGTTCGTCGAGCATGCGTCGAATCTCCGCCAGTTCTTCCGCCGAAGCCTTCTGAGACGACAGTGCCTGCATCACGAGTTTCTCTGTCGAACCACCGAAAGCTCGCTTCACCAGATCGCGCACGAGCTGTTTCTGTGTCGTCGTCTCACGCTGCTTCGCGCGATATACGTGCGACCTCTGCGACTCATCCCGCACCACAAGCCCCTTGTCGGTCATGATCTGCAACAGCTTGAGGACGGTCGTGTAACCGACGTCACGCACTTCGCTGAGCGTCGTATGGACATCCCGGACCGTACACGGTCCGCACTCCCACAAGGCACTGAGGATGTCGAGTTCCGCGTTAGTCGGACGGGGGAGTTTCGGTGTCGGAGCCATTGATGTTCCGGTCGGGGCTGAAAGAGGATGACACTGAATATACGTGGCGAGTGTGACGGTCCGCAGTCACAACACGACGAAGACCTTCGTAGAAGTCTACGAAGATCTTCGTTGATGTCAACAGCGTGTCTCACCGCACCCCTGGCTCGTTTGACCTCGCCAACGACGGTGCCTGCGGCCGACAACCAAACCCCACCGACCCTGTGTCGGTGGATCCATGATCGGCAGCTACGGCGCCGTTGTGTAGCTGCCGGTCATGTTTCCACCGACGCGGGGTCGGTGGGGGAGTTCGCACATGCGCGCCGGCGAACAACAAATCGACTGGAACTGACGCCAGCAGGAACGGCTAGCGTGTGAACAACTGACTCACGCTGGTGCGCTCGTGGATTGAGCGGATGGCCCGGGCGAAGAGCGGGGCCACCGTGACGACTTCGAGATTGTCCGGCAGCGGATCCTCGAACGTCTCGACCGTGTCCGTCATGAACATTTTGCGGATGCAACTGGCCCCGACGCGTTCGCACGCGCCGCTGGAGAGGACTCCGTGCGTGACAGCCGCGTAGATGTCTTTCGCACCCTTTTTCTGCAGTTCGTCACCCATCGTGATCAACGTGCGACCTGTGATCGTGAAGTCGTCAACCAGTACGACGTTCTTGCCGGACACGTCACCGATGATCTCATGTACTTCGACCGTTTCTGTGTGATCGGAGCGGACTTTCGATCCGATCACGACCGGGCAGTCCAGATCTTTACCGAACTCGACTGCGTCCTTGGCAAAGCCCACGTCCGGGCTGCAGATCACCAGGTCCGGGATGTTCAGTTTGCGAATGTGCTCACACAGAACGGCACGGCCCAGCAGGTGATCTACGGGGACACTGAAGAATCCCTGAATCTGTGGACTGTGCAGGTCCATCGTGAGTACGCGGTCGCAGCCGGCCGCTTCCAGCGCGTCGGCACACACGCGAGCGCGAATCGAAACTCGCGGCTCATCCTTCTTGTCGCCCTGGGCGTAGCTGAAGAACGGGATGACCGCGGTCACCTGCTGAGCACTCGCGCGCTTAATGGCGTCGATCCAGAACATCAGCTCCATGAAATTGTCGTTGACCGGGTTCTGGACGCCCTGCACGATAAATACGTCGCGGCCGCGGACGTTCTCTTTTATCTGGACGAAAACGTTGCCTTCAGAAAACGTCGTCGTGCGGCAGGGCACGAGCGATACGCCCAGTTGATCAGCGATCGACTGAGCCAGTTGCGGGTTCCCCGAACCCGGCAGAATAGCGAGATCGCCCTGTGGGGGTTGGAAGACCTGGGGGCGAGGACCAGTTCGCGGCGTGGGTGACGTGGACATCGGAGGGCGTTCGGGCGAGACTCAGGGGACAGTGGTTTCCGGGCGAGCATGATAGCCGGGCCGGTATGCGACTCAACATCCGCAGTCCGGCTTTGTCTTCGGCAGGTGAAAGTGGGTCGGATGACCTGCGAATGTCAGGATGGAACGGCAGCTCACCAGCACAACTGAATGACTGGAGACAATCGATGGTTTCTCAACTGAAGCGGATCGCTGTTGCAATGCTGGTTGTGCTGGCTGTGTGCCCGAGCGTGGACGCTGCCAAGAAGAAGAAAGACCCGAAAGTGACTCAGGCGGTCAATCGGGCTCTGGCTTACCTCGCGCGTGAGCAGCAGCGACAGGGGTATTGGGAAGCGAACGGTGGGCAATACCGCGTGGCCATGACCGCTCTGGCTGCCAACGCTCTGCTGGCCGAAGGGTCGACCACGATGCGAGGGCGGTATGCCCGCAATATTCGGCTGGCCGTCGACTATCTGGTCGAAATGGCGCGGCCGAATGGATTGATCGGATTCCAGCAGGACTACCACTACACCTACGGGCATGGGTTCTCGATGCTGTTCCTCTCGCAGGTGTACGGCGAGGAAGAAGACGCTGAGCGTCGCGAGGACTTAAAGCGCGTCCTGACGAACGCCGTCGAGTTCAGTGCTCAGGCACAGACATCCCGAGGCGGCTGGGGTTACGTGTCCGCCAAGGACCAGCCGAATTTCGATGAAGGTTCCACCTGCATCACTCAGGTGCAGGGCCTGCGGGGCTGTCGCAATGCCGGAATCGCCGTGCCAATCGAGATTATCGAAAAGGCCCGCAAATACATCCGCGACTGCACGACGCCCGAAGGCGGCGTGCAGTACAGCATTCGAGGAGGGGGTCCGCGACCTCCGATCACGGCAGCGGCCTGTGCCGCAATGTTCAATGCTGGCGAGTACGACTCCGAGCACGTACAGAAGATGCTGAAGTTCTGCGAGCGGAAGATCGATCCGGGCACCGCCAGCGCCCGGTTCTTCGGACACTGGCACTACACACACTATTACTACGCCCAGGTTAAGTACCGTCAGGGTGACAAGCCGTGGGACAAGTACTACGGCTCGCTGTCGAAGCAGATTCTCGCCAAACAGCAGCGATCGGGGGCCTGGAAGGACACGCACATCGGCGAGGTCTATCCCACAGCGATCAACGCGACGATTCTGCAGCTCGACAACGGTTTCCTGCCCATCTACCAGCGCTGACACGCAGGACATTGCTTGATTCAGAACCAGGAAGCCGGCTCCCATGCAGAATACGGATCAGGATGCAGAACGGGCGTTGTCGGAAGCGCTTGAGTCAATCGACGAGTATTATCGCGGACGAGGCATCTTTCAGGATCACTTCGGTTTCGGCGAATCGCCAGCGATCGTCGTGGTTGACTTCGCGAATGGCTGGACTGACGAGTCCTACGCGGCCGGTTCAAAGCGACTGGACGCTCCCGTGGAAGCCACCGCACAACTGATCGCAGCCGGCCGGCAACACAGTCTTCCGATCATCTACACGACCAGTCCGTGGCGTCCGCAAACGGCCGACCAGCCATTCAAGTCTGCCGCCGATCTGTCGGAGTCGTTTCGAGAATGGGACGCCCGTGCCGTTCAGATCGACGAGCGGCTCGCTCCCGCACCGCAGGATTACGTGATTGAAAAGGAAAGTGCCAGCGCGTTCTCCGGAACTCATCTGACGGGCTATCTCACGGAACTGCGCGTCGACACCCTGCTGATTACCGGATGCAGCACAAGCGCGTGTATCCGGGCGACCGCCACGGATGCCAAGAGCCTGCGGCTGCGCCCGATCATCGTGCGCGAGTGCGTCGGCGATCGATCAGCGGCAGCCCACGTGTTCACGCTGCATGACATTCAAGCCCGCTTCGCGGATGTCTGCACGCTCGACGAGGTACTTGAGCACCTGCGTTCCCGGCACGTCTCAGTAGCTGGGTAGCGGACGCTGCCAGAATCAGGACAGGACGCGTATTCGGGCGAAAGACCAGATTCTGGCAAGTTCGGCCATCGTGCCAGTCGGCCTGACCTCGAATCACCGCATCTGTTCGTTGTTTGCCGCCGCGCGGTTCGTCCAGCAGTTCATCGATTTGACTGGATGTGATGGAGCCTTGGCCGTGTCCGGGCACTGACTTTGTGACATCGGGCCTACGCCAGATGCTCGCCTGCCCGCCGTGGACGACCTGCCCATTTGCCGTTCGCACGAACGCCATTCCGCATAATCCCCGCAACCGTGAATCGCCACTGGCACGGTTGTAGCGCCTCTGAGGATCGCGCGAGTTTGGTCCGAAAGACAGGGGCAATCGGGGTTAATGTGGGCAGGTAACGACGACCTGTCAGGAAATACATGGCAGGCTGTCTGTGTAAACATTGTTGCCAAAATGCAACATCCGCCGGACTCAATGAGGCCGAAACGCAACGCCAACAGTTCAAGTCTCGCGTGCAGTCATGCTGCGATGCCTGCCTGCCAGACTCGAACACCAGACTGACATCTTTGATCGGAGTGAATGCCGTGTATCTCTCGCCCTGGATGAACTGGTTCCAGTCCCGTCGGACATCTCAGTCTCGACTGCGTCAGCGCCGCCGACGTACTGCAGAACAACTGGAGAATCGAACGTTGCTGTCGGTCACGGGCGTGCGGGTCGACACTGAGCTGTCGATCTTTGTGGATGAGGGTGATGACGTCACCGTCCAGAACGACGTGACCACCGGTAACGTGCAGGTGACTGCAAACGGCAGCGTGGTCAACACAATTCCGGCCATCCAGTCGAGTACTCTGACAGCGCTCAACGTCTTTGCGGGAGACGACGACAACGACATCGACCTGTCCGGCCTGACGCTAACCGACTTCGCTGCATTGACCGCACCCGGTGCCATCGTGGTCCAGGCGGGAGATGGCGACGATTCCATCCTGGGAAGTGCTGACTTCGGCGATAGCATTCTGGGGGGTGACGGCAACGATACGATCGACGGCCAGGCGGGCGACGATACGCTTGGCGGCGGTGATGGTAATGATCAGATCACGGGCGGAACGGGTCTCGATTCGCTCAATGGCGGCGACGGCAACGACACAATCGACGCGGGTGATGGTGATGACATCGTCGTGGCCGGCAATGGCAGCGACTCCGTCACTGGTGGTCTCGGTGCGGACAACATCGATGCCGGTCAGGGTGCTGACATCGTCGATGGTGGCGATGGCAATGACGTGATTAACGGCATGTCCGGTGACGATACGCTGATCGGCGGAACGGGCGACGATCTTATTCTAGGCGGTGCCGACGACGATTTAGTCAGCGGCAATGATGGCGTCGATGTCATCGATGGCCAGGGTGGACATGACACGCTCAGTGGAGATGCCGGTGATGATGCAATTTCCGGAGGTCAGGGAAATGACAGCATGACGGGCGGCAGTGGTGATGATCTTCTGAACGCACAGGGAGGCAGGGACACCGTCACGGGTGACGCGGGCGCCGATACCCTGCGCGGTGGTGGCGGTAACGATTCCATGGACGGTGGAACGGGTGACGACACGCTGTTCGGCAACGGCGGCGATGACAGTCTGGATGGTGGTACGGGATCCGATCGACTTGAAGGTGGCACCGGCAGTGATCTGCTGTCTGAATCCGACGTCACCGTGGTCCTTCCGTCACTCTCGATTTCAGACGCTCCGGCAGTCACGGAAGGCAACACAGGTACTGTCAGCGTGACTTTGACCGTGACACTTTCGGCGGCAAGTTTGAGTCCGGTATCGGTGTCCGTAAATACTGTCGACGGATCGGCAACGGCGGCTGACTCGGACTTTGTGCCTCTTTCGACGATGCTGACCTTCGCGCCTGGAGAAACGTCCCAGGATGTGACCGCGATGGTGAACGGTGACATGCAGGCTGAAACCGGCGAGAGTTTTTTCGTCGAGCTGAGCATGCCGACAAACGCCACGCTACGGGATCCGTTTGGTACGGTGGCCATTATTGATGACGATGCATTTCGATTGCTGGGAATCGATTTCTCTAGCGGCGACATCTTCGACGTCGACCAGATGACAGGCGCATCGACTCTCCTGGGAAACACTGGATTATCGCTCGTACACGGGATGACACGTGGCCCCGGGAGCGAAATCTTCGTAATCAGTCAGACAGGGACAATGCTTAACCTGTTTTCGGTTGATCCGGTGACATTCGTATCGACGCTCATCGGGCCGCTGATTCCGGCACCCACGGAATTCATTGAGGGTGACCTCGCCTATGACCTGGCAACGGACACCATCTATGCATCGTTTGCCACAGTGTCCACTCCCAACCTCTACCGGATCGATCCTCTGACCGCGGCAACCACCAACCTGGGACCACTCGTGACAGGAGGCACGGCACTGACGGGTGTCGCCGACGTCAATGGTCTGGCGTTTCGTAACGGTGAACTGCATGCGTTTCTGCCAGGCGGTCTGACTGGGGCCGACGCAATACTGAACGATGCACTTCTGCAAATCGACTTAACAACTCGCGAGGTGACGAGTGTTGGCCCAATCGGTTTTGATCTGCCCCAGGGCGCATCGGGACTGGCCTACGACAGCAACGCCGACGTCTTTATTCTGGCCAGCACCGGCGCTGGATCGTCGGACTTGTTTGAATTGAATTCCAGTACAGGTGCTGGAACGCTGTTGGGTTCGACTGGCGTGGGCAATATGAGCGGGTTGCTGTTTCAGGCGTCACCACCACCGCCTGCGTTTGATGTGTCAGATGTGACCATCGTCGAAGGCACCGGAGGAACGACAAGTGCTGTGTTTACAGTAAACCTTTCACTCTCCCAGTCAGCGCCGGTCTCGGTTGACTTCACCACGGTCGATGGTACGGCTGTGGCGGGTCTGGATTATACGGCGGCCAGCGGGACGTTGACGTTTGCGGCGGGAGTGACCACTCAGACGGTGACGGTCACGATCACTCCGGATGCGAATGTCGAGGCCGACGAGACGTTTTTCCTGCGGCTCTCCAACCCGACGGTGGGTACGATCCTCGCGAATCCGCTGGCTGTTGTGACCATTACGAATGACGATTCAGACTTGGCTGCGGACACGCTGATTGGTGGCACTGGCAACGACACACTTAATTCGGGTAACGGCGATGACGTCCTGAATGGTGGCGACGGAAACGACGTGCACAATGGCGGCACGGGCAATGATTCCATTCTGGGCGGAAGTGACAACGACACACTGAGCGGCGGCGATGGCGACGACACGCTGGACGGTCAGGGTGGCAATGACATCCTCCGTACCGGGTTCGGCAGCGACACGATCATCTGGAATGGTGACGGCGACGGTGATGACAGGATTGACGATTCGCCAGGTGCCCAGAATGTGTTCGTCATGGGCGACTCGACCGTCGACACTTTTGTGATCGACAGTAACGGCGGACTGCTGCGAGTGACCGAGGGTCTGGCGTCGATTACAGCCAGTAATTCAACCACTTCGGTCAACGTGCGTGGTGGTGACGCCAACGACCTGATCACGCTGAATTCGATTGCCGATGTTCGGGCGTTGATCCTGATCGTCGATGGTCAAGCCGGTAATGACACGATCACTGCCATGGGAGCATCGTTGGGTGACTCGCTGGTCAGCCTTAACGGTGGTGCCGGAAACGACACGATCACCGGCGGTGCCGACACTGATCACATCAACGGCGGCGACGACGACGATCTGTTGAGTGGCAATGCCAGTGGCGACATCATTGATGGCGGCGACGGCAACGACATTATCAATGGCGATGACGGGGCCGATACGCTGCTGGGCAACCTCGGCAACGACACAATCAATGGTGGCGATGGCGACGACAGTCTGACCGGCAGCTTTGGCAACGATGTCCTGATGGGCAACGACGACGACGACACCATCCGCGGCGGTTTTGGCAACGACAACATCAACGGCGGCACCGGTGATGATCTGCTGGAAGGTGATCAGGATCAGGACACCTTGATCGGTGGTTCCGGAGCGGATCGGCTGGACGGTGGCTCGGGCAATGACACCATCAAGGGTCAATCCGGAAACGACCAGATCAAAGGCGGTGACGGCAATGACCGCATCGAAGGTAACTCGGGAGCCGACACGATCGACGCCGGTGACGGCAACGACACTGTATTCGGCGGTAACGGTCGCGACGTTATCGACGCTGGTGATGGAGATGATTTCGTTAACGGGATGCTGGGCCGTGACACCATCATCGGCAATGACGGAAACGATACGCTGCTGGGCGGTGGAAGTGCCGACTTCCTCTTCGGTGGTGACGGAACCGACACCCTGCGAGGTAACTCAGGTCTTGACCGCTTCAACAGTGGCCAGGGCGGTCAGCCTCCGAAGGACCTGGCACCGGGCGAAGCCGATGACCAGAACCTGCAATTCCCGGCTGCCGTTGTCGCGGCACTTAACGTCCTGAGTGGGTTCTGAGTGTTGCGTCACACATGCAGTAGTACAGCGTTACAGGGCACGACCAACCGGTCGTGCCCTTTCTTTATGCGCTGAAGTGAGCGGGACACCGTGAGTGCCAACGGCGTTTCGCGCTGTGAACCGAACGTGCCGGTTGCACGACATTGTCGTGTAATGCCGGTGTCACTTCGGAATCGTTTGTCTTATCAGACTGGGTTGACAGGTGAGGACGACATGGTCGGAAAGTTGAGCCAGGTTACCACTGCGAACTATTTCACTCTGCAAACCCATTTTGCTTCAAGATGCTTTATCAGGAGTCTGCACCATGTACCTCTCATCCTGGATGCGTCGCTTTCGCAGCCGCCTTAACCGTAGTTCCCGTTCGCGCTGCGTTCGCGTGACGCAACAACTGGAAAACCGCACCTTACTGGCCGTCGCCGGCGTGCGGGTCGGCACTGAGCTGTCGATCTTTGTGGATGAGGGTGATGACATCACCGTCCAGAACGACGTGGCCACCGGTAACGTGCAGGTGACTGCAAACGGCAGTGTGGTCAATACGATTCCGGCCATCCAGTCGAGTACTCTGACAGCGCTCAACGTCTTTGCGGGAGACGACGACAACGACATCGACCTGTCCGGCCTGACGCTAACCGACTTCGCTGCATTGACCGCACCCGGTGCCATCG
>CAUZFZ010000058.1:0-51840 GCA_963579025.1 Planctomycetota bacterium | reverse complement strand
CTTCCCGTTCAGAAATCAGGATCGCAAAGGACGCCGCTTTCTCCAAGACCACTTCAACTCACGGCAAAAGCCGAAGAAAACCAACTCAAAACTCCCACGTTCTGTCGCCTCAGAGCGATCACACCCCTGACACAGACCGCAACCGACGCACTTGTCCGGGATCAGCACCGGCGCGAGTGTACCTGTGCCTTCAATCGGCAGGCCGAGTTCGTCGACTTCCGTGCCGACCTGAATGAACTCCAGAGCGTCGTAACCTGCGGCCGTACACTCATCGACACACAACTGGCACGCCTCGCCGTGGAATGGAAGGCAGGTCGATTCGTTGACAATCGCCAGACCCATGCGCGCATAACGTTTTTCATCAAGCGGAAGAGCGCGAATCGCTCCGGTCGGACAGACCTGTCCGCAGGCGTTACAGCTCGAAGCGCAGCCAGCCCAGTCGGCAATGACCTGCGGCGTCCACAGACCTTCGAGCCCCTGCTCGAATCCAAGCGGTTGCAGCACGTCGCTGGGGCAGGCCTGAAAGCATTCACCGCAGCGGATGCACATCTGCAGGAACTCGGGTTCCGGCACACTTCCCGGTGGACGGACCGGACGCGGACCGCCGTCGCTCAGATTGGCACCAAACGAACGTGTGCCTCCGCCAGCCAGCAGACCGCCAAGGACTCCTGATGCTGTTCCGACAGATGCCGCCAGAAAGCCGCGGCGACCGAGTGCCGTTTCGTTGGTCGGCGGATCGTCTTCTGCTTTCAGGTTCTGCAGTTCCCAGCGACCAACAAACTTGATGGCGTGCGTCGGGCAGACACCACCACAGGACTGACACAAAGTGCAATCGGTTGTGCGCGTGGTGAAATCGGGCTTGATGGCATCGAACGGGCAGATCTCAACGCACTTATTACAACTGATGCACGTCGACTCGACCTTCCGCTCGCTGGTGCGAAACAGATTGCCGAGCGAAAAAACGGCCCCGCTGGGGCACACGTATTTGCACCAGAATCTCTCCCGCAGGAATCCCAGACCGAGAACTCCCAGAAACAGCACGAGCGACACGATGTGTCCGACGCCCATCGACGGCACCTGATGCCAGCCCGTTGCGGCGCCAGTCTGCAGGGGAGCCAGAGTGAACAGCAGCCCACGCGTGATGACGGGAATCGCTGAGAAGATTCCACTAAGCAGCACACCACAAAATGCGGCGATCAGAATGCCCAGCAACAGGTAGTACTTGATGTGTACCCACCAGCCATCAGCGGGAGCGCGGAATCGGGTGACGCGTTTTCCAATAGACCAGTCGAACAGATCGATCAGTGTGCCCAGCGGACACAGGTAGCCACAGAATCCACGTGGGATGTAGACACACACAGCCAGAATGATCCCCGCGCAGCTCAGCGACCAGACCCACGATCGTGACGCGATTCCGGTCGAAAGGCTGACCAGCGGGTCGATCACCAGAAACAACTCGGCAGCCACTCGCTCTTTGGCGGCCAGGTTGTCCGCATAATGCGACGGCCACGCCGATGGATCGGCATCGTGAATCGACCAGGGCCCGGGACTCAGCGACAGTTCCTCGAAGACGTCCGGCAACAGGTCCGGCTCGCCCGTCAATCCGATTTCGCTCGGTGAAATCTCATCGAGCCGAAACGGGACGATGAGTGCGTTGCCATCAAGCCCGACGGAGTCGTCACGTACGAACACACGCTGTCCACTGGAAAGCGGCAGGTCCATCGTCGATTCGGCGACCAGCAGCACGGAACGAGTCTCGAACTCGAATTCTGCGGGAACCCAGCCGCTCCAGCTTTGCGCCGGAGTTGCGCTGTACGGCCAGCAGACCGCGAAGAACAGCCACAGAAACGCAATGAAGCAGATCGTCTGCACGGCCCGTCGGCAGGGTGCGGCCAGCCACACGGGACCAAGCCAGCGTAGAAAACGCCTCAGCAGTCCACGGCGTTTCGTACTCCGATCGGAGAACAGTGTCCCCGGAAGCACTCGCCGAGCCATTCTCGCGAGAACGCCAATTGGACGTTCCGGACGATTTGGTTTCGGTGCTCGCAGAACAGGCAGAAACCAGTCAACTCGCATTACTGCAATCCACCGGCGAGGGCTTTTGCCGTGGCGTTGATGATCGCTTCCGAAGTAATCGTGGCACTGCTGGTCGCATCGATGCCGGCAACGCCCTGTCGCGAAACAATCTTCCGCGGAGTGTCGGTCAATGAGGAGTAGTACTGCTTCTCACGATGCTGCGTGACTTTGACCGATTCGATGCGTTGGGATGCCACGACCACTTCCACGTGGACTGGTCCTTCGTAGCCGATGCTGCTGGCTTTGTATGTCCCATCGCGGACCTTCTTTGGATCCAGCGAGTAGAAGCGAACAGCCGCAATGCTGGCCTCCGCCCGGGCTTTATCACGTTTGCGATGAGGTTTGCTGGCTTCCTTTTCCGGAATGGACGCGATCGCTTTGCGGTAGTACTTCTCGGCTTCTTCCAACTCACCCGCGACACGGCAGGCGTCACCCGCGTACAGGAAAGATGTCGTTGCCTTCCCGGTTTTGCTGAATTGCTCAGCCATGTGGACGGCTGCCTTCGTCTCGCCCAGATCACCCAGCAACTTGATCGCCAGATACGGCCGGCGTTTCATTTTCGCCAGCGTCTCAAGCGCCATCATCTTGCTACCCAGTTTCGCGTAGCCATCGGCAAGGAAGATCCCGGCCTGCGGATACTGCGACAACTCGCCTTCGAGCCCGGATTGACGGAACCAGAAGGCCGATCTCGCATGATCCTGCAGCAGGTTGTGGTACATCGATCCCAGCGACCGCATGGCTCGTTTCTGCGTTGCACGGTCTTTGTTCTCACTCAGGACGTAATGCATGAAGCGCACGCCCTCACGCCACTTACCGGAATTCGGATTAATGCGGTCCCACAGGAACTGGCCGACATTCTTCGAGCTGTTCCAGCCCTTGGGAGCCGGCATCGGCCAGGCAAGATCGAGCGTCTTCGGATAGTTCAGGGGAGTTGACTCGTACCAGTCGGGAGGCGTTTTCCCAAGGCGATCAATTTCTGCAAGGACTTCTTCACGAGACCGATCCATCCGACCTTGCTCTGCCGTCGCCGTCCGCGCCGGCGTCTTCGAGTTCATGTCGATCCGTCGTCCGTTGATCGTCAGTACTTTGACACGACTCTTCGGATATCGGCGCTGGATGGTTCGATCGCCGATCTTCACTTCAATGACGACGGACGAACCCGCATAGGATCGAACCTTACCCCGCGCCGTCGCTCCGGTTGTCAGTTCGACCGTGTCTTCCGCACGCAGGAAACCGGAAAGACTGCAGACGATGACGACGCTTAGCAGCAGTCGCCGTGTCGCACGACCGGTCAGGCACACGCACGCGTTGTTGTGCATCGAGAAGAATTTCATCGCTTGATCCTGCTGAGACCCATGGCTACTGGTCAGGCAATCCCAGACACTCGGGCTGGCCCTACAGCATACTCGTGAGGACCATCATTCGCACCGCATGCTACGTTGAATCGTCGCCTTCGGGCTGAGGTGTGGCCGTTGCATCGACATCCTTCTGCCAGGCCGCGATCGATGCTCGCATTTTCACGACGCGCTCCGGGAACTGTTCGGCCAGGTTCTTCTTTTCGCCGATGTCTGCCGAAAGGTCATAGAGTCCGGTCTTCGGTCCGCCTTTGCCGCTGACCATCAGTTTCCAGTTCCCGTCACGCATGGCCTTTCCATTCCAGAACAGTTGCCGCGCCTTCGGCTTTGACTTGCCACGCAGCACGGGCATCAGATTCTGCCCGTCAAGTGCGGGGCCATCCGATGTTCCGACGCGCGCGGCGGCGAGTGCGGTGGGCATGATGTCCAGCGAAATGGCGAGCTGGTCTGTCGTTGATCCCGCTTCAATCTGACCCGGCCACCAGGCGATGCATGGCACTCGGTGACCACCCTCCCAGTTACTGCCTTTGGAACCTCGGAGCGGCGTATTGGAACCGTTCTTATTCGCACCGTTGTCGGAGATGAAAAACACCAGAGTCCGATTGTCGAGTTTGAGCCGTCGTAGAGTCGCGATGACTTCGCCGACTCCCTTGTCCATCTCTTCCACCATTTCCCGGTAGGCGGCTTTGATGTCGGAGCGTGCACCGCTCGTTTTGAAAGCGCCGCCGACAGTTCGTTCGGCGCTGTCGTGCGGTCCCTGATACGGATAATGCGGCGCTTCATGGGGCAAATACAGACAGAAGGGTCGGTCCCGATTCTCTTCGATGAAACGGACCGCGTGCTTTGTGATCAGGTGAGTCGTGTATCCGTCTTCTTCCACGTGCTGGTCCTGATGCCACCAGTCGTAGCTGCCGGCCTGATCCACGTGGGAAAAGAAGTCCACGTTTCCGCTGACGTAACCGCGGAACTCACCGAATCCATGATGGATCGGGTTGTATTTCCGGAAATAGCCCAGGTGCCATTTGCCGAACATGGCCGTCGTGTATCCGGCCTTCGCGAACCGCTCGGCGATTGTGACTTCGGACGTTTGCAGACCGTGAAAGTGAACGGCACGTTTGGGGTCCGCGAAGACAACACCAGGAATCCCCGCCCGCTGCTGATAACGGCCAGTCATCAGACCGGCCCGAGTTGGGCTGCACACGTTTCCGCTGGAATGAAAATCCAGAAACCGCATGCCGTGTTTCGCCAGACTGTCCAGATGCGGACTCGGTATCCAGCCGCCATAAGAACTCAGATCACCGTATCCCAGATCGTCGGCCATGATCACCACGATGTTCGGGCGGCTACCAGACTCGTCTGCAGGAGTTTCCGCCGCATGAGTCCAAAGCGGAATGGCACACAGAAGTGCTCCAAACACAACAGTCGCTGTCGAATATCGCAGCCGTGATTGCCGGGTCGGCCGAGGGAACGCCCGGCGGAAATCGGGCTCGGTTGGGGCAGGGAACTGCAACATTGGGAACACTCTTTTCTGGTTGATGCGGGCCATGATGACGGAGTCGACGGACGCGACGCGCAGCATCTTCGTTTCGCGAAGCGGAACGGGCAAATACACCGGCTCAATCCGATCGATGCCGGTCCCTCCACGGGGGTGAATCCGACCCGATCCTGCTCGTCAAGCAGGTACACGCGTCAGGTCGTTCAGGTCTGGCGAGGCTTCCGTTCCATCCGCTGCGGCCGTGGTATGTAACGGCGGCGCCCTACAGGCTCCGAGACTGTCGTTGCCGGTTAATCCTGTGCGGGGATCGGGAAGGCTCGGACGAACAATCCCGCGCCGCCTTGGAGAGCCACTCCAGGTCCGTTCCCAACCATGTTCATGCGCCACGAAACCGTATGGTGTCCCGCGCCCAGACGCGTCGCGTGGTTGTTCGTCAGCAGCGTGAAGTCGTCGCCGTCACCCGAACGAACTGTGGTCAGACGCTGTGACTGCCGGATGAGTGGAGCTTCCAGCGATTGCGACTGGCAGAATCCGACGGAAACCAGACGGGACTTCTCTTTCACCGTGGCGGATGCCTCGGCGCGGATGAAGACGTCCATTTCCCTGGGCAGCTCGAATTCAAGGGTCAACACGTTGTCGCTCGATGTCAGCACTCGTGGCTCGTAATTATAGTCCGACTTCGAGAACGACATCGGCTGTGCAGAATCTCCGGTGCGCGAGAGACTGGCGCCAGTTTCGATTGTCAAATTGGTTGGAGACGCTGCAGCCAGGACGGGACCAGGGGGGAGTCCCTCGCCGCTCGCAGTCGGTCCGGAATCAGGATCCGGCAGCGGTACCGTTGGTGGCACACTGGTCGACGCTATCGTCGGTGCGGTCTGACCTGTGAACGGCATGGTGCCGAGGAACTCCAGGTTCAGAGTGCCGTTGGATTCACATCGGCCCGTCAATGTGTCGAGCTTCCGTACGTGTTTCAGCAGGATGAATTCCCGAACCTGCTTCCAATTGGCGGGGGCCAGATAGCGATGGGCCTTAATGAGTGCGATCGCGCCCGTCACATGCGGCGCCGCCATCGACGTCCCGTTTCTCACGCCATAACCGTTTCCCGGCAACGTGCTGAGTATCCCGTGCCCCGGTGCCGCCAGTTGCACAGCATGTGGGCCGTAATTGCTGTAGCTGGCCATCTGCCCTTTCTCGTTCAGCGCCGCCACGGAAATGACATTGCGATACTGAAAACTGAAGGCCGCGAAGCTCGCCGGGTAGGTGGGTGTTACATCGATATTGCGGCCGTCGTTTCCGGCTGCAGCGACGACGATGATGTCCTTTTCCTGGGCTCGCCTGATCGCCAGCTCGAGTTCATGGCTATGAACCGGGGAGCCAAAGCTGCAATTGATGACATCCACACCCTGATCAATCGCATAAAAGAAACACTTGACCGCGTCGGATGTCCGGCCTGTGGCCCCCATTGTGGGATCGCCTTTCCTTCGCCCCATGAACTTCAGCGCCATAAGTTGAGTCTTCCAGTTGACTCCGGAGATCCCTCGACCGTTGTTCCCCACGGCACCGATGATGCCGGCACAGTGAGTTCCGTGGCCGTCCAGGTCCATCGGGTCGCCGGTGTTCTCTATGAAATTCACACCGTGAATGTCGTCGATGATTCCATTGGCATCGTCGTCCTTGCCGTTGACCTTCTCGTCCGGGTTGACCCACATGTTGGCACGCAGGTCCTCGTGGTGGTAATCCACGCCCGTGTCGATCACCGCGACGACAACATCCTTGCCGTAGCCGGTTGTGCCCTCGCGCCAGGGAGACTGAACGTCGATGTCGCGCAGGCCCCACTGTTCGGGCCAGCGCGGATCATTCACCACTGCCTCGGGAACTCCGTTCGTATTCGGAGGAGCTCCGGGTCGATCGGGCTGAGCCACGTCGCCGTCGTCAACCGGTGGTGGAGCACTGAGCGCGTAATTAACGCTCACTCGCTGAATTCCCTGAACGACTCCCAGTTGCTTTAGACGGTCGCCCTGCAATGGAAGAACCGTAGGACGCAGGACGATGAACCTCCCTCGAGCAAAATCATCGACAACCTCAAATCCCGCGTTTCGCAGCTCCCGCCGCGAAGGTTTTCTCCAGCTCTGATGGCTGACGATTAACTCCACATTCCTGTCGATTCCCGCGTCGCGATCAAAGTCCTGGGAAACTGTGAAGCTTCGATCGAGCGCAATCCCACTGCGGGCGAGTTCCGAATCTGCGGGAATATCGAACACCGTTACGCCGCTGGCCGACTGGCCAACCAGTTGTGCCCGGCCGTAGGCGACGAGTGCCAGATCGGGCGAAAAAATCCCGACCGGAACGTTGCCCTTCGGATGAAGAGCCCAGTGCTCGGCCTGGACAATGTTCGGAACGAGAATCAGTCCAGCCACGGCCAGTCGGAAGCAGGCCGCCCGACCAGTACCAGGAAGTCGAGACATCGCGTCACCCCGTGTTTATCTGAATTGATTATACATGTCCGAAATAGTCCATTTGACGTTATGGCACTGGCACCTCATCTGTCCAGTTATCCTATTTATCCTGAATATACCAGATATTCTAATTTGTCAAGTAGTTACTCACAGGCGTATAGAGTGCTTTGTGTAGTGCTGCAACGGCCGCCGCGATAAAGCGAGTGCCTCGTTGTCAAAAGCGGTGATTGCTCATTTCCGTCGTTCGAGGTGATCGGGAGAACAGACACAGATCGTGGACTCTGGCCGGTTTGAATGTGATCCCTCGTGCAACTGACAGTGTGCCTGGAAAGCGTGGCGAGTTCGTGATCGTGGGCTATGCAACGAATGACACGAACGGCTTTTCGCAACTGATTGAGTCCATCCAGGGGGTTTACTAACCTTTGCCCCCGCACCGGGATCGTCAAGCTGGACGGTCCGTCGCGACCACCGTCCATGGGCAGGATGCAGGAGTTACGATGGAGCCGTCCCAATCGGGTCAGAATCAAAACCAGTCGGATGGACCCGAGGGCCCGAAGCGGCGCCCCGAGGATCGCCAGCAGCGACCCATCATCCCGCAGGGCTTCCTGCTGATTGCTGTGATGGGCATTATTTTCCTGCTCGTCTGGCAATTCACATCGAATCAGATGTCCGGCAGTGAAGTCGATTTCAGCTTCTTCCTGGAGCAGTTGCGCGCCGGCAACGTCAAGAAAATCACTGGCACCGGCGACAGCATTGAGGGCTCGTGGAGCACGATCCCACAGCATCCGGAGAATGCGGAGATCACGCTGAAGGACAGATTCCACACGACACTGCCGCAGTGGGAACGCTACACCGGGCAGCTTCAGACTCTGCTCGAACAACACCCCGAGGTCATTCAGGACGCCGAAGATCGGGAGCTGGGCACTGGCTGGCAGATCATTCTGTGGCTCGTTTTTCCGGCCATGCTGTTGGTCTTCCTGCTGATAATGATGCGGCGTTCGTCCGATCCCATGGGATCTGGTTTCCTCGGCGGGTTTGCTCGCAGTCCGGCCAAGCGGTTTCAGGCCAGTGACCAGAAGACGACATTCCAGGACGTCGCCGCCATGGAACAGGCCAAGTCTGAACTGCAGGAGGTTGTCGAGTTTCTCAAAACACCGGCGAAGTTTCAGCGACTCGGTGCGCAGATTCCAAAGGGCGTGCTGCTGATCGGGCCGCCGGGAACGGGTAAGACGCTGCTGGCTCGGGCGACAGCCGGCGAAGCCGACGTTCCGTTCTTTTCAATCAACGGTTCTGAGTTCATTCAGATGTTCGTCGGCGTTGGCGCCAGTCGCGTGCGCGACCTGTTCCAGAATGCAAAGGAACACTCACCCTGTATCGTTTTCATCGACGAAATCGACGCGGTGGGCCGGCATCGCGGAGCCGGCCTGGGCGGCGGGCACGATGAGCGGGAACAGACTCTGAATCAGATTCTCAGTGAGATGGACGGATTCGAGCAGACGCATTCCGTCATTGTTCTTGGCGCAACCAATCGACCCGACGTCCTCGACCCGGCGCTGCTCCGTCCGGGGCGATTTGATCGACATGTGACGATTGACCGACCCGCTAAAGAAGGTCGGGCAGCCATTCTCAAGGTGCATACACGCAAGGTTCCGCTGGGCGACGACATTGACATGCAGGACCTGGCTGGAGCATCCACCGGATTTTCCGGAGCCGAACTGAAGAACCTCGTTAACGAGGCGGCTCTCATCGCTGTGCGTGAGGAAAAGAACTTTGTGACGATGGAGGACTTCGAAGCGGCTCGCGATCGCGTGCTGATGGGGCCGAAGCGCGAGGAAGTGCTCAACCAGAAAGAACGTCGCATGACGGCCTATCACGAGGCCGGCCATGCGCTTCTGGGCTGGTACGAGCCGGAGGTCGACGAAGTCCACAAGGTGACGATCATCCCGCGCGGGCGAGCACTCGGTGTCACACAGTTTCAACCGGATGAAGAACGCTTCCACATCGGCGAAAAGCGACTGCACGCTCAACTGGCGATGGCCCTGGCCGGGCGCGCGGCGGAAAAGCTGGTGTTTGGCGAGTACTCAGCGGGCGCCGAAGACGATCTCAAGCGGGCGACGCGAATCGCCCGCAGCATGGTGGCCCACTGGGGTATGAGCGAGTCCATCGGTCCGGTCGCCTTTCGTCAGGCGGAGGAACATCCCTTCCTTGGAAAAGAGATTCACGAGACGCGTGAATTCAGCGAGGAAACTGCTCACATGATCGATCAGGAAATTGGTCGGATTCTGCAGGCAGCGCAGGAACGCGCGACGGCGATGTTGAAGCAGCATCGCGACAAACTCGATCGCATGTCAGAGTTGCTGCTCGACAAGGAGTCAATCGGCAAGGACGACCTGATTGAACTGCTCGGCGAGCGGGCGACTCGTGTGGACGACTTCGTTCCGGCATCTGCAACCGGCGAATCAAGCGAAGGTGGCGAGACGAGCGAAAGCAGTGACGAATGAGCGATTCCGCCATCACGATCTACCACAACCCACGATGCAGTAAGAGTCGCCAGACTCTGCAATTGATTCGCGACGCCGGTATTGAGCCAGATGTCGTTGAGTATCTGAAGACGCCACTGTCCGCGGAAGAAGTTGGCCGATTGCTGGACAAGCTCGGGATCGAGCCGATTGAGATCATGCGACGCAAAGAAGCTGTTTTCGGGGAACTTGGACTGGCCGACAGACACCTGACGCGCGACGAGGCTCTGGTCATTCTGTCATCAAACCCGGTCCTGATCGAACGCCCGATCGTGGTCAAGGGTCCCCGGGCGGTGATTGGTCGACCGCCGGAGAATGCACGCGAGTTACTGTAAGTCCCGTCCTGCCCGTTTCGGCGTTTGTCCTGCAGCGGCTCGTGGAATGCCGTGCCTCGCGACTTTCGGAGTCTGGCCATGCCATCAACGATTAATGGAATCGGCACGCACTACTACGGCAAGCAGAATCGAGAAAAGAACGTCGGCGTGTGCGAGCAGTGTGGCCACCAGGTCGAGCTTGAGACATACGACACCCGGATGTGGTTCTGCGTGATATTCGTTCCCCTGATCCCGCTTGGTCGGAAGCAGATTCTGGACTATTGCCCAGCCTGCACGATGCATAGGGCGATTCCATTTGCCGAGTGGGAAGCTCTGAAGCAGGAAGCCATTCAGGACAGCGCCGGTGAACTGCGGGAAAAACAGGACGATCCCGAAGCCTGCCTGCAAATGCTCGGAACGCTGGCGGCGTTTCACAAAACGGATGAAGCGACAAAGCTCGCCCGCATGCTGCGTGACCAGCACTCGGAACATGCATTGGTGCAATTTTCCGTTGGCGGCTGGCTGGAACAGAATGAACACACGGAAGAGGCGGCGGCATGCTTCGAGCACGCGTGGAAGCTTGAGCCAGACAAGCCCGAATACTGCCGTGCGTGGGGCATGACGCTGGCGGAACAGGGCCAGCTCAGCGAGGCCCGCGCACAGCTATCGATCTTCGAACAGCCGGAGACGTTTGATCCCGGCACGATCTACTTTCTGGCGAATCAGTGTCAGCAGCACGGCGACCATAAACAGGCGATCGAACTGTATGGCCTGGTCTTGAACGCGACCCCGGCACTGGGCAAAGACAAAGACTTTCGGCGGGCAGTCCGTGAATCGGAGAACGCGATCGGTGGGGAAGAGTCGATTCTTCCGCGACGTTCGATATTCAGCTCGAAAGGTTTCTGGTGGGCTGCGGTCACGTGTCTTCTGGTCGGCGGTGTTGTGACGGCAAGCCAGATGATTGCGTCCAGCCGCACTCTTCATGTGGTCAATGGCGCCCAGGTGCCGATCTCGGTCGTGATTGATGACCGTCCGGCGATCCATGTTGCAGCACTGGACCGGACACAGATCCAATTGCCGGAAGACTCTCATACCTGGGCCATTGTTGAACCCGAGGCGCTGGTCGGTCAGGGCAATTTACAACTATCGACAGACTTCGTTACTCGGTTGTTCGACTCACCGGTATTCGTGCTGGATCCCGGACGCACGGCGGTCACTGTTTTTGAACATGCCGTATTTGCGGAGCGGCCGGAAGATGGCAGCGTCAGCTCACGCCTGCATGCCTGCCAGCCCTTTCTGATTTTTGACGATGTCGACCTCGCATTCGAACCGTTTCCGGATTCGATTCGCGGCGAACGATCCGACATGGAGCGGACACGCGTTGATTCCCTGCTATTCGAGCCGTCTCAGGTTATCGGTGCCGTGCAGAACGACATCACTGCCGATCAGCAGTTCAATTTCTGCGAGCGACATCTGCAGGTGCGGCCGTTGAATGAGAACCTGCTGGAGATCTACGGATACCTGGCGGTCAAGCACATTGCGACTCAGCGAATGCACGACTTCCTGCGGACAGCGGTTGATCGGCGACCGGTCGAGATTCCATGGCATCGCATGTATCAGACGAGCGCTTCGAAACTCGGCCGCGATCAGGAATTGTTTGCTGAGTACGACCACTTACTTGAAAACAATCCCGACGATTCCGCTCTGCTCTATCTGCGCGGTCGCATCGAACCGAACGCTCGTCTTGCGGGCGCGTTGTACGAACGGTCCATCGCGGCCAACGCTGACAATCCGTTTCCGTGGATGGCGAAAGCTCATCGCGCCATGTCGCTGGCGCAGTTTGAGGAAGCCCGAGTCGCCGTCGACAAGTCACTCGCGCTCCGACCGGATCACAATGTCGAACGCATGCGGTTTCGAGTCCGCGTAGCGCAGCGTGAGTTTGAAGCACTGGAACAGGAAGCCCGTGCGGCGCTCGCGGAATCGCCACTGGATACGACCGCGCATTTTCGGCTTCTCACAGTTCTGGCGTTAGACGACCGGCCCGCGCAGTTGAGGCAGGCTCACGATGTGTACGCGTTGACCATCCAAACTCAGTATCCGAAGGATCCGTTTGGCTCGATCCCACAATCCGATCGTTTTGTGGCCATGTGTGAGGGAGAACATGAGCGGGCCCTGCAGATTACTCGCAGCATGACTGGTGTGGCCGGCAAGCCGCAGCTCGAAGCGGAATGTCTGATTGAACTGCAGCGGTTCGACGAACTGAGCCAGATCGAGTTTACGAATGCGGGTGAGCGTGGATTCGCGGAACTGTATGAATCGGTGTCGCGGCATTTGTCGTCTGCCGAATCCGAATGGCTGGCTGCGGAAGTGACCCAACGCGCCTTGCAGAATCTACGCCGTGGCAGTGCCGAAAGTCAGATGGTGGCCGAGGCACTGACGAATGGTGCTGACCAGTCCGGAGACCTGTTCGACAGAGTGACCGGGATCACATTGCAACCGCATGAGAGGATCGTCGTCTGTCTGGCGGCGGCGGTTTCGTCGAACGGCGAAACTCGGAATCGCCTGCTCGACCTTGCAGAACAATTGCACTTCATGCCAGGATTTCCTGGTGGCATTGTTACGTCGTCCATCAAGGGTCTGCGGTGAGTCGGCCGCTGATAACGTTCCAGTCCGACTCGCTCCCGTTCCAATTGTCCCAAACGCAGGGAATGTACGGATTCCTTTCAAGTTCAATCTCAGCACGCCCGAAGAGTTGAATTGACACAATCGACACGGGGGGTAACATATCGGGAACCGCTGAGTTGTGTTGCCTCCCTATTCAGTCACAGAGTTGCATTGACTGAGCTTCCGGGAGATGAATTCCTCCTTCCACTGCTGACTGTGATTCGTTGTGGAGTACTTTTCTGGTCACAGGAGCGTGCTCTCAGGTTTGCAGTTGAATCGGGAAGCGGATCAATTCATCGGTTGTCTTTCCTTTCAAAGACGTCTGCCGACCTTCTTCCTCAGTGCCGATTGATCGGCCTTCGCCGAGGCAGACCTCTTCGCGGTTCAGGAACAGCTTTGTGGTCTCTGGATTGACCACTTTGCTCACCGCATGCTCGTGGCCGTTGAGGCCTGATGCCTCTGACGAGGCGTGGTGTGTGGTATCACCTTCAAAGTCGCAATCGTCTCGCCCAGATGCGCTTGCCCCTTTTGAATCCTCCTCCCTTGAAAGTCGCCGGTCGACCAGACTGCGTTGTCAGGGGTGTTTCAGGAGACTGATTCTGTCCAGCTCACTGTTCGGAAACCCGAACATGTTCACGTTGGTGAAGTCCGACTACAGATCTTTCTACTTGCGGATGGTTTGCGCAACAGCAAGCTGGCTCGGAACACGCATTTCGGCTGTTGGCATTGGGAATTGTTCCCAGTGTCGACCGGGTCGTTCAGCCCGTCCCTCGCTGACAGGGACCGACCCAATCGTCAGACATCGCCCGGACAAAGCATTAGTCCCGGCTCGTCTGGCTGTACTCACTTTCGCTCCCTCTTATTGTCTGGAACGAAGTCATGGTTGCCAGGAGTTCTGAGTCCAAGCCCGCCACTCGACGTCGCCGCCCGGTTCGCCGTAGCGAAGAAGATGTCGAGACGCCGGATGAACCCGTCCAGAAAACATCGGACGACGCCTCGGACGTGATTTTTGAGGAATCCGGTGAAGTCAGTGACGAAGCACCGCGTCCCAAGGGACGTCGCAAAAAAGCTGCCACGACTCGCCGGCGCAAAACGACAACTCGTCGCCGCACTGCTGACAAGGAAGAAGAGCCGAGCGACGAACGAGATGTGGAGGTCGTGGAGACTCGTGAGGAACAGTCAGACGAACGTGACGACGCGCAACGCACCAAAGAGGTGCGTTCTGACGATGTCCGTGCAGACTCGGGCGAGGGGCGGAGTGACGGAGAGCCGCGTCCGGAGCAGAACCGCGACAGCGAAGACGGTGACGGGCGACCGCGAAGACGAAGGCGAAGGCGCGGACGCGGGGGCCGTGGCCAGGACAACGGCGAACGAGACGCCGGAGGTTCCTCAGGTACAGGCACTGCGAACACAGGCGCTGCGAACACAGGCGCTGCGAACACAGGCGCTGCGAACACAGGCGCTGCGAATACAGGCACTGCGAATACGGGCGCTGCGAACGACGATCGAGGTAGTCGCCGTGACGACCGAGGCGGCGGCTATCGAGATGACCGGGGCGGTGGATACCGCGAAGGTGGTAGCACCCGACGCGGCGGACGACGTGGTCAGCGCGGAGGTGGTGGCGGTTCCGCCCCTGCGGGCGGTCCCGCTCGTGGTCAACGCGGCGGCGGCGGCGGCGGTGGTCAGGGTCGACGCGATCAACGGCGGACCAGGTCCGTTCTGCCCAGCGATGAAGTCGTTGAAGGGACGTTCGAGGCTGTCCTGGAACTGCATCCCAAAGGGTATGGCTTCCTCCGCAGTCCAGAAAAAAACTACGCGGCGCAGGAATCCGATCCGTTCGTCCCCAGTTCTCTGGTTGAGAAGTTCGCCCTGCGCGAGGGTGTGTTGATCAAGGGCGAAGTCGGTGCTGGCGTGCGTAATCAAGGGCCGCGTCTGCACGAGATCTCAGAAATCGAAGGCGAACCGCCTGAAGAATGGCAGCAGCGGAAGGCGTTCGAGGACCTGACACCGATCACACCAGATCGGAAAGTCCACCTTGAGACGACTTCGGATGTCATCACTATGCGTGTCATGGACATGCTGACGCCCGTGGGTAAAGGGCAACGGGCGCTGCTCGTGGCTCCGCCACGGACCGGTAAGACGATGCTGCTGCAGGACATCGCGGATGCCGTCAGCGCGAACCATCCGGAAATTCACTTGATGGTCTTGCTCATTGATGAGCGTCCGGAAGAAGTCACCGAGATGCAGCGGCGAGTGAAAGGCGAGGTGATCGCGTCCTCGATGGACCGCGACGTCGAGAATCACGTCCGCATCAGCCAGCTCATCATCGAGCGAGCCAAGCGGATGGCCGAATGTGGCAAGGACGTGTTCATCCTGATGGACTCGATCACGCGCATGGCTCGAGCGTTCAACAAATGGACCACCGGTGGTCGTGGTGACAACCGAACGATGAGCGGCGGTTTGCACGTTAAAGCTCTGGACATTCCGAAGAAGCTGTTTGGAACAGCACGCCAGTTCGATGGCGCCGGTTCGGTGACGATCGTCGCGACGGCCCTCATCGAAACGGACAGCCGCATGGACGAGGTCATCTTTCAGGAATTCAAAGGGACCGGAAACATGGAGCTGGTCCTCAGCCGGGATCTGGCCGATCGCCGCATCTGGCCGGCTATTGATATCACACGCTCGGGCACGCGCCACGAAGAGAAACTCTTCTCACGCTCTCATCTCGACAGCGTGACCATGCTGCGTCGCAGCCTGATTTCACTGAGTCCCGTCGAGGCGATGGAGTCGCTCACTCGAACTCTGGAGCGATTCGCGACGAACGACGAATTCCTGGAACGCGTGAAGACAATTCTGTAGATCAGTCTTGCGTTCTTTCCGCAGATAAAAATCAAGCCCCGGTTTTCCAACAGGAGAACCGGGGCTTTTCTGTGTCACTCGTCTGACAGGACATCAGCTCTTGTAGATCTTATGCCGTGGACGGTCGGACAGAATCTGCTCTTTTCCCCAGTTCGTAACGTCACGAAACGCCTGGCTTTGGATAAAGGCCGTAAAGGCTGCCTCGTCGGACCACTCGCTGGTGATCAGGTACGATGCAGCGTCGGCGACATCTTTCCACAACGTCGAATTTGTGTGGCCTTCGGCGGCCTCCAACGCATCGATGACGCCCGCAAACTTGTCCTCGAAATCCTGCTGCTTTCCTTCGATGACGTGATAGTTCATTCCGACGGTAATCATTTCCGGCGTCTCTCCTGGTTGTGGATTCGAACTTGGCCAATTGCAGCATCGTAACGCGTTCAGACCTTAAAGACTCGTCCGGCCGTGCGTGTGGAATTCCCGCTGAAGTACAGACATAGTGCAGTCAGTGGCTGGCGAAGACTTCATTCAACAGACCCGCGAGCCGAATTCCCGCCTGGGCAAGCCGCTGTTTGACGAGATGGAATTTTCTGTAGCGGTACGCGAGCGTTTCCAGTTACCGATTGCCTGACGGACTGCTCCCGGCATACGCCTTCAGCCAGCGAGCGAAGTCGTTTCGCCGCGACTCGTCTGCGTTCTGCGTCGGCGCAAACTGCTTCGCGAATTGGGCGATCTGGTCTGAGGTCAGACCTCGCGTCCGCCACCAGGAACTGTCTGTCAGATCTGTGTTTGTCAGATTCGCGTTCGCCAGGTTCGCCAGCGCGAGGTCCGTCCCTCTCAGGATTGCCGCTTCGAGATTCGCTCCCATCAACTTAGCGCCTGTCAGATTTGAGTCGGTCAGGTCAGCCATCAGCAAATCGGCTTCCGACAGATTCGCCAGAATGAAGATTGCGTCACGGGCCGTGCATTGTTCCAGCGAGGCACTCGTCAGGTCGGCCGCCCGCAGGTTTGCTCCGGTCAGATCGGCTTTGATCATGTAGACCGACGGCAGACTCGCGCTCGTCAGGTTGGCGTTCTTCAGATTCGCCAGTTGGAATGAAGCGTTTGCAAGCTGTGCTTCCTGTAACGAGGCACTCGAGAAGTCGCTCGATTCGAAGTTTGCATATTTCAGGTCGGCGCCGTTCAGGTCGACTCCCTCGAGTCCCAGACCTGTCAGGCGAGCACTGCGCCACTCAGTATTCCCCTCCTGGACGAGTGCCAGAAAGGCCGCGGCTCGCGCCTCTGCCGTTGAGTTCACGTGACACAGAGACCAGAACAGATGCTCTTTGTCGTGAGATTCCTGGCGAGTCAAATGCTTATTGATCAGCGAGAGTTGCCAGCTCGTCAGGACGCACAGCACCAAGGCAATCAACAGGACGCAGCCCCGCAACCACCGATCCGTCTGGCTCCGACGGGCCAGTCCCTTCTCCAGATCGGCAACGCGCGAATTCAGGTTTTCGGGTTCGGTCATTGTCGCAAGGGAATCCTGATTGGAGCATGCCTGCTTCAGCGGGGCTTCTACTGGTACGTTATTGGCTCTGGCCCGCCTGACAACACAACGTGGCAGACGAATTTCATGCCGACTTCCAGTGAGTTCACAGGCAACAGGCCGGCCAGTTCCCGGTCGCGCCGCAAACGGTACGCATTTCGAGTTGCGGCCGTGTGTGTCGGTGTCGCGCCATTTCTGATGCTCGAAACTGGTCTGCGTGTTTTCGACGTCGCCAGTCCGAGCACGTTCGACGATTCGCTGGTCGGGTTCAGCAAGGTTCAGCCTCTGTTCGAACTCGATGAGGACGCCAGTACCTATCGAACCTCGCGAGCACGCACGCTGTTTTTTGGAACCCAGGAATTCGCGGCTGATAAGCCAGACAATGGGTACCGCGTTTTCTGCCTGGGAGGTTCGACAGTTCGAGGACGACCATTCGAACCGGAGAGCGCATTTTCCAAATGGCTGGAATTGGAACTCGCGGGATGCGATGCCGACCGCAAGTACGAAGTTGTTAACTGCGGTGGTCTTTCCTATGCCAGCTATCGGTTGCGAGTGCTCCTGGCAGAGGTGCTGCAGTACCAACCCGACCTCATCGTCATGTGCACGGGCCACAATGAGTTTCTGGAAGACAGAACGTACGCGTCGCTGAAAGAACGCTCGGTTGCACGGGCCTGGTTCGAGGATCGGGCCGCTTCGCTAAGGATTTTGACGGCGGCGCGCAGCGTATTCACCGATGAGTCCGAGGCTGGCGGAGACAGGACAATCCTGAATGACGACGTTGACGCACGGCTCGACGATCCCACTGGTTACTCCTCGTACCACCTCGACAATGAGTGGCAGGCCTGCGTTGTTCACCACTTCGAATTGTCCGTGCGAGCCATGATCCAGATGTGCTCCGCGGCCAATGTGCCGGTGATTCTGGTTTTGCCGGGCTCCAATTTGCGAGACAACGCTCCCTTCAAATCAGAACATCCACCCGAGTTAACAGCGGAGCGGGAACTCGCCTGGCAACGAGCATTCGACGCCGGAGCCGCAGCGGCCGATCCCGCGCAGGCACTGGCGGAATGCCGCATCGCGGAGGCCATCGACGACGGTTATGCGCTGTTGTCGTTCCGCATGGCCCGCTGTCTCGATCAACTTGGCCGGCACGACGAGGCCCGTCGCCTGTATCGCAAGGCAAAGAATGACGACGTCTGCCCGCTCAGAATCCTCGACAACATGTGCGACATTCTGACACGGATTGCCGAAGAAACGGATACGCCGCTTGTCGATGCTCGCGCGCTGTTCATCTCGCGTAGTGCTCACGGCATTCCAGGCAGCGACTGGTACACGGATCACGTCCACCCCACGATTTACGGGCATCAGCAAATTGCCCAGGCGGTCGTCGATGCAATGCAGCGAGAAGGCTGGCCTGTACCACTGGCGAGATCGTCAGCGGAAACGCGCCGCACGGCCCGCACGTCACACATCCGCAAACTCGGACCGGCATGGTTCGCGAACGGTCGCCGCCGTGTTGGCTGGCTCGAAGCCTGGGCACGGCGCCAACGTTTGCTCGAAGAAACGACTCCGGTGGATGCTCGTGGCTTTCTGCATCGCGGCTGCCGACGATGCGGGTTCGACGAGCCCGTTGCGGCGTGGGCGGACTTCGACGAAGCCCTCAATCGCGATCCATCCACGGAAACCGGCATCCTGAACTTCGCCTTTGAGCTGTTCGACCAGGGACGTCCCGCTGCCGCTGCCAAAGTCACCGATGCTCTGGATGAACGGGCGAGTCCCCTGATCGAGTTCGAGCTGCGGCTCGCTCAATATGTGCTTGCGTCTGCCAGGCAAGACATGACCGCGGCCGCCAGGTTGATCAGTGACTGGGGAGACGCATTCAGGCATCTCGAAGACAACTCAACGCCGTGGCAATTGGCGCAACCGGCAACTGCGTTACCGGACGCGACGGAATGATTTCGTTAAGTGTCACATTGTCGTCTTTCGCTCGGCGAAAGAACGCACTTTCGCCGAGCGAAAGGCGACACTTGATGATCGAACGATCCTAACGAGGAGTACGCGACAAAGTGTGCGCCGAATGGGCGTCAGGTTGGGGTCGGCAGACGCAAATACACAAACAGAATCCAGCTCCCGAGGAGGAGTGTGTAGACGGTACACAGAATCGCTCCACTGACGGCGAAGTTTCGGGGCCAGCCGGTTGTTCGTTCGGTGCCTGAAACTGCGGTCATTGCCAGAAAGGGAGAGACTGGCAGAAGCCAGAAGCACACGACGCTCAGAATCGCGAGCACTTTCTGCCTGGCCGTGACTGTAGTTGTGGCCAATTCAGTTGTGGTCAATTCCGAGTCCATCGCGTGCTCTCACTCTCAGCGAAGTCTGCGGGCTGATCAAAACTCACGTCATGTCAATTCGCGGCGGATGTTGTCGCACCGATGCAGAATAGATGCTCTTCACCACGTACGAAGATCTGTCCATCTGAAATCGCTGGTGATGCAAAGCAGGAATCGCCGAGCGGATTCTCGGCAACGATCTTCATCTCAGGGCCAGGTTCGACGACGCGCATGATGCCGTCGCGGCCCAGGAAGTAGACGAGTCCACCGGCTGCGACCAGCGATGAGTCGAAGTGGCTGCCCAATCGATCCTGCCAGACACGCTCACCGGTCTTCGCATTGAAACAATTGGCCGTGCCACGGTCGTCTGCGACAAACAGATAACCACCCGCCAGGACCGGCGAAGGCACGTAGCACTTCGCTTCCTTGCTCTCCCAGACAACATGCGTGTCGGTGACATCGCCGGTGCCATCGGGCCTGATGGCGATGACGTGATGCGTCGGGTATCCGCACGCCATAAAGAACCGTTCGCCGTCAAACACCATCGAAGCGACAAACTGTTCCGTCGGTCCTTCAATGAGCCAGTGGGCTGACCCGGTACGAGGATCCAGACTGACGACTCGCTGACTGCCCGAGAACACCATCTGCGTCTTCCCGGCCACGTCGCGGATGATCGGAGTTACATAGCTGCGAATGCCGTGGACGCGCGGGATTTTCCACACAATTTTACCAGTGCTCCTGTTGAGAGCGGCCACATACGACTTCCCGTCGTGATCTCCGTTCACAATCACCAGATCTTCATACAGCACCGGACTGCTGCAGAAACCGTGAGCACTGATGAACTCGCCGGGTCGAGTAATCCACTTTTGATTTCCCTTGAAGTCGAATGCGGCCACGACCATCTCACCAGGGGTAATTGCCCGCGGCGTGCCGACGTTCGGTGCGGGAATCGTGCGACCATCGACCGACAGAAACGAGACATAAATCAGTTCGCCATCAGTCGCCGGCGTACCGGATGCATAGCTGTTAAGCGAATGTCTCGATTCGAGCAACGAGCTGAGTACGGGGCGCTCCCAGCGCGTCTTACCGGTCTTGCGATCAAGACAGACCAACATGCGCTGCTTCTGTTCGGACTCCTGGTCTGACAGGCACGTGGCGAGGATTACTGTGTCACCCCACACAACCGGCGACGCGTGCCCGGTGCCAGGAACTTTGACCTTCCAGTGAATGTTCTCACCGGTCGTCCCGTCCCATTTGATCGGGATGTTGTCCTCAACGCTGGTTCCATCGCCCCGTGGTCCACGCCACCCCGGCCAGTTTTCTGCGTTGGCCGTTGCCGCGCACGTCGCGATACCACAGAGAGCGATCAGGATCAGAGACGCTGGAAGACGAGTCGTCATGGTCGGGCCTCACCGGGCGGGGCAGAGTTCTGTACGATGCACGTGTAGCGGAATTGCGGGATCAGGTCACGTCTCATTGCATAGGCGATGCCTCGACCCGGAAGCAGCACGGCATGCGGCAGGATCATCAGCCCGTTGGGGAGCGACATGATGCGACTGATTTTGGCAGTGGTAATTCTGGTCGTGAGTATCGCGGGAACGAATCAGGCCGAAGACTGGTCCACCTGGCAGCACGACGCGCGCCGCAGTGGATACAGCGGAGAGAAAATCGACTCCGGGAAGCTGATGCAGGAGTGGGTCTGGCGATCTGCATTTCCACCCCAACCGGCGTGGCATGGTCCCGCGAAGTGGGACGCGTACGCTCGCATCCGTGATCTGCCATCCATGCGCAGCTACGACCTGGTGTTCCATGTCGTGTCTGTCGGCGATGCCGTTTACTTTGGCTCGTCGGCGGATGATGCCGTTCGCTGTCTCGATGCGGCCAGCGGCCAGGTGCGGTGGAAGTTCGTGACTGATGCGCCTGTCCGAATCGCGCCGACCATCGCTGATGGTCGGGTCTTCTTTGGATCAGATGACGGGTTTGCCTACTGCCTCGATGCGGAAAGCGGCGAGCTCATCTGGCGGTTTCGGCCCGCCGAGCCGGGTCCGTTGATCCTCAATAATGGGCGACTGATCCCGCAGGCTCCGTGCCGGACAGGCGTGCTGATCAACGGCGAGAACGCGTGGTTCGCGTGCGGCATGCTGCCGTGGGAAGCGACGTATTTGTGCTCGGTGAATGCGAGCAGCGGGAAGCTCGAAGGTGCCGGGACGTTCGTTCGCAAATTGAATGGACGGACACTTGAGGGTTCGCCTGCATTGTCTTCGAAACTCGTTCTGTTTCCTCAGGGACGAGTGGCCCCTCAGATTTTCGGTCGTGCAGACGGCGGTGATCTGGGCACGCTGAAGAAAAGTGGCGGCGGCTCAATCGTCGTGGTCTCGCTGGATTCCACCATCTTTCATGGGCCGGCGACTGACTCGCGACGCGGCGGGATTGGACGCAGTGATCCGAAGACCATGGAAATGGTGGCCGGGTACGGCCGAGGCAGCGCGCTGGTCGTCAGCGAGCGAGCGTCGTACATGCTGGCAGACGACGAGCTGATTGCGTCCGACCTGGCGACTCGCAAAGTGCTGTTTCAGGTTCCGTGTGAACTGCGTCTGTCGCTGGCCGGAGCGGGCAATCTGGTGTTTGCCGGTGGCGAAGATGCCGTCGCGGCGTTTGATGCGACGAGCGGGAAACGCGTGTGGCAGAATTCCGTTGACGGCAAGGCGTACGGGCTGGCGATCGCCAATGGCCGCGTATGGGTCAGCACCGATGTGGGAGCAATCTATTCGTTTGCGGCCAGCTCAGATTCGCAGACGATCGCGAAATCGGGAGCGCTACCGGCGTCGGCTTCATCAACACTGATTCCGGTCAAGCCCGTCAAAGACGAGCATCTGCTGGGACGCTGGGTGTTTCAGACTCCGCATGTTCGCGGCAAACACGTCGACAATCTGGCGAGTGGTCGTCCGGGCCGCACAACAACCGGAGCCGGGCTCGTGACAGTCGGCAAACGGCAGGCACTTGAGTTGGATGGCAGCGGCCAAAGCGTGCTGGTGGCTGAGAATCACCGCGAAGCGAAGTTGCCCAAGCGAACGATTTCGGCCGAAGCATGGGTGCGGATTGACGATCCGCTGACGTGGGGTGGTCTGGTCGGAGCCGTCCAGGACAACGGTGACTTCGAACGCGGCTGGTTACTCGGTTACCGCGACTCGAAATTCAGCTTCGCCATCGCAGGAACTGAGGGCAATGGTAGGCTGACATATCTGACTGCGAAGTCCGATTTCACGCTCGGGCACTGGCAACATGTGGCCGCGACCTACGATGGCTCGACGATGATTCTGTATGTCAACGGTCAGCCAGTCGCGACATCGAAGGTGCAGTCCGGCGACATTCGATATCCGCCGCAGGCATTTTATGAGATCGGTGCCTATCACGACAAAGACGAGTACCACCGCCTGCGCGGGGCTATTCACGAAGTTCGTGTCTACGACGACGTTCTGTCAGCCGAAGAAATTGCGTCGCACTACTCTGCCAAAGCCGACGCGTTTCCGTTGCCAACTCAGCCATTCGAAGTAGCGACCGGACCGTGGCTCGAATTCACCGGACCGAGTGAGGCGATTGTGCGATGGCACACCGACGAGCCATCAATGACGAACTTGCAGTTGAATCCGATGAGCGGACCAACGAGCGATCCTGTCGTACATGAAGATGAGACGCCGACACGCACCCATGAAGTGCGACTGCAGAACCTGAAACGGAATCGGATCTACTCATATGTCATCCGCGCTGACATTTCCGGGCAGCGAGTTGAATCGCGGGAATTCGAATGCGACACGTTCTTCAACTACACGGTGCCGCCTCTCACTCCGGATGAGAGTCCGGACGGTGACGACTCCGGCGCCGCCAGAACGGTCCGCCGGATTGGTACGCTATCAGGAGTTGATCGCGGCGTTGCTGTTGTGGTGGGCCTGACCGATGGGACGATCTGTCGCGAGTTGATCCGTCAGACCAGACTGCGGCTGGTTTGTGTCGATGACGATGCGGCTCGAGTTCGACGGTTGCGTGACTCGCTTGCTCCCGCGTACGGCGTGCGCGTCAGCATCCACCATGTCAATCGACTGGACCGATTGCCGTTCGTGGGACACTGGGCCAACCTGGTTGTCACAGAAAGACCGTTGGGCGACGAGTTACCCACGACGCCGTCCGAGTTGACGCGACTGCTTCTACCCGATACGGGAATCGCCGTTCTGGGGCATGCCGGCCAGTTCGAGGGATTGGAAGTCCTCAAGCAGATCCACTCGGCCAACCCCGATCTCAACGTCACAACATTCGAAGATGAGAACGGTCTCTGGAGCATTATCCGGAGTGACAAGTGGCAGGACGTCGGACAGTGGACTCACCTGTACGGCACCCCGGACAACACCGCATTCGCGGGCGAAACACTGATGGGAGCCCGATCGTCCAATGACCTGACCGTGCAATGGGTCGGTCGCCCTGGACCGCGGTACCAGGCCGATCGCAGCGGGCGGAAGCCATCACCTCTGGCGGCAGGCGGGCGGCTGTTCCTGCAGGGGCTGGAACGCATCATCGCACTCGACTCGTACAACGGCTCAGTTTTGTGGTCATTGGAAATCCCCGGATTCTCTCGCTTCAACGTTCCGCGTGACGCAGGGAACTGGTGCGCCGATCGCGAGAATGTCTTCGCTGTCGTCCGCGACAAAGTCTGGCAGATCAATGCGGCGACGGGCGAGGTCGTCCGGATGCATGATGTCGAATCGATTGACCGCGAGGGCTGGAAGACCGACTGGGGCTTCGTCGCCCGCGCGGGCGACAAGTTGATTGGCACGTCCGTGAAAGCCGGGTCGTCATGGCAGGACTACTGGGGCAAGTCTGGCTGGCACGACGCGCGCAGTGGTCCTTCCACGTTTCAGATTGGGAGCGATCGGCTGTTTGCCCGGATGGCCGAGGACGGTTCGGAAGCCTGGAGCTGGTCAAGCGGTGTTGTCCTGAACCCGACAATTACGATCTCAAATGGCGTCGTCTACTTCGTCGAATGTCGGCATGCGGACGTCACGGCATCTCAAGACCGCCGACTGGGTTCGCCCGAACTCTGGAAGGACCAGTTCCTGGTGGCTATTGATGCCAACACCGGATCGAAGTTATGGGAAAAGTCGATAGACACGGTTGATGGCACGGTCGCGTTCTACATGGCTCATGCGCAGGACAAGCTGGTCATCGTCTCTTCGGCGGGCGCGAAGTTTCAGGTGTCTACCATGTCAGATACGGACGGACGCCAATTGTGGGAACAGACCGTCGGCTGGATTGAAGGCAAGGGTGATCACGGGAAGGCACTGTCTCGTCCGGCGATTGTGGGGGACAAGTTATTTGTCCGACCGCAGGTGCTGTCACTGACGGACGGCAAGCCGCTGGGAATCAGCATGCCCGGCGGCGGTTGCGGGACGTATGCCTGCACGTCGAATGCGCTGTTCTTCCGGTCGGGAAATGTAACTGTGTGGGACAGTGAAACAGGCAAATCGACTGTCTGGCCACGCCTGCGTCCGGACTGCTGGCTCAGCACGATCCCGGCCGGCGGCATGTTGCTCTCGCCGGAAGGCGGAGGTGGTTGCAGTTGCGGCTCATGGATGGAAACATCGATCGGATTCATGCCGGCCGCGCGACGCCAGCCTAACGCTGCGAATCCTCGGTGAATCCCTCGTCGGTGTCCTGCATGGTGTCAAGGTGCCGCCACGAACGCTCCAGAGCATGATCGTGCCGCGGCCGGTGCTCACCACACTCGGGACAGCACATCGGCGCTTTCCGATTGTCCTGCAGCCGAATCCGGACTTGCTGCCGCTCCAACGAAAGTTCGACATCCACAACCTGCCAGGTGCCATCCAGACCCAGCAGCCGGCGGTCGTGTTCTGAGAGAGTGGTCATCCCGAAAGCTTCCCGGAACGGCAACGCTCCGAACACTCTCAGCACCCCTGACAGCCACTACACTTTGCGAAGAACCGTTCTTTCAATGGAAACTAATATTGTGTGCATATTTGACAAAACCGTCGAACTTGAATAGTTCTTTAAAGAACTCTTGTCTAGAACAATTATTTCCAGGTGATCGAACGGTCTGCTTTCCAACCACGCTTCGGATGAACGTGCCTTTCTTTTCCCTTTGAAAGCACCAATCATGAAGAACATCGACTGGCTGAAGTCAATTGCCGCCGCGTGTAATTCCTGGACCGCGGCATGGCCGCAGCATTCGTATCAAAAGCCTAGACGTCGAAAACGTGCGAGTGCCGTCCCGGTCGCGGCAGACGTTCTCGAAGTGCGAACTTTGCTGTGTGCAACGTGTGAAGCAGCGATTGATCTTGAGTTCACGGTGTACCGGGCAGACCTCGATGCCGCAGACCAGGCCTTCAACACGGCCGTAAACACCTGGACTACCGAGTACATCGCGGCTATCGGCGTCGCTGATGCCGACATGGCACAGTCGATCACTTCGGCATCCACTGTCTATGACTGGGCAGTCGACATGGAGGATACCGCCTTTGATTTTGAGATGATGTTTGTCGAAGATACGTACAACACGACTATGGACGCTGCGGATGGCACGCATGACAGCACGGTTTTTTCAGCACAGACCGTGTACGACAACGTAGTGGACGGCGCGAACCAAACGTTGGATTTCGCCATGGATTCGGTCTTATTCGCCTACGACCTGGCTTTAGATGCAGCAGATCAACAATTCGACTCGTCGATACCCACTGGCCTCATCACCTACAACCTAGCGGTCGATGCTGCTGACGTTATCTATTTCAGCGCGGTGGCTGCGGTCGTCAGTGCGTACGACTCGGCCATCTCGGTAGCCGATACCGCCTACTCGAATTCAGCGGATGCTGCAGAGTCGACTTACAACAACGCCGTTGATGTCGCGAATACCGCCTTTACTGCCGCGATCACGTCGGCGGAAGCGACATTCGACTCGACCATGGTTGTCCCTGACGCTGCGTACGACACCTCGATCGACGCGGCGACATCCGCCTATAACATTGCGGTTGATGCGGCCGATGTCGCATACGACACCTCGATCGACGCGGCGACGGATGTGGCATTCGTTAGTGACCTGGATGCCGCGACGGCAAACTACAACGCGGTCGTGGACCCAGCGTATCAGTCGTACGTGAGTATTTCTGATCAGGCGACAATGGACTATTTGAATAACATGGACGCGGCCTGGCTGGTATACGAGCTAGCTATTTTCAACGCGACGACCCAGGCCGAAATTGATGCCGCGGTAGCGGCCCTGACGAATGCGCAAATCGCGGCTTGGAGTACCCGGTCCTCGACCGAGGCTTCCGCCTGGACCGCATACGAATCGACCGAACAATCCGCCGACGCGACCTGGTACATCGACTCCGAAGCAGCGAAGGTCAGCTGGGATTCGGCTATCGCCGCAGCCGAGAGTAACTGGGTATCCGCCGAGGCGTCCGCGTGGGCGACATCCGAATCAGCGGCGAACTCGGCGATGACCACGTGGCTGAGCGCAAAAGCGGCTGCGTATGCGACACTGGAATCGGCGGTCGATTCGGCGGGAACAGTGTGGGACTCGGCCGAAGCGATGGCGTGGGCAACGCGTGAGTCGGACCTGGCGCTAGCGGACGCAGCATGGGAACTAGCCGAAGCGACTGCCAGCGGCCCGTACTTCGCCGGCCTCGCGCCAGCCGATGTCGCCTGGCAAGCCTCGGAAGCGCTAGCTGCGGGAACGCTCCAAACTGATGAGACAGCTGCCGAAGCGGCATGGGTAGTGGCGGAAGCGGCGGCATCGGGCACGTATGACTCCGCGGCAGCAGCAGCGGTGACCGCCTGGGAGTCGACTGAAACGCCAGCCAATACAACGCTCGAATTGGCGATTGCTGCCGCTACGACAGTGTGGGAGCAAACCGAAGCAACCGCGTGGACGGCATACGAATCCTCGGAGGCTACCGCCGAAAACACTCGGAATCTGGAAGTGGCTGCGGCTCAGACAGCGCTTGAGGCAGCTGTCAATACCGCCCTCGCTGATTGGACGGTTGCGGAAAATCAGGCGTCGACCACGTTCGAATCCGCCACAACCGCCGAGGCAACCGTACACGCCCAGGCGGTAACGACCGCGCGGGACACATTCGAGACACAGGTAACCTGGATCATGGACGGAGTGTCACAATCCTCGTTTACGCTCAGTCCAGGAACTGAAGCAGCGCTTAATGCTGAATACCAAGTGTTCCTGGCCGACGTCGCTTTTGCAGACCAGACGTACGACACGTCTATAGCCGTCGGGTCTGCTGCGTACGTCGCGGCTATCGGCGTTGCTGATCCCGCCCGTGACCTGACATTCGATACGGAATCTGCGGCCTATACCTCGGCGATCACGGCGTCCGATACTGCCTTTGATGCGGCCATGTCGGCTGCCGAAAGTACGTACGACACGACTATAAATACTGCGAATGTCACGTATGACAGCGCGATTTTATCAGCACAGTCCGCCTACGACACCGTTTTGGCCGGGGCGCAACTCACGTTCGATTCCACCGTGGATTCGGCCGAAACAGCCTACAATCTGGCTGTCGATGCGGCAGATCTACAATTTAACTCTTCGACTGCCGCTGCAAACACTGCCTACAACCTGACGGTCGACGCTGCTGACGTTACCTATCAGGGCGCGGTGGATGCAGCCGACAGTCCCTACGACTCGGCCATCTCGTTAGCCGAAACCGTCTACTTGTCCGCAGCGGATACTGCTTGGTCGGCATACATCAGCCTGGTCGATATCGCGAATACCGACTTTACTAATGAGGTCGCGTTGGCCGAAGCGGCATACGACTCGACCATGGATACCGAGAACGTTGCGTACGACAGCTCGATCGACGCATCGAAAACCGGCTATGACGATGCCGTTGATATGGCCGATAGCGCGTACGCCGCGGAGATAGCGTCGGCGGATGCGTCATTGGAAAGTGACCTGGACGCCGCGACAGCAAGCTACGACGGGGTCGTGGACCCGGCCTACCAGTCGTATGTGAGTATCGTTGATCAGGCGACAATGGACTATTGGTCTGCCATGGACGTGGCGTGGCTGGAGTACGACGCCGCAGTGATGAGCGCGACAAGCAGTTCTGAGGTACAGGCAGCGGAATCGGCCCTGACGAATGCGGAAACTGCGGCTTGGAATAACTGGTCCTCGGCAGCGGCTTCTGCCTGGACCGCATTCGAATCGACCGAACAATCCGCCGACGCGACCTGGTACGCCGACGCCGATGCCGCCAATGACACCTGGGCTACTGCTTTCACGACGGCTGACAGTAACTGGGAATCCGCCGAAGCCTCAGCTTGGGCGACCTACGAATCAGACGCGGATTCGGCGATGACCACGTGGCTAAACGCCGAAGGGACCACGAAGGCGACACTGCAATCGGCGGTCGATCTTGCGGGAACGACTTGGGACTCGTCCGAAGGGGCGGCGTGGGTAACGTATGAGTCAGACATGGCACTAGCCGACGCAGCATGGGAACAGGCAGAAGCGACTGCAGTTAGCGCGTACGACACCGACCTCGCCGCAGCCGATGCCGCATGGGATGCTTCGGAATCGCAAGCTTGGAGCACGCGCGAAACTGCTGTGGCTGATGCCGAAACGGCATGGGAACAGGCGGAAGCAGCGGCATGGACCACATTTGATTCCGCAGCCAGCGATGCGTTGACGGCTTTGGAGTCGACTGAAGCGTCAGCCGACTCAACGCAGGAATCGGCGATCGATGCCGCGACGACAGCGTGGGAGCAAACCGAAGCAACTGCGATGGCGGCAAACGATGCCGCAGTGGTGACTGCCGTCAATACTCGGAATCAGGCAGTGGACGCGGCGAAGACAGCATTTGAGTTAGCTGTCAGTACGGCAATCGCTACGTGGACGACTGAGGAAGATCAGACGTCGACCACTCTCGAATCCGACAAAGCCGACGCAGCGAACGTATTCGTCGCGTCAACAGCGACGGCCAGGGGCACATTCATTGCAGCCGCGAGCGCATTGCTGGCTGCCGACACAGCGGGCACTGTTGGCTTCTGGGATTGGGCTCAAGGTGTCTTGGACGTCGCGGGCTTGGTTCCGGGGATCGGTATTCTCGCGGACGTGCCCAATGCGTTGATTTCTGGAGGGCGGGGAAATTATGGCGAGGCGGGAATGAATGCCTTGGCTGCCGTTCCAGTAATTGGACAGGGCACGAAAGGAGCGCAGTTAGCCAATAAGACCAGAAAGGCCTACAATGCAGCCAAGGCCGCAAAAGCTGCGGCAAAAGCGAAAAAAGCAAAGAAGTTAGCCGAGGCGGCCAAAAGAGCCAAGGCGGCAAAAGCCGCGAAGACGCCTGAGGCAGTGAAGAAGGCTGAGGCAGCGAAGGCGGCCGCCAAGAAAGCAGAACCCGCACAGGCTGGAATTGGCTCGGGAGCTGGTCGCAGTGGCGGTCGGCAACCTGGACACACTGACGGACCCGGGGCCAGCAATAGTGGAGCACAACAGCGGATAAAAGACGCGAAACAAAAGAAAGACGCAAGTAAGGCCGCCACGAAGAAGGCTATTCAGGCACAAGCTGAAAAGGCATGGAAAGCTTTAGACAAGGATGTTCGGAAGCTGCTGGGAGATAAGGACAAATGGATCAAGGATTGGATTAGAAAAAATGGTGGTGGATAACAGAACGGAACAAACGATGTCCAACGCTCCGGCGACTCGACGCCAGTTCGATTCACAAGACGACGAGATTGAGTATTTCCGCGGCAAGGTGATTCACTGGGTCACTGAATCAGATTGGTCGAAGGCGCAACACTTCGGCGACCGGCTCGCCGAACTTGTTGGCGAGCCAGATCCGATAGCGCTCGTGCGGCAAGTTAAGAACAGGGTCCTTGAGGCGATTACAGCCGTCTGGCACTTGGGACATTGGATATCTGTCTGTGAATCGAGAAGAGACTTCGAACGGGCGGCGGAATTCCAAGACGTTTCCATTTCAATCCGGAAACTGTACCTGCGTGGATTCTACACGGACTCAGACCATGGTGACGATGACTTCAAGGAGGACGTCGAACTTCTTATTGACGGATATGAGATCCAGGCGAGACGAATCATAATCTACATGGACGATGTTGAACGCGCACGGCGTGCAATGCGGAATGCACTTAAGGTCTCGAACGCGTACGGTGTGCCGTTCGATGCAGGCCAAAGAGATTTGGCTGCTGAGCTTGAGGTAGACCTTTAAGACGCTGACGTTTGCTTCAAGGAATAGCCAATGACCGATTCAGATCAAGGCTCATCCAAACCCACACCTCGAATCGAGCGTCGGGAACAACCATCCGCTGACGCTGCACAGGAACGCATCGAACAGGTTCGCTCTGAAGCCCTCGAACGGCATCAGCAGCGCCGCGCACAAATCCAAGCCGCACAACAACAGCGGTTGGAACAACATCGAGCGGCGTTCGAAAGGCGGCGACGGAAAACACGTCAGCAGCCACCGTCTACACAGCTTCCCAAACGCGCCGAACTGTGATCGCCAGACGATTCCCTGATCGCCCCACCCCAGGGGGGCTTCGCAGGGGTCAGGCCTTGTGTTCGGTGTTCAGAGCAGGCTTCGCAGGGTGGCGCCGTTTGCTTTGTTCATTGGGTGGTGGCGGTTGCTGTGCAACCGGCATGGCGAAGCCACAAGTGGCCGATTGCCTGGCAACCGGAATCTCCCCGTCGAGTGTTCCGTGCGATCCTCGCGGTGTTCACTGCAGCAGTCTTCGGGTTAACAACACGTCTGGGAGCGCGTTGCAGCCTCCCGTCGCTTCGCAAAACTGGTTGCAGCAACCTGTTCCGCCCCGCAGTTCGTGGACCGACATGTCGATTTCATGCCTGTCGTGCAGCGGCAGGCTGAGTTACTCAGAGTAAGCACTTTTTCGATTCGGCCGTTCGGGAATCGAGGAAAGCGCGGAGAATGAAGCGTGTTTGACCCGAAGCCGCAGGCGACGGCGTCACTCCCCCGTCGAAACTCCATCGCCTGCGGCTTTGGGTCAGACACGTCAGCGCTGTGAATCCTCGGTGAATCCTTCGTCGATATCCGGCGTTTCGCGATGCACGGTCCGGCGGTCGGCGGAATGGTTCTCGTCTTCCAGGCTGGGCCACAGCAGTCGGAAGCGGCAACCGACGTTGGGCTGATTGTCGATCAGTATTTCACCTCCGTGCTCGCGAATGACCTTCTGACTGACGGCCAGACCGATTCCGGTTCCGCGCCCGCCCTTTGTCGACTCGAACAGGTTGAAGATCGAGTCCACGTGTTCCTCTGGAATTCCAGGACCGTTGTCCGCGACTTCGACCCAGACTTCCGAGTTGTCGTCCGATGACCCGGTGCGAATCTCGACGACGGCTTGTTCCTGCTCTGCGACGGCGTCCAGGGCGTTGATCACGATATTCAGCACAGCTCGATGAATACCCTCGGCGTCAAACATTGCGGCCGGGATGTCCTCGCCCAGGTCGAGTCGCAGTGCGACGTCGAGCTCCGCGGCGCGAGCCTCCATCAGCTCGTACACTTCCTGGACCAGTTCGTTGATGTCACCCGATTCCAGCTTGGGCTGACGCTCGGTGCTGAACGTGAGCATGTCCATAACCAGTTGGTAGATGCGGTCCTGATTCTTCTCGACGACACCCCAGCCCTGCTGAATCATTTCCTCGTCGTGTCCCTTGAGCCCCATGTCGATCAGATAACTGCCTCCGCGGACACCCTGAAGAATGTTCTTCACATGATGACTGAGCATCGCAATCGTCTGCCCGACCGCGGCCAGCCGTTCGGCCTTGACCAGCGATTCCTGAAATCGGTGATCTTCAACTGCCAGTGCCGACTGCCGGCCGATTGCAGCCAGCAGGTTGAGATGTTCGTCCGTGAATTTGTCGCCAGAAGCCGGATTGTCGAGTTGATCCACAGCCGTGGTCGTATCGACATAGAGGACACCCATCAGTTCGTAGCGACCCGGCATGGGCACACACATCGCTTCGCGAATGCCACCAGTCACGATGCTCTGCCCACGGGCGAATCGGCTGTCGGACCGGGCGTCTGATGTTCGCACGCCTTCGCGTTTCTTCAGCACGTAATCCACGATGCTGCGTGACACCGGCATGCGTTCGGGTTCCGTGTTGTCCCCGGCATGTGCGACGGCTCGAGGCAGCAGTTCGCCGGTCTGCGGATCCGCGACCAGCATGCAACCGCGATCAGCATGCACGGACTCAAGCGTCGTGTCGAGAATCCGCTGCAGCAATTGTTCTATCGAAAGTGAGGCACTGACCAGTTCTTCGGAGATTTGATACAGCAGTCGCAGGCTGCTTTGCGGCGTGCTGGAGAATTCCTCCGGTGCCGCGACCGATGCCTGCAGAAGCTGCCGTCCGGCGTCTGCGTCAATACGACTGACGATCTGCGAGTGTTCCTCGGGCGGGGAAACAATGTCGACGGGCACAGCGCGATTCGAGTCGGTGGTCTCACTGAAAAGCAGCGCGGTACATCCAATCTGGATTTGATCTCCGGACGACAGTCGATGCGACGACACGGACAGGCCATTGACGAAGGTCCCGTTCGAGCTGTTCCGGTCTGTCAGGACGTACGCATCGTCCTCGACGCGAACAACAGCATGATTGCGCGAGATCTCGGTATCCAGGATGCGAAACCGATTGCGCGTGCCGCGACCCAGGCTGGCGTCGTCCTCGTCCAATTCGAAACGACGCCCCTGATGGACGCCGCGAATCACCAGTAGAGATGCCCTGGGCACAACTGTGTTTCCTCGGTCAAGTGGTTTTCGAGGGATGACTATGAGATAACGGTCGTTCTGTCCTGACGGCTACATACCTGGAAGTGGAGCCTGTCTCAAGATCGCACATCGCGTTGGTTGTTCGCAACTCGTGTTGTGCCGAGGCAACCTTCGCGGTGTAGATCAGTGTGACAGACTGGTGAATCCAGGCCGAATGTTGGTTCTGAAATTCCGAAAAACGCGGAGGCATGTCCTGCAGTTGCGGTTTAGAGTTGTGACGCTGGGCATTGCGGTAGAATACGCCATCGAAAATCGAATCCGCTGAGTCCGACCTGCCGGGAAATCTCATGTCCGACGAAACGCAGCAAAACGATCAGCTCGCCGAAGAGAAACTCACCGACGAGAAGCGCGTGCGACAACTGGTGGCTCAGTGGGAAGGTCTGCTGGACCAGGGACAGTTTGTGCCGGCCGAGGAATTGTGTGCCGAGTGCCCTGAATTGCTCAACCAGGTGCAGCAATTGATCAACGCGGAGGGGCCGACCGCCGACGAAGAAGAGGGAGACAGCGGTGATGTGGGTGTTATGGCCACAGTGGTCGAGCCGGATGCAGCAAAGCGGGACCAGCCCGGGGCTCTGGTCCTTTCTCAGAAGTACCGGAAGCTGACTTTTCTGGCCAAGGGCGGCCTGGGTGAAGTCTACGTGGCCGACGACCAGGACCTGCGTCGCGAGGTCGCGATCAAATTTATTAAGGCTCGGTACAAGAATCGGCGCGACTGCACCGAGCAGTTTCAGTTGGAAGCGGAAATCACGGCTCGGCTCGACCATCCCGGAGTCGTACCGGTCTACGGATACGGCCGAAGTCCGGACGGTCGCCTGTGCTACGCCATGCGATTTATCCAGGGTGAGACACTGGAAGAACGGATCGCCCGGCTGCACGCGCCGACGAAGAAAAGCGTGTCCGCGTTTTCGCAGGAGCGGTCTGTCGAGTTCCGGGGTGTGATGCAGCAATTCATCACGGTCTGCAACACGATTGCTTACGCTCACAACCGCGGGATTCTGCATCGGGACATCAAACCCGAGAACATCATGCTGGGCAAGTACGACGACACGCTGGTCGTCGACTGGGGTCTGGCGATGACGGTTGATCGAGACGAAACCCAGAAGGCCAGTGGCGAGCAGACACTTATGCCCAACAGCGGATCGGGCACCAGTTCGTCCGGTTCGTCCGGAGGTGCCGTCGGCACGCCGGCTTACATGAGTCCTGAGCAGGCCAAAGGCGAGGGCATGCTCACGGCCGCAACCGATATCTTCGCGCTGGGCTGCACGCTCTACAAACTCCTGACCGGTCGCGCCCCATACACCGGTGACAACGCCCGCGAGACGTTGACGAAGGCCCGCTATGGCACGTTTGAACCGCCGCAGCACCTGAATCCAGACGTCCCGCCCCAGCTGGCCGCGATCTGCACCAAAGCCATGCAGCTCGACCCGGATGACCGCTATTTCACTGCGATCGAAATGGCGTACGACCTTGAGCGTTATCTGGCGGGCGAAACAGTTCTGGCCTACACCGAAAGCTCGTTCGAACGATTCCGACGCTGGCGTCGCATCAACAGCACACTGTGGCATTCGCTGGTCAGTGTTGTGCTGCTACTGGCGGTCGGGCTGACCGTCGGTCTGACTTCATCCTACAACCAGCAGCAGAATCTGGTGCTGCAACGTCTGGAACACCTGCGGGCGGAAGGGCACTTTTACAATCACGTCATCGTGTCTGGCTTCGACGAGCTCCGCAAGGACGTACGATTGCTGGGCAATCGTACCCACCGTGATCAAGGCCGCTCTCAAGTTTGAGGACGGCGAGCTACCCGATGACCTGGCTGACGAACTGGATTCGCTGTTCCGTGAGTTTCTGGCTCAGAATCCGAGTTACGTACAGCTTCGATACATCGCCAACGACGACGTGGGCATGGAAAAACTGCGGATCGACCGATCCCTGACCGACCTGGACAATCTGGTCGAAGTCCCGGGAAGCCCGAAAGGTGATCGTGGATACTTCGCAGCCACCGTGCGATTGCAGCGCAAGCAGGTGTATCTGTCAGACATCGACATCAATGTCGAGAACAGCGAGCATCAATGGTCACTGCCGGTCGTGCGTGCCGGTGTCCCCGTCTTCGACCCGGATAAAGGGCGTGTCCTGGGTATCGTGATGATCAACATGGCATTCGATGCGATCATGACCGACATTCAGCCGCGCAAGGGGTTGGGCGACGACGAATCCAACGAGATTCACACAACGCTTAACGGAGCTCGAGTGTTTCTGGCGGATGAGAAGGGCCGGTTTCTACGCTTCCCGGGGAACCACGATATCGAGTTCTGTTTCGAACGCGGACTGGACTATCCCATCGAGTCGCTATTCGACGAGCTTGGTAATTTTCGCAAGCTGGAGAACGAAAAGCAGTGGATGAGTGTCACGCCAAAAGTCGCGGCATTGGTGGCGGCCGAGGAATCGCAGGTCGATCCGGACGCCAACCTGACAAGCAAACTGAAGCAACTGGTGCGTGACGAGCCGTTTCAGACATTGCGCGTCGAAGAAAGCACCTACAGCGACAAGGATCGTGCTGCAGCCATGGGCAATGATGCTCGGGCAATGGCGATCCTCAAAGGCGATGTCGACACGTCCGAATCCGAGCTGGTCGCGCAATTGACCACCGACCTGGGTTCGAACTATGTCGTCACTGCGCTACCTGGTCTGGAGGCCGGTCGTCAGCACGCGCTGTATGCCCGCAAACTGTTCTTCGACACGGCTGACAGCAAACGTTTTCTGTGCCTGCTGCTGGTGCTGCCGTACGAATGACCGGCTTTGACAAAGCACTAAGTTTCTGAGCCCGACTCGTCTGATGGGGTGGGCGGTGGCGGGTCGTCGGGAAGCCGTTCCAGAAAGCCCCGCAGAAGGGCGACCCGGTCGGCGGGAGTCATCCTTCTGAGCTTCACGTGCTTCAGAATGAGTTCCCGCTCACCGCTGGCCGTGATCTCTGCACTCACCAGTTCGCAGACCTCGTGGCGAATCTGCAGGTCACGCAGAGACTCAGTGAACTTCAGTGCGTCGGCCGCCTTCCCCGCCTGGACCAGTTGTGATGCGGATTGCAGAATCGTTTCCTGCTGCCAGCGTCGGTCCTGCGGGAACTCACGTGCGAACCCTTCCAGAAGTTGCGCCAGATTCTCAACACGTCCGTCCGCAAGGAGTTGTTTGGCAACAAGTCCCGTCAGGTACCGGCGAGCCGACAGTTTCCTGTTGTTTTCGGGACGAGCGGGCAAGGCCAGACGTTCCACTTCCGCACGCTGTTCTGCCTGCCCAGAGTGCTTGAACCAATCATGCACGATGTCGGTCAGATGCGTTTCAAACCACGGCTCATTCCGTGCCAGATCGCTATCGGTGGCACGTGTCCGGATTTCGGTCCAGACCTGATCCACCAGTCCCCACTCGCAGGCGGACGTCAGAATGCGTTCCTGCAGAGCCAGCCGAACCGTGGCGGAATGAACCAGTCGCTGACATCTGGCCTGGTACAGAACAAACGCGTTCTTCGCATCGTCGTCAGTGAGCAACCCGTGAAGTGCCCGGAGCTGCCTTGTCACGCCAGCGTCGCCAATCCGACGCATCTCGGCGTACGGTTGCCGCGCGTCGGTCAGGCTCGGTGAGATTCCGCGTGTCTGAACCAGAGCTGTCTGCACTGTTTTCCAGGCCGCCTCCGGACCGTTCAGATTGAGTTCCAGTTGAGCCAGATCCAACGCCGCCAACGCAGCACTTCGCAAAGCCGACTTGTCCGGCGGCGTGTAGTTGACCTGTTCCTTGAGGGACGGACGAGGCACGGGCTTTGGTGTACCCAGACTCGTCAGGAGTTCGCTTGCGGCCTTCAGTTGTGCCTGCGCTTCGGCCGTCGCTCCTGCCGCGTGCAGCGATACTCCGATCCGACTCAGAAACCGCACTCGATCGGCCGGCGACAGCGACTCACCGCGTTTAAGAATTTGAGTCAGCGGGGCCGCGGAACCTGCTCGTGAGATCAACGTCTCGCCCCACGCAGCTACGCATTCGGTGCTGCTGGACGCCCGATCTGCCCATGCGAGCGCCTTCTTTGACAGGCCGCGAGCAGTCAGCCCGACCGTGACAGCCACCGCCTGGGGATCTGACGAGCCCAGAGTCGGTCGTGATGCGACGGCCTGGTCGAACGGCATTCCAGTAAAGCGTGCCCTGGCCAGCGATTCCATGAGCTGACCCAGTGGGCCGGCGTCACTGCGGCTTGCAATCACGGCTGCCGCATCGTCCATGCGTTCCAGTGCCGCCTGTAGCACGGCCAGTTCCGTGACGGTGTCGAGTGCCAGCATGCCTTGAGGCGGCAACTTTTCGATCAACGGCGGAAATCCATCGACGATGTTGCCCGCAACCGCGGCACGACCCGCGTCAAAGTTCTGCCAGGCGACTTCGATCAAAGGCAGTATTCGCTGATAAGCCATTCGCGACCCGCCAGTCTTTTCGAGCTGAACGAGTTGCTCGCTGACAGCATCATTTCCCGCTGCCCCTTGTAGCGCCCATGCCTCGGCCGACAGTCGCCGACAGTAAGGCTTCTGGTTCGCTTCAGCGTCCAGCGAAAACGCAACGATCAATTTGAGAGCTTCATCCCTAAGTTCAGCAGCGGGCGGGCCAGTTGGGACAACGGGCGGCGCGACCACGTCCGGACCAGTTGTGATTTCGACTTCTGTCGTTGGTGGTCCAGTAGCGGGGTTCGTACCGATTGAGCCCAGTTTACTCGGATCGAATTCCACACCACCCCCACCAGCCGGCTGATCGTTGGTCACATACCAGGCTCCACCACCCAGCACGGCCGCAGCCACTACGGCGATGACGACATAGTGAACAATCCCCAAACCGGATTTCGCTTTTGCCTCAGGTTCGACGGGCCTCTCGTCTTCCAGCGGCGGCGCTGTGAATATCGGAACGAGACATTCTCTGTTGGCGCACTTCACTTCCTTGCCGGCCGCCTTTTTCGAGCTGAATCCGGCCGTCTCACACATTGGGCAGCCGATGCGATGCAGTCGGCCCTTGGATGGTTTCGGCAGAAGCTGAATGACCTTACCGGTCACTGGAGCCGCCACGTCGAAGGGATCATCATTGCCCGCGTCCGAGGCAGTGCCGCTGCCGGCTTTGGCCGACGCAGCAGACTTGCCAGCGCCGGTCGCGGCGGTGGCTTTGGCAGGCGCCGAACTTTTGCTACGCCTTTTGCCTGACATCGACGCACCGCAGAACGGGCAGTCGACGGCATCGTCATCAAGGACAGACTGACCACACGATGGACAGGAAGGGAGATCCATACTGATTCACCGTATCTGGTGAGGAAAGGTCTGCGATTTCAAACCCTCGAAACTGTGCAATCCAACCACTTTAGCGACTCGCCCGAGACGATGACAGCAGCGGTTTCATCGTGTCAAATCGCACGTTTCGACCGGCGAACAGCGCCGATTCACGCCGTGGCTTTGCGAGGCCCGATGACCACTCACGGTGGCCGGGACCGTTCCAGCCTGGTCCAGTTGCAGCACACGCCTGGAACGCATTACTCGATCACGATACTGAGCCAGCCGGCGTTCGGCAGAATCTGAGCAATCTTCAGTTCGACCGGTCCGCCGGTTTTCCGTTCGAGTGTGGACACGGCATCTACCGTACGGCTGGGCAACGCGGCCTGGATTTTCGATTTTACGACACCCGCCCGAGCAATCTGTACGAACGGGCTGCTCGGCGGATCGACTGGCGAGACCGACGGCGACTCGGCATCAATCTGCAGCATTCCATCGGTGATCGAAAACGTCAGCGGAATGCTGATCTCCTGAGTCGGAATCTCGTCGCCTTTCTCCGGCTTCAGACCGGCTCGCAGAATGATCGTCAGCACTCCAGCGTCGAGCTTGACTCGCAGGACATCCTGATCCGGGAAAACGAATTTCGTGTTGTCCGGTTTCCGTTCGCCGTCCGCATCCGGCGCCGGCAGCTTGAAACTGTCGCCCAGAACTCCGCTCAGCGAATCTGTCAGCGTGGCGATCAACTCGGCCTCGGTCATCTCCAGACTGCGCAGAGCCAGACGGCTCATTGCGTTGTTGATCAGCGACTCGTGCAAGTGAATGACGGCGGCATCTTTGCCGGTCGTTACCAGAGTTGCGGCATTGCCCCCGAACTCCATGGTGTCCATCAGCCGCGTGCGGATCAGCAGTTCGTCGTCGGTCGAAGTGAAGCTGCGACGCGACGGATACAGATCCGCATCCAGCAGCATCGGATTCACCTTTGTCTCCAGCGACGTCGTCAATTTCGCGAATTCGGCCTCGATGCCCTTGTTGAATTCCGGCAGGACGCGCTGTCGGACACGATCAGCAGCAATCGCCTCGGAACGCTGCTTACGGCGGCGTACTTCACGCCGAGCGATATCGTCGGCAAAGGCACCCAGGATGAACAGGTTGCTGGCGTTCGTACGGACGCTGGTCGTTCTGTTGTTGGCGTCGACGGAGATCTCGCCAGGCGCCGTTCGGAAAACATCGCCATTGAAACTGATCGACTTGGTTGCAGCGAAGGTGTGATGGCCGACCGTCGTGACAGTGGCCTCATTGGTCCGGCCGAATGTGTTCGATTTCGTGACTCCATCCAGCCGCATATAGAACTGGATCATGTCCTCGCCGGGCCGCAGGTCGACACTGACTGTTCCGGTCGTCGCCTGCTTGCCATTGATTTTGGCGCCAAGAACAAAGTCATCCACATCGCCGGATTCCTCAAAACTGTATCCCGCAACTCGGCTGAGAAACGCTTCGGAGACGACGACACGCAGGTTGTCGTTGAAGTAATGCTCGGCCAGCACGCCCGCGATTCGGTGTCCCTTCTCCTGACTCAATTCTTCAATCTGGCCGAATGCCCGGTGAGCCGCAGTTGCCGCCACGATCGAACTCGTCTGCGTGTACTGTTCGAGGGAATCGACCAGCGTCCACAGTGTTTCCCGAAATGCCTCAGCGTCGTCGCTTCCATCGGCAACCGTGCGAATCACAACGCGTTGCTGACGGTCGAGGTAGCGGTCGAGTTGCTGACGCAACTGGACGAATCTCGGCCGTTTCAGGAAACGACGCTGTTCGTCATTCTTCATACGCTGCAGATTGGAAAGCCGCGAATGGACATCCGAAACGACTGACAGCGGTACCTTTCCGTCGGACAACTGTCGGAGGCGATCGGCGTGAACGTAGCCCAGCCATGCAGTCCCATCCGGCACGCTGGAGAGATATTCTTCAAGTTCGTCAACGGCCTGAACGATCTGGCTGCGAGCATCCGGGACCGAGCCGATTTTCGCGGTCTGTATCTTGCCTTCGAGCGTGTCCAGCACGGCTGCGGCCAGATCGACACGAGGCTTCAGTCTCGCCCGTAAGGTTGCCAGTGGCACGTGGATCGCGACGTAGTCAGGTTCGGCCAGCGCCTTTTCCATGGTCCCAATCTTGATCTGCAGCGTCTGGATCGAGACGCGTTGGCCGGCCGCGTCCAGCTCGAAGTCCTCGTAGAGCTTCGCGACTTCGGCCGCGACACCAACACTCCAGTCGTTCCAACTCTCGCCGAGTGTCAGAAAGTCGTCTTCGTAAAGTCCCGCCGGGACAAAGTCCGGCAGAATCCCCCGCAACCCGGGATTGGCCGGAGCATCGTCAGCCTGCCCGAACGAAGTCATCCCCAGGCAGAGGGCGAATGTCGAGAAGATGCGGATTGACTGGCGAATCAGTGTCTGCATGGTTTCGGGCTCCGTGCCATGGACGCGACGGCGCACGCGCGGCATCGCAAGCGGGACGATTATGAAACAAGTCGATGGGTACTGGGACGGGAGGAATCTCCCGAGCTGGAAATGAGCATTCGCCTTAGAAAATGAGACTCGCCCGGGTGCTGAGAACTCAAATCGGTCGGTGGACTGCCGCAATTCTGGAAGGGGCGGGAGTCTACTTCAGTCTGCCGGACTGCACCAGACGCACCGCCATGCGTGTCGCCTCGATCATGCCCTCCGCAGAGACCTGCCTCGGCCCTTGAGCGTGCCACGCGATGTCGAACGCGGTGCCATGACTGGGGCTCGTCCGGACGATTGGCAATCCCAGCGTGATGTTGACCGCCCGCTCGAAGCCAATCAGCTTCAGCGCGATGTGTCCCTGGTCATGATACATCGCGACGATGCCGTCAAATTCACCGCCGACCGCTCGACGGAGAAGAGCGTCAGCCGGAATCGGGCCTGTGACCTGAATCCCGTGTTCTCGGCATTGTTCGACTGCCGGAGCGATGATTGTCCGCTCTTCGTCCCCGAACAGTCCGTCCTCGCCAGCGTGTGGATTCAATGCACACACACCGACACGGGGAGTTTCGCAGCCGACGCGGCGCAGGAAGCCGTCCATCAGCTGGATTTGATCCGCGATCAAAGACGTGTCCAGCAGGTCGGGGACGCTGCGAATCGACGTGTGCAGTGTTGAGTGAACGACACCCAGCCCGCAGGGAGATTTGATCAGCGGGCTGGGCGGCAGATACAGCATCATTCCAAACGCCGAGACTCCGCAGATGTCCGCAAGAATCTCCGTGTGTCCCGGGTAGATGTGGCCGGCCGCGTGCAACGCGGCTTTGTTCAGTGGTGCGGTGACGATACCGTCAATCTGAGCGGCCAGTGCCGCATATGTCGCAGCCGCCAGGCAATCGAAAGCGGCCTTTCCCGCGCGGGCGTCAAGCTGACCAGGCTCGACCGATGTGACATCGTCCGCGCAGGGGGAAAAGCAGGGCAGGCACTCCGACGACAAGTCCCGAGCCGCTTCGATGCTCGGGATGGACTCAATACGGATGTCACAGCCGACCAGTTCCGCAGCTCGCGACAGCACGACCGGGTGCCCGATCGCGACCAGCCGACATTCGGCCCGGATTTCGGGATCACTCGCAGTCTGCACCAGCACTTCCGGTCCGATCCCGGCGCAATCACCCATCGTCAGCGCGATGAGAGGCCGGTCAACGGTTGTCGAGTCAGTCGTCATGAATGCGATCATAACGAAGCCAGCGCAAAGACTCGTATCAACGAAATCCCGCGCAGGAGTTGTGTTGCCAATGACCGTTCGAGAGGACGTGGATTCAGCGGATATTCGCTGATCCGCGTCCATCCGCAGAATCAACAGCATCGGCGTCCTCACGTAATTGACGTTCTTCCCGCCCATGAGAAATCACCTCAACGGCCCGGAATTCCAACGACCTGAGTTTTGCTGATCCAGGGCCAGGGCTATCATCCTCGGCTCTGTCCGGTCTGTGCCATCGCGCCGGCCATCTGTCCGCATTGCTCCCGAGTGATTCAAACCTGCCATGTCGATCGAATTGGCTGAACAGCTTAAGGGTGAATACACCGACCAGTTTGTCGTCGTCGACCAGAACGTCCCGGAACTGCGCCGCTTTCTGGGCCGCACGGGTACTGTCAAGACGGTCAACATGAGCTGCCGGGCTCTGGTTGAGTTTGACGGGAGCGAGGACATCGGCTGGTACGACATTGATCCTCGGTACTTGACGATCGTGGATGCTCCGGTTGCTCAGGAGAAGCCAAAGGCTGCCGCCAAACCTGCGGCGGACAAGCCGGCTCCCAAAGCGGCGGCGAAGGCCGAAGCACCCAAGCCCGCCGCCAAAGCCTCACCGCTGGACATGATTCGGTCAGGTTCGGGAGGTGGGGACGCTGCGGCGCCGGCCGAGAAAAAGAAGCCAGCGGCGAGTGGCGGGTCTCCCCTGGATGCGATCCGATCTGGTAGTGCTGCGGCCCCGGCTCCCGCCGCCGAGAAGAAGCCGGCGGCAAGCGGTGGCTCACCATTAGACATGATCCGATCCGGTGCATCGGGTGGCGGCGCCGCGAAACCAGCGGCTGCCGAGAAACCAGCCGCGCCAGCGTCGGGCTCTCCATTGGACATGATCCGAGCAGGAGCCGCGCCCAGCGCGAAAGCCGCCCCGAAAGAGGCAGAACCGGCGAAAGCCGAGGCACCGAAGGCGAAACCAAAAGCCGCGCCCGCTCCGGCACCTGCCCCGGATTCGGTTCGAGCCAGCCGGCTGACGATTCTCGAGCGGCTCAAACTCGGCACGACCGACGCGAACCCACCGGGAACCCAGGCCGCTGCCCCTGCGGAAGCGGCTCCGGTGGACGAAGCGCCGGCAGCGGTTGAAGAATCGCCATCGGCCAGCGAAGAACCCGCGCCCGCCGAGGAACCAGCACCTGCCGCTGAATCTGCCCCTGCGGAAGATATGAGCGATCTTTCAGTCATCGAGCGGATTCGGAGAGGCACCGGCGGATAAGTTCGTCGGGCGATGAGACACGTGGTCACACATGGCCCTGACCATTCTTCCCAAAGCGGCGTAGCCGCAATCAAGAGTAGGATTGGCACTCCTGCCCGTCCCGGAATGACGGACGGGCAGGAGTGCCCACGCTACGATGCGCGCGCGGCGCGCATGTTCGACGGTGGAAGAATCTAAGCGGAGGAGAACCAGACGTGTCTCATAAACAGCTCTGGGCTCCGTGGCGGCTGTCGTACATCAAAACGACACCACCGGGCGAAAAACCGCAGTCCTCGCATCCGGATTGCTTTCTGTGTGGTTACCGCGATAGCGACGCCGACAGCGAGAATCTGGTGGTGCATCGTGGCAGTCACGCGATCGTGGTCCTCAATCGCTTTCCCTACAACAACGGTCACCTGCTGATCGCGCCGGCAGAACACAAAGCCGATATTCGTGAACTGACCGATGACGAAATGCTCGACTGCGGTCGACTTCTGCAGAAGATGGTCGGTGTGCTGGAGAAAGCCGTCACGCCCGACGGCTTCAACATCGGTCTGAATCTGGGCCGAGTTGCCGGAGCCGGGCTGCCCGGTCATCTGCACTGGCACATCGTGCCTCGCTGGAACGGAGACACGAACTTCATGCCGGTGCTCGGCGACGCGAAAGTCATTCCGCAATCACTGGACGCTCTGTACGAAATCCTGGAGCAGGAACTCTCGTCGTTGGGAGACAACGCATGAACGATCGTCCGACCGTCGCCGTCGTCGGAGCCAGTCGCGACCGTTCCAAGTACGGAAACATTTCCGTCCGGGCGCATCAGCAGCAGGGTTACCAGGTCTTTCCGGTGAATCCACACGCCAAGCAGATTGAAGGCCTGACCGCATACGCATCCCTGGCCGCGATTCCCATCGACAGCCTCGACCGTGTAACCGTGTACCTCCCGCCGGATCAGACATTCGATCTGCTTGATGAGATCGAACAGCTTGATGTCGATGAAGTCTGGCTCAATCCCGGCAGCGCCGACGCCGATGTGCGTGCGCGAGCAGCGGAGCTGGCTATTCCGGTCATCGAAGCCTGCAGCATCGTAGACTTGGGCGTGACACCGCACGCGGTCAGGTAGCGGCAGATCGGGATCCTGGTTCCGTCAGGCCTTCTGCCAGGTCACTCGGAAACGCCCGCGCACTGCGTCCCAGAGTGCGGCAACCGTCGTCGCGTTGAGTGTCAGGAACATCAACTGCACTCCAAACAGCGATGACGAACGCCCCGTCTTCTGAAACACCCAGCCAGCCAGCGCTGAGCAATAGAAACTCAATTGGAAGACCAGCAGCATCCGATACAGCGGATCGGCGGCCAGCAGCACGTTCGTGACGGCGACCGCGAACAACATTGGCGGGGAAGCCAGTCGCAGCACTTTGTGTGACACAAACTCGAACCAGATCCGGTTCTTCCATGGCAGCAGCCACGACGGATGATGCAACAGTAGTTGAGCGGCTCCGGCAATCGTACGCCGCTTGCGAACCGCTTCCTGACCGAGCGACGCGGATGGATCGTCCCAGGCGATCGCTTCTGGTTCGAACACGCACCGGCTCCCACTGACAATAGCCTGCATGGGAATGACCACATCGTCCAGCAGCGTCGTCGGGGCGATCGGCTGAAACAGAGATTTACGGATCGCGTACAAAGCGCCCGTGGCGCCGGGCACACTTCGGAAGGATGCCTCGCACTTGCGGATCATCTTCTCATACCGCCAGTACGCTCCGATTCCGCGGCCAGCGGATGACTCGTTTCCGGTATCCCGGAACGTCAGCTCGCCGGACACAACACCGACTGACGGATCAGCGAAGTTGGCCAGCAGCGCCGGAATCGCCCGCTCCGATAGAACCTGTCGCGCATCGCATAACACGACGATCTCGTTTGAGCACTGCGGAATGAGATCATTCAACACCGCTGGCTTGCCGCGGCGATCAGCGAATTCAAAAAGCCGGATCCGTTTATCGCCAATGGAGGCAATTACGTCGCTTATGTGATCAGTGGAACCATCCGAGCCAATCAGTATTTCACCAACCAGATCAGCCTGTTCCGACCACAGCAATTCATTGAGCTTAACGCGAATTCGCTCGGCGTCGTTGTGGCAGGCGATGACGACAGAAACTCTCTGTGACGGATCAGCCGGCTGACGGACTCGGCGCAGCGGTCGTATCTTCGACAGCACCCGCACCAGCAGCGGGTATCCGAGATATACATAGGCCAAACCACTCAGGCTCAGCCAGAACAGAGTCTGCAGGATCAGGTTTGTCACACTCCAGCTCCTGAGAGTTCACAGGTTGCGGCTTGCGTTGGCTGATCGACGACAAGGTTCTTCAACGTCTGACCTGTCACCTGGTCGAGGACTCCCGCAAGTTGCCGAGTCAATTCACGACGTTCGAATTGCCTCACGTTCCAGTTGTCCGCATTAGTCCCCTCTCCCCCTGAGGGGGAGAGGGTTAGGGAGAGGGGGTCGCATAGGACATTGCCTGGTGCCAGACCATCTGATCCAGCCCGCAGGCGCTGAATCATCCATTCGGCGATCCCTGCCACATTGCCCGGTTCAAATGACGACGCCAGCGGACACTTGGAAAGCAGTTCTCCAACCTCGCCGGATGGTGCGATCGACAGAATTGGCTGCCGCAGCGCGAGATACTCAAACGTCTTCGCGGGTACGACGCGCCCGGCATCCGGCAGGTCGGACAGCAGCAGACACAGCGCGTCGGCCGACTGCATGATGCTGATCGCGCGGTGGTGGTCGACGTACCCTTCTCGTTCCACGCGGCAAGGCGTTCCGTCGAGTCGATCAAGGATGGTGTCCTGTTCGCCAGTCCGTCGCCCCGCGACAACCAGTTCGATTCTTCCGGCCAGGTCCGGATCAGTCGCGGCCACTTGTTTTATTGCCTCAACGACGGGCTCGATCGACGTCAGATTCCATAGAGTGCCCACATAAGCCAGACGCAGGCGGTCACAACGAGGAACTGGACAGTCATCGGACGCTTCACAATCGTTGGCGTCGTATCCGTTGTAGATGTGTGAGATGCTGGCTCGGCTTCCCGCTCGACGAGCCGCATCGCCGACGGCTTCGCTGCTCAGTCGCGTCGTGGCGATCACAGCGGAAGCCTGTCGCATCACGCGTCGCTGCATGCGTCCCTGCAGCCAATGCGACAGCCTCGATTTCTGACGGTTTTCCTGGTACTGATTGCTGATGCCCCATTCATCGCGATAGTCCAGCACCAAAGGCAAGCCGCTGCGGCGACTCAATTCCGAACCGATGACAAACGACGAAAACGGCGGCGCGGTGACGAAGATGGCATCGTGCTGCAGCTCACCCAACAGACGCATGCCTTCTTTCAGTGCGTTCGGATACCACAACACCTGAGCGTCCGGCTGCAGCACTGCATTGCCGGCCGAACGTACGAGTTTCTTAAGCGACTGCTTCAATCTTCCACTGCGTGACAACCCGTCGACCGTCCCAGCCGAAATCGCATTCTTGATTGCATATCCCGGCTCAAGCGTCCGAGCCGTACGGATGATGGTAGATTCCGGCACTTCGCTCATTAACGTCTCGTCAGAGACTGGTACGGACGGATTCGCGACCGTCAGCACTGAGCAGTCCCAGCCAAACTCCGGAAGGTAGCGCACGAATTTCGTCACTCGCTGCACGCCAGCTCCACCCGATGGTGGAAACACATACGCGACAACAAGAGCACGCTGCATACGATTACCCGGGATTACTGAGGACATTGCTGCAACCTGTTGATTGTTGCCTCGACTAAGCTCAGTGTCTGATCGAGAGGGTCGACAATCGACGCAATGTCGACCGCCGCATCTCGCCAGTTTCGAGGCTGATAGAGAGACGCACCGATTTGATACTCCGAATCCAGAATCTGAAGCATCGCCCTGGACAGTTCCTCGCTGTTACCTGGCGGCACGAGTAATGAATGCTCCGGCGACACAATCTCCGAGACGCTGCCGATATCGGTTGATACAAACGGCGTTCCACAGGCAAGCGACTCGCGCAGCACGTTGGGAAGCCCTTCAGAATCACTCGAAAGGACTGTCGCATCCGCGGCCCGATACCATTCCGGAAGCCTCTTCTGGTTGACCGCACCCATCAGAGACACCGAGTCTGTCAGCTTGAGACGTTCAATGTGTTCGCACACATCGGACTGCATGGCTCCCGTGCCGAGCATGTAGAGACGCGCACATCGCTGTGCCTGGCGCACTCGCTCAAATGCATTCAATAAAATGTCGACGCGTTTGATATCGACCATCCGACCGACCCACAGATAGATCGGATCGCTGGCACGAGCCGACAGACTCAATGATCTGCGTGCTGCCTGACGATCACCACTACAGAACAGACCGCGATCAACACCCTGGTAAACCGTGTGGACACGTTCGGGGCTGGCACCGAGTTCGATGACTCGTTGACGCAATCCATCACAGACGGTCAGGACAACATCCGATTCCCGCAGCACGCGGCAGATAACGTCGCGACGTTTACGAGAACGTGTCAGCAACAGAACATCAGATCCGCCGATGATCACGCCAGCCTTCGCGCCCAGGGCGCGAGCAGCTCGCAAACCGGCTTCACCATCTGGATGCGCCCAGTAACTGAGCACCAGGTCCGGCCGAAACTCACGGCATGCGCGCTGCACGGTCGATCGAACTGATGACCACATGAAGCGACCGTACGCATGACGCAGCACTTTCGGTGGATAGTAGAAACGCGGACGCAGAACTGGAGGGCATGCTCGTCCCGCAGCTGTTTCAATTTCCTTCTGAGCCTGATCGAACTCACGCAACGCCGCCGGCGACGCTCGCTTCGAAACACGCGGGATGAAAGGCACACACTCAGTCCACGGCACGGGTGCGACGACGCGCACCTGACCGAACTCCGTCAACGCGCGACACATGGCACGATTGAACGTCCCACGCACCGGCGCCGCCGGATTCGGATAAACTGAACTGAGGAAGAGTGTGTTCATAGGTGGTAATCAGCCTTCAGGACTCAGTGTCCTCTGGAATGCCGTATCAAGGTCAATTTCAGGATTCCAGTTGAGCAGTCGCTTTGCACGCTCGTTCGAGAACTGCAGTGATTTCCACATGGCCTGGACACGATGCCGTGTCAGGACTTTAGGGATATGTCCTTCACTCCAGTCGCTGTACGATTCGTTGAAGCGTGCCACCCATCCGATGGCGAATTGAGGGATTCCGACAATTCGCAGCTTTCGACCTGACCGTCGATATCTCCGAATGATCTCTCGTCCGTTCGGCAGATCGTCGTCCACAATGTTGATCGTTTGACCGTCAACACCAGCCGCGAACCCGGAGTTGGCACCGGCCGCGGCGCAGTTTTCAACATAGGTCAGCGGAATCTGCTGTCGCCCACCCATACGTAACAGCCACTGGCCGAAGGGCAGTCCGATTCGATGTGTAAGCACTCCGCGTTCGTCGCCGTAGATCACACCAGGGCGCAGAACGGTCAACGGGATCGCTCTGTGATTCGCAATCTCTCGTGCCACTTCCTCCTGCAGGATCTTGCTGTAGGTGTATGAGTCCCGCAGATGCGGAACGGAATCGATCGGACAGTCCTCGTTCAGAATGGCGCGGCGTGGTAGTTCCTGTGGTCCGTACACCCCCAGTGAGCTGACCAGGACAAAGCGACGGCAACCGACATCCGCGGCCGCGGTCATCAGTGTTCGCGTAGGAACGGCCGAGTTGAGGATCAGGCTGCTGGTGCAACCACTTAACCCGGCGGCCACGTGATACACGACATCACAGTCAGTCAGCAGGACACGACACTCGTCGAGCCGGCTTAGATTGGCGGGCTCGGTCTGAACGCGAACCCAGTCCTCTTCACCAATAAACGCTTTCAATGCGTTGACGTCACTGCCCAGACGGACGGCGCAACGCACGGTCAGATCCTGGTCGAGCAATGCTCGCAGGACACGTCGTCCAAGGAATCCAGTTGCTCCAGTCAGGAGAACTTGCATCAGTGTTTCTCAGCTTAAGTCAGTTCACCATTTCAGCTCGATCCAACGCGCTTCACTGGATCGCATTCAGGGACGCGCCGCACCTCGTCAGTTCACACCGCCGGCTGGTATCACGAGACGTGGAAACTCCGCATATCGATCTCGACGCGGATCGCTCGACCCACGGGTGTCAGAATTTAGACGGCACGTACTTCGCTCCTCGTCCTCCATACGGCACTGCGCGAACATCGAATCCATCAGACCAGTCACACGTACCACCTCGTCATAAGACACGGGCAGTTGAGTTCCATCCAGAATCGCGCCATAGAACCGGCAGAACAGTTCCCGCATGCCACTGAAGTAATGTCCCTCGGCACGCACAAATCTCCCGAAGCCACGTCGCACATTGCGCATCGCTTCGCCAAGGAGTCGCAATGGCGCTTCGACTTTCGAGAACGCACCCGGAAGTCGCGTCCTTCTGTCAAAGCGAATGATCTGGGATTCGAGGTCGATTTCGATTCCTGCCTGGGTACCGTAGATGCGAGTTGTGCGGTAACGAGGTTCGATTGTGCTGGCAAACAGCAGGCTGCCCGTCACGTCTTCACCGCGGAAGTGAGCACGCAATTCCGTCGGAAACGGAACGCCGCGTGTCTTGTTGAACCAAGTGGCCCACAACTGCGGATTCGGGTCCGGCAGGAATTCGGTGATGCGATAGAGCGGGTGTGAGATCGTGTTCTGGAACAGTCCACCGGGAAGGTGTCGCACCCAGTGGTCCGGTTCGCTGCTGACCAGCTTTCCGAAGGGACCGTCGATCGGATAACCAAGCACGGACTCGACATGCTGCACGCTGCCGATCGCTCCTGATGCCACCAGATCGCAGGCTTCCAGCCACGTGGGATCAAACAGTTGATCGTGTCCCAGACAGACGAGGCGGCCAGTCCGCTCAGCAACGTCAATGACGGCTCGAGCCTCTTCGGCGTCGACCGTAAACGGCTTCTCGACGTAAACGTGCACACCCGCTTCCAGCAACTGGATCGTCAGCGGAGAGTGCGTCTGCACGGGGGTAGTGAGATGCACGATATCGGGTCGGGCCTGGTCGAGCATCTGCTCGACACTGGTGAACTGACCGGGCTCTTCGAATCGTTCGGCCGCCTGTCGCGCCAGTAACGGTTCGAGATCACACACGGCTACCAGGTCGGCGCACTGTCTGTGTCGAATCTGCTGCAGATGCGCATCGGCGATCTGTCCGCAACCGACCAGTCCAATTTTGATACGCGGCTCAGTCACGAGACACCTTTCTCCCGCAACAGTTCTGTGTAGATTTCCTCGTAGCCGCGCACCATGTTTCGCACGTTGAAGTCTCGTTCGATTCGCTGCCGTGCAAGCTGACTCATGATGGGCCACGTGTCCGTGTCGTTAAGCATGTCGCGCATGGCCAGAGCGAGTTGCTCTGGACTGCCCGAATCGACCAGTCGGCCAGTGCCTCCATCGACCACGATCTCTGGGTTGCCACCCACGCGGGTCGTGACCACCGGCAGACCAACGGCCATTGCTTCGAGGATCGTCAGCGAGATGCCTTCGGTTAGTGATGACGAAACAAAGAATCCGGCCTGCGGCAGCAACTGAGCAACGTCGCTGCGTTCTCCCAGAAACTCAACGTGTTCTGTCAGATCGAGGTCCGCCGCGAGTGCTTCCAGATTCGGGCGATCGGGTCCGTCACCGACGATCCGCAGCCGAAACTCAGGGTGTTCCTTAATGAGAATCCAGACAGCTCGCAGCAACGTCGAGAAGTCTTTCTCAGGTGAAAGTCGCGCGACACTGATCGCAATTGGTGCAGCCGCCGGTCCGCGGAAATCGAAGCGATCGACGTCGATTCCGTTCCATAGAGCGACGATGCGATCGGCCGAATGACGGTCGTCTGCTCGACACAATGCCGCAGCGTCTTCCGACACGCCGACAATTCGATCGGTCACTCGATTCGCCAGGCGAAACTGCAGCCGTGCTCGCCAACTGTTTCCACAACCACGACCGTGTTGTGTGTTAATCCGGACTTGAAGCGGTTGGGGCAGCAAGGGCTTGCGATTAAGCCCTGTTTTTCAGGGTTTGGTGGGATTCCGGGGGCGCGGGAGTTTGCGCGAGTTCTGGCTACCGGACTGGCGGACAG
>CAUZFZ010000057.1:0-52021 GCA_963579025.1 Planctomycetota bacterium | reverse complement strand
CCCTGAGTTTATCTCAGGGGTTCTCGCGTTTCTGCACTACGCAATCGGTAGTGCAAAGACGCGAGAACCCCCGACGTAAAGTCGGGGGCGTTGGTAAATTCTCAACTGCCGCACGCCTAAAGCCACCGCAAGACACTGAGGTCGGACGACTCACTATGAAAATTCTCTCCGGTATTCAGCCGACCGGTCGGTTTCACTGGGGCAATTACTTCGGAGCCATCCGGCAGTACATCGACCTGCAGGACAACGAGCAGGCCTTCTACTTCATCGCGGACTATCACGCCCTCACCACGATCCGCGAGCCGGAAGTGCTGCGTTCATTCACGCAGGATGCAGCCATTGATCTGCTGGCATTGGGGCTTGAACCGGATAAGGCAACGCTGTTCCGGCAGTCTGATGTTCCAGAAGTCGCCGAACTGACATGGCTCCTGATGACGCTCACGCAAATGCATCTGCTCGAGAAGTGCCACGCTTACAAAGACAAGCGGGATAAGGGGATTGCTGCGGACGCCGGGCTGTTCACTTATCCGGTGCTGATGGCCGCGGACATTCTGTTGTACGACAGCGACGTCGTGCCAGTCGGTGTCGACCAGGTGCAGCACATCGAAGTCACACGCGACATCGCTCAGCGATTCAATCGCATTTATGAGGTCGAGGCTTTGAAGCTGCCGAACGCTCATGTGGTCGACTCGACCGCCAAAGTGCCGGGCACGGACGGCGAAAAGATGTCCAAGAGTTACAACAACACAATCGAGCTGTTCGAAACTCCGAAACGTACGAAGAAACGCATCAACTCGATTCCCACCGACTCGACACCAGTCGAAGACCCGAAGGACCCCGACAACTGCTCGATCTTCTCGCTGTATCGGCTGTTCGCATCGGATGAGCAGCAGGCAGAACTGGCCGGTCAATATCGGGCAGGCGGTATGGGCTATGGTGAGGCGAAGAAACAGCTTTACGAAGCTGCCATGGACTACTTCGCTGACGCGCGGACCAGACGCGAGCAGTTAGAGCAGGATTCCGATACGGTGGAAGACGTGTTGCGAGCTGGGGCAACCCGGGCGCGTGAAGTCGGGCGGATCGTCCTGGACCGTTGTCGTTCTGCATGCGGTCTGACTGCACGCCACTGAGCCGAGCCGCAGTAATTTGTTCGCCTGATCGAAATGAGTCCCGACCAAAGTGATTCAACTCCAGAACCTCACTGTCCACGCCGGAGAGTTCCGGTTGCAGAACGTCGTCATGACAGTCCCGGCCGGGAAATATGGCGTGCTGATGGGACAAACGGGCTCCGGCAAGACGACGATTCTCGAGTCGGTGATCGGACTTCGGACAATCGACAGCGGACAGATCCGATTGTGTGAGCGCGATGTGACAGGTCTCAATCCCGCCGTTCGCGGAATCGGCTATGTGCCGCAGGACGGCGCGTTATTTCCGACGATGACTGTCCGCGATCACCTGGACTTCGCGTTGATGATTCGCCGTACGTCGCCCGATCAAAGTAAACGGCGCGTCGAGGAACTTGCCGATCTACTCGGCATCAGTCATCTGCTCGATCGCAAGCCGCGAGGCCTGAGCGGCGGGGAACGGCAACGAGTCGCACTCGGCCGGGCGTTGTCGTTTCAGCCGAAAGTTCTGTGTCTGGATGAACCACTCAGTGCGCTGGACGACGACACGCGCGAACGCATGTGCGAACTGCTGGAGCAGGTTCAGAAGCACACGGGCACAACAACGCTACACGTGACACACAACAGTCACGAAGCCGAACGTCTAGCCGATTGCCTGTTCCGCATCGAAAACGGCCAGGTCCAGCAAGTGCGGTAGCTGATGCATCCCCCGTTCGTAGTAGCCGGATTTATCCGGCGTCGAGCGACGCGTTGCATGGAAATTGCCAGCCCCCGTCGTACGGCGACCGAGCACGAGAGCAAACCGGACAAGTCCGGTTACTACGAGCCACCGGTTACTACGAACCACCGTCTGAAAGAATCTGCGGCAGTTGAGCGAGGTCCAGGTTGCCGCCCGAGAGCACGCCAACAACGGTCTTACCAGCAAACCGACTGCGCTCACGGTACGCGGCGGCCAGCGACGCTGCGCCGGCGGCTTCGGCCAGATTGTGTGTGTGCTCAAGCAGCCAGTACACGGCCTGCCGCATCTCGTCATCACTGACAAGAATCACGTCGTCGAGCAGCGCATGCATGATGTCCAGCGTCATCTGAGCCGGAACGCGTGTGGCAACACCCTCAGCGAATGTGTTGATCGAATCCGTCGTTCGCATTTCGCCTGCCCGCCATGATTCGGCAACGGCGGGCGCGCCTTCTGCCTGAACACCGATCACGAGTGTCTGGGGCCGTCGCGCCTTCGCCACGAGGCAAGTTCCACAAACGCCGCTGCCCAGCCCAATGGGAACCAGAATCACATCGGGCTCCGGGACTTTGTCGAAGATTTCGCACGCCATCGTTCCGACTCCGGAAATCAGCTTCGGCTCGTTGGCAGAGTGAACGTAGCGCACGCCGGTCTGCACCAGCTCGCGTTCGACATAGTCACGGGCTTCGTCGAAGTCCTGCCCGTGTTCAATCAGCGTCGCGCCCAGCCGACGGATGGCAGCACACTTAGCCGGGTTGTTCACGGCCGGCACGACGATTGTGCATTCCACGCCGAATCGTTTCGCCGACCAGGCCAGAGACTGACCATGATTGCCAGTTGAACAGCCCAGGATCCCAGCCGCTCGCTCGGCATCTGACAGTGTCGAAACAAGGTTAATCCCGCCGCGAATCTTGAATGCTCCGACAGGCTGATGATTCTCGTGCTTTACGAAATACCGACAGCCGAGAACGTCCGAAAGGCCAGGCCATTCGAAGGTCGGTGTCGGCTGCAGCGCGGAGCGAACCCGTGGAACTGCTTCAAGAACATCCGCGTAGGAGACAGGCAGATCTGGCATGGCGCGACTCGCTGTAAGAAGAATGGCTGTCGTTGCGGTGCGCTCAGTGACAGTGCGAATGTCAGACACGTTCGGGAATTCTCAACCATTCAGAACGCGAGCACGCGTTGCGGGTTGTCGACCAGGATCGTCTGGATCTGGGCGTCGCTGACTCCTGCCTTCGTCAGCGATTCAACCAGCCCCGTCGTGCAGACGGTGAAGTCGGAGTTGTTGAACTTCCAGCCATCCGTTGACTTCTTCTGCTCCGTGTACGGTTCATAGAAGTAAGGCACGTGGTCGTGGGCGACGAGAATCCGGCTGACGTGCCCGGCGTCGACGAGTTCTCGAATCTGCCGCGCCAGCTTGTCGTTGCCGTACTTCTCGGCATGCCCCACGCGGTCGAACTGGATGTTGCAGCCCAGGCCCACGATTCGACGGTGATACTCATGCGAGTCATCGTCTTCGCGGTCATCCAGATTTCCCTGGTGACCGATGATGACTTTTTCCGGCTTCGCACCGTTCGCCAGGAAGAGTTGAGCCTGTTCAAGTCCACCACCATTGGTTGTGTGAGTCGTGATGGGACAGCCTGTTTCCCGACTGGCGATGGCTGCGGCGATGTGACAGCGTCGTTCGCTCGGACGCATCCATGTGCTGGTAGCACACTTGATGATCCCCACTGGGACTTTCGTAAAACGCTCACCCCATTGGCCATGCGGGTCTTCCATGCCCTCCGTGATCTCGCGTACGTAGAGTTCCGCGATTTTCGCGACCCCGCTCTTCTCCAGTCCCATGCGAATGGCCCACGGGTGCTGCGGCGCCATGGCCTCACACCAGAAACCGGTGCAGGCAATGATGTGAACTCCGCAGACTTTCGCGAGTTCCACAAGCAGGTCCGGATATCGGCCGACTCTGATCGGTGTGCACTCGACCAGAGCGGGCTCACCGGGAAACCCGGCGGCAGACTTCACAAATCGTTGCAGCAGCTTCGTTGTCTCGGCGACAAGGTCGCCCCGGATCGAGTCGTATGGGCCGATGGGAACTTCGTAGAGTTCGGACCAGTCCACAATCGGCGCGTGCTCATGCATGAGCGTCGCGCCTAGCCGCTGCGGGTCAATCCGTCCCAGAACAGTGCGAACGGTGGGGCCAGTCGCGACCTCTTTTGCGGCGACTCTGTCGGATGTTTCGAATACCGACAGTCCCGCAGCCGCACTCACACCGGCCACTGTCTTCAGAAACTCTCGACGATCAGGATGCATCACGGTGCGGCTCCGGTTGCTTAAAGAGTGTGGCGGTGGAAACAACGTGCCAGTAGCCACCGTCACTGGACGGTGCGGATTGCGGCAGAATGAATCGATTGATGATTGTCGATTGCTGAGTGTTGATTTTCGAAGTGACAGCCACTTGGGCGGGGAGACAATGACCAGTCCACATGATGACGACACCCGACACTTCGCCAATCGCTAGTCATCAATCGACAATCATCAATAAATCCAACTGATGCAAAGCGACGATGGCCTCCGACCGCGCCTCAGAAGCCCGGCCGAAATCTCTAAGCCAATAGTTCGTTCACGATGCGACCATGCACGTCGGTCAGGCTCACGTCGCGACCGCCGAACCGAAACGTCAGGCGTTCGTGATCCAGTCCGAGCTGATGCAGAATGGTCGCGTGGATATCGTGAATGGTCAGCACGTTCTCGACCGCCTTGTTTCCGAACTCGTCGGTTTCTCCGAACGAGATTCCGCCCTGGAAGCCGCCGCCGGCGATGAAGATGCTGTAGCCGTTGACATGGTGATCGCGGCCGCAGGTATCGGTGATCTTCGGCGTGTGCGGTGTGCGGCCCATTTCTCCCGCCCACACGACAATCGTGTCGTCGAGTAACCCGCGCTGTTTGAGATCGGTGATTAACGCCGCGACGGCCTGGTCCGTGATCAAAGAATTCTCTTCGTGGTATTTCTTCAGGTTGCCATGCTGGTCCCATGGCGAATTATTCGAGTGAGTCAACGGGCACGTGATTTCGACGAAACGTGTGCCTCGCTCGATCAGCCGTCGGGCACGCAGGCACTGCAGCGAGTAGTACCGTTTGAGTTCGTGTGAGCTGTCGACGCCGTACATTTTCTGAATGTGTTGCGGCTCGTCGTCGATGTTTGCGACTTCCGGTACGGCGGACTGCATGCGGAATGCCGTCTCGTAATTCTGAATGGCAGACTCGATGACACTGCCGTCCGACGTTGCAGCAGCGAATTGCCTGTCCTGCGACTTGAGCAGTGCCAGTTTGCGTCTTTGAATCGCGAGCCGATCACTGGGGACGATGTTGTCGACTGCATCGCCTTTCGCTCGCAGCAGCGTGGCCCCGTGGCTGGCGGGCAGGAAGGCCCCGGCAAAGTTTTCATAACCGCCGTTAGGAATCCAGTCGTTGTTGAGCAGCACGTAGTCCGGGAGATTGGCGTTTTCAGAACCAAGCCCGTACGAGATCCACGAACCGATACTCGGTGCTGCGCCAGTCACTCGGCCGGTGTGCAATAACAAGGCCTGTTGACCATGCAGGGGCTGTTTTCCGACCAGCGACTTCACGACGCACAAATCGTCCGCGCATTTCGCAATGTGCGGAAACAGGTCGCTGACCATCAGACCGCTATCACCACGTTTCTGAAACTGCCATGGACTGCCCATCCAGACGCGTCCGGCATTACTTTGCGACAGCTTCGAAACAGCACTGTTTCCGATCTTCTGTCCCTGATGTTTCGTCAACGATGGCTTGTAATCGAACGAGTCAACATGACTCGGGCCTCCGTCCATAAAGCAGAAGACCACGTGCTTTGCCCGGGGCGCGTAATGTCCCGGCAGCGCGCGATCTGGTGTCGCCGCCTGCGAGTTGCGAGACATGAGCCCGGCCAGAGCCAGCAGGCCAAATCCGTTCGAGGTGTTAGCGAGAAACTCCCGCCGATTCGTCGGGGCGGGAGCGAATCCCGGGCATTGATTCAGGTGAGGCATGTGTGCTCTCAGAATCCAGGACGGTTACAGGTAACTCAGGAAGGCGTCCGAAACAAGTTCCCGAATTGTGGAACGTGACATACGCCGAAGGCGTTTTACAACATAGCCTGGGGTCAGCCGCGCAGCGGCGCCACCCCAGGAACACGGATTCGAGCACACCAACCCTGAAGGGGTTGCACAACCGTAGATTACCAGAAAACCGTTGTGGAACCCTTTCAGGGTTCGATGCCGTTTTGTCCTCACCTGGGGTGGCGCGGCTATGCCGCTTACCCCAGGCTATGTTGTGAAACGCTTTCAGCGTACAGGATGAATCGGGAACTTATTTTCGGACACGTTCCTCAGTTGAGTGCCGAAGTAAGGATCGTAGTTCATCGCACGTAGATGAATTCTTTTGAGTTGAACACAGCGTGCGCGACATCGGTCCAGACGGCCGCGTGCTGCATGACCTGGTCGGCCGGGACTCCGTGAATGGTACTCAAGTCGGCGATGGCTGCGGTCCAACGATCAATCTCGCCCGGCGACGGCTCGCGCGCAAACGCGCAGCTCAACATGTGGGCGATTCGTTCTCTGGGTGAGGCATAATCGGATGACACAAGGCGGCTGCTCCAGATTTGTGACTGTCCTTTGACGAATGGGTCGTTCAGAAGAGCCAGCGACTGAGACGGCGTGCTCGATACGTCCCGATGCCCGGTCGGAATCTTGGGTTTCGGCTGGTTGAACAGCGACAGAAACTTCGGCGCTTCCATGATGGTGATCTTCGTGTAAATCGATCGCCGTCCGTTCCCATCGACTGGTCCCGAGAACAGACGCTTCTTTGGATCCTCGTTGGCTCGATAAGGGTCGATCACCGGTCCGAACAATTTTGCGTCAAGTCCGCCTGACACTGCCAGGATGGCATCACGGATCGCCTCGGCCTCCAGCCGCCGGGTTGCGTAGTGGTGCAGCAACCGGTTCCTGGGATCGACTGACAGAGCCTGCTGTGAGACCGCGCCGGACTGTTGCCACACCTGGCTGAGCAGGATTCGATGAATCAGCTTCTTCGTGGACCAGCCGTCGTCGATGAAGCGGGAAGTTAACCAGTCCAGCAATTCAGGATGCGACGGTCGATCACCCAGCAAACCGAAGTCGCTCGGAGTTGCCACGATGCCCGTGCCAAACAGCCAGTGCCAGACGCGGTTTACGTAGACACGTGCCGTCAATGGATTATCCGCACGGGAGATTTGCTCGGCGAGCTGTTGTCGCCCGCTTCCAGCATCGGTGAACGTTGACGCTTCTCCGGCCAGAGATTTGAGCCAGCCGCGCGGAACCGGATCGGCGAGCTGGTCGTAATCGCCGCGGATGTTGAGCCGATAGTCGAAACCGTCGTCGACATCCGCCATGCCGTTGACCGTATGCGGATTCTTCACGGCCTTTTCCGCGATTCGGTATTCCTCAACCAGAGTCGCGATGGCGGATTGCTTTTCTGCCAGTCCGGAAGTGGTCAGCCCTTTGTTCTTCAACAGCCAGTTGATGACCGAAACGTCTTCCGCGGTTGACGAATCCGAAGCCCACGCTCGAATCGCCGAGCTGAACCACGTGGCGTAGCGATCGGCCGCCTGTTGAACTGACTGCGGAGCCTCACCGGAAAACAAACGGTCGAAACGCACAAGTTCGTCTTGCGGCGTCGACGCTGACTTGTGCCGGACAACTCGCGTGATTCCGAACCAGCTCCTGGGATCGGCCGCCTGCTCTTCGCTGCACGCTCCACCGAGGCCGACTCGCGGCGGAAAATTCGGGTTGCTGGTCTTGGTAGCGAATTCGATGTACGTGTGCCGGTCCGGCGAACGCGTATGCATCGACACCCAGCTCGGAGCGGTGTTATTGAGGTATTGTTGTTTTTCAGTCAGAAACGCGTTGTCGATCACAGTGCGGCGACACGCGAAGTCACCGCCGGAATGCTCGAAGCTGAGATGATCGCCGCTGAACCGGGACAGCCACGGAGTTCGAACCGCTCCGTTCAAACGCGGAGATAGTGTGTTCGTGTAGAGTCCGCCAGCTAGAAGCTGAGTGACCGCCGTGTCTCCCGAGAGCGAAACGACGAAGTCGCCGCAGCGAGTAATCTCGGTTAACCCCGTTCCGTCCACGGACCAGTCTTCCGGCACGCCGTCGCGAAAGTCGGCAACGGTATTGAAGTTCGAGGCGTTGTGCTCCCGCCTGTCCTTGCTCTGCTGCGCGTATTGAGCCGCAACGGCGGCCCACGCAACACCTGTGTCCTTCCGCTCGGCCTCCGCCTTCAGGACTGCCGTAAACACGAACAGTGGGTCCTCGATGGGCGGAGTCTTTTCCAGTCGTTGTTCAAGCAGCGGCTTCCAGGCTCCGCCGCGTTCTGCCAGGCCTTCCGCAATGCCCCCGGATTCTTCAATCCAAAGCTGCGCCAGAAGTGGCTTCATTCTGGACTTCAGGCTTTTCAGTTCGGCGATCGCAGCGGCGTTGCGTTCGGGTAGATCGACGGTATTCGTCAGCCAGCGGGAACTCATGAACGCTCCGGCCAGCGCGTAGTACTCCTTCTGCGCGACTGGATCGAGCTTGTGATCGTGGCAGCGGGCACACGCGACGGTGGTTGCGAGGAACGCTTTGGAGAACGCGTCGATTTTGTTGTCGAGCATCTCCTGGTGGATGCCGTTGAACTCCGAACTGTCACCGTGCCGCTTTTCGCCCATCTGAAAGAACATCGGCCCGATCAGCGATTCGTTGATTTTCAGCTCGTGGTTCAGACGCGGCTCTTCCAGCAGGTCTCCAGCGATCTGCTCGCGCACGAGTTGGTCAAATCCAACATCGGTGTTAAATGCTCGAATCAGATAATCGCGATATCGCCACGCACCTTTAGCGGGCATATCCCACTCGTAGCCGTACGTGTCGGTGTAGCGCACAACGTCCATCCAGTGCCGAGCCCATCGCTCTCCAAAGTGCGGCGAATCGAGCAGACGACTGACAAGTGAACTCCAGGCGGCGTCTTCCGACGACTCGTCAGCAATGTACGCATCAATCATTTCCTGAGTCGGCGGCAGGCCAGTCACCGCGAATGCCGCCCGTCGAACGAGAGTGCGCCGATCGGCTCGCGGAGCAGGTTGCAGTCCGCTTGATTCCAATCTCGCCATGATGAATCGGTCGATCGCGCTCGCGGACCACGATTCATGCTGCACCGTTGGAACCTGCGGATGTTTCACCGGCTGAAGACTCCAGAACTGCAACCGCTCCTGAAAGACGGCGTCCCACGTTGCTGCAGCGGACTCTTCCGGGTCGAGAGGTGTGTCGCGAGGATCGGACGCGCCCGTCTTAATCCAGGTCTCGAAATCAGCAATGATGTTCTCGGGCAGCTTTCGGTCGGGCGGCATCTCCAACGACTCGTGCCGCAACGCCGATAGGATGAGGCTTTCACTCGGCTTGCCCGGCACAACTGCGGGGCCTGTCTCGCCGCCGCGACGGATCGAATCGCGCGAGTCGACCAACAGCTCACCCTTCACCTTCGAAGCTGCGGTCGAATGACATTCGTAGCAATACCGCACCAGCACAGGCCGTATCTTTTTCTCGAAGAACTCGCGCTTCGAGTCGTCATCAGCTCGTACGGTCGAGTCGATCGACACGGCAGACACGAGCAGGCCGAAGTACAGAAGAAGTCGCATCACCAGTCCGTCCTCGATCCGTGCGTGCGTGGCATTCCGCCCAAACCTGTCGGGTCAGTTTACCAGCCTGGATCGTCCACAAAAGCAGGTGCGGTGTATTGGTAGGTCTGTTGTCCGAGTTGGCAACAAAAAAGGCACCGTCACAACTTGATGCTGCGACGGTGCTTTGAATGTCAGTGTGGCGTCAGACGCCGGTCAGACGAGGTCGGCGATCGGCTTGCCGTCCTCGATCAAGTACACCGGACGACCGGCCTGATTAAGAAGCTGCATTTTCGTGTCGATTCCCAGGACATGGAACACGGTCGCCATCAGGTCCTGCGGGCTGAGCGGGTTGATGGCCGGACGTGACACGCGATCGTCCGACTTGCCGACCGTCTGACCCATTTTGAGTCCGCCGCCCGCCAGAGCCAGCGTGGTCAACGGAGCCCAGTGATCGCGGCCGGCGTTTTTGTTGATTCGCGGCGTCCGTCCAAATTCGCCGGAGACCACGACAAGCACATTGTCACCCAGACCGCGTTGATGCAGGTCTTCGACCAGTGTGCCAACCGCATGGTCGACATGTGGGCCACGCGAATTCATCGCCTTTTGAATGCTGCCATGCATGTCCCAGCCGCCGTAGGTGGCTGTCACGAAACCACAGCCGGCTTCGCACAGGCGTCGGGCCACCAGAAGCTGCTGACCAAGTCCGCCGCCGTAACGGGCGACCGTCCGCGGGTCCTCTTCCTTCAGATCGAACGCCTTGGGAGCCTGGCCAAGAACCAGGTTGAAGGCTTGCCGCTCAAACGCGTCGAGGCCATCCATAACTCCAGTGCGGTCAGCGTCGCGATTGAAGCGGTCGAATCCCGCCAGCAGACTGCGGCGATCGTCCAGACGTTCCAGTGGCGTCTGCAGACTCATGCTCCGCTTGGCTTCCGCATTGCTGCCGAACGGTGCGTAGGCAGTTCCCAGAAACGCCGGTCCGTCTGAACCGATTCCACCGAGGCGGACGTAGGTCGGCATCCCGGTCTCCGCGTGATTCGCACCGCGAACTCGGGCAGCGATCGAGCCGATTGACGGGCGCGTCGGAAGGCCACCGTTGTCGATGTTGCGGTTGTTGTAACCGGTCATCAGGAAATGCGTCCCGCCGCCATGGCCGCTGTTCGTGTGTGCGAACGAGCGAACGAATGCCATTTTGTCGGCGTTCGCGGCCATCTTCTCGAAGTTCCCGCCCAGCGTGACGCCTGGAACGCACGTCTTCACTTCACCCGTCACACTGCGATATTCGCTGGGGGCCGTCATTTTCGGGTCGAATGTTTCCACATGTGTGGGGCCTCCGCTTAGCCAGACCCAGATCACAGACGTGTCTTTGACAGGCCGACCAGCGTCAGCCGCCTGGGCTCTTGCGGCGAGCAGACTGGGGAGCCCGAGCGTTCCAGCTCCGAGTGCTCCGACTCGCAGAAAATCGCGGCGAGTCGTTCCATCACAGTCCCGTGCACGGCGATTTGCGGTAAGAGTCAGCATCGGTAACCATCCTTTCGCGCTGGCGTTTCGGTTCCACCAGACAGGAAACGAGAGACGTCGGATTCAACCGGCGTCCGGGAACGATTGACTGCTGTGCAGCTTCAACGATTTTACGCGTGCCCCTCATCAATGAGAATATCGAATTTCGTTTATGCGTTCGGCCACTGAAATGTGATCGCAACACTCACCACGAGCCGTACATCGGCTGCACTCCGCACATTCGGCATACATAAATACGATTAACAACAAAAATGAACAGCACAGCGATCGTTCGTGTCGACAACATTAGTGTCCAGTTCTCGACTCTGTCAGGCTGTCAGAAGTGACCCAGCCCGTTACATACCCGCCCGGATCGTCTCCGAGGCACCGGATCCGCGAGGCGTTCTCGCCGGACAATCTGCGGACACTGGCTCACCGCCTGGCCGACGTGCTCGGTGAGCACATGGACCATGTCACCCGCTGCGAAGGAGCCGTCCTCAACTGGGCAGATCCCCCGGACAATGTTCGTCGCGCCGGGGCGATTCTGGACACTGCAACGAGCCAGAACACGGCAGCGGCTGAAGGCAGTGACGAAATCGAGCCGGCCGGAATTCAGCTTCGCGAATCACTGGTGGATCGGTTCGAGTCGCTTGTCCGCGAGATGCTGCAGCGCGGGCACAACCTGCACGATCCGCGGTACATCGGCCACCAGGTACCGGCGCCCGTACCGATCGCCGGTCTGTTCGATGCTGTGGGATCAATCACGAACCAGGTGATGGCCATCTACGAAATGGGGCCGTGGTCAACATCCGTGGAGCGGGCGCTGGTCGAACGTCTGGGACAACAGATCGGATGGTCGCCGGACAGCTTTGCCGGGCTGGTGACACACGGTGGTTCGCTGGGCAACCTGACGGCGTTGCTGACGGCGCGAAACGTCCGACTGGGCGACGCCTGGGAAACGGGCCTGAGCGGGCAGTCGGCAACTCCGGTCATCGTCGCCCACCAGGACGCTCATTACAGCGTGTCGCGCGCCGCGGGCGTCGTTGGCATCGGTGTCGATCACGTGCTGCGCTGCGGACTGGATGAAAAGCGTCGCATGGATCCGAACCAACTGGACGAACTGCTGGGGCAACTACGGTCGAAGAATCACCCGATTGTCGCGGTCTCCGCCTGCTCGTGTGCGACACCGATCGGCGCATTTGACCCACTGGAAGACATCGCGGCCGTCTGCCATCGCCATGAAGTCTGGCTGCATGTTGATGCTGCTCACGGCGGCGCGGCCTGTCTCAGTCGCAAGTACCGTCACCTGGTCGCCGGACTTGACCAGGCAGACTCACTGGTCATGGACGCACACAAGATGCTGTTCGTCCCGGCTTTGTGCGCCTTCGTCTTCTACCGAAACCGCGATCATCGCTTCGAGACATTCCGCCAGGACGCACCGTATCTGTTTGATCCGTCAGCTCCGGGCCTCGCCGAATACGACAGCGGCATGCTGACGCCCGAATGCACCAAGCGAGCTGCCACCTACGGCCTGTGGGGCACATGGGCTCTGTTCGGGCAGCAGCTCTTCGAGGACATGGTCGACCAGACATTCGACCTTGGTCATACGTTTTATGAGATGCTCACCGACGCACCGGACTTCGAACCGCTGCACGTCCCCGAATGTAACATCGTCGCCTTCCGCCACATTCCCGATGCCATGCGAGGGGAATCCGAAGAACGTCTGGCGCAATTCCTCTTCGAGCTGCGGCGAGAACTGATCCACTCGGGCGAATTCTACATCGTCCAGGCGAACGTCGGCGGACTTCAGGCCCTGCGAGTGACGATCATCAACCCGCTGACAACGGCAGATCATCTGGCCGGCCTGCTGGAAGCGATCCGACGGATTGGACGCCAGTTACTGACAGCGGACAAATCGGCTCGCGAGTCCTGACTCCGCAGTTCTTCAGCGTAACCCCGACGCGCGCGGGCTCCGGCTCTTCTGACTAAGGAACGGGTCTCAAATAAGTTCCCGATCTGGAATCCGCGAGACCTCTGAGCCGTAGCCCGATTTCTCCGAAATCGGGACCAGACGACATCGCAACCTGCCGGCACATCGACCGCCGCTCAGTCTTGCCAAGTCCAGGGCAGCGGATTTCGGAGAAATCCGCCTACGGCTCAGCTCCGGACCAGTGCACAGCCTCGGCAGGCGCAAGCGCCTACGGCTCACAATTCCGGGAAGCTATTTCGGGACTATTTCTAAGGACGAGTGTTCGCAGGTCCCGTCAGCTTCACCCCGGTCACGCTGTTGACCCCGGCACTGTCGCGTGGGCCGACCATCAGTCCGGCCATGCCCGGCTGCCACTCGCGAAGGGCCTTTGCATGATTGAACTTCTCGTTGAGCTTGAATGGAGTCACGGTGTCGATCGAGGACGTCGCGACGACTTCGCCGTTCATTTCGAGCACATAGCGTCCGTCGGGATACAGTCGGCTCTTGACCTGATACGGCGATCCGCTCTTCAACGGGAAGGTGTCGTTCCAGGCGGGTGTCTGCTCGACCGGATGCCTCGACTGGAGCAGATAGTTGTCGCGTTTTTCGCCTACTGGATTGACCGCGATCCTGTCGCGATACATGAAGACCACAAGCTGTCCATCGCGCCACGGGTGAATGATGTGCAATCCTCTGGAGGAGCCGCCGGTGCGAAACTCGAACTGCCATTCGGTGCCGTTCGCGATCTCAGTCGATTCCAGCGGCACGTACAGACACCAGGCGCCAACCCGGCCATTTCCGCGAGCTCCGGGAAAGACGGTCACGCCTTCGCCAATGCCCTCTGGAATGCGTTTGGCGGCGAGCTGCTGAATGACGTCGCGAGTCTTCAGGACGACAGCATTAGTAACTGGGACGGATGGTGGCGAATCCGGTTGCCCGGTCGTTGAGACGGTCGCGGGCGCCTGATCCGCCGGCGGAGCTGTGTCTTTGAGGACCTGCAGTGTCAGCACGGGATTGTTGTCACGCAGGACGGTGAATGTTTCGGCATGGACAACGATGTCGCCCCGCTTCACCTTGACGCCATGATCGCCCGGTGACAGCTCGATCGTGGCGCCCAGGTTTTCGATGCGTACCTGATCTCCATCGACAAACACTGTTGCATCGGTATCGTCAATCTGCAGACGCACAGTCGCGTCACCGACTCGCACTATCAGTGTCAGCGCTGCGATCAGCACGATGCCCAGGACGCCAGCTCCGGCTGGCATCGCCCATTTCGGAAGGTTCGGCCGTCGTGACGGTTGGGCCGGCGAAGTAGTGACGAGTGGTGGGGGCTCAGGCGAAACCGACTCGGCAGCGATCATCGGAGCAGGTTCGCCGAGGACGGATTCCTTCGCCGACGTCGGCTGTCCCTTCAGAAACGCCGCGAGGTCTTTGACGACATCACCCATCGACGCGTGCCGGTCATCCGGACTCGAAGCCATCATCTTGAGGCAGATGGCCTCCAGCCCGGGATTCACATCCGGTCGCAGTTCAGACGGCCGCTGCGGGTTGCCATGTATGACCTGCGCGAGCACGCGCGCGATCGAGCCTTCATAAGGAACTCGACATGTCAGCATCTCGTACAGAATCACACCCAGACTGTAGATGTCACTCCGCGGTCCCATGAGTTTCACATCGCCATCCACCTGCTCGGGCGACATATAGGCTGGCGTGCCAATCATCTGGCCGCCCTGTGTCATGCGCGAGTCACCTTCGGCCGCACTCCGCCGAGCCAGCCCGAAGTCCATGACAACCGGGTTCGACTTCTTGTCGATCATCACGTTGTCCGGCTTCAAATCTCGATGTACGACGCCATGCTGATGGGCCTCATCCAGCGCGACCGCCATTCGCCGCACAATCGCCGCGGTCTTCTTCGCCGAGATCGGCTTGTCCGGCTTGATGTAGGCCGACAGCGGCTTGCCCTCGATGTAGCCCATCGAGATGTAATGTGTCCCGTCGATCTCACCGACGTCATGCACCGGACAGATACCGACATGTGTCAGCGTCGCCGCTGACCTGGCCTCTCGATAGAAGCGCTCCAGCAGATCCGGTCCGGCCGCCGTGTCAAACTTCGGAATTTTGATCGCCACAACACGATCGAGCTGTGAATCGTGAGCCTTATAAACAGCACCCATCCCGCCCTGACCAAGACATTCGATCAACTGGTATCGCCCGAACGCAGGATCCGGCGGCCCACCTCGAGCCGCGTTCTCAGCGACCGAGTCGTGCGACCCCGGCAGTATGGTTTCGCGCTGGCCACTCGACGGCGGGGGAATGGTCTCTCTTGCAGCAGAATCTGAAGCGCGACCGGGATCACTCGGGCTGGTGTCGTGGTTGCTCATGATCCGCACTCCGAATTGAGAAGATCACCAGTGCGATGACAGCCTTGATTCTGACATGACGCGAAGTCGCGTCCCACCGAACGGCCGGTTTTAAAACGGCAATGGCGTAGATCACGCGGCTTCGACACTGGCAGGTCACAAATGCCGGCAACTCGCCCAGTTCGACCAGGAGGCCGGCGAGGATGTCCCGGAAGAGCCTTAGTGCGTGAAACTCAACGCCGGCGCACGGAGTTCATAGAGATCGAGAAAGATGAATTCCGTGTTCTCTGTGCCTCTGTGTTTCAAACGAGAGCCATCTCGCGGCCGTCACGGATTTAGCGGTTGGAAAACCACGCGGCCGTCTGACTGATGCCGGATTCCAGAGATGTGGCCGGACCGAACATCTCGACGAAGCGGTCGGCGGCGAGGACGGAACGTTCGATGTCTCCGGCCCGTCGATCGGCAACGGTGCGACCTGTTGAAGTTCCCAGGGCGGCTTCCAGAGCATCTGCCAGAGCACGCGTACTTGTGGGGACTCCACTGCCGATGTTCATGACACCATGGCTGACTTCACCAGCCAGCGCCGTGACGTTGGCTTTGGCCACGTCGTCGACGTAGGTGTAGTCACGGATGCAGCCGTCGTCCCCACTTTGCCGCTTTGCATTGATCTGCAGTGATTCTCCAGCCATCAATCGGTTGCAGAAAATCGCCACGACACCGGCCTCACCATGCGGGTCCTGGCGCGGGCCAAAGATGTTCGCGTAGCGGAGCACCGTGGATCGCAGCCCGTGTTCTCGCTGATAGCAGACCAGGTGATTCTCGACAGCGAACTTGCTGACGGCATACGGGCTCAGTGGTCTTGGTGGCGTGCTCTCGTCGGCCTTCTGGTCGTCCGGAACCTCTCCGTAGATCGCGCCTCCCGTGCTGGCAAAAACGACTTGCTTCACGCCGCATTCCACACAGGCGTCCAACAGATTCAGTGATCCGATGACATTGATTTCGGTATCCAGAACCGGTTCACGCACACTCACAGCGACACTGGCCTGAGCGGCCTGGTGGCTGATTGCATCAGGTCTAAACTCACGCAGGACTCGAAAGACGGCGTCCCGATCCCGGATGTCAACCTGATGAAATGCCGCTCGTTCCGGCACGTTTTCCCGCCGACCACTGCTGAGATCGTCGATAACCGCGACCTCCCAGCCTTTCTCAAGTGACCGATCGCAGATGTGACTCCCAATAAAACCGGCTCCGCCCGTGACGAGTACTCGCATCGTGTCTTCGCTCCAGAAAACGCAGAATCGTCCATCCGATGACGTGCGGGATCGTAGGAAAACCCGCCGAAGTCTCCTATCGCTCTTCCTACGTACGCCGGACGCGAGGCGACGTCAGCGGTTCTGGGCTGCGTGCCAGGATATCCAGGCCTGCGGATCGGCTCCGAGGTCACGTCCGACGATTTCGGTGAGGAATGCGTGGGCTTCGGTTCCAGCGTCTTTGTGGCGGATCAGTTTGGCCAAAATCGGAACGGTGTCTGAGAACTTGTGCACTCGAAGCGAGCGAGTCACGTCGAAGGCATTGATGTCGTTGCCCTCGTAGGGACGCTCGCTGAATTCCGACCAGATGCCCGCAATCAAAGGCAGATTGGCCCGCGCCGGCATGAACTTGAAACCAGACAATGCGGCGTCACAGGTCTGCTTCAACCGACGCTTCAATGCCCACGATGCCATATCACGAATGAACGGCAAATCGTCCTGATCGCGGAACGCGGCCAGTCCGTGGAGTCCGTAATACAGTTCGCCGCGCAGATTCTGGACGGATTGTGGCAGATTGCTCCAGTCCTCAGTCGCGACGTCTGGGCCACTCTGTTCGAGCATGGCGTCGTAGTCAGCTCGTAACGTTTTCAAGTACTTCTTCAGACGCTGGTGGAGTTTCTGTCCGCCGTACTCGTTCGCGTCGCTGAGCAGTGTCATACGCTGGCGGTGACTCAGCTCGTCAAACTGATCGACGATGTAGTTACCAGAGACCGGAGTCAGCTTCTTCAATTCTTCCGCTGTGCGACGTGGGATGACCATGCCGCCATTCCACAAAAAAGGCCACAAAGCCACCACTCGATGCTCGCGCTGCTTCTGCCCGCGAGCACGATTCCAGTCACTACGCAGTTGCAGGACATCGCGGGCAGTTTGTCTGAGGCTCGTGATGTCCGCCGGATCTTCGACCCGCGCGAAACAACTACTATGGAACGACACGCGCAAATCGCCTTCGTCGTTTCGTTCGGGGCCAAGCAGGACCAGCACTCGAGTACGTGCCGTCACAGGACGCTCTGGTTCAAGTCGATCACTCCGATCGACTTTCAGATCGGTCAGCTTCAGAACTGAGTCGACGTCCCGCTTCCCCAGCAGCGTTTCAACCACCCGCCAATCGTCAGCCTGCTTACGCACGATGAGGATCTCAACCGCATCCAATGCTCCATTGCGCGGATCATTTGGCAGACGCAGTTCCGCATCGGCTCCATTCGCGCACAGGACCATCACCGTCATACAGAACCACGCGGCTTTCGATTCCCACTTCATAACTTCCGTTCCTACTTGGACAGCCCCGCTTTGGACTGCGGTGATGCATCACCGCTTTCCCATTTTCATAGCGGCGCACGCGCTTTCAGCGATGTGTCGGCGATCCCGTACTCACCAGCCAGAGAGAAAAAGCGGCTACGCCGCCAATAGAGAATTTGAAAGCGACGATGCATCGTCGCACTCCAGAAGTGGCGCTGTCGACTGATCATGGCTGTCGTGACAGATCTTCGACGATGTTCTGCAGCAGGCGTATCTGCTCTTCGTACCTGGTTTCCTGAGCAACGGTCGAGGGCTGCCGCCCGTGCGGGAGGGACGCGGAAACGTCCCAGCCGATGTAGATCAACTGCCCTTTGCCAACAGGTACACGATAAAGAGTCGTCAGGCCGGCTTCGTTGCCGATGAGCAGTTCGCCTTTCGAAGCACGGATGGCCTGGGCGTGCCCTGCGGAAACCCACGTCGCCGCCTGCGGATTGTCGAGATGCGACAGCCAGCGGTGTTTCGGATTCAGAATTCGGAATCCCTCCTTCCGCCGCAGACTGCTGCCGGTGATCTCCGCAAGGAAGTGTTGACCATCTGGCTCGCGGAACACCCCCTGGTTTCCCCGCATCAGCCACAGCGTGCCACCGGACTCCAGGAATTCTCGCACATGCTTCAGGTCCTCGGGCGTATAGCGGTTCGGTTCGATCTGCGCCCGGACCAGGTCCCCAGTAAGAATCACCGTGCTGTAACGCGAGTACTCATTCGGTTTCAGCCACGTCTTCTTTAGCGACTCAAACGGCAGACCGCGCTGATGCAGGATGAACTGAAGTAACGGCGCGTCGAAGGCAGGGTACCCCTGAACGATGACGACCGGCTTCGTGTCCGCCCGTACTTCTGGAAAGATCGAACCGTCCAGATCGGGAAACTCAGCAGTTACGGACATGAGTTCTGCCTGTTGATCGCCCACCGGGCGGCCGAAGATGTCGAGCCGGCCGTTGATTCCCACTGTGGAAACGTCTGCGCCAATGGGAACGGCTCCGATGTCCGGTCGTCCGGAATCGACACGGCCCAATGGATCGGGCCAGTCCGTGGCCAACGTCACACCGGCATCCCGCGCGGGACTGCCTGCAGTCAGCCGAACGTCGACGGTTGATTCCGCGGAGGGGTTGAAAGCCGCGAACGCCGGATCGCTCACGACGTCATTGACCGTCCAGCCGGGCCGGTAGAGTCGCTTGCTGGTTTCAAACCCGGGCGATCCACGAAAGCGTCCGAAAAGCGTTTCGGCGGTTGCCTGGGTGTCATAGCTCCAGTGGAGATTTCCGTCCGCCTGAAAATCGACGGCCAATGGCGCTGTGGGCTGGTTGCGACGATCCAGTTCCGCCTGCAGTTTCTTCAGCGCTGCCGGATCGCCCGCCTTCGGATCAAACTTCGGCAGGTTCGACTTTGGTTTCGTTCCAACGTCTCCGTCGAGCAGGTCGCCCAGAGGATCAACTGTCTTCTTACCGGCCTGCGCCAGCGCCGCAAGTTCTGCTTTGGTTGGAAATGGCACAACTGGTGGCAGAACATTTCCCGGCTTGCCCTGCGACTGAACGATCACATTGTTAAAGACCCGCCGCATCGATCCGCCGGCCAGATGACTTCCCAGTCCTGCCGCGTAGTAATTCCGAAACGGCGGTTCTCGCACAAGAATGGTGTTGTGGTAAATTGTCATGGGTTCCCATAACGGCCCTCCGTGATCGCCCGAGACGCGTCCGGCCGAAGTGACAGCCGTCTCGCCTTCAGCCGGCTGCGAATAATGCACTGGTTCACGGAGGTCGAAGATGTTGCGGTAGATAAAAACGCCTGCCCCCGCCTGCCGACCCGTGGGTGTCATCTTCTGACGACCGTGACCGACGCCAAAAGCCAGCGTCGTCAGGCAACGTCTCAGGAGATTCTGGTAAATGTGGATATTGCCGCCCGGCGTCGTTCCGTCGTAAGCCGTCGTGGCGGTCAGAAAGATGCCGTCATCACTGACGTTGTCCAGCAGGTTGTGGTGAAACTTTACGTTGCGGACGTTGCCAATAAACACGCCATCGACGCAATCCGTGAATTCGCTGTACGCCAGCTCGAAGTCGCGGTTGTCACGTCCGGTCGGCGCCCAGCCGCTCGCTGAGAACAGCCGCGCTTCGATCGCCCGATACTTCAGGCTGCCACGAAACGTCCACGGCGCTGCAATGCCTCGACAGGCACTATTCCACAAGCGTAGCCCGGCCGTATCGCGGACGCTGATTGGCGACGCTCCGCCGTACATGGTCACGCCGTTGAAATCGACGTTGGCGGAATCGGAGACCGACACTGTGGCCGCTCGTGCGCCGCGAACGACGATGTCCTGGATCCGCAGGAACGTCGAGTCGAGAATCGAAAGTGCGGACCCCGCCGCGGAACCTGCAATCACCAGCGGCAATTTGCGGGGATCGGTCTCACCGCGGTAATTATTTTCGCCTAGGGCTGTCTGTTTCGTATGAGCCAGCCGAACATGAATCCGCGCGGATTCGACGTCATAGAAAACTCCTGGACCGCAATAGACCCCGTTTCCAGCGTCCGACTTGTCGGCATCAATCTTTGCCAGATACTCGTTGTCGCTTCTCAAGTCCGTCAGGTAGCGATACCCGTGCAGTGGGACCATCGAGTCCCCGAAATTGCCCAGCACATTCGTCGAGCCTGCGCGACCTCCAAGTTCGGGATAAGCCCTTGTTGACCGGAATTCTCCCGCTGCACCGTCAGCCACCGGTTCCCATGAGTCAGCCGGTGAATCGAAGAATTCTCGTAATCCCCCGTCGATGACAGCCAGTTCGCCCGGATAGCTGCGAATCGTCACAGGCTGACGCCAAGTCCCGCGAATCGTCACGTTCACATGTTCGTAGAACGTCCCGCCGCGCAAATACAGCGTTTCTCCCAGCGACAGTTGAGACACCGCGTGCTGCAATGTCTTCCACGGCCGCGTCCGGCTGCCGATCTGCTGATCGTCGCCGCGAACGGCATCAACAAAATGAGCAGGCCCGTTACTCATTGGCCGTTGAGAGACAACCGGCAAGGGCCGCATCGGCGGATGCGATTGCACCTCTGCGGAAACGTGTGAGGCGATCAGCAGAATCAGAACCGTCGCCGTGCGGCAGCCCATGGTTCGGTCAGTCATGTGTGGCCTCATAGATTCGGAGCATCACGTGATTTACTGGAAGCGGTCGATATGCCGCGTGGTCACGGGCGGACTGTCTTCAGAACAACATACGGGGCTTCTCTCAGCCAATCCGGCCAGAGTGCTCCGCCGCCCGAGACGCGGGCCTCGATGTAATACATGTGGTCGTATTGCGTAGTCAGTTCCGTGCCGGGAATCGCCGCCATGTAGTTTTCACCATCGCTCGACTTCATCGGGACTTGCTTCCAGTCCACAGTTTGGTCCATGCGTCGATGATGCAGAATGACTTCTCGAACCGGGACATTGCTGAACACCACCGCGGCAATCTTCAACGCTTGACCGGCCACCGCCTGGGACGGACGTTCGTGCACGATGCCGACCGGTTCTCTGGGAAGTTTCTCTCCAGGCAGGAGTTTGATGGCGTCTGACTTCTCTGCACCACCGGCAGCCTCGAGGAGTTTTTCGACATCGGCGACGTCGCGACGAATCTCCGGCAGCCGGTCCTTCCAGTGGCCGTGGTGTGCCCGGATCACGCCGTCAATCGACGGCGCTCGCTGTTCCGAGTAGCCGAAGACAAGATCATTGGAATACGCGCCGTCGGTTAGATTGACGATCGTTTGCCACGCTCTCGCCGCCTTCTGAATGTGCTCAAGTGCTCTCTTCAGGCGTCCGGTTTCGTGCGTCCGGTGATAGAACGAAACCTGAGTCGCGGCCAGCGTTTTCTCGGCGTGATAGCGAGCCAGTTGGGCGACGATCCGAAGATCTTTCTCCGTCATGAGGAACTCGGGCGACTTCGGTGGATCACCGGGTTTGGATTCCGTCTGAATCAGCATGGACTCCGTGAGTTCGGCTAGATGGGACAATCGGGCAGCAACTTGAATCGGAGTCCACTTGCCCTGCACACGATCGGCCAGTGCATCTTCGACAAAGGAGCTGTGCTTAGATTCCCAGGGTTCGGCGAGCCAGCCGGGCACTGGCTTCCATCGCTCAATCGCGTAGAACTGTCCGTAGTCGCTGGGCTGAATGTGACGGTACGCGTCGAGCAGGCCACCCGTCGACATCTCCGGCCAGAAACGCCACTCGCTCGCGGCGAACAGTTTGGTGGCCGTCAGCAACGGGATAATCCGACTGGCAACGCGATATGCTAACTCGATGTGAACGGCGTCAGAACCAAATCGCGTCCGGAATCCACGACTCCATGTCCCTTTTGAGGTTTCGGGGTTGTACCCCGCGCGACCAAACACCTGATAGAAGAACCAGTAGCGTTCGTACTCGTGTTGGAAATGGAGAAGCCGGTGATCCGCCAGGATGTTCCACTCACCGGGCTCGTTTCCGAATCCCTTGTTGGACAATGGTGCAAAGACCTCGAACCCTTCGCCACCACCGAGTGTGCAACTGCGGGCGAATCTGGCCGCATACTCCGGATCGCCCCATAACAGCAATCGCTGTGACCCGACCGTCCACATGCGATACACGACTCGGTAGTCGCGCGGCTTGTAGAGCATTGCTCCATAGCCGTAACGGCTTTCGCGATAGCGGTCGTCTTCGGTCGTCGGGTGAAATGGTAGCCCCATGTGCTCACACCAGAACTTGGTGGACACTGTGACGTCCCGTCCGGTCGCGACGGCGTCGGCAATCGTCTGAGGTCGCAGCCCCTTGAATCGCAGGTCCATTCTCACCGGGCGAGTGCACATCAACACGCCGCGGAACTGTTGTCGGAAGTATTCGTTCTGCTCATCTTCCGCGATGCCGGCTTCGGCGTTCATCCGAAATTGCACGGCGTCGATCTTCGGACACGCCGTCAGCACCTGTGCCAGCGCCTGAGCACAATAATCACCCGCACGAGTTCCTTTCGGAAAGTTCTCGACATCGGACGGGCCATACTTTTCGACTGGCTGCTGCGTCCACACACCGAGTGTGAAGTCCAAGCCATACTCCGAGGCGAGCCGGGAGATGCGTTCCAGCATTCGCAGGTTGCGCCGCCGGTCTTCGTTTGTCACGCCCTTTACTCGCACATTCGGGTACTGAGCGACGTGGACTAACCAGGCATACACGGGATTCATGTAATTCGTCTGATGCCCGAACGTCAGCGTGAAATTGTTGTACCGACAGGCGGCCAGCATGCTGAAGTATCCACGCCAGTAGTCATCGTCGAAGTACCACTTCCGTTCCAGATCCTCGTTGAAGATCTGCATCTGCAGACTGCGTGTGCGCAGAAAAGGGGATTCGGTCGTATTAAGCACCACTCTGATGAGCTGCACGTTCTGCGGTGCCGCCTCAATCGCCTGTGCGACTTCGTAGAGTGCATAGGCGAGACCACGGTCGTCCTGTCCGGCAATTACCACCAGCGGCGGCACGTGATCTGGCACCGTCGCAATCAGCAGCGACTCATCGGCTTCTGGCAAAGAAAGATCGTGGGCCGCGAGTGTGCTGGTCAGCAGATCATCTGTCGGAGTCCCGATGACGATGACTGTGTCTCCGTCTTTCGGAATTGCCTGCTGGTCGCGGGGTGTCTGGCCACGCTTTGTCAACGCTGCCTTTAGCCGTGACAGGGCATGCTTCACCGGTGGTGAAATCCGGCCGTTGCTCACAATGGCAACAGTGTCGGCCGGCTTCGCCTGGCTCTGAATGCAGAGACACAACACCGTCGCGGCCAGCACGAGTCGTCGATTCATGGAACGCTCCATTCTTTGTCGCATGCCCGTGATTCAGAACTCCAGGCGACCGTGACGGCCGACCTTCAGGCGTCCGCTTCCCGACGGAAAGGCTCCGGCATCTGGCTTGCCCTGTTCCTGTTCACGCAGTGGATCGAACCAGTCCGGTGGCAGAGTGACTCCGCCATCAATCGCGGCGTTGCCGGCGGGCAGACGGAAATCGCCTGGCTGGGCGAAGGCAGGTTCGTTCGCGACATTGCCGCCCCATTCGGCTCCTTCCTGCGGCTTGCCAGCGGTCACCTTTCCCATCAGCAACAGGTTGTTGAAGACCTGCCACGGTCGGCCACCCGTCCGCGACGACAGAATGAAACGCGGGTTCGCCAGGATCGTGTTGTGGTACCACCGCATGGATTCCCACGGAGGGCCGCCGTGGTCAGAGACCACTGCGGCCGCGTCCAGAATGTTGCGACACACGTGTACGTCACTGCTCAACCGGGCATCACCGCCGAATGCAAACGACATGATGCAGCCGCTGATGACGTTCTGATAAAAGAGTCGTGGCCCATGCTGCGGGTAGTACAGCTTCCGAAAGCTGGAAAGGTAAACACCGTCGTCCTGGAAATTGTGAACATAGTTGTGATGAAATTTCAGGCCGTCGATGTCACCCATGTAGACACCATCGTGAGCATCGGCGAACTCGCAGTGGGAAATCTCCCACAGGTGGTTGTACGGAAAATAGTAGACCGAATACTCGTCCCCAGCGGCCGGGATGATCAGCGCGTGCGTATTGAGCCGTGTGAGGTTTCGGCCTTTCGATTCCCACGGACGTTCCCGCAATGACGTTTCTCCGCGGGTGCTCCACGGTGGCACGCTTCCATAGATGGCCGAGTCGTGCATTTTCATCGGCCCGGTGTTTCGCGCCTTCAGGCCGTAGGCTCCGGCATAGATCGTGACGTTATCGAATTCGAGATGCTCGCCGTGACGAATATCGACAGCGTCGTAGCCGCCGCCTCGAATTACCAGATCCTGAAAACGCACATGTTGCGCTCGGTCGATCAGCAGCGGTACGGAATGATACGGGGCAATAATCAGCGGAAGTTGTCGCGGATCGGACTCACCCTTGTAGCTCTCCAGATGGTGCAGCCGGTGCGGCAGATATTTGAGCGTCAGCGGCGTTCTGGCCCGAACCAGGTCCGATGCCTCGTAGTGGGCCAGACGTACATGGAAGTGGCCAGTCACGCGGTTGTACCAGATGCCTGGGCCGACATATCGCTCACCACGCAGGTCTTCGATGTGGTAGTAAACCTGAAGACCCACCATCGAGTCACCGAATCGTCCGTGGATGTTGCGCAGATTCCGGTAGGCACGAGCCGAGCGAAATTCACCCTTTGAGCCTTGTTCGTACGGCTCCCAGGCGGTGGTTGGTGTTTCGAAGAACTCACGAAATGCTCCGTCGATGACAGCCAACTCCCCTGGCCAGGACCGAATCGTGATCGGCTTTTCCTCCGCCCCGGCGACGCTGCAGTAGACGCGCTCGTAGTAAGTGCCTCTATGTAGATACAGAGTCGAGCCAGCCGTAATTTGAGTCAGCGCGTGTTGAATCGTTTTCCAGGCAGACTTCGCGGACCCATCGTTCTGATCGTCCCCTTCGACAGCATCCACGTGGAACGCAGGACCTTCAGCCAGTGGCCGGTCTGACGGCTGATGTAACGGACGCAGTGGAGGATGCGACCGATGCTCCTGAGCCGGCGAGTATCCGGCAGCTAATGCGACAGCAATCAACACCAGTCCCGGAATCCGCTTCATCGTGGGTTCTCCTGAGGTTCGAGCGAATCCGGATTCTACCGGTCACGGACTGGCTCCGCCTCTCGGCGTCGTCAAAGCCTGGCCATTGGGACGATCCTGAGTGGCGTCGAACTGCTTGAAGCACTCACGCCGGAAAAGACGCCTTGAGGCGTGTCCGTCTGACTTCGCGAATAGGTGTCCAGGGTCGGTTTTCAGGCATGCGACAAGCTAACGTCGCCTCGCTCGATGACGGCCGAGACGAGCGTTCTACAGCAGTTCGGCAATCGGTTCGCCGTAGGGGAGAATCGGCATCGGCCGGCCGGCGTTGTCGATGAACGAACGGCCGTGATCGATGCCCAGGTGGCGATAGACCGTTGCCCACAGATCATTGGGCGTCAGCGGGCGGCTGTGTGGATGTTCGCCTTTTGAGTTGGTCGAACCGATCACCTGACCGGTGCGCATGCCACCGCCAGATACCAGCATGGACATCGCCTGCGGCCAGTGGTCGCGACCTGGCTGCTTTTCTTTTGACCGCGTCCCGTTGGCATAGGTGATGCGAGGCGTACGGCCGAACTCGCCCGTCACGACGAGCAGAACTTTCTTATCCAGTCCGCGATCATAAATGTCTTCAACCAGCGCCGTGATCGCCTGGTCGTAAACCGGCAACCGGACAAGCGCATCTTCAAAAATGTGGCCGTTGACCGCGTGTGAGTCCCAGTTGAACACCGCGTACTTCGGGTAACGAATCGGAGAAACGTAAGCGTTCTCCATGACGACCGTGACGAAACTGCTTCCGGCTTCGACCAGCCGTCGTGCGAGCAGTGCCCGCTGTCCCCAGGCATGTCGCCCGTAGCGGTCCTTGAGTTCGTCGGATTCCTGGGACAGATCAAACGCCTCACGCGTCTGTGTGCTCGTCAACAGATCGAGTGCATCGGCGTTGAACTGATCCATCGAGTCAATCACACCACTGGCATCGACTTCTCGTCGCAGTAGGTCCAAGCCGCCGAGCAACTGAACGCGGTCTTCCAGCCGCGTGGCCATGCTCTCGTCGAGCGAGATGTTCTTAACTGTGAATTTCGAATCGCTCGGGTCGCCGGTGAACGTGAACGGCGTGTAGGCCGGGCCCAGATAGGCGGCGCCGAAACTGAAGGCATCGGCATTGACGTTTCCGCGAGAGCTGCCGCAAATGTAGTTGGGTATGCCCGTCCGGCGATGTGAACGTTCTTTCGCGACGATCGAGCCGGCCATCGGGAAGTCGTTCACGAACCCGGTTGGCTCGAGTGGATCTCGACCGGTCAGAAATCGCTTATGTCCGCCGCCGTGATCGGCAAACGTGTGGGCAACGGACCGAATGACGTTGTAGCGGTCAGCAACTTTCGTGTGACGTGGCATCAGTTCGCACACGTCGGCGCCGGGAACATTGGTGCTGATAGGCGAGAACTGCCCACGATACTCAGCCGGTGCATTCGGCTTCATATCGTACATTTCCATGTGGGGCGGGCCTCCAGGCAGCCACACGAAAATAATCGACGTATCGGTGTCAGTTGCAGGCGTCCCGGTCTGAGCGGCGCCGGCTCGCAATCGCAACAGGTCGCCAAGTCCCAGGCCGCCAATCCCCAGAGTTCCCGTCGATAGAAACGCCCGTCGCGTCACAGGGCCGGAGCAGGTCATTGCAGTTCGCTTCATGGCAGAAAGCTTCCCGAAAAAACGATACTGGCTGGATAGGGTGTTACTGGCGGGATCACAGGCATCATCATTCATTATCGCCACGTCTCTTCAGTCTCATCACCCATCCGATAAATGCAACGACGCCCCGTGCAGCCAAAGAGCATAGCTCTGGCAGAAACCATGCTGAGAAACTCAGCACGATCACAAGGAGCACAATCGCTTCGACACTGATCGTCATTGGACGCTCGAATGGCTCAGTTGTCTGGCGGATCGCAGAAGTCGAGCAGCGTGACATGCCTGCCCGGCAGCCAGGGACGGGTGCCAGATCATGAGTAAGACTAAGAATCACGACGCGCAACCAGAAGCCGAACGTGAATCCGCATCCACGACGAGACATTCGCGACTACTTATTCGCACGCGCTGCGATCCCAGCGTATGAAGATCGACCGACTGTGCTCCAGGCCAGTTCCTGCAGGATCAAATCCTGCTCGGCAGTGATGCCTTTGAAACCTGGTTTCAAACCCACTGGACTGGCTCGGTAGATCGCCGCGTAATTGCAATACGAAGCCAGTGCCTGCACATGCGGCCCGACGTGCCCGATCGGGTCCCGGAACAGCTCTGATTGAGCAGTCACGCCGGGAAAGGTTCCGTCCACGATCATGCTTCTCAGCGCGACAACGGCATCACCGACCGGAACGAGGAACACGGCTCTGCGTTTATGTTTCTCGTTGAGATCATCCGTCTGGGCTTCGAGTTTCTTTCGCCACGAATCAACAGCCGCCTGCAGGTCAGCAATTTTCATGTTGTCACGTTGAGAATTGTTGCGGATACGTTTCTCTGGTGATTCCACATCAAACGGAAACCACGACACCTGCACGAGCAGGCGAATGTCTGGATTGTGCTTCAGCCCCAGTTCGGTGAAGTTCGTGATGCCACGGTCCGGAACTGTGAGGTGAGACGCCATCGTGAAGACGTCGACTTCACCGGTCGTCAGCGCCGGTTTGGCCTTATTTTTCCCATCGGCCAGGTCCCAGTGCTGATACACGCGTGAGCCGCCAATACCCTGCCTGCCAACCAGTTTGTGTCCCTTGATGCCCGCTGCTCGGACAATCCGTTCAACGTGATTCGGCACAAACATGTGGAAGCTGTGCCCGGTGTAGAAGACACGCAATCCCGGGATGACTGGTGGCAGGTCGTCAGCAACGGAGTGTCTCGCGCCCGATACGACGAGCAACGTGCTGACGCCGATCACAAGCATCAGTGCTTTGCTGAGAAATCGATTGAATCTGTGCATGTTCATTCTCCGGTCTCTGAGGTCGTGTCGCTGCTTGATCATCACGGATGTCCGACACGCGTGCGCCACACTTCAAACTGGTCAGTCAGTTGCTTGAGCCGTTCGGGCTCACGCTTTGCCACATCCGTCGTCTCCGTGCCGTCATGATCGAGGTCGAACAGTTGCCACGCTCCGCCGGTTCGTGGCATGACTGCTTTCCATTGACCCATCCGAATGGCGTGATGCCGGGGAACGCTCCAGCAAAGCTGTTCGTGCGCGTCACGCTGTTGCCCCTGAAAGACGGGCAGCAGACTCTTGCCTTCCAGCGGTAACGGCTTGCGACCCTTGAACTCGTTTGGATAACTGCTGCCGGCCAGGTCGAGGCACGTGGCCATGAAATCGATGACGTGTCCCGGCTGCTTCGTGATGGCTCCGCGCTCGTGAATGACCGCCGGCCATCGCGCGACCAGTGGAGTGCGGATACCGCCCTCGAAGGCACCGAGCTTTGTTCCGCGTAGCGGCGTGTTACTCGCGTTCGCCCAGGCCAGCCCATAGGCGGCGAATGTGTCATGCGGTCCTGGAGGGCGTTCGGGACCGCTGCCTGACCGAATCGGAACACCATCCTTCCGCCATGTATCGTTCTTCGACCGCGGACCAAAACCGAAACCAGTGGCGCTCGGACCGAGTCCACCGTCCGGAGCTGCTCCGTTATCGGACAGAAACATGACGAGCGTATTGTCCTCCTCACCGGCCTCTTTGAGAGTCTGCAACAACTGGCCAACCCCTCGATCAATCGCGGCAACCTGTGCGGCGTAAACAGCCATGCGCTCTGCCTGCCAGTCTTTGTACCTGTCCGCCTTCCAGTCACGAACACCCGCTGGTCGGGGCGCGAGCCTGCAGTCACCTGGGATCAACCCGGCTTGACGCTGCCTCTCGAACCGACGCGCACGCACCTCGTCCCACCCCGATGTCCGATAGCGGTCCCTGTAGTGGGCAACGTCCTCTTCCCGAGCGTGCAACGGCCAGTGTGGCGCAATGTGAGCCACGTACAGAAAGAGCGGCTCGTTCTTCTTGAGACCCTCCTGCAGAAAGCGGACGGCGTAATCGTTCAGCGCATCGGTCAGGTAGAAGTCGTCGGGGAGTTCGTACCGCTCGCGGTCAACGTAGTAGGGATTTCCCTGGACCTCGTGAAAGTAGCTGATCTTCGCCTGGCACATCGGCCCGAAGAATCGATCAAAGCCTCGATCCAGAGCCGAGTCACGCCCCTGCCATTTACCAACAACCGCGGTGTGGTAGCCGGCCTGCTGCAGCACCTCACCGATGGTGACGCACTTCTGGAAGTCCTTGGGTTCATTCCAGCGATCGCCCCGGTGCCCGACTTGCTGGCAGTACAACCCCGTCAAAAGCGAGGCCCGAGTCGGACCACAGATCGCGTTGTTGTAGAACTGCGTGAACCGCAGTCCGTCCCTCGCCAGGGAATCAATGTGGGGTGTGTCAATTTCGCCGCCATAGCAGCCGATGTCTGACCAGCCCAGATCATCCGCCATCACAAGAATGATATTGGGTCGCTCTGCAACAGTCTTATCAGAGGCCCGAAGCGACAGCGCACCGGCGACGATCACAACAGCCATCAGCGGGATTCTAATCATGACGTCTCTCGCTTCGGCTTCAGACCGTTTCCTGCGTTGAAACTAACAGCGTGTTGATGAGATCAATCGAAACGCAGGGAGTACACGTCAGCGTTCTTCAATTTGAATCGCAGCTGGATAATACCCGTGCTCAGATCGGGTTTCTGTTTCCAGGTCACAGCGTGATCGACGGCGTCACCACTAAGTGGTTTCGACTCGCCGATTACTTTACCGGCGTGATCGAGCGCTTCGATCGTCAATGCTCCACCAGAGTTGACGACATAGTTCAACAGCAGTTGGTCCCCCTCGAAACGCAATGGTTTCGTCGTAGCCTGGCCTCCGTCTGCTCCGCCACGCAGAGCAACGAATCCATCCAGCCGATAGACGAATCGCCGGACACGTCCTGGCGTCCGCTCGTAATAGTTCTCTGTCCCGTAAACGGAGATCTCGTTCGGTTTGCCGGGCAACTGAAACATTCCCCAGGCCATGTAGTTGCTGCGATTGTGGTTGCGGTCTTTGGGCGCAGTCCTCGGAATGACGGCATCCGCATAGCGGTGGAAAGTCGACCCGTCGCGGCTGGTCATCAGGATTGGTTCCACCTGTTGACTCTTCGGTTCGTAACGCGTGGGGAAACCGATGAAGAGGTGCGGTGCACGAAAGTACTTCTGGATGGCGTTTGTGTAGAGATGCTCGGTCGGCGTCCCCTTGGGATACTTCAAGTCCGCTTCATTCTGCCAGTGGATGAAGTCTTTGGAGGTCGCTGTTCGAATCGAACGAACTCCATTGCCAAAGTAGCGCCAGTAAGCCCGGTACTGCTTTCGGGCTGTGTCCCAGAAGGCCAGGTTCTGCGAATCGAACGCTCCGTTGGTGATCACTGGCTTCTTCTGCGTGAGTTTCCAGTGCACGCAATCGGGTGACTCAAAGGGCACCAGTCCACCTCCGGAACCACCGAAGGCCTTGTAGCGTGACTCAGGGGGGACATTCGGGTTCTCATCGCGGAACGCGGTAAAGTTATGCGTGCCTGGTCCCAGCCAGACGATGTTGTTTTCCTTCGAGCCGTCCCATTCGAACAGTCCGAGATTTGGTTTCGTCCAGTGGATACCGTCTTTGCTTTCGGCGTAACACGTGACTTCTTTGTGGGCGGCCTTCTTCTGCTCGTCGTGCTGCCAACCGCGATAGATCATGCGGTACAGGTCGCCGTCGCGAAAGAACGTGTAGTAGCCGCTGGTGTTTCCTTCCCACGATTCGCCAGTCTCAAAAACGACTTCTTTCGGCACGGGTCGAATCAACTGTCGACTGACGTCACCTTTCGTCTCGTCGATCAAATGGTCGTCCACAAACAGCTCCAGCCGATGGCCAATGTCGACCGGCTCGGCACTGAACGCGGCCGACCCGACCAGAACGAGTACGAACAATGCAGAGGCGAACCTCCGCACATGGCGTCTGCATCGATTCATGAGGAGTTCCTTCATGTCTTCCGCTGTCCAATCAATGAGGAAGGTTATCGTGGAGCGGCACTCCACCAATTTCGGCAATGCCGTTCCGCGTCTTTGCCGTCCATGTTCTTGAGCCGAACCATAGCAAAGGTGGCACCAAGTTCATTCGACGAGCCAGAGTCATCGCGCTCAGCCCGACGTCCGTGCGCGACTTCAGATCCGGAAAGAGTCTTGAAGGAGACCGTGTCGCCGCAGTCATCGGTGCGAACACCAGGTCCGACTCGGTATAAGACTCACGTGTTGTGTTTGACCAAGTACCGACAGTGCAGACCTGAGGATCAGAATGAAGCGGACTCCGACTGCGAGCCTGATTGCCGTATCGACAATTCTATTGTCGGCCATGGCAGCAACCACGATGGCAGCCAAACCAAACGTGTTGCTGCTTTGTATCGATGATCTCCGACCTGAACTGGCGTGCTTCGGCGTGAAGTATATTCAGTCACCGAATATCGACTCGCTGGCGGCACGCGGACGAGCGTTTCAACGGCACTATGTGCAGGCTCCCACGTGTGGTGCTTCCCGGTTTGCTCTGCTGACGGGAATGTACGGTCCTTCCGGAAATGGTGCGTTGTTTCAGCGTGGTGGTCGCCTGGCGAAGGACCCCGAGGCGTCGCCGGCGAGTTTTCCGGCCTGGTTTCGTCGGCACGGATACACAACCGTCTCCGTCGGAAAAGTGTCGCATCATCCTGGTGGTCGCGGGGGACGTGACTGGAACGATGACGCGACGCCGGAAATGCCGTTGTCCTGGGATCGTCACCTGCTGCCGGCAGGTCCCTGGCAGCACCCGCGTGGGTCGATGCACGGTCTGGCCAATGGAGAGATTCGTGGTCGCGCCAGGGAGATGGATGTTTTTCAGGCGGTCGAGGGACCGGATTCCATCTACCCGGATGGCCTGATTACTGACGAGGCATTGAACCAGCTTGATCAACTGACGAAGGACGACGACCAGCCGTTCTTCCTGGCGGTTGGCATCATTCGGCCGCACCTGCCATTCGGAGCACCGGCGAAGTACCTCGACCTGTACCGCGACGTTGAGTTGCCGCCGATCCCGCATGCGTCGAAACCTGACGGAAAAACGACGTGGCACGGATCGGGCGAGTTCATGAAGTACAACCGCTGGAAGCGAAACCCCAACGACGACGTTGAGTTCGCGACGGAAGTCCGCAGGCATTATGCAGCGTGCGTCTCCTATGCCGACGCCCAGGTGGGCAGACTTCTTGACCGTCTGGAAGCGTCCGGCACAGCGGGGAACACCATCGTCGTTCTGTGGGGCGATCACGGCTGGCACCTGGGCGAACACGCGATCTGGGGCAAGCATTCGCTGTTTGAAGAATCGCTGCGGTCACCTTTGATCGTCTCTTACCCCGGCATGAGAAATCCCGGTCAATCAACGCAGTCGCTGGTGGAGACGATCGACGTGTTTCCCACGGTGTGTGACATCGCCGGACTTCCAGTGCCGGACTATGTCGATGGTGTTTCCCTGCGGCCGATTGTGGACAAGCCTTCGGCGCCCGGGCACACCGCTGTCTCTTATGCACGGGCTCGGACCATTCGGACCCAGACGCACCGTCTCATTGCGCATCCGGACGGAAATGTTGAACTCTACGACCATCAACTCGCTGATGCCGAAACTCGGAACATCGCCGCAGAGCATCCACAGCTCGTTCAGGCGTTACTGGTAGAACTCACCATTCGTCTGGAGAAGACGACGGACTTCGTTCCAAACCAGACGAAACTCCCGGTCTCTGCACCGAAGGACGCCACGATCCTGTTTGGCGAGGGCAGCGGGAACAACTTTCTGAGCGCGTCCGGCGGAGAAGCCGACTGGCCGGTGGAAGACGGGTCGCTGGTGTCGTCGCGAGGCAAGGGGCGGACCAACCATCTGGTCTCGGCGTTGCATTTTCGTGATGCGGACATCCACGTTGAGTTTCAGTTGCCCGAATCGGGAAGTGGAAACAGCGGCATATACATTCACGGCAATTATGAACTACAGATTTTCAATTCGTATGGCAAAGACAAGCTGACTCAGCAGGAGATGGGTTCTCTGTACGGGTTCGCTCCACCACTCGTGAACGCGTCCCGTCAGCCAGGTGAGTGGCAGGTCTTCGACATTCGGTACCGAGCTCCGCGACGTGACGAAGAAGGGCAGATCGTGACACGTGGCTCAATCACGGCCTGGCTCAATGGTTATAAGGTCCAGAACAAGACTCGCTTCGGCGAACCCCGTTCGAAGTATCACCCATTCCGTTACGGCACGACGCCTTACCTGAAAACAATCTGGCAGCAGCAGAAGGCCACGTCCGTCGGACCAGTGTTTCTGCAGGACCACGACAGCCCGGTTCGCTTCCGAAACGTCTGGGTTCGTCCTCTCGACAATCTGGCCCACATATATGTCCCCACGAAAGAGGCGTCTGACGCAGACCAGTAAAGCCGCTTCGTGAAAATCCGGACGGTGAATGCGCCAACGACTGCGGGTATATTGGTAAAATACGCTATGCGAATTTCAGTCTTCCCAACACTATGTCTACTCCTCGTTTACTCATTGCCGCTGGTCTTCACAGTGTCAGCTCAGGAAAGTCCGCCAAGTGCGATCGCGGAGTTCCCGGCGCTGATTCCGATTCCTCAGCAGGTTTCCGCCAAACAGGGCCACATCAACGCCGCCGGAGCACGCCTGTGGTATTGGGACACGGGAGGCGACGGGCCACCGGTCGTGCTTGTACATCCGGCTACCGGCAGCGGACTCATCTGGGAATACCAGCAACCCGTCTTTGCAAAGGCCGGGTATCGTGTCATCGGTTATTCACGAAAGAACTATGTCCACTCTGAAATCACTGAGCCCGAGAAGATCCGTTCTGACGTCGATGATCTCCATGGTCTGGTTCAGTCATTGCAACTCGCCAGGTTTCACGCGATTGGGTCAGCCGCAGGCGGCGGAATTGTCATGGAGTATTCGGTCGCCCATCCACGGAACCTATTGAGCATGACGATCGCCTGCAGTCTTGGACGTGTGAACGATGAGGCGTACCACAAGGCCAGCGCGGCACTGCGTCCGGCAGCGTTTTACGCATTGCCACCCGAGTTTCGTGAACTCGGTCCGTGTTACCGGGCCGCCAACCCAACTGGGGTGCTGCGTTGGGTGAAGCTTGCCGATCAGGCGCGACCCAACCGGCAGTTTCTGTCAGGACCGCGTGGACGTGCTGAAGTCACGTGGGCCAAGCTGAGGCAGGAGAAAATCCCGACGCTACTACTTGGTGGAGATGCCGACCTCTACACGCCACCGCCTCTGCTGAAGTACTTTCACGAGCATATGCCGGGCAGCGAGTTAGTGATAATCCATGGCTGTGGCCATTCGGCCTATTGGGAACAACCAGAGATATTCAACCGCAAAGTGATCGACTTTCTGCGCAGGAACGCCAACTGAGCCGGATGGTGGGAGCCGTGGATCAGTTGGCGATGTTGAGGTGTTTTCTGACAGAAGAATGCCAACCAGTCATCTTCCGGTCCTCAATACTTTCTGTCTTTTCGAAGCGGTGTGCCGCGCAGCTACGCTTATTCATCATCCGGCGTTTCATCGGTCTTTTCTTTGGCTGCCTCTTCTTCTGCGGCCTTGAGGAACTCAGCGATTGGTGGTCGTTTGAGATGCATTCCGCGTGCCTGCTGGAAGGCGTGTGCCACGGCCAGCAGATCGCTTTCTCCAAATAGCTGGCCCGTCATCGTCACCGAGAAGGGGACCGAGCGTCCGTCGCGATCGACGAAGCCAGCGGGAAATACGGCCGTTGGGTGGCCGGTGAGATTCGTGATGACCAGGTCGCGGCCTCCGACATACAGATCGACCTCTCGCATGACTTCGTCCATCTCGCGCATGAGTAGTGTCCGTACGCGACTGGCTCGCAGATACTCAACGGCCGGCACGAATTGTCCGCGGCGAAACGTCGCTGGCCATGAATTCAAACCCTCGGTGATTCCCTGGCGTGTCAATTCATCAAACACAGTGGCTGCTTCTGTTCCCAACATTAGTGACACCGCCGACGCCGGGAGGCTGTTGGGTAATTGAATAGGAACAAGTTGAACGCCTAGCTCGCGGAGCAGTTTGAGGTCGTCGCGTTCTTCCTCGGGCTCGTTGGACTCTGTGAACCCCACGCGAAGGGCCGACAGAGGGCGACGTGGCGGCCAGTGAAACGGCTGGTCGACAACAGTCTGATCGTGCCCGTCCGAGCCGTGGATGGCATCCAGGACGAGCGCGCAGTCTTCAACACCGCGCGTGATGGGTCCGATCTTGTCCATGCTCCATGAGAGTGCCATGCAGCCGTGACGGCTGACTCGGCCAAACGTTGGTCGCAGGCCCGTCGATCCGCAGCGACGACATGGCGAGACAATGCTGCCCAGCGTCTCACTGCCCAGCGCAAACCCGACCAGCCCAGCGCTCACGGCGGAAGCCGAGCCGGCTGACGAACCACTGGAACCCTGCCGCGGATCCCAGGGATTGTTCGTCCTCCCGTTGAACCACTTGTCGCCCATGGCCAGGGCTCCCAGCGACAGCTTGGCAACCAGCACAGCCCCAGCCTCTTCCAGCCGCCGCGCGACTGTCGCCTTCTCGTCGATGATTTGCTCACGGAAGTGGGGAGCTCCCCATGTCGTTGGATAGCCGGGCCAGGCAATCAGGTCTTTGGCGCCCCAGGGAATCCCATGCAGCGGACCGCGATAGCGTCCGGCGGCGAGTTCCCGATCGGCTCGCTGGGCCTGCTCGAACGCCAGTTCCTCGGTGTAGGTCACGACACAGTTCAGCAATGGGTTGAATCGCTTCAACCGACCGAGATAGAGCTCCGTGAGTTCCCGCGACGTCACCTGACCAGAACGAAGCAGCGCGGACAGTTCGGTAACCGGAAGAAAGGCCAGCGTCTCGTCGTCATCAGGCCGGCAGGGAGCGGCGCGTTCAAGCGGTCTCGCCTGGTTGCGCTGGACGCGCTCGGCGGATCGTCGCCAGGGAGCGGTCGAAAACGTGATCGCTGGCGGAACGTCGTATCCAACGTCGATGCTGCGGAGTGCATCAAACCGGTCCAGCGAACGTCTGATCGACTTTGCGGTTTCTTCGCGGTCATCCTCGCTCAACTCAAGCCCGGCGATCCACTCGGCCTGCTGGATCATCTCGGCAGTGATGGTACCGCTGTCTTCGACCTGCGCAGCCAGCGCTCGCTGCCAGACCGATGTTCCGACTCCCATGCCAGCGAGAATACCCACGACCCCACGACGGGAGATTGGGCCAGATACTGGAGCTTCGGGATCACTTGTCAGATCGACGGGGTCGGACATGATGCGCCTCGCGGAGTCAGAAGGTTGCTGTTTCACGGGAGTCGGATCATCACCGTGACGCTGACCGGCTGCCAGTCAATCGATCTTCGGTGTGCGCAGGCGCTCCTCTGGATATGGAATGACGCACACGGGAATCGCTCAGTGGCGAGACATCGATGAACTGCAGCACGAGGTCGACTCGATCGTATACCCTTCAGCGACAGCAATTCGATTCGATCCTTCGGCACGGTAAGGAATCCAGAGTGGGACAGAAGCTCAGAATCGCCAGTGTGGGTGATGTCGAACCGGGGAACGGCCTGGAACTCACCGCGGCCGGCCGCATCATCGCGCTGTTCAATGTTGATGGCCAGTTTCATGCGATGGACGGCATCTGTGCTCACGCGGGAGGTCCCCTGGCAAAGGGCACCCTGGATGGAACGATCGTGACATGCCCCTGGCACGGCTGGCAGTACGAAGTCGGCACCGGGCAGCATTGCCTGACACCGACGATCTGTCAGGAGTCGTTTCCGGTATCGGTTGAAGGTACTGACGTGTTCGTCGAGTTGCCCGAATAGCACTCGCAAGCCGTGCTGGAATCGCAACAGGCCTAATGGCTGCCGTACGTCCCGTCGTCTTTGTCCTGGGACATGGGCGGGAAGTTCGCGTAGTCCTGGGCCGTTGTGGTGTATTGCACTTTCAGAACGTCGAACAAATCTTCCAGATGGTTCGACTTGTCTTCACTGATCTGCTGCGGATTGTGGTCGCGGAAATACCGGCTGATTCCGGCAGTGGCGGCGTCAATCTCACTGGCTGATCGCGGAAAGAATGCGGGCCGGACACTTGTGTCGGCGGGTGGTGGCAATGCTTTGGCATCGGCTCTGGTGACCGGATATTTCAGACTTCCCGTCCACTCCTTGCCGGTCAGTAACAGGTGCTCGCTATCGGGGACGCCTCGAATGCGGGCGTCGTACAACAGATAGATTTTCTCGACAGCTCGCTTCGAGCGGATCGGCGGCATGTCTCTGCCTTGCCAGACCGGATGGGCTGAACCAAACACGAGATGGTCGAATCGTCGCAGTCGCGCGGGCAACCAGGCATTAAAGCCCGCTACACCGCTGTCTCCGCCGGACTCGTTTCCGCGTGGCTTCCAGAACACGTTGTAATGGCAGGAGTGATTCGCACCTTGCAGAACAGCGCTCCAGTAGTTGCCGGAACAGAAGTTGCCAGCAATCGTCGCGCTGACCGGGGCATGCCAGCAATGAAAGGCATAGCCTTCGCCGGCAACAATCGTGTTGCCCAGCACGCGCAGGTTGCGGCTGTTCCACGGAAGGTCGTGTCGAGCGCCACCGGCCATGTACATGCTGTGCCCGTGTGTGCCGCGGCCCTGATGGACCATGCGGTTGTCCTGAAACAGCCAGTTGTAAGCGGGTCCGCCTGCGAAGCCCTGGGAGTTGAAGAACGTGCAGCCGACGATTTCGCTGTTCCACGAGGAATAGCTGCCGCCGCCGGATTTGTGGGCGTTGCTGAAGTCTCCACCGATCCACAAGCCCTGCACGCTGACGTTGTCGGCCAGTGACCAGGTCGGCGCGAGGAACGTGTCATTGGCCGTGATGACTACCCGCCCGAAACGAAACGTCGGGTCGACCGCGCGAATGACTGTCCTGGAGTCTTCGTTCGGCCCGGCTGGCCCGAAGCGGCCATCGAACTGGTACAGCCCCGGCAAGACGTTGACGATGGAACCTGGCGAAACTGTGTCTCTGGAATGAGTGATCGTCTGCCAGGGTTTCTCCTTGCTGCCCGGTCCACCATCGTCGCCGGCTGGCGAGACCCAGTAATGTTGTGCTGCTTTGGCGAACGAATTCTCGATCGGGCGGAAACCTGGATAGAAAAAGCCACGTTCCGGATCAGCATGAGCGACCGACCCGAAAGCTACGAAAACGACAGACAGCGACAGGATTATGCGATTGTCAGACATGGTGGTTGCAGACTTTCGAGGAACGGAGGGCAGGATATCTCTATCCTGCGTTTCTTCTGTTCTACGTTACCTTCTGCCGAATCAGGCACGCCGTCATGATTCGTTCGGTAGCGGCTCGTTAAGATCCAATTCGCCGCACGTGACGCCATCGGAATAGACAGTTCCGCGGCACGGTAATCAAGTCGTTTCGGGAAACGCAGCCGGTCGGTCGGGCATAGCCGACGGCAGCAAAGCCACAGTTGGTTCCAGACGGAGGCATCACTTGGGCAGCAAATCACTGATTGGAATCGTGAAGAAGGGTCGCAGGGCATTGGCGAAATGGCGACGCGCCAATCCCGATGGTCTGCTGAATCTTTCAGACGCCGACCTGCAGAACGTTGACCTTCGTGGCGCGAATCTCAAGCGAGCGGATCTGACCGGCACGGACCTCAGGGGCGCCAATCTTGTCGGAGCGAACTTTACCGAGGCCGATCTCACGCGGGCGGATCTGCGCGAAGCAAAACTGGTCAAAGCGGACTTCTACAACGCGCGGCTGTTCAAGGCGACATTCGCCGGGTCCGACTGCAGTGGAGCCCACTTGCGCCGCGCCGAAGCGATTGAAGCTGACTTTTCGGGGGTCAATCTGACCAAGGCTGATCTGGTCGAGATGAATCTCAGGAATGGATCACTGACTGAAGCGACATTGATCGGTGCCGATCTGAGTCGCGCCCGGCTCTCCGGAGTCGACATTCGCGAGGCTGTGTTCGGCTGGACCGTGCTGGGTGATGTGGATCTGACTCAGCTCGTGGGCATCGATCAGTTGGAGCACGTGGGGCCGAGTACGCTGGGACTCGACACGGCCCGCCTGTCTTACGAGCGCCTGCCCGAGTCCTTTCTGCGGGGGTGCGGTGTGTCTGAAAGTGTCGTCCAGCAATGGGAGTCGCTGTTCGGTCACCCTTGTGAGGAGATTCCGTGCTTTATCCGCTTCGCGCCGGACGATTCATCGTTTGCGAAAAACGTCTTTAAGGTCGGCCAGCAAAAGGGGCTCAGATGCTGGCTCGACGAGATGCCAAAGGACGCCGCCAAACGCAGGAACCACAAGTCGCCGACAACCTACGAGACGAACGAGCGCGTGCTGTTCTGCGTGTCGAAAGCCTCGCTGGAGAGCTGGTGGGGACACGACGAGATCGAGCGGATTCAGGACCGCGAGAAACGTGCTAAAGAGGATACCGGTCGCGCCGAGCGGCTGTTCTTTCCACTGAATCTGGACGGGTTCATGTTCAGTGGTGACTGGAAGCACCCTCAGGAGAAGCAGCTTGCGAAGCTCACAATGGACTTCGTAGGCTGGAGACGGAACAAAGAGAAGTTTGAGCAGGAAATGACGAGTCTCATTCAACTGATGATGGGTGACAAAGCAAAGAAGAAGAATTAGCCATCCCGCACCGCGCGATGTCCGCCCTGGCACACAAATTATGCAAACAACCCGACGCAGCTTCTTTCACAACATCTCAGACGGGCTGCACGGGGCCGCCCTGGCATGGCTGTTCAGTCGCGATCTGTACGGCGGATCGGACCTGCTGGCAGCCGATGCGCCGCACCGTCGCAGCTTCGATCTGCGTCCGAAGCAACCGCACACCGAACCCAAAGCGAAGGCCGTAATCCAACTGTTTATGCAGGGCGGACCATCGCAGGTGGACCTGTTCGATCCAAAGCCCGAACTGGATCGGAATCACGGGAAGTCGATCCTCAAGGACATCGCCAAGGACCTGTCTTCGCCGGACTCGGCTGGTGGGCTGATGCGCAGCCCGTTCAAGTTTGCTCAGCACGGACAGGCCGGGACGCAGGTTTCTGAACTACTGCCCAACATCGCGGCACACGCGGACGAACTCGCCGTGGTCCGTTCGATGTTCAACACGCATCAGAATCACGAGCCCGCTCTGTTCAAGATTCAGTCCGGTAAGTTGATGCCCGGTCTGCCGTCACTGGGTTCGTGGGTGACATACGGTCTGGGTAGTGAGAACCAGAATCTGCCGGCCTACGTCGTGCTTGATTCCCCGGACGGTCGCCTGCCCGTCAACACGGTTCAGAACTGGCAGTCGGGCTACCTGCCGCCGCTGTATCAGGGCACGCGAATGCGATCCCGCGGCACGCCGATTCTGAATCTCAAGCCCGAAACGGATGAACCGTCAGAAGTCGAACGCCTCAGTCGCGACCTGCTGGCAAAACTTGACCGGATTCATAAGCGCAAGCGGCCTGGCCAACTGCAACTTGACGCCCGCATCGCCAGTTACGAACTGGCTGCCCGGATGCAGATCTCTGCCAGCGACGCGCTGGACGTCACGCAGGAGACACAGCAGACGCTCGACATGTACGGCGTCGGCGGCAAGGACACGGATGGCTACGGCCGGCAATGCCTGCTGGCGCGACGGCTGGTCGAACGTGGCGTGCGCTTCATTCAGGTCTTCACGTCCGGACAACGCTGGGACAACCACAGCAGTATCGGCTCGTCACTGCCGGCCGCGTGTCGCCAGACCGATCTGCCCATCGCCGGGCTGTTGAGCGATCTGAAGCAACGCGGCCTGATGGATGACGTGATGGTGCTGTGGGGTGGTGAGTTTGGTCGCCTGCCCGTCGCTCAGATGAAACCAGGCAGCAATCCGAAGAACGCCGGCCGCGATCACGGACCGACGGGCTTCAGCGTGTGGTTTGCCGGTGCTGGTGTCAAAGGCGGAACCGTCTACGGTTCGACCGACGAAATCGGCTGGCGAGCCGCAGACAATCGCGTCAGTGTGAACGACTGGCACGCGACCATCCTGCACGCCCTGGGCCTGCATCACGAGGAGTTGTTCTTCGACACGCACGGCCTGAAAGAACGGCTGACCGGCGTCGAGCAGGTCCGCGTCGTTGACGAAGTGTTCGCGTAACTTCGCGGGCGAACCTTGCTTCCGTTCGCCGCTCCATGAGTATCACGGCGGCGGAGTCAGTCGCTTCTGCATCCGCCGATACGCGCTATCAGCTGGAGCGCAACGGCACTTTATCACTCTGCTATCGGGGTCAAGGACAACATCCACCTGCCATCGCATGTCAGTCCAGACCAGTACGTGCCCCCTCTGGTTTATCACAGGCATTTCCAGAACTGGCGGCCCGAATATGTCCTCGACCTGCTCGCGGGTCATCCCGGAAGAAACCTGCCCCATGCGAGCCTTCAGGTCCTGTCCGCCAGCAAGAACAAAGACGGCCCACGCCGCGAGGGGAATAGCGACCAGGATGAGGGCGATTATTGGACGCCGGTTGAAGCGTGGCACACGAAGGCCTCTTGAGATGACCAATACAGGGTTAAGACGCATCTATTTGAATACGTCGAATTCCGAATGGTATTGAATCAATCCCGACTCGAGCGACATGTCCTGATCAAGCGGAAGAACCATGAAGGCCTCCGCCGGAACGTCGCCGAATTCGCACTTGATGCCGAGCGGCGCGCTGGGGGTGAATCCGAATCGGGGGTAGTAGTCAGGGTGTCCGAGCACGACGACGAATTGCACGCCGCGTTTCCTGAGTTCATCCAGCCCTGCCTGCACAAGTTGCGATCCGATTCCCTGTCGTTGCAGGTCAGGCACTACCGACATCGGAGCCAGCCCCATTCCGGGATGCTGTCGGTCCGAACTCCGCAGTACGACTGGTGAAAACGCAATGTGCCCCACCGCACGGCCATCCGATCGAGCCACCAACGACACGAATCCCGGACAAGATTCACGCAAGCGGTCGACAAGGTCGGCTTCAGCCGGTCCCTCAAAGGCCAGTTTATTAATCTGGTGAATCTGGTCGGCATCGCTGGAATGTTCGGGACTGCTCGCTAAGGATCGCAGCATGTTCATGTGACTCCATCGCGTAACGTCGTCGGTTCTGAAAACTCCCAGCATAGCTGATCCGCAAAGTCGGCCATCGTTGTCGTGCCTGTCAGGGCTCGCTACTCTCCCGCCTCACTTCGGGCCAGAACACTCCGGCAGCGGCCTCATCTGCGTTGCCACGGCCCACGATCTGACACCAATCGGTTCGTCACTACGATTTCAGGGATCAGCCAGACTGGCTCCCTGATCGAGTTCCGCTCGCTCGCGGAATTCTGTTCCCGGCAGCGCTCATGGCCGCGGAACGCAGTCGCCAAATGCGATGTTCGGATAACCAATGTCCGTGTCTGCCTCAGTCAGGGCACCGGACGATTCTGGCTCGTGGCGACTGTCGCTCGCCGTTTCAGCGGCGACAGATTTGTACCAATCGCAGGTTGGGTCCAGGACCCGACTGCGGAGAAATGGTCGGGACTGAGTCCCAACCTGTTTAACCTGTATGGAGACTCCAGGACTATGAACTGTTTAAGCGGGCTATTACTGGGCGCTCTGCTGGGCGCGGGAGTTGAACTTGGACCTGAGACCAACGTCGCGAAAAGCGGCGACGCGAAGCCGACATCGCTGGCTGGACAGCCACTGAATCTGGCGGATGCGTTTGAATCTGATGCGAAACCGGCGACTAAGGTTCGTAAGCAACTGGTCCCGCTCAAGCGCCGCGTGCTGGTCTTCAAAGCGTCGTGGTGCGGAACGTGCGTACTTCTGGAACGAGAATGGCCAGACGTGCGGCGCAAGGAGTTGCGTGTCGGGACGTCTCGCACCGACCATTTCCAGCTCATTGATGTCGACCGGAATCCGGAGCTGATGCAGAAGCACCGAGTCGCGCTGCTGCCGACGGTCATTCTGATGGATGGTGACCGTGAACTGGCTCGGCACAATTATCTGAATGCTCGTCAGTTGGCCGACCTGTATCGGAAGAAATAGCCACTCGCATTCGTGGTAACCTCAAGAGTGAACGGCATTTCCGCAGTCGTACGCGCTGGCGGAAGTGAGTTGAAAGTGCGCGCGGGCAGGGATACGATCGCTGCCCATTCCTCAGTGGCTCGTCACCATTCTCTGGTCGTATTTCGGCAGGCTCCTGCCGTTGCGAACGCGGCCAACCCTCCTCAAGCACCATCTCCGCGTAAGGTTTTTGCAGATGTCGAAGGACTCACAGGATACACCCGCGACGACTGAATCATTCAATCTCGACAAGCTCAAAGAGCTGATCGAGTTGATGGAAAAACACGACCTGACCGAGGTCAATCTTCGTCAGGGCGGCGAACAATGGCGTCTGCGTCGTGGTGGGCACGAAGCTGTTCAGATGCCCGTGACATACGCAGCTCCGCAGGCGGCGCCTGCACAGGTCACGGCGCCATCGGCAGCCGCGGAAACGCCAGCACCGGCGGCTCCGGCCAGCAACCTGGCTGAAATCAAGAGTCCGATTGTCGGGACATACTATTCGGCTCCCAGCCCCGAGGATCAGGTCTTTGTTCAGGTCGGGGCCACTGTCAAACACGACACAGTGGTCTGCATTATTGAGGCCATGAAGGTCTTCAATCAGATCACCGCTGACACCAGCGGGACGATCGCTGAGATTCTTGTCGAGAATGGCGACCCGATTGAGTCTGGACAGCCGCTGTTCCGCGTCCGTCCGAACTGACGGTCGGCGCATGTGCCTTCTCCTGTCACCGCGAGCACTGTGACGCGGCCTCCGGTTTTCGAAGCGAATCTGTCCTATGTTTGAACGCATTCTCGTAGCCAACCGCGGAGAGATCGCTCTGCGAGTTATCCGCGCTTGCCGCGAACTTGGCATTCGCAGTATCGCCGTCTTCAGCGAGGCCGATCGCGATTCGCATTACCTCGATCTGGCTGACGAGAAGTACTGCATCGGCCCGGCGTCTTCGTCGGATAGCTATCTCTTTTACAACAACATCATTGCCGCCGCAGAACTGAGCAATGCTCAGGCCATTCATCCTGGATACGGGTTCCTGGCCGAGAATGCCGAATTCGCCAGCATCTGCCGTGAGTGTGAGATTGAGTTCATCGGACCGGCGCACGAGTCCATGTCCAAACTCGGCGACAAGGTCGAAGCGCGACAAATGGCGACGGCTGCAGGAGTCAGCGTTGTTCCCGGCAGCGACGGACTTATTGATAACCCCGCTGAAGCGGTTCGCACAGCCAATGAGATCGGCTATCCGGTTCTGATCAAAGCGACAGCCGGCGGCGGCGGTAAAGGGATGCGCGTCGCCCGTAACGAGGAAGATCTCCGCAGTGGCCTGAAGAACGCATCCGCCGAAGCTGAGAAAGCGTTTAAGAATGCGGGCGTCTATCTGGAAAAGTACGTCGAGAATCCGCGGCACATCGAAGTCCAGATTCTCGCCGACCAGCACGGAAACGCGGTGCATCTCTGGGAACGCGACTGCTCGACGCAGCGCAAACATCAGAAGCTGATTGAGGAATCGCCAGCTCCGAATTTCCCGGAAGACGTGCGACAGAGCATCTGTGAATCGGCCGTGCAACTTGTTCAATCGGCGGGTTACTACAACGCGGGCACGGTCGAGTTCATTGTCGATAAAGACAACAACTTCTACTTCATCGAAGTCAACGCTCGGATTCAGGTCGAGCATCCCGTCTCTGAACAAATCTCGGGCATCGATCTGATCGAGCAGCAAATACGCGTGGCCTCTGGCGAGAAACTGGCTTTCACTCAGGCAGACATTCCACGACTCGGTTCGGCAATTGAAGTACGGATCAATGCTGAGGATCCGATGCACGACTTCCGCGGCAGCCCGGGCACGATTACGAAGCTGCGAGTGCCAGGTGGTCGTGGAGTTCGTTTCGACTCACATGTCCACGAAGGCTATCGAATCAGCCCTTATTACGACTCAATGGTTGGCAAGCTCATCGTCCACCGCCCCACACGAGCGGAATCGATTGCCTGTATGCTGCGGGCTCTGGACGAATTTGTCATTGAAGGTGTTGCGACGACGATTCCGTTGCTCAAGCAGATTCTTCGCGATCCAACTTTCGCCAATGGCAACGTCGACACCCGCTGGCTCGAGCGGACAATGGACGAATTGATGCCGCAGAGTTAGTGACAGGCTGCGGTTGGGCGAAGCAGCGAAGCTCAGATTGGCAGCCAACTCAGTTAACGAAATCTTTGTCGGCTTCAGCCGACACCCACTTGCCACCGGCTTCAGCCGGTGGTGGCATGGTTGTCAATCATTGTTTGAGCCGGCTTTAGCCGGACTTCTCGTCGAGGATTTATCCACGGCTGAAGCCATGCCAGAAGTCCGGCTAAAGCCGGCTCAAAGTTAAACTTCGGCGACGGCACCACCGGCTGAAGCCGGTGGCAAAGCAGTGTCAGCTGAAGCTGACAGTCATCACACAGGAGCCGAATTTCATGAGCGAAACTGCTCCCCTCAGTTCACCGGCTGCGGATGCCCACGGATTCAAACGAGTCGCTGTTTTGTTTTCGGGTGGACCGGCCCCGGCGGCGAATGCGGTGATCTCGACGTGTGCCGCTTCATTCCGCCGCAGCGGGATCGAAGTCGTCGGTGTGCTGCATGGCTATCGTCACCTGATGGACTACTCGGCCGAGCAGCGTCTTGAGCAGGGTCGTGATTACGTGCTGCTCGACAATCAGAGCCTGAAGCGAACACGAAATCAGCGGGGCATCATCATCGGCACGGCACGGGCCAATCCGGGAAAGCTGATTCAGTCGCCTGCCGACCTGCAGGATCCGGAAAAAACGGCTCCGATGAGGACTGTCCACGAAGCGCTCAGTTCGCTGAATGTCGACGCTTTGATCTCGATCGGCGGCGACGACACGTTGAAGACCGCAAACAAGTTCAAGCTGTTCCAGGACACGCTGCCAACGGACGCTAAGAAGATTCCAGTGGTCCACATCCCGAAGACCATCGACAACGATTATCACGGGATCGATTTTACGTTCGGGTATTTCACGGCGGTGGAAGTTCTTGCCGGCGAATTAATGAATCTGATCGCGGATGCCGAGGCCAGCGAGAGCTACTTTGTGGCCGAACTGATGGGTCGAAGTGCGGGCTGGCTTGCTTATGGCGCGGCAATCGCCAGCGAAGCCAGCCTGGTGATCAGTGTGGAAGACATCAGCGGCGAACTGGCCAGCGAAGAGCAGGCGACGAATCCCAAAACCGGCGAGACCGAAACTCGCCGCATCATGAACATCGACGGAGTCGTCAAGCGCATCGTCCGCACGCTGACGGTTCGAGAGCAGCAGGGGAAACGCTTCGGTACGATCATTCTGGCGGAAGGCCTGGCCGAGCTGATGCCGTCCAGTCAACTCGAAGGCGTGCCGCGAGACGATCACGGCCATATCTCGGTGGCCCATGTCGACCTGGGAAAACAGATCGCAAAACTCGTCGCCGCGGAATACAGGGCTCAGACCGGAACAAACCGCAAGATCACGGGACTGCAGTTGGGCTACGAATCCAGGTGTGCTCCGCCGACCGCCTTCGATGTCATGCTGGGGAGCCAGCTCGGCGTCGGCGCGTATCGGGCAATCGTGGAGGAGGAGCTGAACGGAGTGATGGTGTCGATCGTCGGCCAGCTCGACCTGCGATACGTCCCGTTTGAGGAACTGGTGAATCCAGATGACCTTGTGACCGAGGTCCGGTTCATCAAGCCCGGCTGCGACTTCCACACCCTGGCCCGGTTTCTGGAAACCAACGTGGAGTGATGGCCCCCGTTTGTGCGGAGCATCCGCGAGTTACCGCTCTTGAGGATCCTGACGGTAATTCGTGTGACTCAAAGAGGCAGGGAAACACTCTCATAGCTCAGGTCCCTAAATCTGGCCGCGACTCGACGTTTTCCAGGCTGCGGTACCGGTTGCGGCTTATCACCGGAAGCGGAATCGACGAAACGGAGTCGAAACGGGGGGATGTTTCGCTCTGCAGCGCGTCATACCCCATACTCTGTTCACGTCGTTTTCAGCGGCGACTTGCCAGAGCCCCAGCCCCTGAGCCACAGCTACGGAGCGTGACAGTCGATGGCGGACAAAAATCAGACACCGAAACCGGAACACTCCGACAAAGAACCTTCAGTTCCCGGAAAAAAGCGTCCGGCATCACCCAATTCGAACCGGATGATTCTGGGTCTGCTGTTTGCCGCCACGATCATGCTGGTCTTCTACCCGATGCTGACTGCGCAGAGTCGCTTCAAGACTCTGAAATTCAGCGAGTTTCGCAGCGGCATCGTGAGCGACCCGAGTGAGTGGAATTCGACCAACGTGCATGAACTGGTCGTGGGCGACACGTCGTTGCTGTTCCAGGACCAGCCGCTCCCGGAAGATGACGAAACGCCGGAAGTCGAACCGACTGTCTACCGCGTCGAGATCGCGTCCATGGGCGATGGGGAGCGGAAGGCGTTTACGGATCTACTCCTCGAAAAGAAGATCGACTTCGGACACGACGGTGCGCCATCCGACTGGCAGTCCACGGCCTTCATGCTGATTCTCGCATTGCCACTGGTGCTGCTGCTGGTTCTGATGATTCGTCGCATGGGCGGAGCAGGCTCGGCACTGTCCTTTGGACGCAGCCGCGGGAAGGTCTACGCTCAGGACGATATGGACGTCACGTTCGACGACGTCGCCGGCATCGACGAAGCCGTCGATGAACTGAAAGAGGTCGTGGACTTCCTGAAGTCCCCCGGAAAGTATCAGGCTCTGGGCGGGCGTATCCCGAAGGGGGTCCTGCTGGTCGGGGTTCCCGGCACGGGCAAGACACTGCTGGCCAAGGCCGTTGCCGGCGAGGCCGGTGTGCCGTTCGTAAGCCTGTCGGGTTCGGACTTCGTGGAGATGTTTGTCGGCGTAGGAGCGGCACGTGTGCGGGACATGTTCCAGCAGGCTGCACAGCGATCTCCGTGCATCATCTTCATCGACGAACTCGACGCGCTGGGCAAAGCCCGCGGTGTTGGCATGCCAGGCGGACACGACGAACGCGAACAGACACTCAACGCGCTGCTGGTCGAGATGGACGGCTTCGGTTCGGATCAGAGTGTCATTGTGATGGCCGCAACGAATCGGATCGACGTGCTCGATCCCGCGCTGCTGCGTCCCGGGCGTTTCGATCGTCATGTCGTCGTTGATCGCCCGGACATCCGTGGTCGCGAGCAAATCCTCAAAGTGCATGCCGGCAAAGTGAAAAGTGACGAAACGGTCGACCTGGCCCGCATTGCTAAATTGACTGTCGGCTTCGTCGGTGCTGATCTGGCGAATCTGGTCAACGAAGCTGCTTTGCTGGCAGCACGGTACGAACGCAAAGCCGTCACGATGCAGGACTTCGACGAGGGTATTGACCGAGTCGTGGCTGGGCTCGAGAAGCAGTCTCGGATTCTGGATGACGAGGAAAAACGCCGCACGGCGTATCACGAATGTGGACACGCGCTCGTCGCGTGCGTGCTCCCACACACGGATCCCGTCCACAAGATCTCGATCATCCCGCGTGGCATGGCATTGGGTTACGTGATGCCGCTGCAGGAGAAAGATCGGACCAGTCAGACGAAGACCGAACTGACCAACCGTATCTGCTGCCTGATGGGCGGAACGGCCGCTGAGCAGATCATCTATGAGGAGACTTCGGTCGGAGCTCAGAACGACCTGCAACGCGCGACAGACATTGCGCGCCGCATGGTGACTGAATTCGGCATGAGTGAGGCCCTGGGGAAGGTCTATTACAGCGAACAGCGAACGTCGGTCTTCCTGGGGACTCATGGAGCTGTCGACACGGTCCACAGTGAAGAAACGACGCGGGAAATCGACGTCGAAGTCAAGCAGATCATCGACCACTGCCATTCAACAGTACTCGAGATTCTCCGCGATCGTCGTCCACTACTTGAACGCATGACAGAAGAGCTGATGGAAGTCGAAGTCATGAATTCCGATCATCTGAAGCGGATCATCGACGAAGAACACACCGGCCCGCAGATCGTGCCCGGCACGTACGCCAAGCCCGTTCCTGCCGCGCCAACGGAAGGTGCTGAATCCTCAGGCGCATCCGGTACACCAGGTGAAGTGGCCGACGGAGGTTAGGTTCGGCAAGGCGGCGAATGGAAATCATGTGGGTCAAAATCTGCGGCATCTGTGACCGGACAACGGCTGACCAGGTTGCCGACCTGCGTCCGGATGCGATCGGTCTGAACTTCTACGCTCAGACGCCTCGCTGCATCGACCCGCGGACGGCCGCTCAAATCGTTGACTCGTTACCTGAGTCAATCGAAGCAGTCGGGCTGTTCGTCAATCACTCCCTCGATGAAGTCATCGACAGGACGGAACAGTGCTCGATCACAACCGTGCAATTACACGGTGATGAATCGCCCGCGTTCCTGGCCGAACTGAAGTCTCGATGCCCGGAGCTGAAACTGTTGCGCGCATTGCGCGTCGGAGACGAAGGCTGTGGAGCCGTCGCAGATTATCTGGCGGAATGCCGGAGACTGGGCGTGTGTCTGGCCGGCTGCCTGATCGATGCACGCGTCGCTGGCAGCTACGGCGGAACGGGGCACACAGCCCCTTGGGATCTGCTGGTGGATCAGTATGATTCCGCCCGCTGGCCCCGGCTGATCGTCGCCGGGGGATTGACTCCAGACAACGTGGCCGACGCGATTCGCGTGACGGCTCCCTACGGTGTTGACGTAGCGAGCGGCGTCGAATCGGCAAAGGCCGTGAAAGATCTGGAGCTTGTCAAAAGATTCATCGCGGCCGCGCGTCTCGCATCGTCCGCTGCCAAAAGGACTCCCTCAGATGGCTGAAGTGCAACCGTTTCAAGCATGGCGCTACGACGTCGGGCAGGTCGGCGACCTCTCAGATGTGGTGGCTCCGCCGTATGACGTCATCGATCCGGCATTCCAGAACGACCTCTACAAGAAACACCCATGCAACTGTGTCCGGCTGATTCTGAATCGTGATGAGCCCGATGATTCCAGTGTCGACGACCGTTACGCACGAGCATCAAAGTATTTTCGGCAATGGCAGCAGGACGGCGTCCTGATCCGTGAGCATGAAAACTCTTTGTACGTGTATCACCAGGAATTCGAGTGGGAGGGTACGAAGTACGTAAGACGCGGATTCCTCGGTCGACTGCGACTGGAAGAATTCGGCAAAGGAAACGTCTTCCCGCACGAGCAGACGATGCCTGGTCCCAAGAAAGACCGACTGGCTCTGATGACCGCCTGCGGCTCGAATCTCTCCCCCATTTTCGGCCTGTATCCGGATGCGGAGAATGTTGCACAGTCACTTCTTGAAGACGCAACGATCAGCCTGACACCGCTGGTGGCGACGGATCATCTGGGCGTCACGCATCGCATGTGGCCAGTCAGCGATCAGGCTGTTATTGCCCAAGTGCAGGAGATTCTCAGTGAGAAACCGATCTTCATCGCCGATGGCCACCACCGCTACGAGACATCCTGCAATTACAAGCAGGTCCAGCAGGAAGCCGGCGAGCTGACGGACAGCTCCGCCGCGAACTACACGCTGATGTACTTCAATGGCATGGACGACCGCGGCCTGACGATTCTACCGACGCACCGACTGATCACCGGTTTTCCGGAACTGACAGCCGACGACATTCGCGCGGCACTCGGCGATCATTTTTCGATCGAAGAAGTGGCCACTGCCGCGGCGGCGTGGGAAACAATGGACCTTGAAGGTGATCAGAAAGTGTTCGGCATCGGCACACCGGCCGACGGGAAGTGGCTGCTGATCCGAGCCACCGATACGAGCCCGATGAAAGAACTCGCCGCTGATCAAAGCGACATCTGGCGAGGCCTGGGAGTGAGCCTGCTGCACCGACTGATCGTCGATCATCTTCTGGTCGGCGCGCATCCCGGTTCAGAGCCGAAGTTCAAGTTCGTGCATCTGATGGACGAAGTCACGGACGCCATGGCCGACAAATCGTGTCAGGTTGCGATCCTGGTAATGGCCGCTCAGATGGAGCACGTCCAGGGGATCTCCGCAGAGCTGGAACGGATGCCACCCAAGAGCACGTTCTTTTATCCGAAACTGCTCTCAGGTCTCGTCTTCAACCCGCTGACTTAGGATCGTCTTGGAATTAAGTGTCACATTGTCGTCTTTCGCTCCACGAAAGAACGCACTTTCGCTCCGAGGTTGTGAATTTATTAGAAACCGACCTTGGAGACCTGGAAGTGTGAGCAGGCTGGCGCTAAAAAATCAGCATGAGTGCCACATCATCGAAAACGGACGCTCGCGTTGATCGACCCCAACGGCGGCAGAGGGAATGGCAGGACTACTGTCTTGATGAGACCCT
>CAUZFZ010000056.1:0-52926 GCA_963579025.1 Planctomycetota bacterium | reverse complement strand
GGAGTAGGCCGGACCACGCGTAGCGCAGTTCCGGCAATTCGAATGGCTCACGACTCGACTGCCGGAACTGCGCTACGCTTGTTCCGGCCTACTGAAAAACTCACAGGCTCGCAGCGTTGGAACGAGTTGGTGCAGGCGCAAAGCGTCCCAACAGGAACGGAGCCAATGCCATGTACGGAGCCTTCCGCGACCATCTGGCCGGGCAGCTTGACGACATCCGTTCGCAGGGGCTGTGGAAGGCCGAGCGACAGATCGAGACCTCGCAGAATGCCCGCGTTCAAACCGGGTCTTCCGGCGAGGTGCTCAATCTGTGTGCCAACAATTACCTCGGTCTGGCGAACCACCCACAGATCGTCGCCGCTGCTCAGGCAGCCCTGGAGCAGTGGGGTTATGGCATGGCCTCAGTCCGGTTTATTTGTGGCACACAGACAATTCACAGCCAGTTGGAAGAACGCTTAAGCAACTTCCTCGGCACGGACGACACGATTCTCTATTCGTCCTGTTTCGATGCGAACGGCGGCCTGTTCGAAACTCTGCTGGGCGAAGACGACGCTGTCATCTCCGACGAGCTGAACCATGCGAGCATCATCGACGGCGTGCGTCTGTGCAAAGCGGCGCGATATCGATACCGCAACAACGACATGGCGGACCTCGAGTTGAAGTTGCAGGAAGCGCGGTCGGCCCGCTTCCGACTGATTGCGACTGACGGTGTGTTTTCGATGGACGGTTATCTCGCCAATCTGCCGGACATCTGCGACCTGGCCGATCGTTACAACGCACTGGTGATGGTCGACGATTCGCACGCGGTTGGCTTCGTCGGACCCAACGGCGGCGGCACACCGGACCGGTTCGGCGTACAGGACCGAGTCGACATTGTGACCGGAACGCTCGGGAAGGCGCTGGGGGGAGCGAGCGGTGGTTACACCAGCGGCCGACAGGAGATCATCGCGTATCTGCGGCAGCGGTCGCGGCCGTATCTGTTTTCAAACTCGCTGGCTCCGCCGATCGTGTGCGCTTCGATGAAGGCACTTGAGCTGGTCGCCGGCTCACCGGACCTGCGCAACAGGCTGCGGGATAACACCGAGTTCTTCCGATCGGAATTGCCACAGCTCGGATTCGACGTGCTGGACGGCGAGCATCCGATCACTCCGGTCATGCTGGGGGACGCGGCACTGGCGTCGCGGTTCGCAGATGCGATGCTGGAGAAAGGCGTCTATGTGATCGGGTTTTCCTTCCCGGTTGTCCCTGTCGGCAAAGCCCGCATCCGCACACAGATTTCAGCCGCCCACAGTCGTGACGATCTGACGTTTGCACTGAAGTGCTTCGAAGAAACCGGACGTGAGCTGGGTGTGCTCGGGTAGCGTTCACCGTCCTTCACCGTCACGAAATTCGTCCAATCAACGAAACCATTCGGAGACACCGCGTGTCATCTCGATTCTCCCTCGCGATTGCTGCCCTCGCCACAATTCTGGTTTCGTCCGGCTTGTCAGCCGACAAGGAACCGGACTACCCGCTGGGGCCGGACTCAAATCCACAGGAAGGTGTGCCGCAGGGGGAAATCAAAGGCCCGTTTGAATGGACGAGTGACATCTTCCCCGGCACTGTGCGTGAGTACTGGGTTTACGTGCCGGCTCAATACGACGGCACGAAGCCCGCGTGCGTCTTCATTCTGCAGGACGGGTTGCGGCGTGCGCAGGGATGGAAGATTCCTACGGTGCTCGACAATTTGATCCACAAGCGTGAGGCGCCGGTGCAGATTGGAATCTTCATCAGCCCCGGCGTCGTCCCCGCACCACGTGAGAACGCGCAGCCCAGATTCAATCGCAGCTTCGAGTACGACGGGCTCGGCGACCGCTACGCTCGATTCCTGATCGAGGAGATCCTTCCCGAAGTCTCAAAGACGTACCGGTTGAGTGACGATCCGAATGATCGGGCGATTGGCGGCGCCAGCTCCGGAGCCATCTGCGCCTTCACAGCGGCCTGGGAACGACCGGATCAGTTTCGTCGCGTGCTGAGCACGATCGGCACATTCGTCAGTCTGCGAGGTGGAAACGAATACCCCGTGCTGATTCGCAAGTACGAGCCAAAACCGCTGCGTGTGTTTCTGCAGGATGGCACGCGTGATCTCAATCTGTACGGCGGCGACTGGTGGATGGCCAATCAGACGATGTTGTCTGCCCTGAAGTACTCCGGCTACGAAGTCGCGCACGCGTGGGGCGAAGGCGGGCATAACTCGAAGCACTCGGCATCGATCATGCCGGACGCGATCCGGTGGTTGTGGCAGGGTTATCCCGAGCCGATCAAGGCCGGCGTTCCGCCGCAGCGACGTACGAATCTGGTCATTCCGGGCGAAGACTGGGAACTGGTGTTTGAAGGCGATGCTGGCGGTTACACAGACAGCCCGGCTGCCAACTCTGACGGAGAAGTTTTCTTCGCAGACAAGGAAAGCGGCATCATTCGAAAGATCGACCTCGACGACTCCGTTTCACAGTTTACCGACGGAAAACCAGGAATCGGAGGCCTGATGTTCGGCGCCGACGGCAAACTGTACGGGTGCCAGCGCAAGACACACGTGCTGCTGCGATTTGATGTCGAGGGCAACGCTGAAACTGTGTTCGATCAGGTCACGCCCAATGACCTGGTGATGCTGCCCGATGGATCCGGTTACTTCACTGATCCCATAAATCGAGGCGTCTGGCACTTCACGGCGGATGGCAAGCGTCAGCAGGTCGCCAGGGGCATCAGTTTTCCCAATGGAGTCATCACATCGCCCGATCAGACACTGTTGTTCGTGTCCGACACGGATGGCCGATTCGTGTACTCATTTCAGATTCAGGCGGACGGTTCACTGGCTCACCCGCAGGAATACGGCCACGTTCACGTCCGGGACTCTGCCCGATCAAGTCAGGCGGATGGCATGGCTGTCGACACACAGGGACGTCGCTATCTGGCCACACCAATGGGAATACAGGTGTTCGATCAACTCGGCCGCTGCCACCTGATCCTGGCCCTGCCGCCAGGAGTCGACTGGGTCTCAAACGTCGCATTCGGCGGCCCGAAACGCGACACAATTTACATCACCTGCATGAATCGGGTCTTCCGTCGGCGCATCAGCGCCACCGGCGTACACACGTGGCAGCCCCCCGTCCAGCCGCCTCGCCCCGGCCTGTGATGTGAATTAAGCCTCGCGATGCCAGACCAGTCCTGGTCGTGTTACTTCTGACCTGCCGCCTGGATCTGCTGGTAGAGGTGGCGGATGGTGCTGCAGCGGTCTTCCTGCCAGGAAGTGGCTGGCGTGATCGTTGCGACTTTCGCAAGCACCTGACGAGAGACCGCGCGGGCCATCTTTGGAGTGACGGTATGGCTCTGCTTTTCGAAAAGGTGGGCCAGGTACACGGCTGATTCCAGCCATGGCTCGACTCTCCCGGTCTGCTCAGCGGCCTGCAGGCGGACAATGCTTGCGAAGACGGTCGGCTCGATGACGATGGCGCGATCAATCAACTCGAGCGCTTCCTCGCCGTAGCGTTGCCGACGATTCTCGTCGACGACCTTCGTTCGCCAGGCGGCGCGGAATGTCAGCGACAGTGCCAGCCATGTGTCACCTGGCGCTGCTGTCCCCAGTTGTCCGTCGAGAAACTGCAACTGCTGCCAGTCCTGACTGTAGTAGGCAGTGGCCGCCGCAACGATCGGCGACTTCAGTGAAACTGCATGCGACGCGAGCTGGATCGTTTGCGAAATCTGGCCGGTGGCAATTTGAGGCAGCGTGACTTCGGTCAGCTTGAATCGCGCATCGCGATCATTCGGGTTGGATTCCAACACGGCTCGAAATCGCGCCGTCGCTGTATCAAAGTCGCCCGTGTAGAGCGAGACGTAGCCGTCAGCCAGGAGACGATGACGTTTACCACTGAGCGATTCTGCGATCATTCGGGCTCGGGCTTCCTGTTTCGAAAGCAACAACACGCGGACGAGCTTGGCTGCATCCAGGCCGATCCTGTCGGTCAGCGGCCGTGCACCGCTGCGGTGAATCAGGGCATCCGATCGCCGAAACACCTCGGGATTCAGGGCTGTGAATGACTCGCCCGGACGTCGGGACGATCCCGTGGCCAGGCGATTGTCGTTGTCCGTGATGATGGGAGCACCCGCGCAGAACTCCTGCAGCGCCGGCTCATCCATCAGCAGTGCGGCAGCGACGTCATGCACATCATTCACTCCGATCCAGCGGAATGATCTCAGTCCGCTGCGCAACGGTCGTCCGGTCTGGATGATCTGCTCTTCAACCTGCAGCGAAGAATCCGACGCCAGAAACAGCAGCAATCCTTCTGTCGGCTGGTAGACACGCACATGCGAAAACACATCCCGCAGAGTGGCACCCAGCGACCGAACCTGACCTTCATCCGCGTATTTTGAGTTCATCCACTGCAACAGCACGCCGTTCGCATTCAGATGCGAGTGAGCGAGTTGCATGAATTCGCGGGTGTAAAGGTGCGACGCTCCCGCCGTCCACGGATGCGAGGGCTGCGAGACGATGGCGTCGTATGACTTCGAACTGAGTGAGAGAGCACCCCGCGCGTCGTTGATGACGAGTCGCAATCGGGGGTCGCTGAGCGGATCGTGAGCACGCTCGTTCGAGATCTCGCGGATGGCAGCAACGACTTTCGGCTCAAGTTCGACAGTGTCGATTGACTCAATCGTCTCCGGAACACCTTCAACAAGACTGCCTCCACCGAGTCCGATGACCAGCATCGATTTCGCATCGGGTCGGGCCAGTACCGGCAGAGCGGCCAGCCAGCGGGCACCGTCACTTGCTCCGCCCACTGCACCTCGGGGAGCGATCAGGGCCTCGGGTAACCCGTTGCACAGCAGCCTGAATCCAAACTCTTCATGCGACAGCATGACGTTGGCTGAGGCACCGACCTGTGAGAAAACAACCGTCCGCGGAGCGACGATGTTGTGCAACGGCCGATACCGCAGCATGGCGTCTGGACCTCCGACGACAAGCAACGCCGCGATGACGGCAGGTATTGAGATGGCAATCGGAACATGCCGTCGCTCCGGCCGTTCCCAGAACAGCACACAACTGGCGACACCAAGATTGATTGATGCCGCAACAGCCACTGTGCCATGAAAGCCCAGCCATGGCAGCAGCAGGTGTCCGCACAACAGGGAGCCTGCGATCGCGCCCAGAGTACCGGCTGCATAAAGTCGCCCGGTGACCTGCGACAGGTTTGACTGACCGCGACCTGCGACTTCGATTGCCAGCGGCAGCGACATACCAATCGCGATTGTTGAGGGTAGCAGCACAGCCAGGCACAGAGTCACATTTGCCACAAAGCCGCCCGTCAACCCGCTCCCAATCCACTGCGACACAAACGGTACGACATCGATTCCGGCGAACATGACGACAGTGGCAAGTGCCGCCGCTGCCTGGGAGTGCAGGAGCAGACGCAATACCGGGTGACCTCGTCGGACGAGTCGCACGGCCAGGCAGCTTCCCAGTGCGATCCCGGTGAGAAATCCGGCCAGCATGGTCGAGAACGCGAACAGGCTGCCGCCGAGAACCTGGCTGAGCAGCCGCGTCCACAGGACTTCGTAAGTGAACGAGGCCGCGCTGGCAAAACCGATGAGCAGCGCCAATGCCGCCAGCGACGGGGCACGTGCAGATTGTTCGAGTTTCGTCCGGGTGTGGATTGAGCTGTCCGAACGAAGAATCTCGTCGGCTGCCACCGGTTCGTTGGAAGTCGTCGGGAGCGTCTTCTGCAGAACGGCTGCCAGTGCAAACACGACGACGTTGATGCCGGCTCCCACAAAGACTGTCGTTTGCAGACCGAGTGACGGAACCAGCCAGAAAGCCGTCACCAGTGTTCCGAAGACAGCTCCGAATGTGTTGATTCCGTACAGCAGTCCAATGCGTCCTGTGTCCCGCCGATCGCCGCCGCCGACAACGAACCGGGCGAGCATCGGCAAGGTGGCGCCCATACAACCGGTCGGAAGCAGCACCAGCACGAAAACCAGGAGTGAGTCTGTCAGGACCTCAAGCATTCCACCCGCAGCCGGAAGTTCGGGCTGACCGCCGCAGATCCAGATCCTCAGGCCATTCGCGATTTGCAGTCCGAAGGGAACCAGCAGGGCACCAACGGCAACGCCAAGTTCCAGCAGTCCATAGGCCAGCACGGGCCGGCGAATCCGCGCTGCATAGCGGGCGGAAATGACGGCACCCAACGCCAGTCCAGCCATGGTCGCCGCGAGAACGGCCCCAAGCGCGGCTTCGGATGTCCCAAAGACAGCAGCGAACTGTCGCAACCAGACGGTTTCGTAAAGCAGTCCAGCGAATCCGGAGAGCAGAAAACAAGTCGCGACCAGCCACCATCCCATCGAGCGGCCCGACTGAGCCGAATTGTGAGCGTCCATGCCCGTTACTCCCGTATCACGGAATCTGAATCGTCCGCGTTCGATACGGGTTGCCTGATGATCGTGTCAAGGTGAGCCTGCACTGCACTCCGTTCGTGTCAGGACAACCTCGAAACTGTCGTATTCGGAGGGCCGCCATTTTCACGCGGCCACTTGTTCGTCCTGTTTCGTGGACGCAAAATTCGGCGATCTCGGGTAGCCGTAACGATTCATTTGCAGTGCTGTGAGAGTCCAGATGATGCGCTGCTGTCGCGGTGTCAGGTTGTGGGCCCACTCGCAATCCTGCTTCAGGTGGATCGGGCCCGAAGTACGAACTCGGTTGCCCGCATAAAGATGCCCCGGATTCATCGGCTCTCCTGCCGCCAGTCGCGTTGCCACCTGCGAGAAGTCGAGGCTGGCCAACTCACCAATTGCGTTCAGCGTGTCAGTTGGAAAAGCGACGAAGTCTTCGTAGTGAATTCGCGCCGATGGTCGATCGGGGAACAGTCGGCGCACCTGTTCGCTGTAGCCATTCATCAGCGTCCAGTAAGCCGCGGAGACGGTGACGGGCTTAGACGGAATCTCACGCGGGATTCCGGACTCACGTGACTGGTGCAGCGCTTTCATGCGCGACCAGGCGACTCCCCGCGCGTCGCGAACGAGGTGTACCAGCCGGACATCCAGCTCAGGAATCAGACACAGCAGACGGGCACGCAGTGGATTCTTACTCGATTCAACGATGACCCGTTGTCCGGATGTCTCCGCGATGGCGCGGTAAAACGCGACGGTCTGCTGCAGGCACTCAGTCAGAACCGGGGACTGCCGATTCGGACGACGGCGAAGGCGCAGCCAACTCCGGAGTCCCAGATCGAAGGACTGGATGTGGCAGAAGCGGCGATACAGCTCGCGGTGGTCGGTGATCGCGGACTGCCCGGACAGTTCGCACCAGCGGGATCGAACCTGCGTCCACAGCGGACAGGCGTCGCGTGCTTCTCCGCAAGCGCAGTTGGCGCGATGCAGAGCTTCTTCACGAAAAATGTGAATCAACTCGCCGGTCCCAAAGACCTCGGGATGGCTCCCGAGGATCACGTCCAGCACTGTAGAGCCGCTGCGACCGGCCCCCATGACGTACACGACCCGGATACGGTCGTCCGACGTTGATTGCACAATACGCATCCGGACTCCATTCCGAAGTGCTGCATCTGTTGGACCGAACGACCCGTCATGGGTACCGCGCCAGTGCTTTTGTCAGCCGTGAAGTGATGGATGTAGCCGAACTTGCCAGAGTTTGGTTTCCACGGGTCCAGCCCCGGCCAAAGTCTGGCGACTTCGGCTACCCTTCAAAACACGACGGATACTGCACTAGTTCAGGCCTTCTTCGACCAGCATTTCGCTGAATCGCTTCTGTACGCGGGTCTTCAGTTCGCCGAAGAACTCCCGCGTGTTGAAGTACGGCAGTTCGATTTGCGGATACTCGTCGTGGACTTCATCGGGCATCACGTAGTCTTCGTCGGTGAATCCCTGCTTCAACTCAAGCGCATAACCCCGCAGGAAAACTCGACGAACCATGTTTTCGAGTTCCGCCTCTGTGATTTCAAGACCACCAATGGCGCCGAGGGCGTCTACCATCATGTCGTTCTTGAGTGCACTGAATTTGCAGACACCTGTGAAATCATCCCGCAGAATCGACAGGCCGCGCTTCGGACTCGTGATGGCATCCACCCAGTAGTCCATACTGGTTTCCTTCTCATTCACGCAGAGAAGGTAAGTCTTCATCGACATATGGGCTCCGGCGAGTGCCCACGGGTAACCGGGATTGTGCTGCGGCAGATATGCGGCGTATTCCATGCCCTTTGAATGCATGGCGTAGCCTTCTGCGTTGCGTTCCCGTGCGATCAATGCGACACCGCGACCGAGGTCGCCAAGTTTGCCGTTGCCGATGTCCTGAACGACCTGAGCCGTGGCTTCGAAGTCACCATAGGCCATGCCGCCAGCCACTGGCGTGTCCGGGTTGCGGCGGTTGTATTCCATGGCCCAGGAGAGCGTCGTCCCGATCGAGATCGAGTCCATGCACATCTGATCGACGTACTCGCACAACTCAAGGCATTCGTGACCGTCGAAAATGCCGATGTTGGACGAGAGCAGGTTGAGTGGTTCGTAGTCCCACTTGGCTCGGAACTGCGCGGCTTTGCCATTCTCGTCGGCGTCATAAATGTTTTTGTGACACGAGATGCCGCAGCGAAAACACGATTCGTCTTTGACGACGTATTCGCCGGTGGCTTCGAAGTTGTCGCGGTGGAATGGCAGCGACACGCGAGTACCAGTGGGCACGAAGTTCATTTCCGGCATGCAGCCGACGGGATTCAGAACTTCGACGTTGGCCCATGTACCGCCACCACCGTCTTTCTTTTTGTCGCGGAATCGAGAGCTTCCCTTGCCCTTGGCAATTTCGATGTTGATCTGCTTCACAATGTCGGGCCCCTTGGGACCAACGACGTCTTTGATGTCCGCAACAATCGCCATGAGGTTCTTGGAGCCCATGACGCCGCCCATTCCACCACGTCCGGCGAATCGCGGTTTGTTGTCCTTTGTCTTGAGCTGGTTCTCGGTCGAAAGGGCAATCGCGGCGTAATAGCAGTTTTCGTAGTTCTCGCCCGACGGACCGATGACGGCAAAATGCGCGTCCGGATAATTCTCGTAGAGCTTCAGGATGCGGTCATTGACCCACAGGCCAGAGTACTCCGCACCATCCAGAAACTCGAATTTCACGGGACCGTCCGCGTCATCCTTGTAGAGCCGTAGAACGGTTGGCTTGTCGCAACGGCCGGTGAAGACAACTTCATCAATACCCAGATACCGCAACTTCGTGCCAAACTTGCCACTGCCGGTGGACCACATGGCCGATGGCTTACCGATCCGTGAGCGCTTCAGTGGCGAGTACGCATTGAAGTACGTCCGCAGGCCGGTCATGTAATCGGTGCCCGAGAGAATCCCGAGGTTCATGATCAGGCGGGCTTCGGGAACGTAGGGATCGTCGACCGCATGATCTTCCAGGAGCTTGAAGCCGCGGGCACAGCCACCCAGGGCATCCTCGAAGTCTTCACACGGGACAACCGAAGGGGTGACCGTATTCGTGTTCAGGTCGACCGCGAATGAGTTCAGTTTGAAATCCTGGGGCTTCTTCGGGCTGTCGCTGCCACTGTCGCTGATCACGGTGTTTTCTCCTCGGATGCGGAACGATGAGATCGAATTGAGTGGGTCTGTACGAAAGACCGCGAGATGAACGCCTCGTCCAGATACGTCGACAGAATGCGTGGATCATCCCTGGATCATCCGCCCGCGCCAAGTTCACCTCGAAAAGATCGCCGACTCGTGACAGCCGACACAGCCGCGACCTGTCTGCCGTATCGCAGCCGGCTCGGCGAAATCCGACGACGGTGACGGTTATTCGGCGGCTGTTCTTGAGGACCAGCGCTTTTCGAGCAGCCTGGCGGAGTGGATTGCCGAGTCGTCGGCGGGGATGAGTCGCATGAAGGCGGCCGCCCGACTGAACTTTCCGTCGAACGCCAGAGCCACGCCACACAAATATGCCGCCTGGTTTCGAAACATGCCGCTCAATCCTGCGCCTCGTTTCACGTCCGTGATGTACGACTCGAGGTCTTTGGCCGCTGCAGCCCAATTCCCCTGTTGTAGCTGACAGCAAGCACGCCAGAAACGCGCCTGTTCCCCGGCGGTCGCGTGGTCTCGCCGGATATTTTCCGGCAGGCTGGAACGGATAAACTCGTTCGTCGCGGCGTCTTTCTGAATCGGCGAGTGGTTACGAGTCAGGGGTGGAATGTCACGCCATCCCTGTACCTTAAGGAACCGAGGGATCGCCTTCTGAGCCTGTCCGAGAATCTGATCAACCCGGGCGACGCGCTGCGACTGCCGACCAACAGGCTCCACAATCAACTGTGCTGGTTGCCCGGGTTTCGTGTCCAGCGTGATCTGATAGGGCACCTGCAGCGAGGCGTCCCATGCGTCGAGCGATGCCTGCTGCTCGGGAGACAGGGACTCGCGGGCCTGCCGTCGCTGTTCAGGGTAAGGCCAGATACGAATTCGGTCCGCCGCAACCTGATTCGCGAGCGCCCCTGTGAGCAATTGAATCATGCCCGCATCCCCGACCAGAGGTGCATAGACAACAGCAGAGCCAGTCAATGCGTTGTTCAATCCCTCCATCCGGCGGGACCACAAGGACGTATCGCCAACAAGCTGCAGCGATGCCTGTTTGAGTTGTTCAGACGTAACGCGGTAGGGTCGGTCGGGCGTATCCAGTTGCCGTAACAGGCTGTCGTCGGCAATGGCCTCAGCCAGAGTCGCCGGACGGTGAACCAAGGCGTCTTCGCCGGAATCCTGTGGACCAGGGACTGCCAATCCGAGTACGGCATCAAACAGATACACATCTGAGCCGACCACGGCACCTGCCAGAAGAAACTCCGGTTCGCTGCTGGTCGCGTCGTCCGAGATTGCCAGCACAACAACGGGGATTCTCCGCTGCTGCAGGATAATCGCGAACGTCCAGGCCCGATCCGCCGCAGAGCCGCGACCATGCAGCATGGCTTCGAAAGGGCCAATCGGAGGGGACGTCGATTCGTGTGGCCGTGCCGGAAGTATCGTGTGCATGACGTGATAGAACACCGCGGCAATCTGATCGAGGTCCCCGTTGCCCTGCCAGGGGACGTGGATCGCCCCGAACAGGTCTCGCGCCCACAGCATGTCTCTCACATGAGTGCAATCCTGGAGTACGAATTGACGCCGGATGATTCGATCGACCTGTTCCGGTGGAAGGTGCTGCCGGAGCTGCTCTGCAAGCGTCTTGTCATCGACGTCCTGGTCGACCATGTCAGCCAGCATCGACTTTGCCCAGTCATCCAGATCGCTGCGAGGAAGCGTACGCGGCACCGTGATCCCATACACATCCGGTTGCAGGTTCTGGAGAATTGACTCGACGGACATTGGCGGCGGCGGGGGCGGCGGGGGCGGTAGTTTTTTCTCTGTGTCGCAACCCGAGACCATCAGCAGCACACAGATACCAGCGCACCCCAGGATTCCTGCCGCAAGGCTGAGAATCCCGAGAGAATTTCGCGGTGGAGAGTCTGTCGTCATCGATGCGGTTCTTCAGGCGGGCGGATGTGGAGTTGCGAAGAGGGGCCGAGTTTTGTGAATCTCAAACACACTGTCTCGATGGAATGTGGCAATCCGGAACTCACGACTCGTCGAATTCGAGCACGGACGAACGCAGTCGAATGAGCTGTTTCAGGAGCCGGGGCAATTGATCAAGCGGCACCTGATTTGGTCCGTCACTCAGGGCTGCGTCGGGGTTGGGATGTGTTTCCATGAAGACTCCGTGACAGCCCGCTGCGACGGCCGCACGGGCAACAATCGGGACCATGTCACGTTGCCCGCCAGTGGTTTGCCCGCCGGGCATCTGAACGCTGTGCGTGGCGTCCATGATGACCGGGCAGCCCGTCGCGTGCATGATCGGAATGGCGCGCATGTCATTGACCAGCCGCCCATATCCGAAAGTCGTTCCTCGTTCGGTCAGCATGATGTTGGAACACCCCGCTTCCTCGCACTTGCGAACGATGTGAATCGTGTCTTCCGGCGAGATGAACTGCGGCTTCTTGACGTTGATGACGCCACCATGTTTTGTGGTCGCTTCAGCGGCGGCGATCAGCAGGTCAGTCTGCCGGGCCAGGAACGCTGGAATCTGAATAATCCGACAGATCTCGGCGGCCGCGTCTGCCTGCGACGGTTCATGAATATCTGTTGTGACCGGGAGTCCCGTCACTTCACTGGCCTTCGCCAGGATTTCCAGACCTCGCTGCAGACCGGGCCCGCGAAAGCTGGAGATGCTCGTCCGGTTGGCCTTGTCAAAACTCGACTTGAATACGAGCGGGATATCGAGTTCCGCGGCGTATTCCGCGACTCGCTTCGCCGTCTCAAGAATCAGCTCCTCACTCTCAATGACGCACGGTCCAACGATAAACAGCAGTGGCTGTCCGGAGCCGCATTTCAGTCCGCCAACGGCAACGGGGTCGGAGGGCATGGGGAGTCCTTTCCAAAAGTCAATGGCCAGTCGTCAGTGATCACTCAATCCGCACAACGCGACACTGCAGAACCTTGTGGGTTCCATTCTCCTGGACAATCGCCACCACACTCAGGTTGTTCAGCGCAAGCGGCGTGGATGAGAACTCGACGACCTGGTTGGTTTCGTAACGTGTCAGGCTGTCGTGCAATTCGGTGCGGAGTTCTTCGACATCAATGCTGCCCCGCCACTCGAGTTTTTCCTCTGCAGGTTCAACACCGTTGTCTCCCCCGAGCAGCTTGCGTGCCACCATGTCATGCTGACGAAACCCGTTGAAGGCGTGAAAATCCACACCTGATTCCGCCAGCACCAGTCGCAGACGCACGCTGTCTTCGAACTCCCCTGTACTCGTCGCTTCACAACTGATCTGCACGACGTCGTCCTGCCGTATGGCCGTCAGGTCAATTGATACGTCTGACTTCTGCTCCAGCAACTCTTTGATGATCGACGACAGACCCTGATACAAACGTTCGGCATCGACCATTCCACCTTCGGTTCCAGGTACGTTCGTGCCGTCCAGAAAGACCCGCGGAGTGAAGTTCGTGCGATAATAGTTGAAGTAGCGTGCTTCGCTGTCCTCGTTAGCGAGAGGATTGTGTCCCGGAACCTGACCAGCCATGTGAACGTGATATCGCAATGTGACTACGGTTGAGGTTGGCCAGCTTCTGGCCAGACCTGCCATCGCGACTTCAGCGCCAACGCTCAAGGGACAACGCACGCCTGTGAACAGCTCCGCCAGCACAGTTCGGTTGCCGGGCTCGTCAGTGCGAGGCTCGACCGGTTCGGACGCGAAGGTCACAAGTTGTTCGTCGTAGGTCTTTTGAATCAGTTCATCGAGACCGTCAGTACTCCCGTGCACGTCTTCCCATAGCGTCTCCAGTCGCTCAGTCGGAAGAATGCGTCCAACTTTCGAGTTCCGCCCGAGTTCCTGAAGCATGCGTTCCTGCATGGGCAGAGCCACAAGTTCGGCGTAAAGGTCGATGGCGTCCTGTTTGCGATCGTCCAGTCGGGCCGCATCCGCCAGGTGAACGGTAAGAATGGCATCATGTCGACGCGTCTTCATCATGTCTTCGGCAATGGTACGTCCCTCGGCTCGTTTCGCCTTGTCGTCCGAACTCAGAAACACGACCGCCTGGTTGTATCGCGTCTGCTTGCGCAGCATGTCGATTCGTTCTGACACCCCTTTGAGAGTATCGTCGGACTTCAGCTTCTCCTGGGTGCTATCGAGCTGCTCAAGACACCAAACCGGGTCGTAGCCGGTCGTGACCGCCCGCTGGAGCCCCTCGACTTCCGCGACCAGTCCCATGCGGGCTTCCCAGAGGGACTGCTGTTTCACGTAGGCAGCGATGAGCTTCTCGACAGTGCCGGTCGCCTTTGCCTCCTGGCACGCATTCGCGATCGCCATCTGGTGGCCCACTGCGATCAACGGGCTCGACGGGAAAATTTTGGCGAACTCGCGCGCATCCTCTTCTGGGACCGGCGATTGCGACACTTGATTAAACTGCTCAACTTCCGGCGCAGGCAATTGGACGAATGCGGGAATGCGGGCAAATGTTCGTTCGTCGGACGGCACGAGCCGTATGAAGGAGCTGTTACCAGTCGGATCGACCATCGACCCGACGATCACTCCGTGATCAAAGCGGCCGCGAAAAGTCATCCGCGTCTCACCATCCGGCACGAGGCAGTTAAACTGGACAGAATCCCCGGCAACGAACGCATCTCCGACGGCGAGCTGTTCAAAGTCCATACGTGCTGCGATTTTTTCGACCGTGCCGGGCGCGTCGTCTGTTCCTGACGTCATCCGGACCAGCATCATCGGATTCTCGCCAATCATTGGCTGCGGGCTGTTCTGATTCGGCGGGATGATGTGTGGCGTCCGCAGGACCCATATTCCGTCAGTCGTTTCCCGCTTCGGCCAGGCCGCACTTTTGGGCCTGGATGGACGAACGACTGCGTCGGCTGAGCGGGTCGACGGAGTCGAGGACGTAAAGCCGGTGTCCGCTTCAGCGCCGGTGTTACTTTCACCAGAGGTCAGGGCGCTGCCCGCATCTGCAGGCACAGAGACGACTCCACTTTCGTCATCATCGCCGCATCCGGCCAGGATCAGGGTGAGAAGAACGACGACAGGCGAAACGGAAAAACGGCTCATATGGCGGGGCCTTGAAAGCATCGATCCGGCGGTCAGGATGGCGAAGCACACACGCCGCAGACGAAATCTGACGGCGTTTCGCACAATACGTGGAGAAAATACAAACTGCGGGATTCTATCGTGTTCCCGGATTTGCAACGACCGCAACTCGGCGCAGAGCGCCGACCCTTTTTCGCCAGCAGGAATGACATTCCGCCAGGCGTCGCAACCAGCAACGGCGACCCGCATATGCACGAGGTTTCCGTGACTTGACCGGATCTGATGGCAGCGCCATCATCCCCGCCCCCGTCCGCCTTCATTTCAGGGCGGATTCCAGTTCATTGTCGCTGATCGTGCTTTTTCTTAAACGCTTCTGCCGGTAGCAATGCAACTCGATTCAGACTGAATCGGACCGGTGGGAACAGATTCTCGTTGAACCTGTGACCCGGACGAAGTGTGCACACGCGACGTTTCACCCGTTGCGGCCGGATAACGGCTTGAAGAGGAGTTACTGTGGCCCGTATTGATGTGAAGGAAATGCTTGAGGCTGGCGTCCATTTCGGACACCGGACCAGTCGTTGGGATCCCAAAATGCGGCCTTACATTTATGGGCGCCGCAATCTGATCCACATCATCGACATTAAGGAGACGGTTCGCGGTCTACTGCGAGCAAAGCAGTACCTCAAGAAAGTGTCGTCGCAGGGGAGTCTGGTGGTCTTTGTCGGCACAAAACGCCAGGCCGCGGAGCCGGTCATCGAAGCGGCGCAGGCCTGTGGAATGCCGTGGGTCTCGGAACGCTGGCTGGGCGGGACACTGACAAACTTCCGCACCGTTCGAAGCCGCCTGAAACGACTCGAAGAGCTCGAACTGCTTGAAACCAGCGGCGAGCTGTCCACTTACTCAAAAAAACGACAGTCCACGCTGCGACGTGAATTCAAGAAGATCAAGCGGAACCTTGAAGGCATCCGCAACATGAACCGCATCCCGGAATCGGTTGTCGTGATTGATCCCAAGGCCGAAAAGAACTGTGTCCACGAATGTCGGCTGATGGGTGTCAAGATTGTCGGGCTGATCGACACCGATTCGAATCCGGACACGATCGACCTGCCGATCCCAGGCAACGACGACAGCATTCGGTCGATTCGTCTGATCCTGGAGCATCTCTCCACAGCGATTACAGACGGTCGCTCGCAACTGCCGGTTCCGAAGGAAGTGGTTGCTGCCGACGAACCGAAGGCCGTCCCCAGCCTGTGACCGTTGCCTGTCGGATGTCGTGACCGCATTGATGCGGTTTTGCCGCTGGGATGTGAATGCGTCGTTCGCTTGCCCGGACAAAACTTCAACTTTATCAAACCGGCGAACGTCGACAGCCGCCGTGTGAATCCGGCGGCTGCGAACGGAAACCGAACAGGAACATTTCCATGGCCAACATTTCGGCTGCCCAGGTCAAGTCGCTACGTGAGAAAACCAGTCTGCCGATGATGGAGTGCAAGAGAGCACTCGTAGACGCCGAAGGTGATGAGGGTCGGGCCATTGAGATCCTCAAAGAGCAGTTCAAGAAAGTCATGGTCAAAAGGGCCGAGAATGTGACGAGCGAAGGCCGCATCGTGATCCTTCTGGCTGAGGGTGGCAGTGAGGCTGTGATGGTCGAGATTCAGTGTGAGTCTGCTCCCGTCGCCAGCGGTGAAGAATTCGTCGCGTTCTCAAATCAGTGTGCGGAGCAGCTCCTGAATGGTCCCGGTGCCGAAACTCCGGAAGAGTTGCTTGCTCAGCCCGCACCGGGCGGCGATGGCAAGACTCTTCAAGGCGTCTGGGAAGATCTGACGAACCAGATTCGCGAGAAAATTGTGGTGGCCCGTGCCACGCGAGTGAGCGGACCCGTCAATGGCTACGTGCATCACGACGGCAAGAACGCCGCGTTGTTTGCGGCCGATGGCGAATCCGGCAACATCGAAGTTCTGCGTGATGTTGCCATGCATATCACCGCATTGAAACCACAGGCCTGTAACCCGGACGATCTTGACGATGTGGCCATCGAGGCGGAACGCACCCGGTTGACCGACGATGCAAAAGCCAGCGGCAAGCCGGACAACATCGTCGAGAAGATCGTCGATGGTCGGATGAAGAACTTCTTTGTCGATCAGGGCGTGCTGACATACCAGCCGTTTGCAAAGGATGATTCCAAAACCGTGAGCCAGGCTCTGGCCGAGTCGGGATTCAAGGCGCGCGCCTTCACCCGCTGGGTGCTGGGCAACTAAGCCGCCGTTTGATTCGATTCGTTATGAGGGACAGGAGCCGGACGGTTCCTGTCCCTCGTTTCATTGGCCCGCTAATGTTCCCGAGTTGAGTCGAAAAGCACGTTCTTGCCTGCGACGCGCCTTCAATTCTGCAACTTCCCCTCCCTGTCGACACGGTATGGACGACCTCGATGACTGACTCAGAAAACTCTCCGGCGTATCGTCGTGTTCTGTTGAAACTCAGCGGCAACAGTTTTTGTCGTTCCGGGGAATCCGGCATCACAATGGCGGAAGTCTCGAACGTGTCCGAGCAGATTCGCCGGATTCACGCCTCGGGAGTGGAGCTTGCCATCGTATGTGGCGGCGGCAACATTCTGCGTGGTCGCGACTTTGCCGCAGTAAGTGCCGCCATCAGTGCTCCGACAGCCCATTACATGGGCATGCTCGCGACGGTCGTCAACGGGCTCGCATTGCAGGATGCCCTGGAAAACGTGGGCGTACCGACTCGGCTGCAGACGGCGATCCGCATGGAAGGCGTTGCCGAACCGTTTATCCGCCGCCGCTGTGTACGGCACCTGGAAAAAGGACGTGTCGTGATTCTGGCGGCCGGAACTGGCAGTCCGTTTGTTACGACGGATACCGCGGCCGCTTTGCGAGCACGGGAAATCGAAGCCGATGTCGTGCTGAAAGCGACTCGAGTTGACGGGGTGTACTCAGACGACCCGGAACGAAATCCTCACGCAGTCCTGTTCTCGGAGATATCGTTCCAGGACGTTCTGCAGAAGGACCTGAAGGTGATGGACCCGCAGGCGATCCATCACTGCATGGAGCAGAGCATTCCGATCGTCGTCTTCAATTATCAGAAAGCCGGAAACCTGGAACGTGTGATCGCTGGCGACAAAGTTGGGACGCGCGTCGGTTGAACAAGCAGATTCGTTGTTCGCCGATTGATCTGATTCTCGACAACCGCCAGAATCGCCAGCGTCCGGTCTCCGGCAGCATGCAACAATCTTCCATCACAAGGCCTTCGAAATGGACGAAGACGAAATTCTGCTCGACGCGGAAGAACGCATGGAGAAAGCCGTCAGTGTTTTCACCGGACAGCTCGGCGGTTTGCGAACCGGTCGGGCCACGCCGGGGCTCGTCGACTCGATTCGCGTCGAGTACTACGGGTCGCCGACACCGCTGAAACAGATCGCAAATATCTCCGTCCCGGAACCGCAGCAGATTGTGATCCGCCCGTTCGATAACGGGACCATGAGCGACATCGTCAAAGCGATACAGTCCAGCGATGTGGGTCTGGCACCGATGTCCGACGGGCGATTGATCCGGCTGAACATCCCACCGCTTTCCCGGGAACGACGGCAGCAGTTGGCCTCGCGGACGAAGGAGTTCGCGGAAGACGGACGCGTCTCGATTCGAAACATTCGCCGCGACGCGAACAAGCACGCGGATGCCTCGCAGAAGGCCAAAACTCTTTCCGAGGACGATCGCGATCGGATCAAGGAAGAGGTTCAGAATCTGACGAAGACCTATGAAGGCAAAATCAACGCCGCCGCCGCTGCGAAAGAAAAGCAGATCATGGACGAATAGCGGCCGGGGCTGCCTTCAGCCGATCACTCAATGCGGCCCAGACCGAATGCCACTGTGTGATTGAGCTTCCCGCAACTCGCTTTGCGTCGGCGCCGGGACCAGAGACGGCGAACCAAGCCGTTGTGTCGACAGGCGTCGAGCGGACATTGTGGCTTGCCGCTCGCTAAGCGCGGGCCGTTGCGGACGTGGCGTCGGTGCTCTGGCCGCACTCGGACGGTCTGGCGAGACACTCGGGACAGCTTCGACTTGAGCCGAGTTGATCGATATCACGGTCATCAGCCCGAAGCCGGCAAACGTCAGGACAGTGACCGCGACAGACGCAAGAATGGCTCGGTTACGGAACGGGTCTGTGCTTGCTGTTGGGCTTGCCGGTATCACGTCGGACGGCAGTTCCGCAGCCGCATCGCGCAATGCTATGGCAAGTTGTCGCGCATCCGGGAAGCGGTCTTCCGGTTGCTTTTCGAGACATCGCAGACAGAGACGCTCCAGGCTTTGGGGAACGTCAGGGCGAAGAGCCGTCGGAGCGATTACGTCCTGTTCGCGAATCTGCTCAAACAGGATCGGAATCGACTGTGAGGTGAAGGGACGGCGACCAGTCAATAACTCGTACAGGATCACACCGACAGACCACACATCGCTCCGTGAATCGAGTCGGTCGATTTCTCCAAAGGTCTGCTCCGGTGACATATAGGCGGGCGTCCCGGAGATTCGCTGTTCGTCGCCAGCGTGACTTCCCACGATTAGCGCGAGTCCGAAGTCGGTCACGAACGGACGACCGTTTCGGTCAATGAGAATGTTGGCCGGCTTGAGATCTCGATGAATGAGTCCACACAGATGAGCGGCGTGGACCGCTTCTGAGACATCGGCCATCAGCAGAGCCAATGTCACGCAATCCATTGAGCCGGACCGGATCACGGACGCCAGTGACATTCCGTCGATGAAATCTTCGACAAGAAAGACCGAACCATCCGGTTCCTGTCCAAAATCATGGACGGTGACGACCCCCGGGTGCCGGACCCCGGCCGCGGCACGAGCCTCGTGCAGAAACTTTGCTGCCGAATCCTGTTCCGGTCCAGTCCGCGGAATCTTGACTGCAACCTGCCTGCGTAAGATTCGATCATCCGCCAGCAATACTCGCCCGGAAGTCCCCTCGGCGATGGCGTTATGCACGACATAACGGCCGGCGATCACGCAATCCTGCCACGCGGCCGGTCGATCCACGGTCTCATCAAGCGCGACAGTTTCATCCCGGCCGTTGAGAGAACTCAGCGGGACTTGATCGACACCGGCAGTGGAGTCGGAGGAGTGGCTCAACATTTGAATTCGACTCGCAACAGTCATTCAGAATGATCAGGTTGGACACGCGTCGCGACCACGATGCGGTGCCCGTGCGAGTTGATCAATCCCGAATGACACAACACGTTGCCGTTCCGGGTTTATGGCCGGGGCTCAGATTGCATAATCGACAACTCCGTCAAACTTGAACGCCCGGATGACGGACGAAGAGACGACGGAGTGTCTCAAGGAGCGTGGGAGGACTTAGGAATTGTCCTGAGATAACTTCCGTAGCGAAACTCGCCAAGAGTTTCGGCCACAGACGATGCCGAAAGTCCTGGCGACTTTCGCTACGACGAAATCGCGAATCTATTTCGGGACAATTCCTTACCGAATCGAGATCAGCTCAATGACAAAGTGGAGCCTGGCCTTTGGTGGAATGATCGGCGGCCGGCCCTTTTCTCCGTATGCGAGCTGATACGGAATATCGAGTTCGATCTTGCCTCCCTCACCAACGAGCTGCAGGCCTTCAGTCCAGCCAGTGATCACGCCGGATAGAGGAAAGCTGGCCGGTTCGCCTCGCTTGTATGAGCTGTCGAATTCTGTCTCGTCGTCCAGCCAGCCGCGGTAGTGACACCGCACTGTGTCGTTGGCTGTCGGTTTGCGACCATCCGATTTCCGTAGAATGCGGTACTTCAGACCGCTCGATGTCGTCTTGAATTCCGGATCAGCAGCCTCGCCCTTCAACCAGGCCACATGCCCGGGTGTCGCCACTCGGATGCTCCACAATTTGTGACCGGCCGTGATGAACAGTGTCTTCAGATCGTCTCCGCCAAAATCGCAGTTGGTGATCATGTCTATCGGGACAGGGATAAAGTGCAGCAGGTCGCCTTCAGGCGAGATGACATAGATGCCTGACTTGTACTTCTTCACAGTCTCGGAGCCGGACGGGAAGTTGAACCCGGCCGCCACGTAAAGTCGCCCCTCGCGGTCCACCGCCATGCCGTCCGGACCGCGATCTGTTTCCCAGTCAAACAGCAGTTTGCGACTGTCCGGTTTGACGCTTCCATCAGCGTTCAAATCAAATCGCCACAACTTCCGATTCTGAACATCGCGCAGCGGCTTCGGATCGTTCACGTTGTCGGCCACGAACAGAAACTTTTCGTCGGGAGAGATCGCAAGCCCGTTCGGCCGGTCGACTTCGTGAGTGATGATCCGCTCAACCTTGCCCACGTCGTCGATGCGATAAACGCCTTCAACTTTCTGATCGTTGTCGTCAAAGATCTCCATACTGCGGCGGTCGCGATAGCGTGGATCGCTGAAGTAGATGCGACCCTTGCTGTCGATCGTGCAATCATTCGGAGAATTGAACCGTTTACCCTGGTAGCTCTCGGCCAGCACGGTGATCGTGCCATCGAGTTCAATGCGCGTGACACGCCGGTTACTCTCGGCCCCGCCACCTTCGCAACAGATCAATCGGCCCTGGTGATCGAACGCCAGTCCATTGGTGCGTCCCGACTCAGTCCGGTACGTGTGAATCACGCCGGCCCGATCGCGTCGCATGATGCGGTTGTTGGCAATGTCACTGAAGTAGACATTCCCGCTGGGATGCCACGCAGGCCCTTCCGTGAAGGCAACTCGCCCCTCAATCTGCAGCCTGGAATCCGCCGACACTGGTGGTGCAGCCTGTGCAGAAATTGACTGGACAGTCAGGAACAGTGCTGTCAGGCAAATCGGAGTTCGCATCGCGGGAGTCCTCTTTATTCAAGAATGAGTCTCACCATGACGCGGTACGTTCCGCTCACAGGCGGGACTCCAACGGTTCAGTCGTCATTGCCGGCGTCGAGCACCGACAGAAATGCCTTTTGTGGAATCTCGACTTCGCCGAATTGCTTGAGGCGTTTCTTGCCCTCTTTCTGCTTGGCCCACAGCTTGCGCTTACGCGAGATGTCACCACCGTAGCATTTTGCCGTGACGTTTTTGCGAAATGCTCTGATGGTTTCGCGCGCGATCACTCGCATACCGAGAGCCGCCTGCAACGGAATCTCAAACTGGTGCTTTGAAATCTCGTCCTTCAACCGCTTCACCAGCGAACGACCGCGTTTGTCAGCGTTCGACCGATGGACGATGGTCGACAAAGCGTCCACGCGGTTGCCTTTCACGAGGATGTCCATCTTCACAAGCTCCTCTGCACGGAAGCCGGTGACCTCGTAGTTCATCGTGCCGTACCCGCGAGTGGCACTTTTCAGACGATCGTGCATGTCGTAGATGACTTCAGCCAGCGGCAGCTCGTAAATGATCTGAGCCCGATTGGGACCGAGATACTCAGTGCTTTTGTAGATACCGCGACGGTCTTCGCTGAGCTGCAGAATGACACCAATGTTGTCCGACGGAACAATGAACGTCACTTCGGCGATTGGTTCGCGGAACTCGTCAATCTGACCAGTGTCCGGCACATCCACCGGGTTATCGATTTCGATGACCTCTCCGGTCTGCAGCAACAGCTCGTACGTGACGTTGGGAGCCGTTTGAATAAGGTCGATCTGGGCCTCTTTCTCAAGCCGCTGCTGAATGATCTCCATGTGCAGCATGCCCAGGAATCCACAGCGGAATCCAAATCCGAGGGCGTCGCTGGTCTCAGGTTGAAACGAGAAGCTGGCATCGTTGAGAGCCATTTTCTGCAACTCTTCGCGGAGCTTCTCAAAGTCGGTCGCGTCGATCGGGTACATCCCGCAGAAAACCATCTGCTGCGGCTGCTTGTAGCCCGGAAGTGGTTTGTCGGCAGGCGAACTCTTGTCGGTCACGGTGTCACCGACATGCACCATGCTCAGTTCTTTGATCCCGCACAGCAGATAGCCAACCTGACCCGGCCCGAGTTCATCGCACGGCGTCATATTCGGTCGAAACTGCCCGAGTTCCAGAACCTCGTGAGCCGTGCCGCCCCGCATGTAGCGAACCATCTGTCCCTTACGGATCGCGCCCTCTTTCACCCGCAGATAGGTAATCACGCCGCGGTAGCCGTCGTACTTGCTGTCAAAGACGAGCGCCTGCAGCGGGTTGTCCTGCCGCCCTGACGGTGCCGGGACCTGTTCGACAATCGCCTGCAGCACTTCATCAACATTCAGCCCGGTCTTCGCGCTGATCTGCAACGAACTCAGACCATCAAGTCCAAGAATCGTCTCAATTTCCTCCATGACCTCATCAATGCGGGTCACCGGCAAATCAACCTTGTTGATCACGGGCACAACTTCGAGATCCGCCTCGATAGCCGCATACGTATTCGCGACGGTCTGAGCCTGAACGCCCTGAAACGCATCAACCAGCAACAGCGCCCCCTCACACGCGGCGAGGCTGCGTGAGACCTCGTAGTGAAAATCGACGTGGCCCGGCGTGTCAATCAGGTTCAGTTCGTAGACTTGGCCCTTGTACTCGTAATTGATGGCTACGGTTCGAGCCTTAACCGTGATACCGCGTTCCCGTTCGACGTCCAGATCGTCCAGGACCTGATCCTGAAAATCGCGTTGGTTGATCGCGCCAGTCAACAGCAGAAATCGGTCGGCGAGCGTGCTCTTACCGTGGTCAATGTGAGCCACGATCGAGAAATTACGGATCAGTTGGGTGTCCATAGAGTCTTGGCTGGCGTCGCAGGCAGGGGTCGACGGCATTCATCGAAAAAGAGGTGGGCCGGTCGGAAGGGGGCGTAATTCTAGCACTCCGATGTAGTGGGGTCGATCCCGCCACAACCTCGCCCCAGGCCGCATGAGGACCGTTGAGCCGATCCATCTCGGTTTCGATGGACCGTCGTTTCTGGCAACAATGGCCAGCGTCGTCTGCGGGCGGGCCACATCACTCCGGCCAGCTCCAGAACGAATGAACCGCAGTTCGTCACCAGCGGAGACTCAGCTGATGCCGACCGAAAGACAATCCCCGCTGATCAGTTGCATCATGCCGACTTATGGTCGGCCGGAGTACGTGCACGAGTCGGTCAGGATGTTCCTTGATCAGGACTATCCCGCGACTGAACTGATTATCTTCAATGACTGTGCCGGCCAGACGTTTCGGTCAGAGATTCCAAACGTACGTGTCTTCAATGTCTCGACACGATTCCGAACTCTGGGCGAAAAACGCAACGCCTGTATCGAAGAGGCGCGGGGCGAGTATCTGGCCGTGTGGGATGATGATGATGTCTATCTGCCCTGGCGGTTGTCGTACTCCCTGGAAGAGTCACAAAGGTGGAACACTGATTTCTACCGTCCAGCAGATTTCCTGGCATATTGGGGAGAAGACTTCCTGCACGACAATCAGTCCGTCCCTGGCTGGCTGAGTCATTCGACCGTTCTCGTGCGGAAGAGTTTATGGGCCCGCGTTGGCGGTTATCCCTCACGGGATGTCGGGGAGGATGCGGAGTTCTTCTCGCGAATCCACAGTCGCCTGGGAAAAGACTTCATTAAGTACACCATTCCAGGCATCGACCGATTCATGATCCTCCGTGGTAAGTCCTACTATCAGCATATGAGCATTGATGGCGGCCACCATCCGTTGAACACGACAAAGGGTGAGTACCACATTCTGCCTCGACCGATCGCTGATCCTCAATTGCGTCAGTTGGCTGACCAGTTGAAGGCCGTTCGCAGCCTGGAATGCACTCCTGTGGCTCCGAAACGCACGACTGGCTGCCAGGACGCCCGAACTCCCGTCCTGTCCGTCTGCATCAGCCTCAAGAACCGCTCACGTTTGCGACATGGCGAGCAGGAGTTTGAATTGTTTCCGAACTGCGTGCAGTCGCTCAGGGATGCGGCTGAAACTGCTGGGCCGCTGGAACTCATTGTCGCGGATTTCCGATCCGATGACTGGCCACTCGAAGACTGGCTTGAGCGCAACTCCACCGACATGTTCCGTGTCAGTTGCATTAACGTCGAAGGACCGTTTTCACGGGGGCGAGGCCTGAATATCGCTGCCCGGCACGCAACCAGCGACCATTTGTTCTTATGCGATGCTGACATTCTGGTTTCGTCGCCGGTGATCGAACGTGGGAGGGAATCGCTCAATCAGGGGAAGACGTTTTTTCCCGTTTGCCGCTATACCCACGAAGACGGTCGGCTGGCAGACTGGCAGGACTACGGCTATGGACTTGCATTTGTAACACGCGACATGCTGACTGCAGCGGGCGGAGTTCCAGAGTTCGAAAGCTGGGGTGGCGAGGATGATCTCCTGCACGACAGACTCAGACATCATGTGAGTGAAGTCCGTCAACGTGAAGACGGGCTGATCCATCAGTGGCATCCTGAAGCGTGTCGACATGTGAATTACCGCCGAGCGGCCACAGCCGACTATCGCGAGTCACAACAGTGTCTGGCCGGTGGCTCACAACCCGTCCGTGTTTTTCGTGGACAGCATGCCCTGTGGTCCGGACCGGTCAACGAAATCTGTCTTTACGCGGACGGGCGAATGGAACGCCCGGGCGTAGATGCCGGTACTTTCGAACTTGAGGACCGGGTGCGTTTAGTCCTGAGGTGGGACCGATGGCCCCCAGAGACACTCGATTGGGAAGCAACGTCAGAACAGTTCCAGGATCAAACCAAACGATTCACGCTGCGCGACACACGTCGCGAGAGCGAAGTCCTGCGTCAGGCAACCGGGCCGGCTCTTGCCACCACTCGTTCCGAATTCTCGGAGCTGGCAGAACATCTGGATCGTATCGCTCCGTTTCAATACCTGAGCCCGCCCGGGAACTGGGGAGATGCCATTATTCGATCCGGGACGTTGAGATTCTTCCAGCAGCATGAACTGAAATTCACTGAGATTGCACACGCGAATGACGCGAAGACCGACTTGCCTGTTGTGCTCGGCGGGAGTGGCGGCTTCTGTCGATTCTGGCAATGGTCACCACTGGCTGCCCGACAATGTTACGAGCGCAGTGAAAACCTTGTGGTGTTACCGTCCTCATATGAATCGCAATCGCTCGCATGGCATTTCGAACGACCAGACTGCGTTTTCTATTCACGAGAACATGTGTCGCTCAGGCAGATTCAGGGTCACTGCCGGACGTTGTTCTGTCCGGACATGGCGTTCTGGAATGACGTGTCCGGGTTTGATTCATCGGGCCGCGGTATTCTGAATGCCTTTCGCACTGACGTCGAAGGTCTCGGCACGGCCCGACAGACTCCGGACAATCGTGACCTGTCCCTGGAGCACGATCACACCGGTTCTCCGCGTGCCTTTTTCGACGCGATTGCCCGTTATTCAATTGTCCGAACGGACAGAGCCCACATTGCCATTGCGGCAGCGATGCTCGGTCGCAAGGTCATGATGTTCCCTAACGCCTATCACAAGAACGAAGCGCTTTTTAACAGCAGCCTGAATCGATTCGACGTGGTGTGGAATCCATCAGTCGAATGAACGTTACGGGCGATGCTTCGGTGCTCGTGGATCATTGATGTCCTGCGTGACGTCAGCAGCGTACGGCATTTTCAGGATGGTGACGTTCCATCCGGGAGTTTCCAGAGTTGCACAACACTCGCTTTCCCGGACCGCGACCCGGTATTCCTTCGGGCCTTTTGATTCTGGAAGAACCATGGTGATTGTCGTTTCGATGTCCTTGGACTGCTGGGATTTCGACGGTCTCCCGGACTGGTCATCTCGCCTCTGACTCGTGCCGGACTGGTTTCGCATGAACGTAAACATCCAGCCATACGCGGGAGCTCTGAGAACCGTCCAGTGTGGTGAAGCCGCCTTGCGGACATTGTGCCACTGGTCGGGAGCGTGGCACTCTGGAAACGACACAACAAACGAGTCGGCCGATGTCCGTGCTGACTGTATTGATGGGGCTGACTGTGCAATCAGTGGATAACAGGGCGAGAATTCTGTTTCGATATCCTCGCAGACACAGTCGGGATTCTCGCATCCCTTGATAATCTGCCATCCGAACATGTGATCAAATTCCCATTCACAATCGGGACCGCAAACAGTAGATGAACTGGACGAACTGGATGAGCTTGAGGACGGACCGCCGGATGAACTCGACGACTGGGAACTGGACGAACTCGAGGACGGACCGCCGGATGAACTCGATGACAGGGAACTGGACGAACTTGACGGCATGCCGCTCGATGAACTCGACGATGAGATGGAACTGGACGACGACGGACTGCCTGATGAGGATGATGAAGAGGGCATGGCTGTCTTTCTACTGCTGTTAGTAACAAGTTATTACCTGGTAAAGGTACGGGAGTGACACCCGTCGGTTTGACCGTTACCTGACAATTGTGAAGTCACTTCGAGATTGTACGCACCAGCCTGATACCAGACGTCGAAGAAATCGCCGTAGCGTAAAATGGCTGCGACGCATCCGACATAAGTGCGCCGGAACGCCCGTAACAGCCCGATCCGCGTGCTACAAGGGCGTAGGGGGGCTGTTCATCGACCGTGCAGATTTCCGATACATTTCCGTGCATATCGAATAAACCAAATGCATTGGGCAGGAGTTGTCCAACAGGTTGCGGATAGCCCCTCGACTCGACAACGTCCCATCCATAGTACTTAAGTAGCGAGGCAACTTCTCCAAAATGGCGCGTCGTGGTTGTCCCAGCTCGACAGGCAAATTCCCATTCGTCTGCCGTTGGCAGTCTATAACCTGTCTTATTGCGATATCCCGCTACGGGATCGAAGTTGCGCGTCGATAGCTGGTCGGGATGTGGGTAACACCACTCCGTTTCGGGAATTCCCTCCTGCTGGTTCAGCCACTGACAAAAGCCGATTGCATAGAGGACATGCAGACTCACCGCCGGGATCTGCTGGCTTTCAGCGGTGTCCTGTTGATGTTGCGGCCGAAACTGTCTCAATTGTCCGACCGTGACCTCGGTCGTGGAGATTGCAAACGTCTGCTGCACGTCAAGCGCCTTTTCAAGTCGCGCTTCGGCAACACTCGTCGGGTCAATGATCACCATGGTCAGGCCAGCCGAGTTAACAAACCACCGCCGCGAGTCGTTTGGTTCGTCGAAGTCGGCACGTCGAACGATTTCTGCCACGTTGCCTTCCTCGATTCTCTGCAGAATGAGCGCGGCCAGCGAGTGGACCAGTCGATCTGGATGTGTTTGAAAGGCTTGCTTGATTTCCGGGAGCAGTCGTTCTTTGAGCTGTGGACTGACGGGTTCTTCCGCGTGGATGGCGATCGCCTGCAGAATCGCCGTATAGACGTGTTCGTCATCGTCATCTGAAAGCAGCGGCAACAGGTCCGTCAGTTCCATGCGCAGTGGATTCATTCCGTGAATCAGGCAGTTTCGTAGTGTCGGGTCGGGCGAGAGTGCCAGGTGTTCCTGGAAGGACGTCGTGTCACCAGACTGCAGCAGTGCCAGTGAGAGATTCGCGGTCTGTCGAGCATGACGTTCAGGATCATCATTTGGATTCGACGTGTCGGGATCCTGTTGCAACATCGTCTTGAGCGTGTCGACGACTTGTTCCGGATTCTGTTTGAGAAGTTCAAGAACAGCTCGGTATTGGTCGTCACCGGCCTTGAGAAGCAGTTTCGCAAGTTCAGCCGGGTCTTCGTCGTGGAATCGGAAAAACGCGAGAGCCCCCACGCGGGCGGTACTGAGATTGGTGGCACTCTGGATGGCATCGGGCAGCGACTCACAGAGATGTTCCGCCGCCGGGAGGAGCAAATCGATCCAGAGCGAGGCGAAGGCAGGTGGTTCAAGCAGCAGCGACTCGACGATTTCGACCTTGATGTCCGGCCAGACTTTCGACTGGGCGTCGAGGCCCGCCAGCACGCACGCGGCGTGAAATCGCACCGTGCGCGGTTGCGACTCGTCACGCAGGACAGTCTCGAGCCGCGGAATAATCTGGCTGGCGTAAGGCACAAGGCAGTTACGTATGTCGCCGAAGATTCGGACGTCCGCTTGCGGACTGACAAGCACATCGCACAGCAGCCAGGCGGACTGGGCTGAATCCGACGGGAGCAGGGCGAGGGCTGCTCTGATTCGTGCTCGTTGGGGAACTGAGTCACTCTTGATCAATCGCGACAATTCTGGATCGACGAGCTCGCGGTACGGCTGCAAGTCAGCCACGACGTCGGGAACATCCTTGATATCCACGTCATTGAGCCTGCTGAGCAGCAGCCCGGCCTCGACGCGCATCTGCCGCTGCTGCACGCCGCGAAGGACGCCGAATCCGGTCAGCAACAGGACCACGCAGATACATGAGACCAGGAGAGCACGACGCGTGATGCGGACAGTGGCAGCACGCATCAACTTACGTTCGGTCTCTCGCCAGTCTTTGCGGCGCGTCAGGAGTTGGATCGCCGCCCATTCTGTGAGTGATGGTAGAAAACGCACCGCCTGTCGCTTGTGCCAAAGCGCCGCCTGCTCCTCCAGCAGAAGCTGCGTTCTCCCGCGGCGCGTCTCGCGTTTCCCCCGCTCGAGCCAGTCACGAATGGACGGAACCAGAAAATCGTGAGTCAACTGGTAACGCTGCTCAAGCTGGGTCGAGCCGTCTTCAAGGGCCGTTTCGATCACGACCCCGGATTCATCAGACTCGAATGAATCCTCCAATTCCGGCGTGCCTGATGGAGAAATCAATCGCAGCTCCGCATCCAGAATCCTCAGCAACTGATCGAAGTCGCGGGGCCGATTCGAGTAGCTCGATACGTCGAGCAATTCAGAGCGTGACCTGACGCTGCCCTTGATCTGTCCGTCATGTGGAACCAGTGCGGCGAGAATGTTTCGGGCGGCCGTTTCATGATGCCGCCGAGATGCGTTGGCCACTCGTCCAAAGTTGTTTTCGAGAAACGTGATGCCCACGCCGTCGGTGCCGCCCATCGCGTTCAGTGAATCCGGTGTCCAGGGCCGATCGCGACACATTTCGACGAGGACGCTCAAACGCACAGGCAGCAGACGGTTTTCCTGGGACAGCCCCTCGATCGTCTGTTCGATGAACGACGACTGTTCGTCGCTCATCTCGTCGACCTGTTCGGGCAGACGGTCATAGGCCGCGCCCAGCTTCCGCAGCACATCGCGTGCATGCGCTGGATCGAACGAATCAACAAGCAGGGCGTTCTCACCATCGACGACGTTGACTTCGAGCAGGTGCATGAAGCGCGTGACGGCGAGCCAGAAATCGTCACGCACGCTTAATACGCATTGCACTCGACTACCGTCGCAGTGCCGTAAGGCGTCGATCAGTTCTTCGTTCTGACGCGACGGCCAGGACTGCAGCCATTGCTCGAACTGATCAATCACGATCAGCACTTTGCGTCCCTGACTGATCTCCGGATGTTCGCGCAATTGATACAGGACTTCGGCCGCAGTCTGGCACTCGGGCAGCTCACTGAATCTGCGCTGTAGAGATTTCAGCAATCGTGCCTCGGTTTCCTGCGGTGTCGCCTCGATGCTGACATGTGCAACAGCGGCGTTCAGTCTGGGCAGCAGTCCGGCCTTGATCAGTGACGATTTTCCACAGCCGGACGGGCCGTAAAGCAGTCCCACTCGAAAAGTGCTGTGGGCTTCGCGGTCTTCGATTCGTTTCTTCCAGAATCCAATGGTCGTCGGGAGCCCGTCCCGGTCTCGCGGGCCAGGCACCAGTTGCAGGAAGAAGTCGTAGTCGTCTCCGTCGAAGGCTCGAAGTCCACGCGGCACGACGGACGCTTCCGGAGGTTCGATCAGTGGAATGCGGCGGGTCGATGTCGAGAAGCCGGTGTCGCCGGTTTCGCTGACAAACCAGACGTGAAGATCATGCGAAAGCTCGGCGGCCGTGCGGTACCGGTCGGACATTTGCCGGCACAGGCAGCGCAGGCAGATGCGCTCCAACTCGGTGGGAATCGACGGATCGATCTCACACGGCGGAGTCGGATCCGAGTACAGAATCAGACGAAAGGCCTCATTGCGCATTCCGGGAAACGGCAGTCGGCCGGTGAGCATCAGGTAGAGCGTGACTCCCAATGCCCAGACGTCGGTTCGGCCGTCGATGCGGTGGTTCTCGCCGCGCACCTGTTCCGGTGCCATGTAATGAGTGGTACCAGCGACATCGAATGAGACATCGCGATCGCGGCTACTCAGTGCCAGTCCGAAATCTGCCACGTGCGGGTGGTCATCGGAATCGAGCAGGATATTCTGTGGCTTGATGTCTCTGTGGACGAACCCGTGTTGATCGGCATGGGCCACGGCATCAGCGATGTCCGCCAGCATTCTTGCCGCACGTGGGCAGGTCAGTTTCTCTTGTTTGAGGAAGTCGAGTAGCGTTCGACCGCGAATGTACTCCATCACAATGAAACGCGTGTCACCGTCACGGCCGACATCGTGCACCGTTACGATTGAAGGATGCTGCAACTGCGCGACCATGCGAGCTTCATCGTGAAACTTCGCCAGTTCCTCTTCATCTCGAAACCGGTCCCGCCGTGGGACCTTGAGCGCGACAAGGCGGTCGAGTTCCTCGTCACGGGCCAGAAAGACATCAGCAAACCCGCCACGGCCAAGGCTCTGCAGAATTCCATACCGGCCGACGCGCTGGGGCGGAGGCACTGCGTCCGCGAGAAGGGCGCCGTCTGCGTTCCGAGGGAGGTCAATCGTCTCGGCGGACGTAAAGTGTTTTCGGGCAGAACTGTCAGACTTGTTGCCTGTCATCGCTGCAAGGCCCATCGGATAATTGCGTCACCGGAACCGAGTGCCGGACTACTTCGACGATTGGTTCCAGCCGAGAACATAAGGATAGCACTGTTGTGAATCAGGTTTCCTCTGAACACGCATCTCATTTGACAGAATTGTGTGTAATTGGACATCCCAGCCGGCTGGGTGGCGCCGACACCGAACTTGATCATCAGATTCGTTGCTGGCAACAAATGGGGGTCACTGTGCATGTGTGCCACACCGGGCCGCTCGATGCGAATCTGCGCGCGATGAACATGACCGAGCGCGGCTGCGTGTACCACGAGCCGCGCGACTGGCCGTCGCTTGAGTGCCTGCACTGTATCTCGTTCTGCAATGGCGAGTTCCTCACGAACCTGCCCGAAATCAGGAAGTACGCACGGTCGACGACGTTCGTCAACTGCATGACCTGGAACTTCCCGCTGGAACTGGAGATGCAGGAACGTGGCCTGATCGACTTCCACCTGTACCAGACCGACCATGCCTTCGAGCGTGTCAGTTCAGCATTGCAGGAGTTGGGGAAGTACCGGCCGCTACGGTTTTCACCCTACTTTCACACCGAAGACTTTCCTTTCCACGCCAGTCGTCCCGACGATCGTTTCCGGTTCGGACGCATCTCTCGAGGCGACGCTGATAAATTCGGCGCGCGTCAGCTTTGGATCTACGAGACGATGACGGCGCCGGCGTTGAAGGAAGGCCTCATCGTGGGCTGGGATGATCGTGCTCGCTCCAAATTTGGACGGGAGCCGGACAGTTACATTCGCACTGTTGGCGAAGGCGGCGTCTCGCAGCAGGATTTCTATGCGTTCTGCGACGCAATCATTCTGACGACGGAAACGTTCGAGAACCTGCCGCGCGTCGGTTTCGAGGCGATGGCATCGGGTTCCGTGCTGGTCGTCGACGATCGCGGCGGCTGGCAGCTTGAAGTCGACGACGGTGTCACCGGCTGGCTGTGTCGAGACGACCGTGAATTTGTCTACAAGTCATCTCGCTGCGCATTCGAGGCCGATGAAAGAACCAGCATGCAGCACGCGGCGCGTCACAAACTGGAGACGGAATGGGGCCTGGCACACGCGATGGACAGTTGGACCCGAGTCTTTACCGCATGGTCAGAATTGTCGACGCGCCCTCAATCCTGATCCTCGAAGACCGGGCGTAGCAGGTTGTCGACGGGGGCGTAGTCGTCGGTCAGGATCAGACCGCGCGACGTTGCCAGCAACGCGTCCCACTGACCGGAAGTGGTCTGGCCTCCCCCGTCAGTCGTTTCCCGAGTCGCGAACGGCGCGGTGGTCCAGTGAAAGCCGGTTGCCTCAATGGACTGCAGGTCCAGCGACGGCAGCGATGCGATCACGACAAATGTGTCGCGTGTGTCGGCAGGCGGGCCGTAGGACGTGCTGAAGACGTAGACGTTGGGAAACACATCCGCCAGCGTTGCAACGCAACTGCTTAGAAACCGGCCGCCCTGTGTGCGGCGCGACTCGGTGTATGCCGTCTCGACACCTGCCCGGAACGCAGCCATCCCGTTGCGGTCCGCGCTCTTGATCAATCTTTCACGCAGGCTCGCCGACATGACGCCGCGCGCAGAGAAATTCCATTCGCCGTTCGTGAGTGGAAGGACTTCCAGACCACCGAATCCCGCCGGCGCGTACTGCCAGTCGGTGATCACATCAGGGTCGACCGCAATCTGAGAAGGAAACGCCATCTTACTCGCTGCGGTGGTTGCCGGTGTGAAACTGCCTTCGATCATCGTGCGCGGCCACATGTCGATTACGTTGATCAGATATACCCCGCTGTCTGGATTGAGCAGTTCGCGGACTTTCTGATTGAACTCCCGAGTCGTCAGATGCCAGGGCACGCTGAAGTCGTTGAACGCATCGCCGTAAATGAAGTCGTATTGCCCCGCGCCGTTCGCGTTGGTTTTCAGCAAGTCATCCACCACGTTGCGGGCGTCGCCGATAATTGTATGGACTGCCGTCTGATCATCCGGAGGCAGGCCCATGTGCAGTTGCACCGCCCGCTTGACGGCCGGGTCGAGTTCCGCGACGTCAATCCGCGAGGCGCTGGAATACTCAGCCTCCAGCCAGCGCGGAAAGATGAAGCCACCACCGCCGATGAAGAAGGCGTTGACTCGGCGTGACTGCTGACCGAGTTGATTCACCGCGGTGCGCCATGCGGCTGCCTTGCCGGCGTCACCGAGGTTGCACAGTTGCTGCGCGTCGTCATCGCTGAGTACGCGGAACGCGTCGAGTGTTTGAAACGTTGAGGAGAACGACAGTCGGTCAAGCAGGAATTTTTGCGTGCTGACTCCCGGAGGCAGTTTTTCCAGCGACACGGTGCTGAGTTCGCCCCAGTATTCCTTGCGAGTGTCCGCCGCAAGTTCTTCGATGGCCAGCCAGTAGTCTCCGTGTGGTGCGAGCCGCATCAGTTCTTTGCGTCGATCCTCGTCCACAATCCCCTGGGCCGTCAGCCTGTTCGTTTCCGCATCAAACCAGATCCAGTCCGGCAAGAACGGCTCGATGCGATCCAACCCGGAAAACACCTTGAGATCGACCCCGGTCTCACGCTGCCAGCCGGCGGTGACCCGGTGTGTCGCCTCGGCGTAAATCTGCTCGTATTCGTAGTAGAGCTTTGTGGGGTCCTCGGGGTTGAAGTAGCTGTGGACCAGCTTATCCAGCCGCAACTGCCGGACCATGTCCTGGTCCTCGAACCCATCGTGAACATTGACGTACGAGTAGTTGCTCTCGTCGTGATATTCACCGGTCAGGTCATCGCGCAGGTAGAGCAGCAGACCAACCTCGTGCATCGCCCGGCCAAGCTGTTCGCCGTGAATCCGCCAATCATCGATCGATTCCCGATCGACTTTCGTCGCCGCGACAAAACTCTCAATGGCTGCATTATTTTCTTCACTCAGGTGCTTGCGGTATCCACTGCGCAGCCACTGTTCCAGTGAGTTCTGCGCGTCCTCATTGAGCCCCTCGATCGGTCCGCCGTGTACTGTCTTGAGCAGGCGGTTGCGAACGTCGTCATCGAGTTTCAGTGACCATGTGTCGTTGTACCAGGACTCCAGCTCGACGACGTCAGCATCGCGTTCCGCGACGAATCCGCCAACAGATTCTCCCAGGTCGCCCAGAGACTCGCTGCTGATCGAAGCGGCGGCGGTCGTAAAGACCAGAAACTGCAGCCAGCCACAGACCACGGCCGTCCGATACAGCAACTGCTTCGATGCAATCGCGATGCCCAGGACGGCCAAAGTGCCGGCCGTTCCACCGATGATCAGTCGAGTCCCGAAGGCGTCGATCAGATAGAAGCCCGTTAGAAACGTGCCGACGATCGAACCCATGGCTCCCCAGGCATAAACATTGCCGACAGTCATGCCGGTCTTGCCGCCGCGTTTCAAAGCCATGCTGGCGACCACCGGGGAAATCGTCCCGAGCATCACCGCCGGCAGAAAGAACATTTCGGCAACAGTTAGAAACACCCACATGGGCCAGTCGATCGAATCGGGTCGCGTGCGTCCGGCCAGCAGGCGATCGAGCCACAGCACGCTGAATGACGACGCGCTGGCCAGCAGGAACAGTTTGGGCAGCAGTTTTTCGTGGTTGAAACGGTCGGCCAGCCAGCCGCCCAGAAAGTTCCCGATGGTGATCCCCGCGAGTACGACGCCAATCACCGACGTCCATGTGTAAAGCGAACTGCCGACGTGCTTCGCGATCAGACGAGATGCGACAAGTTCCAGCACCATGATGCAGACGTTGGCCACGAACACGATCACGTTGCAGAGAATCAGAGTTCTCAGGTGATTCGATTTCTTCGAGGACTTTGCTCGCCGTCGCTCTGCCAGAGCTTCGGCCTGGGAGTCGGGATTGGTAACGCTCACCATCGATTGGACACGATGCCAGTCTGGCCCTGCCGTCTTCCAGGCCTCGGGCGGATTCGCCAGTTCGTAGCCATCGTCGCCCGGTTCCGCGGCGCCCGACTCACCCGGCACGAGTACGTGCTCCGAATCAAACGGCGCCTCACCGGGAACGGGTTGTTTTGCGTCGCCCGGGGGCGTGTCATCAGCGGGGTCGCTCATACATGCACTCGTAAGGAGTCTGCGCGGCCTTTGAGACATGCTCAGAAGCCAGGGCCGCTATGCGGCAGTCGGTTTTGATTGATGATTGTCGATTGGTGATCTTTGATTTGCGAAGTGTCAGGACTTGCCTTCATTTGGGCTGTCTCCTGCTCTCGCCGCTTTCACTTCGAAAATCAACATTCATCAATCGACAATCATCAATCGATTCCGCTGCCCACAATCCCGCGACAGCACATTGGTCGAAAACGGGCCCGACGACCTTGGCTGGCAGAACGTTCGAGCATATCAGGATGACCGAACGTAATCCCTGTTCGATCGATTCATTCAATCGCAACAGCGTCGTCGATCGGTCCCGCGACAGCCGGTTGCTCTTGGTCAGTTCAGCCGTAATGCTGCCGACCGATATCGACATTGATCAACTGTCCGGAGAAAGAGTTCATGACCGACCGGCCGCTGGACGGAAAACGCGTCCTCTGTTTCGTGGGTGACATCTACGAGGACCTGGAACTGTGGTATCCGAAACTGCGACTGATCGAAGCGGGCGCAGAGGTCGTTGTGGCCGGTCCGGAATCCGGCCAGACCTATGCCGGTAAGCACGGGTACCCCTGCGTATCGGACGCCTGCATCGCCGATATGAGCGCTGACGACTTTGACGGAGTTCTGTGCCCGGGTGGATTCATGCCGGACAAACTGCGTCGCGATTCGCGAGTGCTCGATCTGATCCGCGCATTCTCCGCGGATGGCAAGATGGTGGCGGCCATCTGTCACGGTGGTTGGATGCCGATCTCCGCCAATGTCTATGCCGGAGTACGGACAACGGGATCGCCAGGCATCAAGGACGACCTGGTCAACGCGGGAGCGATCTGGGAGGACGCAGCCGTCGTAGTCGACCGACACTTTGTGTCCAGCCGCAAGCCGGATGATCTACCCGACTTCTGTCGAGGTATGATTCAGGTGCTGCTGTCGTAACCGTTGTCCGTCGTAACGGTTGCTCGTAGTAACCGCATTTATGCGGTTCTGCCTCCGGCGACGGACACGCGAACTGTTACTGAATCAAGCCGCATCAATGCGGCTACTACGAACAAACAAACTACAGACAGATCGATTCATATGGCCGACTCGGAATCACGACTGCTCAGCCCGGACGAAGTCACCGAGGCTCGGGACACGATCCGCCGTCTGATTGACGGCCTGGGCCAGGCAATTCTCGGGCAGGACGACCTGCTGGAACGTGTAGTGATCTGCCTGCTGTCGCGCGGCCATTTGCTGCTGGAAGGTCTGCCCGGGCTGGGCAAGACGGAACTGGTCAAAGCGCTATCGGCCGTTCTGGGGCTACAGTTTCGGCGCATCCAGTTCACGCCCGACCTGCTGCCCAGCGACATTCTCGGTTCACCGATCCTTGAAGATCAGGGGGGCTCGCGACGGCTCGTGTTTCATCCGGGACCGGTATTTGCGAACCTGCTGCTGGCCGACGAAATCAATCGCGCAACGCCGAAAACACAGTCGGCGTTGCTCGAAGCCATGCAGGAACATCACGTGACGGTGATGGGCGAAACACACGCCTTGCCGGCTCCATTCTTCGTGCTGGCGACGCAGAATCCCATTGAGCTCGAAGGCACGTACCCGCTCCCTGAAGCTCAGATCGACCGGTTCACGTTTAAGATCAACGTCTACAGTGTTTCGAGCGACACACTGCAGCAGATTATCAGGACGCGTCATCAGGGAATTCCGCCGAAGCTCGAAGAGGTCATGAGTGGCGATGAACTGTGGCGATTGTTTGACCTGGTCGATCGCGTGCATTTGCCTGAGGCCGTCAGCAGCTACATCGCACGGCTGGTCACGGCAACGCATCCAGACCGGGATGATTCTCCCGAGGCCGTGCGCCGATTTGTACGGTTCGGGTCGTCACCGCGAGCGGCAATTGCACTGGCCGGAACCGCCCGTGCGGCTGCGTTGCTGGAGGGTAAGCCGAATGCCGGATTCGATGAGGTGCGCCGCGTGGCCCCCAACGTGTTGGGACATCGGCTGATTCTGGACTACTCGGCCCGCATGGAGGGCTGGACTCCTCAGCGCATAGTCGAGTCGCTGCTTGAATCTGTCCCCGAAGTCGGCCACGCCATCCCGGCTGACATTCAGGCGTAGCTCAAGGAAGGCAAAACGGCGATGTGTGTGAGCCGTGACGCGTAAGCGGCCGGGCGGTACTGACTCGACGAATTGCGCACGGCGCCTTAGGGCTCCCGGCCCGCGTTTTTGGGCAAAGCCTGGAATCTCATGCGAAGAGTTCCGTTACCGGTTTGCCCTTGTCGGCTACTGTGAAGGGGCGACCGGATGGAGAGTCCTGCTGCCCTGCATTCTGGAGAGCGATCATGACAACCGACAAAGACCCTCTGGCCTCAGTGAAAGCTGAACTTGAGGAGTTGGATCGAAATCTGACACGCCGTCTTGAAGAGTTGGATCGCGAGGACACTCGCCCGAAAATGAACAGCGCAGTCGGCCGTCTCACTTTTATGGACGAGTTGCAGCAGCATGAGATGGCTGAACACGGTCGCCGCAACGTCGAGGCTCAGGCGGGACGCGTGCGTGCTGCTCTGGTACGGATTGACGACGGCACATACGGGAAGTGCGCCCGCTGCGGCATTGACATTCCAGTGGAACGGTTGGAGTACATGCCGGAGACGGCGCACTGTGTTCAGTGTTACGGCCGAACGTGAGTCGAAGCGATCGAGGACGAAGAAGTAGCGGATTTCGGCGACCTGATTGGTCGGCTCGGCGCGAACGCCGAGGACGTTTCGTCGGTATAATGCCATCAAGTCCATCATTTGCTATCACAGGGAACGGCCTAATGGCACCACGTCGCTACCTCGCACTGCTCTGTATCCTGGCCATCCATTGTCCCGTCACAGCCGACGACTTTAATGCGGTGAAACTCAACAACTGGCATCAGTGGCGTGGTCCGGAGGCCAGCGGTGTCGCTCGGGTTGCTGACCCGCCTGTCACCTGGGCTCCGGATCGAAACATCCGTTGGAAGATAGCGGTTGATGGCCGCGGCAGTTCAACGCCGATCGTCTGGCAGGATCGGATCTTTCTGCTCACGAGTGTCGACACAGGCAAAGCCAATCCCAGTCTGCCGAAGCCGGAAGACCAGCCGAAGAGGCCGTTTGGAATCACGTATCCAAACACTGAATACGCATTCATAGTGATTTGCCTCGACCGCGAGACCGGTCGCGAGATTTGGCGACGCACCGCTGCGAAGAAGATTCCTCAGGAAGGCCATCACGGAGACAACAACTTCGCATCAGCGTCACCCACGACTGACGGACAGCGGCTCTATGCGTGGTTCGGCATGGTCGGCATGTTCTGCTTCGACCTTGATGGCAACCCACTCTGGAAGCGGGAACTGGGTGAGGTGAGCATTCGTAAGAGCTTTGCAGAGGCCGCATCCCCAGTGGTCCACAACGATCGCGTCATCATCAATCGTGACAATGAGGGGCAGTCCTACATCACAGTGCTGGACGCGGAGACTGGCGAAGACATCTGGCGGGCGGAACGCAATGAGGTAAGTACGTGGATGACGCCGCTCGTCATCGAGCACGATGGAAAGACACAGGTTGTGACGAACGCTTCGGATCGAGTTCGTAGTTATGACCTGACAAACGGCGACGTGATCTGGGAGTGCGGCGGACAAGTCTCAAATGTGACGCCATCCCCCGTAGCGGACAGTTCGCTCGTGTACTGCATGAGTGGCTATCGAGGCAGTTCTGCCGTTGCGATTTCGCTGGAATCGCGAGGCGACGTGACGGACACCAATGCGGTCGCATGGAAGTTGAACAAAGGGACGCCCTATGTTCCCTCACCGTTGCTCTATGACGGGCGTCTGTACTTTAACCAGTCGAACAACGCGATCCTGTCATGCGTGTCAGCTCAGACCGGCGAAACGATCCTCGAACGCACACGAATGGAGGGCTTGAGTCGAGTCTACGCCTCACCGGTGGCGGCAGCAGGGCGTCTCTATTACGTCGGTCGCAGCGGCACGACGCTGGTTGCACGGGCAACTGGGAAGTTTGAAGTGCTCGCAACGAATCAGCTGGGTGAGCCCGTTGATGCGTCTCCGGCAATCGTTGGCAACGAGTTATTCATACGTGGCAGCAAGCATTTGTTCTGCATCTCGTCCACTGAATGAGAACGGTGGGAGAGAGCTGCACTTCCGGCAAAATATATCCCTGCTGGAGTCCTTGCACATGCACACAGAGCTCTAGCCGTCGTGCGTGACGGAACGGCGAAAGCCTTCACGATGCGACTTGACTGGCCGGTGGTCAACGCTGCACGTCGGCCGATATCGTGATCCACCGGATGTCGTAACGTCCACCGACAAATGCTCTTACAAGCTGGACAGGATTTTTGACCACACGGGTTCTGTTTTCGGCGAGGATGTCAATCTGACGGAGCGCGCAACGCAGATTCGGTGAAATGCTCTCGCGAGATCGTGGTACCGTCGTAAAGCACTGCCAGGAAGTCAGTTGTGGCAATTCCTTGGAACGATCAGAATAAATGCATGGCTTCAAGCATCTATATCCTCCTCCACCGTTCCACAAATTTCCGATCACGGTTGCCTGTCGCTTTTGTCTCCCCCGCTGCAGGGTGAAGCGATGCTGAGGGCGTTAGCCAGTTCTGTCGGGCACAGATAAGAGACACTTGACCGTTAACCTCGCTGAAAGATCGATCATGCTCAATCGCAGAAACATGTTGCAGGGAATGGCAGCCGGCGTCGGTGCTGCATTTGGTGCTTCGCTTGTTCCCGAGCGTCTCATGGCGTCGCCTGCCAGTGGCACGACTCCAAAGCGAATTATCTTCTTCATGCAGAACCAGGGCTTTGATCCGGCGACCTGCGTTCCGGAAGGCATGACCAGCAGTGGCTCGCTGGCGAAAGCCAAACTTCCTGAACCCATCGAGGCACTTGAGCCGTTCAAGGAACGACTGCACATCATCAACGGCCTGCACGGCATCCACACCAGCCCCTCGCACAGTGCCTTCTTCGGCGCGCTCGGCGGTTATCGCGGCAGTGACGGTGTGCCGCCCAGTGCTTCGACGATCGATTATGAACTCAGCAAGGCACTGCCGCAGACGCTGCTGCCTCATCTGTGCATCGGCATGGACTCCATCGAGAACATGAAGACCAAGCCTACGATCGCGAACCTGTCCGCCACCGGGGCGGGGCAGCCGATCTTCATGCATTCTAATCCGAATCAGCTCTATCAGATGCTGTACGGCGGCATCTCCACGGGCGACATTCGACTCCAGCACGAAGCGCGTTCGGGAGTGTTGAGTCAGATCGAACAGCTGGCCGCCTCAAAGGGCCGATCACTGCCGACCGCGGACCAGCAGCGATACGGTCAATACGTCCAGGGCTTCCGGGATATCAACGGCCTGCGCGATCGCCTCGACACGGTTTCCGATCACCTCCGCAAGTTCGCTCCCAAGGTCGACGAGCGATACACCAAACCGGAATTCGAAACCGACTGGCACGACGTCCTGCTCGACCTGGGCATCTCGTCGCTCACATCGGGTATCACGAACACGCTGACCATCGGATCGGGACGTGGCGAAATCTTCGGTGCCTGGAAAGGGCTGGGCATCGAGCAACAGGGGCACAACCTCGGGCACATGAAGCAGCCCGACAATCCTATCTGGATCAAGATTCGTCAGTACAACAGCCGGATGCTGGTGAGGATCATGGAAACGCTGGAAAGTGTGCCGGAAGGCAGTGGCACGATGATGGACAACACTCTGATCGTCTACACCAGCAACAACGCAAACGCGCAGCACACCAACGGTGCCAACTGGCCGGTCATGCTGCTGGGCAACTGCGGTGGCATCTTCAAGACCGGTTGCTTCACGCAGCTGGATGGCAAGCGACCCATCAACGCGTTGTACACCGCACTCCTGCGAGTCGCCGGGCAGAATGTTGACCGCTTCAACATGACGGACAAACTGGCCAAGAAGTTCGATGCCGGTAACGGCCCGCTCAAGGAAGTGTTGGCCTAAACCCGCGGTTGTTCAGGTTCTCAGGCCGTCAATCTGCGCGTCGTGCGCGGATCGTGGGACGGGCACTCCTGCCCGTCTTCAGTGCTGGACGGGCAGGAGTGCCCGTCCTACTTCAAATTGCGACTATGCCGCTTTAGAGGCTTGAAGCCGAAGTCGTGAGTCCAATGCCAGGATTGAACATGGCCAGATTTGTTTCAGCAGTAGTGCTCTCGTTTGGCTTGTTGTCAGCAGCAAGCGGCGAGACATACACCCTTGGGCAGAAGGTCGACAAAGACTTTAAAACCTTCGCCCGTACGTTTCTTGCCAGCCACTGTGTGGACTGTCATGGCGAGACAGAACCTGAGGGCAATCTCTCGCTCCACAACCTGGGGCGTGTCGACGAAGTCAATGCCGCCACCTGGACAGCAGTGTGGGCGCAGGTCACGCTAAAAGAGATGCCGCCCAAGGATGCGGACCAGCCCAATGTTATCGATCGACTGCAGTTTTCGGACTCGATCGTCGGCGAACTGACACGCGTCATGCGAGACAAGGGCGGATTCCGTGCTCACCTCGATCCGAACAAGGGCAACTTCGTCGATCACGACCTGCTCTTCGGTTCGCTGCCCGATGGCGTCAAACTCGAACCGACATCATCTCCGGCACGCATCTGGCGAGTGACACCACAGGAACACATCACACGCCTGAACGAATTGATCAACACGGAAGCGAAATTCGACCCGGAAAAGCCAGGCGTTCGAACGCATGGCGATGTTGTTCCCACCAACCACGGCGGTGAACTCAAGCTCTACTTCGGTACGGATCGCATCACTAAGTGGCAAGGCGGGACCGTGGCTTATGCGACCTCGGTCAAGAGTGTGCCCGTCGTTCTGTCTTCCGCACGCGCTCATGGGTTGGAAAACTACCCCGACTTCTACACGGTCAACAGCGCGGAAGCGACGCAGATTATGGGTGTAGCGGGAGACATCATTCGCTACATGGCCTACGGCCCGCTGAGCATCGCCAACCCGGAGCAGATCACCGACGACCCCAACTCCTACAAGATGGAAGGTGATATCCGCGGCCTGCCTACTGCCCTCGTCTACAGCACAAAGGTCGTGCGTCCGCTGACGCCGATCTATGACCTCATGAAGGAAGAGGGCGTTACCGACGAGCGATTACGCGCCGCAGTGGACGACCTCTTCGAAGCGTTGACGTTTCGGCCACCGAGCAAAGAGGAGTCAAACGCATACCTGACGATCGTCAAGCAGTCCATCGAAAAGCTCGGCAAGAAAGACGGCGCTGTTCTTGGACTGTCATCCATCTTTCTCGATCGCGACGCGCTCTTCAGACCGGAACTTGCCGAGAACGGCAAAGCCGATCGTCATGGTCGTGTCATGCTCCAGGACTGGGAACTGGGTCTGGCGGTCAATCACGCGCTGCGATACATCAAGCCGGACGAAGAACTGCGGAAGGCAATCGTCGAAGTGCGAATGCGGACCAGATCCGATGTCAAACGCGAAGTCGAACGCATGCTGGCCGACGACAGCATCCGAAAGCCGCGCATCCTGCGTTTCTTCCGCGATTACTTTGACTACGACGCTGGCGGTTACATCTGCAAGGACTCGAAAGCGCTGGCAGATACCGGCGCGAGCAACAAGGGAACGTCGCACTATCGCGCCATGTTCGATGCGACGGCGAGCACCGATCGCCTGATCGAACTCATCCTGCAGGAAGACAAGGATGTCCTCGAGCAGTTACTGACAACCGACAAGGTCGTGGCTAGCCGCGCAGACAATGTTTATTTCGGCAGGAGACGTTCCAGGGAAGAAATAGCAGAGTCCGTAGCCGAGGCGAAGAAGGCCACGGAAGAGCAAAAAAAGAAAGACGCGGCCGAGCTCGAGGCCTGGAAGAAAGCCAACCCGGGCAAGAAACCGCCGAAGCCCAAAAAGAAGAGGCAAGCGAACGTCAATCACAACGTCGCCGAGGCAAGACTGACGGGGGGGAAGATCTACGCCCGTGTGAGTCACCGCAGCTTCGGCAACGGCTCCATGAAACCAGAACGTACGCTGGCCACGGCACCTGAAGGCCAACGCATGGGCATTTTAACCCATCCCAGTTGGCTCGTTTCACATTCCGATGCCATGGACAATCACGCCATCCTGCGCGGCCGATGGATTCGTGAACGATTGCTGGGTGGCGGCATTCCCGATGTGCCGATCACCGTGGATGCGATGTTGCCGGATGAGCCACACAACACTCTGCGTGAACGCATGCGAGTCACAAAGGAAACCTACTGCTGGACCTGTCATCAGAAGATGGACCCGCTCGGCCTGCCGTTCGAGATGTTCAACCACGCGGGCCTGTATCGGGAAACTGAACTCGACAAACCGGTCGACACCACGGGCGCGATCATCGATTCCGGCGACCCCACGCTCGACGGCAAAGTCGCCAACGCCATCGAGATGATTCAAAAGCTCGCGGAAAGCCAACGCGTCGAGCAGGTCTTCGTCCGCCACGCCTTCCGTTTCTGGATGGGCCGCAATGAAAACATCAACGACGCGCCCGTCCTTCAGGCAGCGTATCACGCCTACAAAGACAGCGGCGGCAGCATGCAAGCACTGCTCGTATCACTGCTCACCTCCGATGCGTTTCTCTACCGCACAAGAACCGAGCCAGCGTCGGTCGAAGCGAACTGAAAGCAGTCCGAATACGTAAGCTGAAGGTGTCAGTCTGGGGTCTACGTGGGGAAAGCCGATGAATGTCGACCCCAGCGTCTGACGACACTTCGATACTTGGGCCAACGCTACGCCGCCTGTGCACTCAAGCACACGACTTCACCTCGATCTTATCGAGATTGAGCGTCGCAACCCGTGATGAGTGCAGATCGTGCGGCACCAATTCCGGCACCATGCTCACAGACAACGGGCGAGCGCCCGTATGGGACGCGAACTGACGAGCGCGTGAAATGGCTGCCTGACAGAATCGGTTGCGGATGTGGAAACGCCTCTGGCTTGAGTCATCGAGTCAGAGGCGCTCTTGATTGCACATAAACCCACGACGCGAATTCATTTCTGTCCGCAGGTCAATTCTCGCTCAGTCATTGACTCGCAAGTCATCCCGCACCTTTCGCAACTTCTCGAGCGATTCCTGGCTGAAAGTGTTATTTGAAATGTAGATGTAATTCAGGCGCGGGTGTTGCCCCAGAGCGAGCAGACCCTCATCGGTGACACCCTCATCGAGGTTCTGCATGTAGAGTGTACGGAGATTGGGAAACGACCTGGCGATCAGCTTCAGCGATCTATTCGTGACACGAGTGCCATCGATCCGTAGGAAGTCCAGTTTGCTCAGACTAACAAGCTGGCCGAAGCCTTCGTCTGACGTCTCCGTGTTCTGAATAAGGAGTCCAGTCAGGTTGGTCAATTGACGGATTTCCACAAGGTCTTGATCGGTGACATTTGACCCGGCGGCGCTGAGCGTTGCCAGGTTCTGCATTCCGGCGACTACGCTCCAGGTACGGCTGGTGAGTTCGGCGCCATCGACATCCAGTCGCGTCAACGAGGGTAGCGCGGTGATCAGCTGCCTCAGTGCATCGCTTGAGGCGGAAGGCCGCTGCAATTCCAATTTTCGAATCTGCTTGAGTTGGCTCACGCCCAGAAGCACCTGGTCGTCGATCTGATCTCCGCTTAGAGACAGCGAATAGAGGTGCGGGGCGGCCGACAGTGATTCAAGGCCGGTGATCGAATCCGACTCGGATTTGATTGACAATGAACGCAGGCTGGCGAGGCTTGAAAGGTGTTTAAGACCTGTCGAAGAGACTGCCGAGGCATTAATCGTGACGCTGTCCAGCTTCTTGAGACCCGCTGCTGCTGAAAGTAGATCATCGGAGTTCGGCTTGCGTTCGATTCTGATATTCGTGATCCAGCCGACTTCATCCTTGTGAAGGGTGACGCCAGCGTCACTCAGTTCTTTCTCGATCTCCTCTTCGCCCGTTGTAAACCGTTTCAACCGGATGGTTGTGTGTCCGCTGTCTTCTGCAACTTCGAACGAAGCCGGGCGTTCCTCACCGGGCTGGGCGAAACAGTAAGACAGCGAGTCCCCCTTGATTTTGTAAATCCCCTTCAGGCCGAGCGTATTCGCTTTGTCCAGCCACGCAATCGGGACTGCGTATGATTCCGTATTGAGTGTGACCACTGGGGAGGCTTGCGACTGGTTGGTGGTTTTGGGGGTCACCTCGTCCGTAGTGGTATTTGTCTCGATGGTGTTGCCGTCTACGGCGGTCGCGAACAGGTCTTCGGTACCGAGTTGAATGTTGATTTGTTTGGGTGATTTCGATTCGTCGAGTGACTTGAGATATGTCGTGCGAACTGCACGCGTGACCGCGAAGCCTCAGTACAGGACCGTCAGCCCATCCCTGGTCTTAAAGGTGATGATGTCGCCCGGTTTCTGCCCGAATTGAGCCGGCACGGTTTGTCCGTCACGCTCGACGGAGACGACAATCCACTTGCCCTTCTTAAGTGCTTTGATGTCTCCAGAATCTTTCGACACAACGTTGTCATTTGTCGGGTCCGCAAAGAGATCAATCTCCTGTGCCATCGCACTTGGTATCATTGCTCCGGCACCAAGAACGAACGCGAGAAATCGAATTCCTGGCATTGTCTGTTTCCTTTCACAGGAACGGGCACAGGCACCTTCCCGTGAGTACTTTCCTCGCCGGATAGGTTAAGGCTGGAAATGTTAGCAGTTCTGACGTACGGAAGAGACCTCACATTTGGACTGCGCGCTTACCTTGTGGTGTCCCCGCGCAGTCTGGAGGCGGTGCGCGAATGAGATCCGGATCACGAACTGACCGCGACGACAGAGACTCGCCCTACTTGCGAAAACTCACGACCGGCAGTTCGGTGAGTGAGGCGTCGTACGCTTCCTTCGTGCCGACTTCTGGAGCGTCGCCAGCAGAAGTCCGGATTGTTGAGAACGCTGCAATAAGGCAAGCGAAGCGGATTATGGCAGGTTGCACGGTGGAATTTCTCTGAAATTGACTTACTGCTTGCCAATACAGAATAAATTTGAATCCGTCCGATGGAGCAGCCAATCACCACTGATCGCAGGTGACGCTGTGATCCGCTGGCCAAGTTCGTTCTGGGCGAGAAGCCGAAACTCGGAACCAGCTTCGACAACAAACGTCGTACCGTCGTTGTTGCTGATGTAGATTCGGCCATCGCTGGCGACTGGTGAAGAATTACAGTTGCCGCCCAATCGGTGCCGGTAATGCTCGTCGCCCGTCTTGCCGTCAGGGCATACCAGCACGCCGTTATCCATCAATGCATACAGCAGCCCCCTGTAGTAGAGCAGTGATGGTTCAACAGGACCGGGTTTGGTGCTCTCCCAGAGTCGAGTCGGAAACTTGCCGTCGCCATTCAATCTAATGGCGTGGATGTGGCTCTGCCGCCATAGCTGCAAGTAAACAACTCCGTCACCGAAGACCGGACTGACGATGATCTCGCCGTTATAGGGTCCGGATCCCTCACCATATACCCAGAGCTCCTCGTGAGTTTCGACGTCGTATGCGGTCAGCCGGTGTTTACCCGGAACGAGAATGTCTGATTGTCTGTGATGTTCGACGAGAAGCGGTGTCGCGTGAACTGTTCCAATGGGGCGGTCTTTCATCCACGCAATGTCGCCGGTCATCTTGTTCAGTCCGATGAGAAAGCATGGTCCGGTGTGATGATCCCAGGGAAAGAGGATCGCATCGTGCAGGACAACGGGGCTCAAGCAGTATCCCCATGCCATCCTGGGGTCACCAAATCTCGAAATGTATTGAGTCGTCCAGGCGACCTTGCCGTCGTGGGAATATCGAGCTGCTGCCGCGTTGCCGAACGCCACGTAGACTGCATCGTCCGTAACTGCAGGCGTATTGACGGCGAGGTTCGACTTTTCATGAGTCCGCTGATTGATTCCCAGTCCGAAGTCATGCCGCCAGTGTTCGCTTCCCGTCGATCGGTCGTAACACAAAGTCAGCAGTGATTTATTCTCGTTCTCGTCGACCTCAGTCGTTACAAAGACTCGGTCGTGGAATACGACGGGGGAACTGGTTCCCCACCCGGGCAGAGTCACTGACCAAATGATGTTTTCGGTTGTGCTCCAGGTAATTGGCAGCTTTCGGCCATCGGCCACACCGTTCGCCTGCGGCCCTCTCCACTGAGGCCAGTCAGTTTTCTTCACCGACGCAGCGTCGTCGGCCCCGAACCCTTGAGGACTCAAGACACAAAGCAGAATAATCAGGTACGTTTGCCGCACTGTGATCTCCAAACCCTGGATTCAGTGATTCGTCAAGCCGTATCTTCACGCTGATTGTGGCAGGTGGCCCCGCTTTCTCCAGCCCGGTCGAAGATACACCATGGACGCGAGCCAGTTCGATCGCATTGAACATACGACGCTTTTCCGCTTCTTTCGGGAGGCCGAATTGGCCTGCCAGACTGCCGAGAACTCGGACAGACAATGTCAGAATGTCATGACCAACAGCAGGGGAAATCGACAGCGAGCTCTGATCGGTCGTCGGCTCAAGCGAATCCAGATACGGTGCGTAGTGATCGACGCTGCCGCTAGACGACAGGACCCGCGAATGAACCCGTAACTTGACCATGTCGCGGCGACACCTGAAGCCCGGTTCCATCCTTTCGGAAATGCAACGACTATGAAATCGCATCTAATGATCACCGTACTGCTTGTCGTCATCGCATCCTCGAACGGGACCGCGGCCGAGTCGCTGCGACTGGCCAGCGTGTTTTCTGACGGTGCCGTTCTGCAGCGTGATCAAACCGTTCCGGTTTGGGGTTGGGCCGAGCCCGGCCAGACCATACTCGTCACGTTTGCTGCACAGAAGGAATCCGCGACGGCCGACAAGTCTGGCCGATGGATGGTTCGACTGGATGAACTGAAGGCCTCAGCTGAAGGTCGGGCCTTGACCGCCACCACGGAAGACGGCAGCAATGTCGTCACGATTAAGAATGTGCTTGTGGGCGAAGTGTGGGTTTGCAGCGGGCAGTCGAATATGGCGTTTGGGTTGGGTGGTTCTGTGAATGGGAAGCAAGCCATTGCAGCCGCCGGCGATCAACAGTTGCGACTGTTCTCGGCTCGAGCTCAGGCGACCGACGAGCCGCAGGATGCCATTGGCGGAGGCTGGGCGGTTGATTCGCCGGGAACTGCTGGTGCTTTTTCAGCGATCGGCTACTACTTTGGGAAAGCGTTGCGAGCGAGGCTCGGAGTCCCCGTGGGCCTGATCAAGTCGGCGGTCGGTGGAACAGTCGCCGAAGCCTGGACAGCCCGTGAGGAGCTGGAGCGAAATCCGACATTGAAGCCACTGCTCGACCTGCAGCAGCAACGACTCGACAGTCATGCCAAGCTGCTCGCCGCCTACCAAAAACGCGAACTGGAATTGCTTGAGAAGTACCAACTGGCCGTCACGAAGGCGAAGGCCGCGGGCCAACGTCCACCCCGCAAACCGCAACCGCCGGCCCACCCTTCAGCCAGCAGGAATCGTCCAACCGGGCTTTACAACGGTTCGATCGCTCCACTCCAGCCCTACGCGATCAAGGGAGCCATCTGGTACCAGGGCGAGTCAAACTCGTCTCGTGGCGAGCAATATCGAACTCTCTTTCCTGCCATGATCTCCAGTTGGCGTCAGGCCTGGGGGCAGGGAGACTTTCCATTTCTGTTCGTTCAGATCACGCCGCATCGAGGCATGTCTCCGGAAGTCCGGGAAGCACAACGAGTCACGACCGAGACAACTCAGAATACGGCGATGGCTGTGACCGTCGACGTGGGACATCCGACCGACATCCATCCGAAGCAGAAGCAGCCCATCGGTGAGCGACTGGCATTGGCGGCAAGGGCGATCGCGTACCAGGAAGATATTGAATACTCGGGTCCGACTTATGATTCGATGAGCATTGATGGAAACAAGGTCGTCCTCAAATTCAAGCACGCAGATGGGGGACTGGTCGCTAAGGGTGGCGAACTGAAAGGCTTCGTTGTCTACGGCCAGGAAGGAGAAGCGGCCGCGACTGCCAAAATACAGGGAGACACGGTGGTCGTCTCAAGCAACGAAGTCAGCGACCCGATTGGAGTTCGGTATGGCTGGGCCAACGTGCCTGACGTCAATCTCTACAACAAGGCTGGTCTGCCTGCGTCACCGTTTCAGACTGATGGAACCAACGACCCGGAGGCGGGCTTCGAGTTACTGCTGACAGGCACAGACGTAACGGGTTGGCAGTACAAGGGTGGTCCGGCGTTCGATGGTATGAAGCAGTCCAGTGACGGGAGGTACACAGGACGTGACGGACGAATCGTCGTCAATCCTGGGCAGGGGCTGGCACAGTTGTGGACGACACGTCAATTCTCGAAGGACTTCCACTTGAAGTTGGAATTCCGCGCAGGCGTGAATGCCGACAGCGGAATCTTCATCCGAGGTCCACAGCTTCAATGCCGCGACTATTACGTCGCGGGTCCTTACAAAGAGCTGAAGAGCTATCGTCCTCAGGACTGGAATGTGATCGAAGTGATCGTCAAGGGAGACGTGGCGATCTGCACGTGCAATGGTGAGCCGTTGGACTTCCCTCGGAAGTTACCTGCCTCCGGTCCGATCGGTTTGGAAGCCGACCGGGGTCAGATGGAGTACCGCCGAATTCGCGTAATGGAGTTGGCTAACTGATTCCTGTATCCGACAGACCAGCGATTCGTACATCCCCGCGAGATTCCATACAGGCAACCTGATGAGATCAGCTCACATACTCGCCATCGGCCTTGCGATCTGCATCTGCCTGACTGCGTCAGAACCCCGTGCTGACGACGCACCAGCATTAAGGCTGGAATCGGTCCGGCTCGGGTCAACTCGCAACGTCCACAGTTTCGGAAAGAATCTGTTGTGCGGGCAGCCGTCCGCTGAGGACTTTGCTGCAGCAAAGAAACGTGGCATCAGGGTCGTCGTGACCCTTCGAACCAAGGGTGAAGTCAACTGGGACGAACCGGCGACGGTGAAGGGAGTCGGACTGGAATTCCATCGCTTTGGATTCCGCGCACCTGACACACTGTCAGATGCTGTTTTTGACGGTTCACTGAAAATTCTGAGTGACGCCAGGAGCAAGCCAGTGATGCTGCATTGCGGATCAGCGAATCGCGTGGGAGCCGTCTGGCTCGTTCATCGAGTGCTCAACGACGGGCTTAGCATCGAAGATGCACGGAAGGAAGCGGCGACGGTCGGGTTGAGAACTCCGGGTTATGAAGAGCGAGCAATCGATTACATCCGCCGGAAGAAGGCCGAGGAGAAGAGCGTTCGGCCGGGAATCAACAAGCGTTTTGTCGACCCGAAGCTCAACGTCACCGAATGGCTGGGGCGATTCGAGATCGAAAGTCGGGAAGTCTTTGCCCAGCGAGCCGCCGTGGTGAGGGCCTGCAAACTCAAGACTGGGCAACACGTCGCAGACATCGGAGCCGGTACGGGCTTCTTTAGCCGGATGTTTGCCCAAACCGTCGGCACAGACGGGAAGGTTTACGCCATTGACATATCGTCAGGGTTTGTGGAGCACATTGCGGTCCAGGCACGCAAAGAAGGCGTCGAGAACCTGACGCCTGTGCTTTGCACGGAGCGTTCCGTCAAGCTGCCTCCAGCCTCCGTTGATGTAGCCTTCGTGTGCGACACGTATCACCACTTCGAGTATCCGCGTTCGACACTCGCTTCGATTTACCGAGCCTTGAAGCCCGGCGGCGTGCTGGTCGTCATTGACTTTGAACGCATCCCGGGGAAATCGCGGGAGTTCATTCTGGGCCACGTACGAGCTGGCAAAGACGTCTTTCGACAGGAAATCGAAGCAGCCGGTTTTGCACTGATTGAAGAAGTCGCGATTCCCGGCTTCAAAGAAAACTACTTTCTCCGGCTCCGCCGAATCGACGACCAATGAGCGTCGGGGACTCAAGACAGCGGCGAAGCAATTCTCTTTGTGCGGATGCGTCGCAGGTCCGAGTTATCGATTGTCACGAAGTCGGTGGGCCCCGGCGATCCGCCTGGTCCGCCGCCTGACAAATCGCCGCTGAATGCCCGATTCAGAGTGACACCGCAGTGAGCCTGGACGGGTATTGACTGCTCATGGCACTCAGGTGAAGGCCGCGATCTAATCGCTCACGATAAGGAGTACTTGAGATTAGGCATCTCCTCATCGGCATCGTCCTCACAGTGGCCGCGACACCGGTTCAGGCCGAAATTCTGCTGCCGGGCGAGTATCGCGGTGTCGTCGTCTTCGACCGGTGGGGCAGTTGTGTGCTGTCGGACGGACCGCATGTCATGTGGGTCTCCGAGCGGATCAAAGACTCTCTTCGACCGTTCGATGGACGCCCGTTGATTGTCCATGCCACGGCGATTCGCCAACCGGTTAATCCTGGCGACGGCTGCATTATGAAACTGGCTTCTCGATGGGGCACAGTCCCGCCGGCAGTTGGTGAGACGATCCGGGTCAATGTGACTCCGGAATTGAAGCCGCCGCAGCCTCCCGCGATGCTTGTCTCGATCGAGAACACAAGTAGAGAAAACATCGAATTCGACAGCGAAATCGGTTTTACCGTGCTGATGAGAAAGCCCGATCGCCCTGACTTTTTTACACGCACATGCAACGTGACCGCAGCCATGTCGACTTCGCCCGGTCACTTCGATTTGCTCAACTGAGACTGTGCTCTGGTGAGATCCGACCGTCCAGCGGAGGCACGTTCAAACACCCAGGATTCGGGGCCGCATTCTTCCTCAGCGGAGTGGCACACATGTCGCTCGTGCAGTAGATCGCACAATTTTCGTAGGCCGGAACAAGCGAATCGCAGTTCCGGCAATTTGGCGGTTTCCGCCACGACGAGTGCCGGAACTGCGCGTTGCTTGTTCCGGCCTACGGAAAAACTCACAACCATTCTGCGATGGAACGAGAAGCAAAAGCCTGCCAGGTCAGACGAGCCGCGACAGGACCGGCGACAGGGTTGATTCGAAGGTCAGAAGTTTACGCGTCGACGGGTGCCGGAATTGCAGGAAACTGGCGTGCAATGCCAGACGCCCGACCGGATTCGTGCGGGCCTCGTATTTCTGATCGCCGACAACCGGACAGCCCGCATCGGCCAGGTGCACGCGAATCTGGTTGCGGCGACCGGTTTCCAGTTTCAGTTCCAGCAACGCGCCAGACTCGGTTCGTCGGATCACCCGGTAATGCGTCACCGCAAGACGTGCTCGCTCACTTGGAGGGGCGCTGTAGACCTTGAACGGGCCGCTTTCATCCAGGTGTGACTTCAGTACTCCGTGATCAGCCGGTGGTTTTCCTTCGACCACGGCCAGGTAGCGTTTTTCCGTGTCCTGCCAGTGTCCCTGCAGCGTTCGCTTCGCCGTCTCTGTTCTTGCAAAGACCATGAGTCCGGATGTCTCG